>CAJODQ010000014.1 GCA_905233345.1 uncultured Bacteroidales bacterium
CTTCATCATTTCCAGCACTTCGCGCTGGGTTTCCACATCGTAACTGTTGCTGAGCCAAGACTTGGCCACGTCGAGATAGTTTGCCATAGTGTTCGAATTTTATCTATCAAATATACAGATAAAATCGCAAGAATCCAAAGATTCTTGGATGAAAAAAGAGCACCTTCGCCTTAGGTTCCAGTGCTCTTTACCTTCTTCTAGGATTAATGGACATTAATCCGTAATAGCTACGCAAAAGTAATCATTAATTTCAAAAAAGCAAGCGTGTAAAAGCAATTTATTACGGGGAAGGATAAAGAATCCCCGGACGATGAATAGCTCGTCCGGGGAGAAATCCGTGTCTGGAAGAAATGAAGTGCGTTGTGAAGGGTGATACTAGCCCAGGCACGGATTATGTTGTACGCTGGAAATGGGCTGTATAGCCCTCGTAGGATTGAATAACGGCTTGCAGAAGGAAGGGGTCCTCTTCGCAGCGGAAACGCCAGGCAATGGTCTCGGCCATCAATTTCCGGGAACGGGGCGCCAAGTATCGCTTGCGGGATTTGAGGATGCCACCCACGAAAGGGACGCCGCATTCCTGTCGCTGAAGTATGCGCTTGCGCGGATGAAGGCGCAGAAAAAGTGTTTTTCTCAAAAAAGCATCGATGACATTGATGGAGGAAAGCAGCCGTGCCTTGTCGACACCGACGATGTAGAAGTCGTCGACATAGCGGCCATAGTGCCGGTACTTGAGCTCCCGCTTCACGAAATGATCGAGGCCGTTGAGATAGATGTTGCTGAAAAGCTGGGAGGTGAGGTTCCCGATGGGAAGGCCGCAATCGACGCGGGTCGTAAAGAGGCTCTTGGAGGCGGGCAGCCCTTCCCAGTCGGAGCGTGAACCCTTGACACGGCAGTGCTGTGTAGGGTCGTTGAAGATGACCTGCTGCAGCAGATAGACCATCGTGCGATATCGAGGCTCACGGTCCATGCCCTTCTGCTGAAGCGTTCCGATTACGATATCGTAGAGCCTCAGCCGGTCAATGCTCATGAAGTAGCCCTGCAGGTCGAGCTTGAGGATCCAGCAGTCCTGCGTATAGTTGTTCGAAACGGAGCGGATATGGTGTTCCATACGCTCGATGGCGAAAAGGGTCCCCTTCCCCACCCGGCAGGAATAACTGTCGTAGATGAAAGTCGGCTCAAAGACCGGCGCCAGGTACATGAAGAGAAGGTGGTGGACAATCCGGTCCCGGAAGGTGGCAGCAAATACCTCCCGCTTGACCGGGCGGTTGACGATGAAGCACATGCTCCGGTCGACCTTGTAAGTCAGGGTGATGATTTCGTTGTACAACGCCACCATGTTGAAAGAGAGATTGCGCTCGAAACGCATCTGGGTATATGTATTCCGCTTATTGGCCCGGGCTTTATAATACGCAGTGAACAAATCCGTCAGCAGTTGCTCTTGGAATGGATGCTTAGACGAGACGGACAGACCGGAACGACTCCTTATTGTTGTTGTTGGCTGGATTAACATTGTTATTGTTGATGTTCAGGTTGTAGCCGTTAGCAGCATCAGTTCCCTCAGTAGATGACCAGTAGTTGCCGTTGCTGCCGCGGTTGTTCCAGGCCGGGGAACCAGGTGCTTGAAGCAGCCGCTGCAGGGATGCCACGAGGGAAAGCCGGTTTTTCGGCAGGAAAACCTCATGACAGGCATGAAATAACTTACTGTTCCCATATATATTGTCAGACGATCACGGAGTCACCGGTTTTCGGGGTTACAGTGGGCTGCTGAATCAATAACGCCCCGCATATCTTAGGCCTTGGCCGTTCTGCGGAGTCCTTCAAGTTGTATGCTGACGGAAACTATTCGTTCACTGTCAAGGGCAAAGGAATTGACCGATATCTGCCGCTGGTCACAAAGAATCTGGAGCACAAAGGCCAGTTCCCTGCACTTTTCCTGTACCTCATCCACGCGAGCGTCCCGGTCGGGGGCTTCGTAAAAAGTCCGCAATCCGTAAGCGATGTCATACGACAGCCGCTTGGCCCGCAAGGCATGAGGGTCCCACATGTTCTTTGCGATATTCTTGCTCAAGCTGATGACGTGAAGATGCAGGTCGTAAGCCGTCTTGTAGACAGGCTGGTGCTCGATGACCGAAGTGTGGACCGTATACCGGTCTCCCGGATTGGCTTGTACGCGTGCCAACTCGGTCCATTCCTGGTACTCTACTTCATCCACGCTCTTTTCGATGTCGCACACCAGGCGCTTTTCGTCGAGTTCCTGCACAGGGTAGGCATAGAGCCACTTCTTGAGATTCGCCTCCGGAAAGCCCAGAGAGATCACATACCGGTTGACCGTCTTGATGAAACGGCGGCTCAGTTTGAAGTCGGCAATGTACCGGTGAAAGAGAAAAGCGGAATGCTCGTAGACTTTCAGGAACTTACCGGCCCGGTATAAGTAGATCCTGTTGGTGTTCGCGTCTTCGATGTCAAGAATTTCAGCAAAGGTCATAGATCATGCATTGATTTCAAACCTACCCCGGCGCCGGGCGCCGGGGTAAGGCAGAAAAGTAAAAAGATTATTCTTTGACGAGACGGACAGACCGGAACGACTCCTTATCGTAGTAGCTGGCTGGATTAACACCGTTATTGTAGATGCCCAGGGCGTAGCCGTAAGCAGCATCAGAGCCCTCAGTAGATGACCAGTAGCCGCCGACGCTGCCGCGGGAGTTCCAGGCCGGGGAATACATCGAACCCCAACGACCGCAATAAGGCAGGAAGATACATGCTTCATCCCCCTTCGTCAATTTCTTGAAATTGTCGAGGGTAATGCTGGTATATCTGTTGCCTGTATAGTCGAAGTAGTTGGTGCTTCCGGCAGCCCGGTTCGCAAGGGCTTTGCATGCAACCTGGGCATTATCGGGGAAGATCAGCAGACCCTTGATCTCGCTCACACCGTAGACTTCTGCATCCAGGCCGGTGACCGTGATCTTCGTGTAGTGCTTGCCCGTGTAGGTCGTGGTCAGGCTGGCGATGTCGGCCGATGCCGTGCGCGTGGTTCCGTCAGTATTGACGATTTTTGCCCACTGAGCTTGCGTCGGCACTTTGAAACCGTCAAAGCTTACAGTCTGCTGCGAGTCAAAGGAACCATTTGAAGCGCTGAAGCCATCATTATTGGTGAAATACTTACCCAGGTTCACCCAACTGATGTAAGGTGTAGTTCCACTTGTAGAACCGATATTGTCCGGAGTGGGATCGGTAGAACCATATCCTTTCAATCCTGCCAGCTGGTTCAAATCTCCATCACTGGAAAGCTCGTAAGTGACCCCGCCGGATCCGTTACCCCTAGCGAGAAGGAAAGCGCGGGAGATGTTCAACCCTGCCACGCGTCCCTTGTTGCCGGAGAAACCGTCTGCGTAATAGACACCGGTCACGACCGGATGGACTTCATAGTCAGCGGCAGATTCAACAGCGTCATCACCTGATTCAGCATAATCAGCAGCAACCGATGCCTTGACTTTCATGCAATAGTCGTCGCTCAGGCTGGGAGATGTCATATCATCTAACGTAGCGGTAACCACCCGGG
Organism: uncultured Bacteroidales bacterium; assembly: GCA_905233345.1. GTDB lineage: Bacteria > Bacteroidota > Bacteroidia > Bacteroidales > UBA932 > Cacconaster. The sequence goes on from CAJODQ010000014.1 coordinate 3,560, forward strand.
TGTCAGTATCCAGCGCCAAGCCGGCGAGGGCCTGCGATGCACTATAGGCAATCTCAGGTTCCGGGATGGCAGTGCCGTATCCACCACCGACGTAGGTGATGACGGCCGCCGGAACAGTCGTCGTTGCATCTTCCGCCCAGAACTTATGAGAAGCGGTGGGGAACTCGACGCTCGCGACGGCGTTGACATTGATCGAGTAAGAAGAGGAATAGGTGACATTGTCTTTCAATGCGATGACCGTGACGGTAGCAGAACCGACACCGTCGATGCTGGCAATCGCCCCGTCGTCTCCGAGTGTCAGGACACCCGTAGCAGGAGATACGGACCACGTGATCGCAGAACCCAGAATGGCCTTTGCTCCTTCCAGGTCCTGCTCGTCGACATCCGAGAAGGAGAATTTCGGCGCCGGAAGCACGAGGCTGGCGGCATTTTCTTTCTTCCAGGCATAGATGGCTCCGGTAAAGGTCTCATCATTTTGAACGAAACGCACGCCCGAGAGGCCGGTACGGTTGACCGGAAGGTCGGCGTTGATGGTGGACTTCTCGTCCCATTCGGTCACATCGGCTTCGAACTTCACGCTCGTCATGCCCAGGTTGAGCGAGAGCGTATACTTCTTGCCGGCCTGCATGGTGAGAGTGACCTCCTGGGTAATGGCATTCTCGATGGAGCTGCCGTGGGTCTGTCCGTCGGAGAGGGTCGTGGCGAGTTTGTCGTCGACGGTCTCCACGTCGTAGACGATGGTCACCTTCATGGGCTCACCGGTCGGAATGACATAGACCGGAGCGGTCTGTGTCTCACTGTCGAAGAGGTTGACGGGCGTTTCCGTAACACCTGCCCGAGACGTGCCGTCCTGCACGACCACCGGGTTGAGGCCGGACGGCGTCTCGTTGCGCGCCTCGGCGCCCGATACAGCCTCCTTGCCGTCGCGACGGCCGTCGTAGATCGTCACGACATCCTGACTGAGCTTGCCGGTGCCGGCATAGTCAAACCAATTCGGATTGGTGTTCTCGCTCGTCCAGTTGGAGTTGAGGTTGAGGGAACCCTTCGTGGTGAAGCCTTCGAAGGAAACCGAACGGACAAAGATCTTGGTAGCGGCCTCTTGTTCTGCCGTCATCCTCTCGGCGCTGAAATCGGCCTTGATCTGCACGTTCAGCGCGGCGAGCGCGTGCTTGAAGTTGAACTTGATCTTGTCTTTGGCATTCGGCTTGACGGCATCGATATGAGGCCTGCCGGTATTCTCGTTGACAGCCCAGCAAAGGTCGACGTCGCCACCCGGATTGAGGGATGAGATGTACTTCACCATCGGGTCGCCCGTGGCGGAGTTGCGGCTCAAGGCCGTGATGCCCTTATCGGGATCGGTCTCGACGATACCCGTCGAAGGAGTGACAAATACATGCGGCGCGTAAGCAAAGAAGGTGACGCGGTCGACCTCCTCGCTCACGGCTTCCGTGCCGAACTCGTTGGGCCAGTACTTCAGCGGGGAGTAGGTCCATACATCTTCACCATCATCGTATGTGACTTTCGTGTTGTACATGAAGTCGGGTTTGGAGGTTTCGCTGTACATCTCGCCGTTGGCGTAGTAGCCGAAGACGCCGAAACCGGCGCTCTTCAGGTCAACCTTGCCAGCTTCAACATCGGTGACAAGTTCACCGCCGGTACCCGCCTTCGTGTCGGTACCGCGGTTCAGATAGACGCCGAACCGGACGGCTTCGTCGTCCTTTTCCAGGTTCGACTTCTGCATGTCGTCGACCACGTTGCAGGAGACCAGCAGCGAGGCAGCGGCAGCCAATGTCAGGAATATTTTATTCTTTTTCATTCTCTTGTTCATGTTAGGTTATTCATTCGGATTGTTTGCCGGGAGATTGACGTCCGTGGATGCATTGGTCGTGTCATCCCATGCCGTAACCACAGCTTCGAACTTCACGCTCGTCAAGCCGAGATGGAGTTTCAACTCATATCGCTTGCCGGCTTCGAGCTTCAGCACGTCACCGCTGACACCATCGAGGTAGATCGACTTCGAGATGGCATTGCTCACGCTGCTGCCGTGGGTCTTTCCGTCAGAGAGATAGGTGGAGAGGGTGCCGTCGGCGGTCTCCACGTCGTAGACGATCGTCACCTTCAGCTCCTCGTTGGTCGGGATGACATAGATGGGTGCCGCAAGCGCAGCGGCAACTTCGTCGTCATCATCGGGGTCTTCAATCGCCACATCGAAAAGATTGACAGCCGTTTTGGTCACGCCGGCCGTCGGAGCGACGGCCGTCGCGTACATGTAGCTGTGCTCGGCATTGGCGGTCGTCGTGTAAGCGCCCGTCTGGATGATGGCAGCATTGAGGCCGGTCGGGGTCTCGGAGGAGGCCTGCGACACAGCTTCCTTGCCGTCGCGGCGGCCATCATAGACCGTCACCACATCGGAGGTCAGTTTGCCGGTTCCTGCCAGGTCATACCAGTTCGGGCCCTCTTCCGCATTCGCGTTGGAGTTGAGGTTCAGGGCGCCCTTGGTCGCAAAGCCCTCGAAAGTCACCGAGCGGACGTAGACCTTGGTGAATGCATCAACCTCTATGGCATTTGCTTCATCGGCGTGATTGGCATCACGCAGCTTGTCGATGTCGGCGTCAATCTGCACGTTGAGCGAAGCGAGCGCGTGCTTGAAGGCGAAGCTCACTTTTTCAGTGGTATTCTGCTTGGTCATGTCGATGTTGGGCTCGCCGGTTTCGGCATCGACACCCCAACAGAGATCGACCGCCGCACCCGGGGTCATGGCTGCCACGTATTTCACCATCGGATCGCCCGTCGCGGAGTTGCGGCTCAAGCCGATGATGCCCTGGCTTGCATCGCCGGTCACCACGCCGGTCGATGCGGTCACCGGCACATAAGGCGCATAGGCGAAGAAGCTCAGGCGGTCGACATCCTCGCTGACAGCGTTGGCGCCATGCTCGTTGGGCCAGTACTTGATGGGAGAGTAGGTCCAAACGTCATTGTCCTCGTCCCACGTAATCTTTTCGTTGTACATGAAGTCCGGGCGCGCCGTCTCACTGTAAAGTTCGCCGTTGGTGTAATAGCCAAAGACGCCGAAGCCGTCGACATTCCCGTCGCCGGAAGTCATCAAAGCAGCCGTAGTGAGCTCGCCGGCCCAGCCGGCCTTCGTGGCTACGCCGCGGTTGACATAGACGCCGAAGTTCACGGCCTGGTCGGGTGCCTTCCGCGCCTCGACCATCTCCGCGTTGTCTTCGACCACATTGCACGCGGCCAGCAGTCCTGCCGCCGCCGCAATGATCAAAAGGGTTCTTTTCATCATACTTTGATTGTTTTGTTTGGTTAAGTGGTTATATGTGTTTTTATTGAGAATTGATGGCTGATCCTTCCGACCACTCGGTGACGGCGCTCTCCACCTTCACGCTCGTCATGCCGAGATGCAGCGCAAGCGTATAGCGGCTGCCGGAGCGAAGCGTCAGGGGAAGCGCCTGCGTAAAGGTATTTGCCACCGAGCGTCCATTTGTCGCACAATCGCCCAGCGTACCAGCGAGCTTGGCGTCGATGGTTTCTACATCGTAAGCGATGGTCACCTTCAGCGGGGCGCCGGTGGGAATCACATAGACCGGGGCGGACGGATCGTTGCTGGAAAAGAGATTGACGGCCGTGGCGGTCACACCCGCAGACATGCTGCCGCTGCCGTAAGGCAGCGACTGGACGACAATCGGATTCAGAGGGGCTGGCTGCTCGTTGCCGGCTGCGCCGCCATTCATGCCTTCCTGCCCGTCGCGGCGGCCGTCGTAGAGTGTCACGGGAGCGAAGCCCAGCAGCCCGCCGGTCAGGCTTCCCCACTCCGGCGTAGGCTCATCTTCGCTCCAGGACGAGTTGAGATTGAGCGTCCCCCGCAGGGCAAAGCCCTCGAAAGTGAGGGAACGGATCCAGATGTGCGTGGCGGCATCCTGCGCCGTCGGCGTGTCGCCGCTGCCGTGGACGATGTCGAAGTCGGCATCGACCGTAACGGCGAGGGCGGCGAGGGCGTGCTTGAAGTCGAACGAAACCTTGTCGTTCGCATTCGGTTTAACCAGGTCGACCAGCGGGTGGCCGTCGCTGTCTCCCACACCCCAGCAGAGATCGACGCCTTCTCCAGGAACAAGGCTGGACACATATTTCACCTGCGGGTCGCCCGTGGCTGCGCTGCGCGTGAGGGAGGTGATGCCGGAGGCGGTGCTTCCCTCTACCAGGCCCGTAGCAGGATCGACGGCCACGTAGGGCGCGTAGGCGAAGAAGGAGAGCCGGTCGGTCACGCGGCTGTCGGCGCCCTCGCCGAAAGCATTGGGCCAGTATTTCAACGGCCAATAGGTCCAAGCATCCTCGGCGCTGTAGGTCGTCCGGGTGTTGTACATGAAGTCCGGACTGCATCCGCCGTCGTACCACGCATCCTGCGTATAGTAGCCGAAGATGCCAAAGCCCGCCTCGCGCAGATTCACCACCCCGTCCGTCTCCTTGAGTTCCCCAGCCGCACCCGCCTTTGTGAGAATATCACGACTCACATAGGCGCCGAAGGTGACGGCTACGGGCCCGCTGCCGGCGAGTCCTTCTCGTCCAGCATCGACGACGCTGCAGGAGAATATCAGGGCACCTGCAAGGAGAAGGAGAGGGATGTTGAATCGTCTTTTCATGGTTCGTCTACAAGATCAGGGTTGACAGCGAGACCGTGATGTCTGCGCTCTGGCCCGCCTCCAGGCTTCCCCGGAGGAAAAGCGTGCGGCTGTTGGTTTGCGTGACGGGATCCTCCACTCCCCGGACGATCTTGAGCGTCACCGTGACAGTGGCCGTCTGGTCGACGCCATCGACATTGAGCGGAATGGCAAAGATGCCTCTGCCCGATTTCCGCCACGAATGTACCACGGATGACGCGCCGTCATAGCTATAGAGCGTTTCGTCGCCGCTCCACGAGAACGCCGTACGCACGGTCAACGGGTTTTCGCTCAACACCGCCTGCCACGAGGGCGTCTCGGGGTCCGCAGACCAGAGCACAAGCCGTCCCTTTTCCAACAGAGAATAAGTCACCGTAACGGAAGTAAGGCTGAGCGCGATCGAAGAAGTGCTGCCGCCATCGACCAGCGCCTTGAGCTGTGACATCAGGGCGGCGCCACAGCCGATTGTCACGTTGTCGCCCACGCAGGCAAGCGCATGGCGGAAGGTAAAGGGCAGGCGGGCGGAGATTCCGGGACGGGTCTGGTCGACAAGTTCGGCATAGAGCAAGTCGACTTGGTAGTTTGCGTCGGGATGCAGGCGGTAAAGAAGCCAGGGATCCGACGGCTCGGCAGGACGGCTCCATGAAGGTATGCAGTAGCCCGCGGGGTTCGTATAAGGGAGCGAGGCATCTCCGCTGCTGTAGGGCGCGTATGCAAAGAAGCTCAGATAGTGCTGGCCCGCCTCCTCGTCAGAGGGCCAGTAGGCAAGCGGAGAGTAGGTCCAGCCGTCTCCCTCACCCCATGAAAGACGTTCGTTATAGAGGAAGTCCGGCGAGACCGTCACCTCTCCGTAGGTATGAATGCCGGTGTGGCAGGCAAAGACGCCGAAGCCACCCGTGCGGAGTGCCTCCTCCCCAATCTCTCCGGACGCTTTTGTTGCGGGGAAGGTGCCCTGCACGACGTTGGCCGAAAAGCCTATGGCTATCTGCGCATCACCGCGCCGGAGGGAGAAGTCCTGGCACGACTGGGTGAGGACCATCGGAAAGAGGAAGGCAAGGGCCGCAAAAAATGGGAGCTTGTGCATAGGGCATCGTTTCTGAGTATGGGGATACGTGTATGGCATGGCAAGGGCTCCTGTTATTACATAGTGACGTCTATATTCCCGCCGTTCTGCCACGGTGTCACTTTCGCATCAAAGCCGGCGGAGCCCTTCGCATCGACATAGGGCAGGCGCGGCGCCCACTCGATGGGTATCTCGATCCGCACCAGCAACTGGTCTTCGAAGATCGTGACCGACTCCTCCCCTACATCGAAGTGGAAATGAAGAATCGTCTCTTCGTCGCGCAGCAGGAATTCGAGGTTGAGGCGCAGGTGTGGCAGAACAGCGTAGCCTTCCGTTTTTGTCAGTTCCTGCTCCGGGAGGCCGAAAGTGTGGATGGAGGTGCTGACTACGCCCAGGGAGTCGGAGAAGTGCTGCGTGCTCCAACTCTCGAGCGGGTGGAGGCAGGGCGACGCCGTATGGCGCAGTTCATTCAGCCAGTTGCCGTCGGCCAGTCCCGCGATGGTGCCCTTCATGCTGTGGAGGTATTTCAGTCCCTTGACGTAGACCTGGACCCGCAGATTCCACGTGATGGGATGCGGCTGGCACTCAAAGGTCTGGGTGAGCAGCGAGGCTTCATATTCCTCGCGCGTCTCCCACGGGATCAGGTCGCCCTCCACGCCCGTAATGATCTGCACATGCTTGAGCGTGTCGGCGCACATCGGGTCGGGAGCGGCGAGGAGCGTATAGAAGCCCGTCGTATCATTGAGCGGGACCACCATCCCCGCCGGAACTGCCCGGCCGCCGTAGAGTTCATCGTTCTCTACTGGCTGGTTCACGGAAGGGGCAGCCTTGACCAGCGCCGTCTCCGGACGATCCATGCCCGTGAAGACAAGACTGCCGAACTCGGCAGGCGACCAGTCGAAGATGATCCCCGTAAAAAGGCCCCGCGGCAGGTTCAGCCAACTGTGGCTGACGTCGGAGGTGGTGATACGGCGATTGCGGCCATCCCCCTCCTCACTCAGGAACCAGGCGGTCATGCCGCCCGGACGCGACGGGCACTCCGACCAGTCGGTGTAGAGTTCCACCTGGCGGTACTCGTCGGTATAGACCCACAGCTCGCGGCGCAGGCAAGCTGTGGTGACGGCCAGCATGGAGAGTAGCATGAATGAACGGACCGCCAGTTGTTTCGCAAATACAATATGTCCTCGGCTCCTACTCATCGTCGTCAAGCTTTTTGAGCGTCCGGAAATGAAACGGACGGTTGTTGAAGAGATAGACCAGCGAGATGTTCAAGTGGGTGACGCCGGGCCAGAGCAGACGCCCTGTGCTGTGCCAGATCAGGTGCTGGTCCCACGCCTCTTCCCGCCCCTCGGGATAGACCGACCCACCGTAATAGCGGCGATACTGCGAAGCCACCGCACCCGCGCCGATCCCGAAATCGAGCGCCCAGTGACGGCCGAGGCGGCACTGGTAGCCGAAGTTGAAGTATGCGTTGAGGAACTCACCCTGATACCCTTCATGGGTCATCCACTCCCAGTCGTACTTGCCGCCCGCCACCGCAAAGCCGATATGCCAGCCGTCGAGCCAGCGATGGTAGGTCCGGTTGCCAAGCCACAGCCGTATCTCTGCGCCCAGGTTCAGGAACTGCGAGGCCTGCGCGTTCGTATTCCATATAAACCACGGGTGGAAATATTCGACCTCGAGGCTCCAGCGGTTGCGCGTCCCCAGCGGCAACTCCAGCTGGACGTTGGGAGCTACCACGCTCCAGAGCGCGAAATTGGTTTTCACGGCCCAGGCGGGCGTCTGGTCGGCCGGCACGAGAGTGTCGGGTTCCGGCTCAACGGGGACTGGTGTATAATAGGTGTAATGGTGATTCTCATGGATGACCACCACTGTGTCCCGGATGACGAGCGTGTCTTTCACCACCAGCGTATCGCGCTCCGGGTGCCAGCTTACGACGGCCGTTCCCCCGCTGCGGAGCGGAGCAAGGTAGCGTGCAAGCAGTTCCGGCCACACTTTGCCGCCGTAGAGTTCGCGGAGCCGTCGCTCGCGCGGGCCCCGCCAGTAGCTGTTTTCCGGCTCCGGCATGCTAAGGATGGAGAGCACCGTATCGCGCCACGGTTCATGGCTCGCCGCCACGCTGGTGTAAAGATCGTCCCAGCGGGGCCCCAGATTGTGGACCTCGATACGGCCGACTCGACCGCCGAAACGTGTTTGGATGAGTTCAGCGATGGCCTGGCCGCGTCCTTCACCCAATTCGCGGTTGTGGCTGGCAGGGCCCTCCGGCGAAGCACCGGCATAGATGTCGAACTGGATGCCGGCGGCGTTCCGTCCTTCATAGTCGTGGAAGAATCGCTCCTCGAACTGCTGCCAGCGGCGGGTATTGTCGCCGAACGACATGTCTATAGAGGTGCTGTCGAGACGGAAATAAATCTCGAGCGTATCGGTGGCCGAAACAACCGGGGCGGACAGTGGCTGAGCGACGGCGCAAAAAGGCGTCAGAAGCAGCCATAGCATCAAGCAGAAGTTCCACGGTCGGGTTCGGAGCATTCGCGTGTGTAAATTAAACGTTCGTTTTATTTACATGCGTCTTCTGTAACCCATTGAGGGCCCTTCCCAGGGGCCCCTCTAACACTAATTTGCAAAAAAACAACAGAATAAAAAACGACAAAAAATTTGTCAGACCGAAAAAAAGAATTAACTTTGCATGAAGATAAAACGAACGGTTAATCTACTCAAACTCACCACTCTCACAAGGGTGGTGAGTCGTTTTTTCAACCTTGTTTTCGGTTTCGTAATCGTGCAGCCAGTTGTAGAGCGTTTTGGTCGCAACGGAGCAGCGACGGGCGATTTCCACCTTCGGACAGCCATCTTCCAGCCAGCGAAGAATCTCATCCCGTTTGTCATCCAATTTCCGGGTCCGGTTGCGCACACCCGCGGGGCGGCCCAGATGGACACCCTCTTCCCGCTTCCTGACCAGCGCCTCCCGCGTACGCTGGCTGATGAGCGAACGCTCGATTTCAGCGCAAAGGCCGAAAGCAAAGGCCATCACCTTGCTCTGAATGTCCTCTCCCAGCCGGTAGTTTTCCTTGATGGCCCAGACCTGGCACTCCCGCGCCATGCAGTGGTTCAGGATCTCCATAATCATGAAGAGGGTCCTTCCCAGCCGCGACAATTCCGCGCAGACAATCAGGTCGTTTTTGCCTACCCGATTCAACAGTTTCCCCAATCGCCGTTTGCCATAGTCTTTTGTACCGGAAATGGTCTCCTCGATCCATCCATCGATCTGGATCTCCCGTTCGCGGCAGAAACGTGCAATCTCGTGCCGCTGGTTGAGCACGGACTGCCTGTCCGTGCTCACCCTGATGTAGCCGTAATTCATAAATTATAAGATTATTGTATACGGCAACAAAGTTCGAGAATAAAAATCGCAGCCTGATGGCTGCGACTTCAACTACCGGCTGTCTACCACTGTTCCCAGTGGATGTTTTCGGGTTTCCATTTGTCCTTGGGAGCCGGATTCTCGGCAGGAACACCTAACGGGATAATGCAGAGGGGAACGACGTTGGCGGGGATGCCTAGGGCGGCGGCGATAGGCGCGATGCGCTCCTGTGCCGGGTAACCGGCTGTCCAGACAGCGCCGAGGCCGAGGGCATGGGCGGCCAGCAGGATGTTCTCAGCCGCGGCCGAGCAGTCTTCATACCAGAAGATGTTGGGCTGTTCCGTCTCAGGACCGTCGGGCTGGCCGAACGGCTTGCGCATGAAAGTAGTCTGTCCGCAGACAACGATTACTGCGCCGGCTGTCGTGAACATGCCACTCCGGGGACCGGCGCCGAAGACTTCGGCGATCTTGTCCTTGTCGGTGACAACAACGAAGCGCCACGGCTGGACGTTCATGGCGGTGGGTGCAGCCATGCCGGCTTTCAGGATGGTTTCCAGCTGTTCCTGAGGCACGGGGTCACCCGTGAAATTGCGGATGCTGGTCCGGGACATTATGACGTCCAGGGCGGAAGAAGGGCAGTCCTGTGGCTTGCTCTGGCAGCCCGACAGGAGAACGGCCACCAGCAGCGTGGCCAAAAGGCAGGTCTTTTTCATTTGGAAGTGGATTTTATGGCTACGAATTTACAAAGAATCCAGTACACTTCCATTTTTTTTAACTTTGTGGCATGAACCTATTCCAACTCTTCAAGAACATCCGCCCTTTCGTCCGGCCTTACCGCTGGCTGGTGGTCATCACGCTGATCCTCACGCTCGTAGGATCGCTTATGGCGCAGGTCAACGCCATCGTGCTCGACCGCACCGTGGATGCCATCAACGCACTCATCGGCACTGATTTTACCTGGAGCCAGGCCGCCCGCATCATGACCATTATCTCCATTGTCCTGCTGGGCAAGGAGATCCTTTCGGCCCTGATTACCTTCGCCCAGAACTACTACGGCGAACGCATGCGTATCTTCGTCTCGCGCGACCTCGCGCAAAGCGTCATCGAAAAGGTGCTGACCTTCCGGATGGCCTATTTCAACACGGATGAGAACGCCACGGGCAAAGTGCAGGCGCGTATCGACCAGGGCGTGAGTTCGCTGTCACGCACGGTGCAGAATTTCTTCATCGACCTGCTGCCCCTGTTTACCAGTGCTCTCCTGGCCCTCATCCTGATGTTCGTGGCGAACGTGTACGTGGGTCTCGTGGCACTGTGCATCGTGCCCATCTATTTCTGGATTACCTACAGGCAGGCGCGGCGTCTGAAGGGCTGGCGGCGCGAGATGCGCGGACATCTTGAAACCAAGAGCCAGGGCATCAAGAATATCATCGACTCGATCAATGTCATCAAGAGCTTCAACCGCGAGAAGATCGAGGCAGACAAGCAGCTTCAGATCCAGAACGAGGTGACCGCCAACCAGATGAAGACGCGGAAGGTAGCCTTTTACTTCAACGGCCTGAAAGGATTCGTCAAGCAGGTGGGCACCGTACTGGTCATCATCCTGACGGCTTATCTGGTGCTTAAGGAGTATCCCGGCATGACCATCGGTAAGATCATGTACCACGTGATGCTCTTCAGTAACGTCATCGCTCCGATCACACAGCTTCAGCGTATCTTCGACGATGTGAACGACGCGCTCATCTATGCTGAGGGCTTTTTCGGCATCCTGAACTCCGAGAAGGAAGTCGAACCTTCCGGTAGCTACCGCCCCGAAAAGATCCGTGGCAAGTTCGAGCTCAAGGATGTCAACTTTACCTATCCCAATGGCAACCAGGCTCTCTTTGACGTAAACATGACCATCGAGCCCAGTAAGATCACCGCACTGGTGGGTCTTTCCGGCGCCGGCAAGAGCACCGTCGTTAACCTCCTGGACAAGTTCTATGAGCCGCAGTCCGGCCAGATTCTGCTTGACGGGGTGGACCTGCGGGAATACGACACCCAGTATCTGCGGGAACACATCGGCCTCGTGTTGCAGAAGAACCACATCTTCGACGGTACCATCGAGGAGAACATCCGCTACGGCAAGCCCGACGCCACGCACGAAGAGGTGGTGGAGGCAGCCCGCAAGTCGCATTTGCTCGACCAGATTATGGAGTTGCCTAAACAGTTCGAAAACAAGGCCTCCGATCTGTCCGGCGGTCAGCAGCAGCGCGTGGCCATCGCCCGCATGTTCCTCAAGAACCCGCCTGTCATCTTCCTCGACGAGCCGACTGCCAGCCTCGATGCCATTGCCACCGAACAGATCAAGAACAGCATCGACGCGATCAAAAAAGACCGCACCGTCATCATCATCTCGCACAGCATTTCTCAGATCATCGACAGTGAGATGGTCTATGTCATGAAGACCGGCCGCGTGGAGCAGTCGGGCCATCCGGACGAGGTGTACAAGAAAGGCGGCGTCTACAAGGACATCATCGACGCCTCAGCCCGCAGCCTTAATATTCATAAGATTGCCCGGACCATTGGTGGAACGGACGGTGGAAGTCCATCAGATAACGAATGACGTCGTCGGTTTCGTCGGTGATGGATAGCAGCAGGTTCTGATACCGGCCCCTGTCTTGCAGATCGCGCAGCAGGGAGTAGATGGGCACGTCCTCGGTGTAGTACTGTTTCCCCAAGAAGACCATGGGGCTGGCGCTGCCCAGGGTCTTGTAGTGGTTTTGCGCAGCGTCCTGAAAAATTTCCTGGATGGTGCCGGCGCTGCCCGGCGTGAAGATGATGCCGCCCTTGGGGAGCGAGATGATGCAGTCTTCGCGGAGGCTGTTGTCGAAGAATTTCGCAATCTGTGAAGCGAAGGGCGTGGCGGGCTCGTGCCCGTAGAACCAGGTGGGGATGCCGAGGCTGTGGAACTGCGGGTCGCGGGGATACTTGTCCATCACCTGCCAGGCTGTTGTGAGCCAGCCTTTTTCCCGGAACGTGGGCGTAGGCGCCAGGATGGAGAGCGCGTCTTCCACTTCGGCGTCGCTGCGGCCGGCCATCCAGGCCCCGAGGTGCACGGCTTCCATCGCACCCGGGCCGCCCCCGCTGATCATGAGCTTGCCGGCTTCGGTCAGGCGCTTGCTGATGTCGACGATCTGGTGATACTGGGTGTCGGTGCGCTTGACCGCGTGTCCGCCCATGACGGCCACGATGTCTTTCTCGTCATACTCGGAGACGAGCTGTTCGATGGCGTTGCTGATGGAATGGTCGTGCAGCAGGCGGCAGAGCGTCTCCTTGATGTCGCTGGTCGCCTTTCCCATGGCCATATACCGGTCGTAGACGATGGTGTCATAGCAGGTATAGTAGGTCTCGTGGTAGCCGGGCTTGTAGTGCAGGTAGAGAGACTGGGCGTCGTAGAGTTTGTTGGGAAAAACCTTGTAGGGCATCTTCACGCGGGGCAGGACGATGCAGGCTTCGTCCATTGCATAGAACATGCGGGGCGGGATGGTGCAGCCCATGAAGAGGCAGTCTTCGAAACGGTATTTTTCCATCGGGAAGCCGCTCTTCTCGAAGTTGACGGACTGGAAGGCGTAGTGCCGCAGGGTCTCGTTGTGGGAAAGCACCTGCCGCAAGGCATACAGGGATTCGATTTCGGTATAATTCTCTCTCATGACTGGCAGAGGATCAGGATTTTCGTTTGGTTGAGGGTGGTAGCGAAAAGGTGGCGGTTTCCGCCGCCAGGGATGCCCAGACGCTGCCGCAGCGCGTCGGTGGCGAGGGGAAAATTCAGGGCGGTCAGCTCGAGGCGGTCGAAGCGGCGGCGGAGGTCCTGGATGGCCGCCTTGCTCCAGGGAATGACTTCTTCCACGGCGAAACATTTGCCGGGAAATCCGTCCACCGGCGCATCGGCGGTGTAGAGCTGGGTGCTGGGGGCGAGCTTGGCCACGCCATAGCGCGCAGAGAGCAGGCGGAAAGCGCCGGCCTTGCGCAAGACCTTGGCCGGCTGGAAGAGATAGCTCCCGATGCGCTGGGCATAGCGGACTTCCGCGGCCGGCTCCTCGTCGGGATGGAAGGCGAATCGGACGCCGCCCTCCGCAGCGACGATCAGCGGGGCAGCGGGCTGAGACGGTTCCAGCAGAAGCAGCAACTCCTTCACTTCTCCGCCGGCGCCCACGATGTGCAGCTCCCTGGTTTCGGGCAGTTGCCGCAGGGTGCGGGAGATATCGGCCATCGGGGAAATCTTGGCCAGGACACGCGGCGCGTGCTGAAGGAGGCGTTCTTTGACTTCGAGCAGGTTCGGTTCGCAGCCGGCGATGTCGTAGACCCGTTGCGCGGCTTTCCCGCGACGGGCCGGGTCCAGGTAGATGAGGTCGAAGCCCTCTTTATCCTGCGCCAGCCAGGCGATGCCGTCGCCTTCGTGCACGCTGATGTTGCCAGCGCCCAGCAGCGGGAAATTGTGGCGGGCGGCGGCGCAGAGCGCGCCGTCCCGTTCGCAGTAGTCAACGCTGGCCGCTGTCGCGCTCATGGCCCAACTGTCCACGCCCAGACCGCCGGTCAGGTCGGCGATGCGACCGCCCGCCGGCACGAAAACCTGCTTGTAGCGGGCTGTTTCCTCGGAACTGCACTGCTCCAGCGGCAGACTGGCCGGGTAGTCGAGCGCCGGGCAGGCATGCCATGCCGGCACCTTGTCGCGTAGCTTGCGCCGCGCCGCGATGATCCGCGCCGCCCGCCGTACGTCGAGCGCCGGCCAGCGGTCCGCCGACAACAGCAGGCGCTCCGGATCGTCATCGGCATGTTCCAGGAGAAAACGGGTGAATATTTCGTCGGACATCTCTACAAAGCCGGCGTTCCTGGCCCGGCATGACAAATCAGCTTACGGCCGCGGCGGGAAAGACGTCGCGGCTTTTTTCTGGTAGAATTCAAACAGGCAGTCCGGCAGCGGCTGCTCAAGCAGATACTTGTACCAGAACTTGTAGTCCTGCATGGCTGAGTGCATGCCCTGGTCACCGCGGTAGCCGTGCATGCCGTCGGGATAGATCATCAGTTCGAAGTCCTTGTGGTCATTCTGGAGCTGATCGATCAGCTGCAGCGTGTTCTGGAAGTGGACGTTGTCGTCGCCCGTGCCGTGGGTCAGGCGCAGCATGTTGCTGTCGTCGCCCTTGTAGTTCCCGACCCGGTCCATCACGCGCGAGCGCTGGTAACCTTTCGGATTGTCCTGCGGACGGTCCATGTAGCGCTCGGCATAGTGCGTGTCGTACAAACGCCAGTCGTAGACACCGCCGCCGGCGATGCCGTACTGGAAGTGTTCGTTGCCTTCGGTCACGCAGAGCGTGGTCATCGTGCCGCCGAAGGAGAAGCCCTCAACGCCGATCTTGTCTTCAGCCACGAAGGGCATCTGGCGGAAATAATCGATGCCGTCGCAGAAGTCATCCAGCTCCAGGATGCCGAGGTTGCGGTAGACCGCTTCGACGCCTTTCTTGCCGAAGTGGCCGCCAGCCCGGTTGTCGAGCGTCACCAGAATCACGCCGTGATAGGGCCACCACTGGCTGTTCATGGTCACGCCGCGCCAGCTTTCCCGCACCTGGGGATTGTCGGGACCGCCGTAGATGTTGACCTTCACCGGATAGCGCTTGTTCTTGTCGAAATCGACCGGCCAGGTGACGGACGCCGGGATGCGCAGGCCGTCACGGGTCGTGATGTAGACCAGCTCGGGCAGGGCGATGGCGTAGTCATCGAATTTCGAGCCCTTCGCATCGTAGAGGACTTTGACCTGCTTGGCCGGGTCCACGTCGCCCGAATTGGGCACGGTGATGAGCACCAGCTGCGTGGGCGTCGTGTAGTTGGAGGCCAGGGCCGCCACATACTTGCCGTCCTCGGATATCTGCACGCCCGAGAAGCTGAGGTCGCCGTAGGACAGGCGCTGCAGCGCCTTGCTCTTGAGGTTCACCCGGTAGATATCCACGCGGGTGGTCGCCGCGCGCTTGGCGGTGAAATAGAGGTGTTTCTTGTCGACCTTCAGCAGGTTGACGCCCCAGTTCTCCCCGGTGGTGAGCTGCTCGAACTGCTTGCCGTCGTAGGACAGGAAATAGATCTGCTGCCAGCCCGTGAAATCGCGCACGATGTAGATGCCTTCCTTCGAGAAGAGCATGCCGTCCATCCAGTCGATCCAGCAGTCCTGGTGCTCCTGGTAAACCAGGACCTTGCTGCCGGTGGCCGGCGTGACGGAATAGAGCTTGAAATTGTCCTGGGCGCGGTCCATCCAGCTGACCATCAGCTTCGTGCCGTCACCGCTCCAGAAGGGCGTGCCGAAATACTGATCCTCCTTCGGGTCGAAGTCGGCCCAGACGGTCTCTCCCCCATTCGCAGACACGAAGCCCAGCTTCACCTCGGGATTCGGGTCGCCGGTCTTGGGATAGCGGGTCTGGTTGAGCGAGCCGTGCTGCCCCTTCGGAGAATAGATGGGGAACATCGGCACCTGGGAATTGTCGAAGCGGTAGTAGGCAATCACCTTGCTGTCGGGCGACCACCAGAAGGCGCGGTACTGCGACGGACGTCCGAAGATCTCCTCGTAGTACACCCAGGAGGCGTAGCCATTGAGGATCAGGTCGCTGCCGTCCCAGGTATGGCGGGTGACGTGTTTCGAATGCACGTCAATAGAATAGAGGTCGTTGTTGAGCGTGAAAGCGATCTTCGTGGAGTCGGGCGACCAGGTCGGATTGACCCAGCCGGGCACCAGTTCCTCGGGCCGCGCCCCGCGCATCCGCGGCCGCGACACGCCATCCGAACGGAAGGTCCCTTCTTTCAGCGAATAGACATAGGAATCGAAGCCCGCCCGGTAGCGCAGCGTGCCGTCTTTGTCGAAGCCCGAGATGAAAGGAGCGGGCCGGACGATATCTTCCGGAAAAGCATTCAGTAATTCTTTATCGGTAAAGCGCTTGCCAGTGAGCGCGTTCTGGCCTTGCACAGGCAGCAGCAGCGCGAGGGCCAACAAGGTAAGCAGGAGTTTTTTCATGGCTAAAATCAGTTTCTGCGTCCGGAGAAGATGGACAGGTAATAGATGAGCGTGGCCAGCGAGCTGAGCGCTGAAATCACATAGGTATAGGCCGCAGCACGCAGGGCGCCACGGGCCTCATCTTCGTTGGAAGGGTCGATGATGTCCTTTTCGCTCAGCCAGGCAAGCGCCCGGCGGCTGGCGTCGATCTCGACGGGAAGGGTCACAAAGCTGAAAAGCGTGGTCAGCGCGAAGAGGATGATGCCCACCCACATGATCTGCGGAAAGACATTGATCAGCAGCATGCCGGCCAGCAGCACGATCGGGATCAGCCGCGAGCTGAACGAAACCACCGGCACGAGCGCCGAGCGCACCTTCACCGGAATGTAGCCCCGCGCATGCTGGACCGCGTGTCCGCACTCATGCGCGGCCACCGCGGCCGCCGCCACGTTGCACTGGCCATAGACCGCCTCGCTCAAGTTGACCGTCTTGTTGGTCGGATTGAAATTGTCGGTCAGCTGGCCGTCCGTCGACACCACCTTCACATCGTGGATGCCATGGTCGGAGAGCATCTGGCGGGCCACGTCACAGCCCTTCATGCCATTGAGCAGGGGCAGCTCCGCCGCCTTCTGGAACTTCTTCTGGAACGACGCCTGCACGATGTAGCTGAGGACAGCTACGGCGATGAACATAATCCAATACATATCTTACTCTGTTTTTGATTCGAAAAATTCGTCCTTAAAGTTAACAAAAAATACTTTCTCGACACCGCGGGTGACCGCCGTATAGAGCCATTTCAGGTCGTCGAGCGTGAGTTCTTTCCAGAACGGGTTGTCGATGAACACGCAGGACCACTGCCCACCCTGTGACTTGTGGCCCGTGATGGCCGTGGCATATTTGATCTGGAGGGCATTGTAGTAGGGATCCTCCCGGACTTTCTGGTAGCGCTTGCGCGCATTGCGCTCGTCGGCGTAGTCTTCGTTCACGCCCTGCCAGAGAGCGCGCTGCTGCTCGGTGCCCAGCGAGGGCTGCTCCGATTCGAGGGTATCGAGCACCACCTTGGCAGTCACTTCCACGTCGTTGTAGTCGGGGAACGAGAGCACCGCCTCGGCAAAATGCAGCCCGTAGCGCTCCTCATGGCGGGAGAGGCGCATCAGTCGTGCCACGTCGCCGTTGGCGATGAAATCGAGCTCCGGCACATTGTCGAGGAACTGGTAGCAGTTCTTGACCACCATCAGCTTGTCACCGCGGGAGAGGCGCTCCTCGCGATAAAGCACCGAAGCGCGGATGCCCGCATTGTAGCGGTTCGCCCGCTTGTTGGAACGGCAGAGCACCACGATGTCGTCGAGCCCGTAGCGGCCCACCGCATCGCCGATCTTCTCGATGAGCTGACTGCCGTCGATCCGCTCCACGTCGGGGAAGCCGGCAAGCCGGAGCCGGGGCGTTTCCACCCGCTGCGCCTCGATGAGGCGGCGGATGATGGTGGCGTTGGTCAGGATGCCTGAATCGGCCGCCTGCCGCACCACGGTGTCGAGATGAGCCGTCATCACCGGGCCGTAGCGGCGCAGGTAGTCTTCGTCGAGGGCGGGACTGCGGTCCAGGCCGATGGGCGGCAGCTGGCCGCGGTCGCCGATGATGATGAGTTTGTCGTCGACGCCGCTGCGCACGTAGCGCACCAGGTCGTCGAGCAGGTCGCCGGAGCCGAACAGTCCCCCGCCCTGGCTCGTGTCGACCGAGATGAGCGAGGCCTCATCGACGATGAAGAAGGTGTCCTTGGCCTTGTTGAAGTCGAGCTGGAACTCCCCTACACCGTCGTGCATGGATTTCTGGCGGTAGATGTGCCGGTGGATGGTCGAAGCCTTCTCCCCGGTAAAGCCCGAGAGCACCTTGGCCGCCCGGCCCGTCGGGGCCAGCAGCACGTAGCGGTATTTCAATTCCTTGAGGGTCTTGACGAAGGCCGCGATGGCCGAGGTCTTGCCGGTGCCCGCATAGCCGCTCACCAGCAGCAGGTCGCAGGTCTCATATTGCATGGCAAATTCCGCCAGCGCGTCGAAAAGCCGCTCCTGGCACGGCGTCGGCGGATAGCCCAGATGGTCCCGGAGCCGCTCAGAGAAGAACTGGGCCACTCCCATCAGGCACGCTTTCTATAGAGGACGAACACCAGGAGGATGGAATAGATGCCAAGACGGCCGATGATCATCTGGATGCCCATCAGGACCTTGATGGCTTCGGGCGCCGCAGCGAAACTGCTCATCGACGATCCGAAGCTGCCGAAGCACGGCCCAATGTTGCTCATCATCGACACCGAAGCGCTCACGGAGGTGACCATATCGAGGCCAAAGGCTGCATACACGACGGCCATCACCAGGGTCAGGACGAGGTAGAGCAGCACATAGAGCGACATGCTTGAGATCAGTTCCCGTTCGATGACCTGGCCGTCCGACTTGACGGGTACCACGGCGGTGGGGTGCGCCATTTTCATGACCTGGGCGCGGGCTGCCTTCAGCGTGAGGTACACGCGGTCGGAACGCAGGCCCGAGGTTGTGGAGCCCGAACAGCCGCACTGGATGCCGGCGTAGAGCAGCAGGAGGATCGAGAACACGGGCCACACATTGGTGTCGGTGGAGCCGAAGCCCGTGGTTGAGATGGTCGAGACGACGGTGAAGAAGCTGTGGCGCATCGCCTCCCAGAAGTTCGGAATCGTGCCGCTATACATGAGGTTGCACCCCACGAGCACACCGATGATGGCGATCGTCGCCAGGTAGAACTTCGTGACGGGGTTCTTCAGCACCTTGAAGGTCCGCGTAGCGAAGGACGCGTAGATCAGGCCGAAATGCAGGCTGGCCACGATCATGAAGAAGATGAGGATCCACTCCACCAGCGGCGAATCGTAGGCGGCGATGGAGGCGTTCTTGATGCTGAAGCCACCTGTGGCCGTGACACTGAGCGCATGGTTGGCGGCGTCGAAGAGCGGCATGCCGGCCAGCAGCAGGCTGAGGAACGAGCAGATTGTAATGCCGATGTAGACAGATACAACCACACGGACGAACTTGTTGGACTTGTACTGGTAGTGGTTCTTGGAGATGTCGTCCACGTCGATCTTGCTCATCTTGAAGCGCACCGTGCCGAAGGAAGGCAGGATCATCATGATGAAGACCACTACGCCCAGGCCGCCGATGTAGTGGGTGGACGAGCGCCAGAAGAGCAGGCCCTTGGGCAGGGCCTCGATGTCCTGCAAGACGGTCGCGCCCGTGGTCGTGATACCGGAGGCGCTCTCGAACCAGGCGTTCACCAGCGTGAACTCCCCGCCCCAGAGCACGAAGGGCAGCATGGAGAAGATACAGCTCATGAACCAGGCGATCAGCAGGATGGCCAGACCCTCGCGCGTATTGATGTCCCGGTGGCGGCGGACAAAGATGAGCGGGAAGATGCCGACCATCATGGTCAAGATGGCGCTGAGCAGCAGCGGCGAGAACGACGAGTCAAAGCCGTCAAGAGCCGCCACCAGTGCGGACAGGAACATGAAGCTCGCACAGCAGATGAGTGCGATGCCCACATTTCTTGATATCACGCCCCAGTTCATCGTTCCAGCTCCCGTTTATACGATTGATTCTGCTCCACGAT
Organism: uncultured Bacteroidales bacterium; assembly: GCA_905233345.1. Taxonomy (GTDB): domain Bacteria; phylum Bacteroidota; class Bacteroidia; order Bacteroidales; family UBA932; genus Cacconaster. The sequence goes on from CAJODQ010000014.1 coordinate 23,284, forward strand.
GTCACCGACCGCCTCGTTGAGTTCCTCCAGTTCATCGTCGCTGTCCAGTTTCACATCATAGCGTCGGCCATGGTAGCGGTAGCCCTTGATGCCAGCCGTCACCTTGAGCAGCGGATTGATGACGAAATAGTTGAGGTAGTAGTTGAAGAGCAATACCATGATCAGGCCCACCAGCACCGACACCACGCCGGGCATCAGGCTGCGGTAGGTGCCTTCGCGGATGTCCTGTGAATTCTTGACCAGGGCGTCCTGGCAGATGGAGGTCAGCTGCGTCATGTAGCCACGAAACTTCAGGTACACGGGCTGCAGGCGGTTGAAGTACCAGTGCTGCCGCGCGGCGTAGTCCTGCTCCCACATCTGGCCGGCTTCCGCGACCACCTGCATGTAGGCCGAATAGGCGTACATCACCGAATCGGCGGCGGCCTGCTCGGCCGGTGTGACGAAGCTGTGGCTCAGGTTCTCGAACGAAGCCACCAGTTCCTCGCCCTGGAACACCGAGATGTCTTCCGGACGGGAGGCGTCGCTTTCCAGCACCAGATCGTTCATCAGGCTGACATTGTACTGTTCCGACACGGACATCAGTTTCCGGGCCGCATTGATGCTGCGGATGTTGTCGGCGATCACGCCGGACACGTAGCGGTTCATCCGCGTGAATTCGTAGACGGAGATCAGGCTGGAGAAAAACAGGATGGCGGCCAGGACGATGCATCCCAGGAGCACCTTTTTCTTGATGCCCAGCTTCTTGAATCGGATTCGGGGTTTCAGCTTCTTCATGATACGGACAGTCTTATAAACGGTCGGGATCGATATCGGTTTCAAATACTTTGACGGCCGGGCCGGTCAGGTAGACGTCGTGGCAGCGCCCGTCGTCTTCGGCCAGGAAATCGACGGCCAGGCGGCCGCCCAGGGTGCGGATGGCATAGCGCACGCGGCGACTGCCGTTCTCGTCACAGACCGTGCAGCCGGGGACGCCGCGCAGCCAAGAGGCGATGGCAGCGGCGGTGGAACCCGTGCCGCAAGCCCAGGTCTCCGCCTCCACCCCCCTTTCGTAGGTGCGGACGAAGAGCCCTTCCGGCTCTGCCTCCGTGAAGTTCACGTTGGCGCCCTTCGGGAAACGATGGTCCCAGCGCAGCCGCTTGCCTTCGGTGGCCACGTCAAAATCTTTCAGGTCCTGGACCCACTGCACGAAATGCGTGGAGCCCGTCTCCAGCAGCCAGCCGTCGTCGAACTTCCGCACACCGTCCACGTCGATCATCTTCAGGCGCACCACGCAACGGTCGGGCGTGAATTCCAGCACCTCGGCGCGGTGATGGCCGTCCCAGGCCTCGAACTCATAGCGCTGGAGTCCCATCAGCGCGGCGAAGGCCACCAGGCAGCGTCCCCCGTTACCGCACATGGTCCCTTCGGGGCCGTCGGCATTGTAATAGTGCATCTCGAAGTCGGCCACGTCGCTGTGACACAGCGTCATCAAGCCGTCAGCGCCGACGCCGAAGCGGCGGTCGCACAGGCGGTTGATCAGCTGCGGCGTGAGGAAATCCGCTTCCCCGCGCCGGTTGTCGACAATTACGAAATCGTTGCCGGCTCCCTGATATTTAAATACGTGCAAAGGTTTCATAGATATCTTGGGCCACGCCCACCGACGCACCTGCGCCGCCGAGCACTTGTTTCAGTTCCGCATAACCGTCTGCCATCTGCTGGCGGCAGGCATCATCCCACAAAAGCCGTTCCAGCTCCCGGAACATGCGCTCCGGGGTCGCGTCGTCCTGGATCAGCTCGGGGACGAGGGCCCGGTCGAGGGTGAGGTTGGCCAGGCTGATGTATTTCACATGGACGGTCAGGCGGGCGATCGCGAAGGTCAGCGGATGGAAGCCGTAGCAAACCACCTGCGGGGTTTCGAGGAGCGCCGCCTCGAGCGAGGCCGTCCCGGAGCAAACCAGAGCCGCGCGGGCCTGGTGCAGGATGTCATAAGTACGCCCGAAGATCAGCTCGATGCGCGAATCTGCGGGCAGATAGCGCCGGTATTGGGCTTCCGTGAGCGACGGGGCGCCTGCCAGCACGAGGCGGAAGCCCGCCGTCCGCGGGTCGGCCGCCATCAGCTTCTCCAGCGCCACGAAGCGGGGCAGCAGAAACTGGAGCTCCAGCTCCCGGCTTCCGGCCAGCAACGCCACCACAGAGCCCTCGCCCAGAGGCTGGAACGGCGTCGCAGCGACGTATTCGACCAGCGGGTTGCCGAAGTAGCGCGGTTCGAGGCCATGCGCCCGGAACCAGTCCAGTTCAAAGGGGAAGATGCTGTAGAGCACGTCGACGTCGCGGCGGAGGGCCTTCACGCGCCAGGCCTTGTGGGCCCACACTTTCGGCGCGATGTACCAAGCCACCCGAAGGCCTTTCCGATGCGCGAAGCGGGCGATTTTCAGGTTGAAGCCCGGATAATCGACCAGGATCACGACGTCGGGCTGCCAGGCCAGCAGGTCCTGCTGGCAGAACGACAGGCGCTGCAGGATGGGACGTGCCTTCTTCAACACTTCCACCAAGCCCATCACAGCCGTGTCGCGGTAGTGGCGGACCAGGGTCCCCCCCACCGCCGCCATGGCGTCGCCACCCCAGAAGCGGATCTCACACGCGGGATCCTGCGCGTAGAGGGCGCGCATCAGATTCGCAGCGTGCAGGTCGCCTGAGGCTTCACCGGCTATGATGTAATATTTCATTTATTTCCTTAAGAATTCTCCATGTTGTTGTCCAGGTCCCAGAGGTCGTGGAGACGTTCCACTTCATCGTAGGCAGTGGTATCGATGCTGTGCGGCACGATGGAAATATAGCCCGAGTCCACGAGATGGTGGTCGGCGTCGGGTGCCCCGACAGCCTCCTGGTCTTCAAACTCACCCACCATCCAGAAATAGTGCTTGCCGCGCCGGGTCACGCGGTGGTCAAATTCCTTGATCCAGCGCCCCATGCCCTGGCGGGCCATGCGGATGCCGCGGATCTGTTCAAGCGGTATGGCAGGGAAATTGACGTTCAGGTAGACCGTGCGCCGCAGGCCGTCTTCCAGCACCCGCCGGATGATGAGGCGGGAATAGTGCAGCACGGCGCTCAGGTCGGGATTTTCGTCGTGGGTGCAGATCGAAAGGCCCACCGACGGGACGTCGTAAAGCGTGCCCTCAATGGCAGCGCCCAGCGTCCCGCTGTAGATCGACGCGGCGGAGGCGTTCGATCCATGGTTGATGCCCGAAACCAGGATGTCAGGCATGTGGCCCTCGTTGATGAAGCCGTTGATGCCCATCTTCGCACAGTCCACCGGCGTGCCGCTCAGCGTATAGACGCGCAGGGAGCCCAGCGCCTTCGTGGCGGGTTCGGTCCGGATCTTTTCGATCATCAGCGGCTGATCGAGCGTGATGGAGGCCGATTTGCCGGATTGCGCGGTCGTGGGAGCCACGACCGTCACATTGCCGAACTCGCGCAGCATCTGCGCCAGGGCCTGGATGCCTTTGGACTGGAAGCCGTCGTCGTTGGTCACCAGCAATTCTTTCTGCTTGTTCGAATTGTTCACGCGATGTTCAATTTTAACATTCAACCTACAAAGATAAGAATAATACCAAAAAATATTGCTACATTTGCACGCTCCAAAAAATGAAATTCGTATCAACTTAATCAATACTAGCACAATGAAAAAAATTAAAGTAGGCATCAACGGTTTCGGACGTATCGGCCGTTTGGTTTTCAGAGCTGCCCAGAAGAGAGACGACATCGTGGTCGTCGGCATCAATGACCTCATCGACGTGGAGTACATGGCTTACATGCTCAAGTACGACACCATGCACGGCCAGTTCGACGGTACCGTCGAAGTGAAAGACGGCAACCTCGTGGTCAATGGCAACTCCATCCGCGTGACCGCTGAGAAAGATCCTGCCAACCTCCGCTGGAACGAAGTGGGTGCAGAGTACGTGGTCGAGTCGACCGGTCTGTTCCTCACCAAGGAGAAAGCTGAGGCCCACATCAAGGCTGGTGCCAAGAAGGTCATCATGAGTGCTCCTTCGAAGGACGACACCCCGATGTTCGTTTTCGGTGTGAACCAGGACAAATACAAAGGCGAAGCGATCATTTCCAACGCCTCCTGCACCACCAACTGTCTCGCACCGATCACCAAGGTGCTCAACGACAAGTTCGGTGTGGTCAACGGTCTGATGACGACGGTCCACTCGACCACCGCCACCCAGAAGACCGTCGATGGTCCGTCCGCCAAAGACTGGCGTGGTGGCCGTGCCGCTTCCGGCAACATCATCCCTTCGTCTACCGGTGCCGCCAAGGCTGTGGGCAAAGTGATCCCGGAACTCAACGGCAAGCTCACCGGCATCTCGATGCGCGTCCCTACCCTCGACGTTTCCGTGGTCGACCTGACCGTCAACCTCGCCAAACCCGCCACGAAGGAGGACATCTGCAAAGCCATGAAAGAGGCTTCTGAAGGTGAACTCAAGGGCATCCTGGGTTACACGGAAGACGCTGTCGTTTCGAGCGATTTCCTCGGCGACGCCCGCACTTCCATCTTCGACGCCAACGCCGGTGTTTACCTCACCGACACCTTCGTCAAGGTGATCTCCTGGTACGACAACGAATGGGGCTACTCCAACAAGCTCCTCGACATGCTCGCCTACACCGCCAACAAATAATATTTGTGAAACGGTTTTTGATGATTGCAATGGTCGCCTTGGCGGCCATTGCTTGTAGTAGGCGGACGACACCGGCCTCTTCCTCCGACCGGCGGACAGACGACATCGTCATCGTCTACGACAACGACGTGCACTGCTCCGTGGACGGCTATGCCAAGATCGCCGCGCTCAAGGCGGAGAAGCAGGCGCTGACGCCCTACGTGACGCTGATTTCGGCCGGCGACTTCGTGCAGGGCGGCAGCTTGGGCGCCGCGTCGAAGGGCGGCTGGATCGTCACGATCATGAATGCCGCGGGCTACGACTATGTCACCCTCGGCAACCACGAGTTCGACTACGCCATGCCGCGCCTGAAAGAGCTTACCAGTGACCTCTCGGCCACCGTGCTCTGCTGCAACCTCATCGACCTGACGGCGGGCAAGCGCATGTACAAGGCCTGGGAGATCGTGGACTACGGCGGCACGAAGGTCGCCTTCATCGGCGCCGCCACGCCCTACAGCTTCAATTCGTCCACGCCGGCCTTCTTCCAGAACGAAGCGGGCGAATACATCTATTCGCTCTGTGCTGAAACCTATTATGATATGTTTCAGAACTACGTGAACGACGCCCGCAACCAGGGCGCCGATTACGTGGTGGCGATCACGCACCTGGGCGACGATGTGGACATCGATCCCATCAACTCGCAGGAACTGGCCCGCCAGACCTCCGGCATCGACGTGATCCTGGACGGCCATTCCCACAACCTCGTGCCGGAGCGCAAGCTCACCGCCAAAGACGGCAAGACCGTGCTCTACACGCAGACAGGGGCGCATTTCGACAACATGGGCGTGCTGACCATCTCGCCAAAGGGCAAGCTCACCCTGCAGATGATCCCGACCGCAGAATACACGAAGGAAGACGCGCGCGTGCGCTTTGTCACCGACAGCCTGAAGCAGGTATATGCCGCTATGGGTGCGCGAAAGATCGGAAGCAGCGAAGTGACGCTGCCGGCCAAGGACGCCGATGGCGACTGGCTCGTCCGCAACGGCGAGACCGCGCTCGGCGACTTCTGCGCCGATGCGTTCCGGGAGGAACTCGGCACCGACATCGCCGAGGCGCGCTCCGCAAGGACTTGTCCGCCGGGGAAATCCACTACGACGACATCTTCAATGTCTTCCCGTTCGGCAGCAAGTGCAGCATCGCCACGCTGAGCGGCCAGGAGATCCTCGACGCACTGGAATTCGGCGTCGCTTCCTATCCCGCTGATTTCGGCGGTTTCCTGCATGTATCGGGCTTGACCCTTGCCTTCGATCCTTCGGTCGAAAGTCCGGTGGTCTACGACGAGAACAAGGCCTTCGTCAAGTTTGACGGCGGTCCGCGCCGCGTACAGGATGTGAAAGTGCTGAACCCGAAGACGGGCGCATACGAGCCGATCGACCCGAAGCGCTTGTACACCGTGGGCGGCAGCTCCTATCTCCTCAACGATGCGGGGGACGGTTACGAGATGTTGGAAGACCGCGGCAAGGAAGTCGGCACGATCGACGTCGAGATTCTCGAGAAATACATCGTCGACAAGCTCCACGGCGTCATCCCCGCGTCCCAATACGCGAAGTCAGCCGGACGGATCACCATCAAAAAATGAGATGCCCGGTCAAGCCGGGCATGACGGCTTGCGCCAGGCGCGGGTGGGATATTGCTTCGAGGACCCTAGCCACCCGCGGCTGATAGGGCCCATGCGCAGCATGGGAGGGAGACGAGCGGAGCTCGTCGGTCCGAGAAGCAATGCCCAGAGCGCCCAAGCAAGCCACTCAACTATTATTTAAGGAGTTCGGGACGAAGCGCTCGCGTTCGCGCGAGCGCTTGTTCGTCCTGCCAGGCGGCGATCTTCTTCGGATCGCCGGAGAGAAGGACGTCGGGGACTTTCCAGCCGTTGAATTCGGCCGGACGCGTATAAACGGGCGGAGCCAGAAGATTGTCCTGGAAAGAGTCGGAAAGCGCCGAAGTTTCGTCGCCGAGAGCGCCCGGCAGGAGCCGGACGATAGCGTCCGTCATGATGGCGGCCGGCAGTTCCCCGCCACTCAACACATAATCCCCCACCGTGATTTCACGCGTCACCAGATGCTCGCGGATGCGGTGGTCCACCCCTTTGTAGTGCCCGCAGAGAATCATCAGGTTCTGCTTGATGGACAGCTCGTTGGCCACCGCCTGCGTAAACGGTTCCCCGTCCGGTGAAGTGAAGATGATCTCGTCGTAGTCGCGCTCAGCCTTGAGCTTCTCCATCAGGCGGTAGACCGGCTCGATCATCATGACCATGCCGGCGTCGCCGCCGAAACTGTAGTCGTCGACCTGGCGCCAGCGCCCCTTGCCGTATTCCCGGATGTTGTGCACGTAGATTTCCACGAGCCCCTTGTCCCGGGCCCGTTTGACAATAGAGTACCCGAGCGGGCTCTCGAGCAGTTCCGGAACGACGGTCAGAATATCGATTCTCATACGCTTGTTTTACGTACTGCAAAAATAACGAATATTTATAAAAAAAGACTATATTTGCAAGCTACAACTAAAAACATGTAAAGTCATGAGTGAAGATCTGAACCCGGTTGCTCCCATCGAGGAACAGCCCGTAGAAGTTAAGGAAGAAGCAGTCGAAACGCCCGCCGCTCCGGTTGCCGACACCGAAAATGAAACCGCTAACGAAACGGAAAACGAAAAGACGGATTTCTCAAACCAGGGTCTCAAGGAGATCGTCGACACCTTCAAAGGGCTGATCGACGGTGAGAACATGCAGCAGCTCTACAAGCATGCCGAAGCCCTCAAGGCCGCGTTCTACAAGAACCTGCGCAAAGAGAAGATCGCTTCGGGCCTCGAACAGCCTGCCGCCGAAGCCACCGCAGAGGCGCCCGCCGAGGCACCGGCCGAAGAAGCCGCCGAAGAGCCCGAAACCGTCTCCGTCAATCCTTTTGCCGAGATTGAACGCGGATTCAAGGATCTTTACTCCCAGTATAAGGCCAAACGCGCTGTCTACACCCAGGAGCTCGAAAAAGCCAAGGAAGAGAACTACCAGGCCAAGCTCGCCGTGATTGAAGACCTCAAGGCCCTCGTCGAAGCCAGCGAAGACCTCAACCAGACCTTCCCCCGCTTCCGCGAGATCCAGAACCGCTGGCGCGCCATCGGCCCCGTGCCGCAGGCCAAGGTCAAAGACCTGTACGACACCTACCAGCACTACGTGGAGAAATTCTACGACTACGTGAAGATCAACAAGGAATTCCGCGACCTCGACTTCAAGAAGAACCTCGAAGCGAAGGAAAACCTCTGCGAGAAGGCCGAGGGCCTCGCCGAAGAAGAGGATGTCGTGGGCGCCTTCCGCACCCTGCAGAAACTCCACGAGCAGTGGAAAGAGCTGGGTCCGGTGAGCAAGGAATTCCGCGAGTCGATCTGGGAGCGCTTCCGCGCCGCCACCGCCGTGATCAACAAGAAACACCAGGCCTTCTTCGAGAGCCAGAAAGGCAACCAGAAAGAGAATCTGGAAGCCAAGACGGCCCTCTGCGAGAAAGTCGAAGCCATCGCCCAGACCGAAGTCAAGGATTCCACCGACTGGAACGCCCTGACCAAAGAGATCGAGAACATCCAGAAAGAATGGAAGAAGATCGGCTTCGCCTCCAAGAAGGACAACCAGAAAGTATACGACCGCTTCCGCGCCGCCTGCGACGACTTCTTCGCCAAGAAGCGTGAATTCTATTCTGAATTCAAGAACCAGATGCAGGACAACCTGACCCAGAAGCTGGATCTCTGCGAACAGGCCGAGGCCCTGAAAGACAGCGAAGACTGGAAGAAGACCTCCGAAGCCTTCATCGAGCTCCAGAAAAAGTGGAAAGAGATCGGCCCCGTGTCCCGCAAGAAATCCGAGCAGGTGTGGAAACGCTTCCGCGCCGCCTGCGACGACTTCTTCGACAACCGCGACAAGCATTTCGGCAGCATGAACTCCGAGCAGACCGTGAACCTCCAGAAGAAGCGCGACCTCATCGACGAGATCCGCGCCTTCGAGGTCGAGGGCAAGGAAGAAGCCCGCGAGGCCCTGCACGAATTCCAGGAGCGCTGGAACGCCATCGGCTTCGTGCCCTTCAAGGAAAAGACCCGCATCCAGGAAGCTTTCCGCAAGGCCGTGAACGAGAAATTCGGTGAATTCCGTGAGACCGGCAGCCGCTTCGCCGGCAAGGCCGAGCGCACCGTTCGCAGTGAACGCGACCGCCTCGTCCAGAAGTTCATGAAGAAGGAACAGGAGATCGCCACCTGGGAGAACAACATGGGCTTCTTCGCCGCCTCGAAGAACGCCGATGCCCTGCTCGCGGAACTCAACAAGAAGATCGACATCGCCAAGCAGGAACTCGCCCAGCTCGAAGAAGAAATCAAGGAATTCGACCGCCAGCACGAGCAGGAATAATCCGAGCACGCAATGAACGACAAAAGAAGCAGCATCATCGGCTTTGCCCTGATCGGCATCATCCTGCTGTTGTTCAGCTGGTACAACACCAAGCAGGCCAGTAAATACCAGCAGGAGACGCTCGTACGCGACACCCTGACCGCCGTCGCCGCCATCGAACAGGGCGAAGAGGCTTCAGCCGCCGACAGCACCGATTGGAGGGACGGGAACCTGGCTGACGCCAATGACTACGGAGACCAGTACCTCAACCTGGCCAGCCAGGCTGAAACCGCGTACTATACCCTTGAAAACGACAAAGTCGCCATCCGGATCAGCTCCAAGGGCGCCCAGCCCTACGAGGTGCTCATCAAGGACTACTACACCTACGACAGTTGCGACCTCTTCCTGGTGCGTCCCAACAAGAGCCTTTTCGACCTGGAGCTCAACACCAACCAATGGGTGAACACCAGCGAGCTGCACTTCCGCTCCGTGGAGAGCACCGACAGCACCCTGACTCTCCGCCTCCAGTTCGGAGAGAACGCCTGGATTGACGCCGTGTACTCCCTGGCCTCCGACAGCTACATGCTGGGTTACATGCTCCACTTCGTGGGCATGGACCAGATCCTCGACCGCCGCACCAACCAGATGAACCTCAAGTGGGTGCTCGACGTGCCCCGGCTCGAGAAAGGCTACCAGAACGAACGCAACTACTCGGGCGTCGCCTATAAATACCTGGCCAGCAATGAGGTCAAGACGCTGGGCAAGCGCCGCGACATGGCAGAGGAGCATTTCAACTCCTCCATCCGCTGGTTCGGCTTCCAGCAGCAGTTCTTCTCGGCCATCCTCGTGGCAGAGAACGGTTTCCCCGCCGGACAGCTGGTCAACCGTTTCCATCCCGACAAGGATCCGGAAGGCACCCTGATGCAGTCGGGCGCTGAAATGAGCGTTTCGCTCGAAAACCGCAGCAGCGACTTCATCCTCCCCTTCAGCTTCTACTTCGGTCCGAACCACTTCTACACCCTGAAGAGCTACGGCGAGGGCTTTGAGAAGATCATCCCGCTGGGCGGCAAGGTCATCGGCACCATCAGCCGCTTCGTGATCATCCCGACCTTCAACTGGCTGAGCCGCTTCATCTCGAGCTACGGCCTGATCATCCTGATCCTGACCATCATGATCAAGCTCGTGATCTCGCCGCTCACCTGGAAGTCCTACATGTCGTCCGCGAAGATGCGGGTGCTCAAGCCCGAGATCGACAAGATCAACGAGAAATATCCCCGCCAGGAAGACGCCATGAAGAAGCAGCAGGCCACCATGGACCTGTACAAGCGCGCCGGCGTGAACATGTGGGGCGGATGCCTCCCCATCCTGCTCCAGTTCCCGATACTGTGGGCCATGTTCCGCTTCTTCCCGGCTTCCATCGAGCTGCGCCAGCAGGGCTTCCTCTGGTGCAACGACCTGAGCGCCTACGACTCGATCCTGGACCTCGGCTTCAAGATTCCGCTCTACGGTGACCACGTCTCCCTCTTCGCCCTGCTGATGGGCGTCTCGATGTGGGGCTACTCGAAGATGACGATGTCGCAGCAGCCCAGCACGCAGACCATGCCCGGCATGGAATTCATGCAGGTGTGGCTGATGCCGATCATGATGGTGTTCATCTGCAACAACCTCTCGGCCGGTCTGAGCTACTACTACCTGCTCTCCAACCTCATCACCATCGGCCAGAACTGGGCCATCCGCAAATGGTTCGTCGACGAGGACAAGATCTACGAGAACCTGAAGAAGAAGGCCAACTCCAAGGAGCCGGTCAAGAAATCGAAGTTCCAGCAGCGCCTCGACGCCGCGTACAAGGCCCAGCAGGAACAGATGCGTCAGCAGAACAAGAAGTAATATGTCTATCGTCGCTGCCATCGCGCAAATCAGACACGAACTGCCATCAACCGTTGAGTTGGTGGCAGTTTCCAAATTCAAGCCCGTGGAGGACATCCGGCAGGCCTACGAGGCAGGCCAGCGCGCCTTTGGCGAGAACCGCCCCCAGGAGCTCGCCCTCAAGGCCCAGCAACTTCCCGCAGACATCCAGTGGCATTTCATCGGGCACCTGCAGACCAACAAGGTCAAGCTCATCCTCCCCCATGTCGCGCTGATCCAGTCGGTGGATTCGGAGCATCTGCTCGCCGAGATCGATAAGCAGGCCCGTGCACTGGGCAGGACGGTCGACATCCTGCTGGAAGTGCACATCGCGCGGGAGACCACGAAACAGGGCCTCCTGCCCGAAGAAGCCGAAGCGCTGGCCCGGCACATCGCTGATTACCCCAACGTGCGCCTGCGCGGCGTAATGGGCATGGCCACTTTCACTGACGATACCGACGAGGTCCGGCGCGAGTTCCGCACCCTCAAGGCCCTGTCGCAAAAGCTCTCCGACATCCCTGACTGCGACCAAGTTTCCATGGGCATGAGCGGAGACTGGCGCATCGCCGTTGAGGAAGGCACGACTATTGTACGCATCGGCTCGTTCATTTTTGGAAAAAGAAATTGAGAGATATGAAAAGAATCCTGCTTGTGGCGCTCGTCGTCCTGTCGGCGGCTGCCTGCAAAAAAATCACGCCTGAAACCCGTATCGCCCAGATCGACCAGCACTTCAACGGAAAGGAAGCGGTCTACAGCGCCAAACTCCCGCAATACACGGACGAAAAGTTGCTCGACTACCTGACCCTCCAGCTGGCAGGCGAACTCGGCGCCAAGGATATCTGGACGCTGGAAGAGGACGGGCAGGTGGTGCTGGTCGCCGAATTCCCGGGCAAGGACAAGAAGAATACCCAGCTCTCGATGATTTCCGCATCGCTCGACGATCCCAACGCCTGCGCCATGCTGCTGGAAGTGCTGGAAGCCTATAAGAAGATCAAAATTCAGCATAAGAACGCCCTGCGGGCCATCTTCTACTCCCCCGCGAGCGATTCCACGGGCCGGAACGGCCTGACGCTCGTCAACCAGGACATCCGGGAATCGGGCGACATGGTGTTATTTGACATCGAAGTGGCCACGCGCGACGATCAGCCGCTGCACACTTTCGTGCTCGACGAGTCGCCCACCTTCGCCAAAACCTTGATCGACGTAGTTCCGGGCTATATGGCGCCGCTGGGCAACTACCAGCTGGTACAGGGAACCTTCCCGAATCTGGACTGGCAACTGCGCTGCCCCATCTATCGCTATCACGTAGACCCGAGCGCCTTCCAGCAGGAAGCCGCCGCCGTCACCGCCTTCACGTTTTTGTTGAACTAGAAAGGATAGCCGATGCCGAAGTGGAAGGCATAGTTGCCTTGCACCCAGTCGTTGATTCCCATGAATTCCTGCTTGCTCGGGTCATAGACCTTCAGACCCAGGTCGAAACGGATGAGCACCATCCCGAAATCGACACGCGCACCCAAGCCCACGTCCATGGCCGTGCTGCGGAAGAGGTTCTTGAACGAGAAAAGACTCCGCGGATCGCGTGACTGACCGTCCAGGTCGTCCGCGCCGATGTTCCACACGTTGCCGATATCGGCAAACACCGCACCTTCCAATTTCCAGAACAACGGGAAGCGCATCTCTACGTTGGCTTCCAGGTGCATGTCGCCCGACTGGTTGGCGATGGCGAAGCTCGTGTCGCGCGGCGCCATGCCCGGACCGACCGAGCGGGCCCGCCAGCCGCGCATGCTGCTGGCACCACCGGCGTAGAAGAGTTTCTCAAAAGGCAATGACACGGAATTGCCATAGGCGTAGCCAGCCCCGGCCAAGGCACGGACCGCCAGGGCATACTGGCCCACGTCACCGATGCGGAAGGTACCCACGGCCTGCATCTCGGCCCGGACATACTGGGAATACGGGATGCCGAAGATCAGGTCCTCTCCCCGCTCCCCTTTCTTGAACAGGCCCGTCTTGCCCAGCAGGCTCATCATGTTGCCCGACACGTCATACTGGAAGCGGGTGTAGAAATAGGTCACCTTCGGGTTGACCTTGGTGTTCGTGGTAAAATAGAAGGTTCCCGTGCCGCCCAGGTCGAAGTGGCTGCGGAAGGAGTTTTTCAGGTAGGGGTCGACGAGGCGCGCCATGAAAGTGGAGTCGAGGCGCGTGGTGTTGACGACGCTCAGCTGGATCGGATGGAACTGGTAGTAAAACTTCTTGGCGATGTTCCAGTTGAAGCCGTACAGGCCGGTCGCGATGTTGCGGGTATATTCGGGACGGTTCTGGAAGCTGTACGTCAGATTGATGTCCATCTGCGGCTGGTTGACGAAAGGCATGCGCAAGATGAAATCGGGGTACCAGGGGATTTTCAGGCCCGAGTTGACCGATAGTTCGATGGCGCGGGTCGGGTCGCGGAACATGAACTGGAAGTTGCCGCGGAAGCCCAGTGTGAAGACCTCTCCCCCGCCGAAGATGTTCTTGTGGCTGTAGGAAAGGGCGGGCGTCACGCCGAACAGGCCGGTGGAGTTGAAGGAGCCTTCCAGGTTAAGTTTCAGCGCCTGGAGGCGGGCCTGCTGCAGAAGGATGCGGCAGTCCACGGCGGTGGAATCGTAGTCAGACTCGCGGAGCATCATATTGACGCTGCTGAAGAGCGGGATGCTGGCGTAGCGGTCGTACTCGCGGTTGATCTTCTCTTCGCTATAGAGTTCCCCGGGCTTAAGCTGGTTGAGGTTCTGCAGGAATTTTTGACGCACGCGCATGCCCGGCTGGGGCATGATGGCCACGTTGCCGATAGTATACTGCCGGTGTTCCCGGGCGGCTTCCTCACTTTCGTTGCGGGTATAGTTCTCGAGTTTGACGATCAGGTCGGCCTCGTCGCGACGCGTGGAGGTGTCGGCATAGAAGAAAAAGTAGTTCTTCGAGAATCCCCAGTAGCCGTTGTTGCGGAAGAGGCTGGAGAGACGTTCACTTTCTTTCTCGAGATTCTCCTCGGAGAGGTAGTCACCGGGCTGGACGGTGAAATTGCTGGAGTCGGCAGCCATCAGGCCGGCCAGGGTGGTATCTTTCACCACATATTCGATGTCCCGGATGGGAAACTGTTTTCCCAATGTCACGTCATATTCGACCCGGACGGTGCCATTTTTCACCTGGGGATGGGCCTCGATCGTGGAATTGTAATAGCCCTGATAGGTCAGGTGGTCGACCATGCTCTTGATGGACTGGCCGACCATGCCTTCTTCATAGACCACGGGAGCCTGGCCGATCTTCTGGCAGAAGCGGTCCCATCCTTTTCCCTTGCCGTTTTGCCAGTTGTAGATATACAGGCCGGGATGCCACTTGCCGAAGACGTAGTGATTGGATTTCTGCTTGATGTAGGGCGTGAGGTTCGAAGGGTTGTAGGTAGGCCCGTTGGTGATGACAACCTTGTTCTCCGCCAGGCGCAGTTCATCCTCCGCGAGCATCTTCGTCGTGGAGCACCCCGCCGCCATCACCAGCAGCGCCAAAAGCCCAACTATCAGCGCCTTTTTCGACATATTATGCAAAGATACAAAAAAATATAACGCAGGCGCGCCCTTTATCATCCCTGGCGCACATGTGGTAGGAAATGATTTCTTTTTTCGCTATATTTGAAAATTAAACGATCAATCCTATGAAAAAGACACTACTGCTGATGGGCATTGCCCTGCTGACTTTCATCGCTGCGGGCGCACAGGAACGGAAACCCGATGGCAACCTGCCGAAATGGGAGGGGCTGGCCGACACGCCGCAGATGGGCTGGAGCTCCTGGAACAAGTTCCAATGTGACATCAATGAAACCCTGATCAAGGACATTGCCGACCAGATGGTATCTCTGGGCCTGGTTGATGCAGGCTACGTTTATCTCAATCTGGACGATGGCTGGCACGGGGAGCGCGATGCGGCGGGCTTTGTGCACGAAGATCCCGCCAAGTTTCCGTCCGGAATGAAGGCGCTGGCGGATTATCTCCATGCGCGGGGCCTCAAGCTGGGTATCTACAGCGACGCGGGCACCAACACCTGCGCTTGCTACACCGGCAGCCTCGGGCACGAGTACCAGGATGCCTTTACCTATGCCCAGTGGGGTGTCGATTACCTGAAATATGACTGGTGCTACACCAAGAATATCAATCCGAAGGGCGCTTATGCGCTGATGCGGGATGCCCTCCGCTGGGCGGGCCGCCCGATTTTCTTCAGCATGTGCGAATGGGGCACCAGCAAGCCCTGGGAATGGGCGGCGGAAGTCGGTCATTCCTGGCGGACCACCGGCGACATCGGGGTGGGCTTCCTGGCCATCCCGCAGCGCTACGATGCCGACGGCAAGCCTACGTGGACCCCGCTCGGCGTGATGCCCATCGTGGACATGAACGAGCCGTTGCGGCAGTATGCCGGCCCCGGCCATTGGAACGACCCCGACATGCTGGAAGTGGGCAATGGCATGAGCGTGGCGGAAGACCGTGCGCACTTCACGCTCTGGTGCATGATGGCCGCACCGCTCATCCTCGGCAACGACATCACAAACATGACGCCCGAAACCCTCGCCACCATCACCAACAAAGAGGTTATTGCCATCGACCAGGATCCGCTCGGCATCCAGGGGCTGCGCCTAAAGACCGACGGGGATATCCAGTACTGGTTCAAACCCCTTGCCGGCGGTGACTGGGCGTTCTGCATCCTGAATGTCGGTGAAGCGCCGGCCACGGTCGCGATCGACTGGGCCGCACTCGAAGTCGACGACGCGCTGAGCGGCCGTCGCACGGATTTCGCCACGGTCAATTACCGCGTCAAGGACCTCTGGAACGCTTCCGCCAAGCCGTTCACCACACTGGTGAAGGGAAAAGGCAAGCTGCGCAAGCAGATGGTCCAGAACCCCGCCTCGGCCGTTGTCGGTTCCCACGACGTGGTCGTTTACCGGCTCTCGCCCATTCAGAAATAAGCAGTATCACTCATCCCGAAGCACGACCCGCATTTTTGATAGATCCGCGTCCTGAATTATCGACGGCGGAATTCGGAGACGGTGATCGCGGTGGCGACAGCGACGTTAAGAGATTCGCTGGTATGTGCGCCGGCCGGGAAGGGCGGGATATAGAGGCGGCGGGTGACGGACCGGGCCACTTCGGGCGAAATGCCGTTGGCTTCGGAACCCATGACGATAATGCCGCCCTTTGTCAGCGGAGACTGATAGATGTCATCCCCATCCAGAAAGGTTCCATAGACATCCGTCTTGACCGGGCATCTGAGATATTCAGCAAGTTTCACATACGAAACCTTCACACGAAAAATCGCGCCCATCGTAGCCTGGACAACCTTCGGGTTGTAGACTTCAACGGTATCTTCGGAGGCGAGGATCTGGTGGATGCCGAACCAGTCGGCGATGCGGAGGATGGTCCCCAGATTGCCGGGATCGCGGATGCCGTCGAGGGCCAGGACGAGTTCGTCGGGCTGGATAGCGGGAGTAACAGGGGCGGGCTGCCGGACGATGGCGAGGGCTGGTGACGGGTGGGTCAACTGGCTGATACGGGCCATGGCGTCTTCGCCGATATCTTCGACGCGGTAGTGGGCGACGACCTCAAAACCGGAGTTCAGTGCTTCGGCCACGAGCTTTTCGCCTTCGACGACAAACAAGCCCCGCTCATCGCGGAACTTCTTCTGTCCCAGCGCCTTGATTTCCTTGATATCGTTTTTGGAAATCACCGGTTCTTGTACATGTCGTCGTAGTACTTCTGGTAGTCGCCGCTCGTGACGTTGTCCATCCAGGCCTGGTTGTCGAGATACCATCGGACGGTCTTTTCGATGCCTTCCTCGAACTGGAGGGAAGGCTCCCAGCCGAGTTCTTTCTGGAGCTTCGTTGAGTCGATGGCGTAGCGCAGGTCGTGGCCGGCGCGGTCGGTGACGTAGGTGATCAGGTGGTCGCTCGCACCTTCAGGGTTGCCGAGCAGGCGGTCGACGGTCTTGATGAGGACCTTGATCAGGTCGATGTTCTTCCATTCGTTGAAGCCGCCGATGTTGTAGGTCTCGGCATCTTTGCCTTCATGGAAGATCAGGTCGATGGCGCGGGCGTGGTCTTCGACGTAGAGCCAGTCGCGAACGTTCTCGCCCTTGCCGTAGACAGGCAGGGGTTTGCCATGGCGGATGTTATTGATGAACAGCGGGATCAGTTTCTCGGGGAACTGGTACGGGCCGTAGTTGTTCGAGCAGTTGGTTACCACGACGGGCAGGCCGTAGGTGTCGTGGTAGGCGCGCACGAAGTGGTCGCTTGAGGCCTTGGCGGCGCTGTACGGGCTGTGGGGTTGGTACTTGAGGTCCTCCGTGAAGAAGGCGGTGCCGTAGGCCAGGTGGTGTTTGCCCGAGGAGGCTTTCGTCGTGAACGGCGGCTCCACACCGGCCGGATCGGTAATCTCCAGCGCACCATATACCTCGTCCGTGGAAATATGATAGAAGCGGCACTTCGTTTCCGAAGATGCCCCTTCACATCCGCTACGGCGATCCGCACCGGCCTTCCCGCAAAAACTCCGTGAAGGGGCTTCTTCGGAAACGGGCAGCCGGTACCCATACGGCTCCCAGCATAGTTTCGCGGCCTGCAGGAGGGTCAGGGTGCCCATTACGTTGGTCTTGGCGAAGGTGAAAGGATCCTTGATCGAGCGGTCCACATGGCTTTCGGCTGCCAGGTGGATAACACCGTCCACTTGCTCATCCTGCATCAGCTTCAGCACCCCTTCGAAGTCGCAGATGTCCATCTTCACGAAGCGGTAGTTGGGCTTGTCCTCAATGTCCTTGAGATTGGCCAGGTTGCCCGCATAGGTGAGTTTGTCGAGGTTGATGATCTTGTATTCCGGATATTTGTTCACAAACAGCCGCACGACGTGGCTGCCGATGAACCCGGCTCCGCCGGTGATGATAAGGGTGCGCTTCATGGTATTCATTCTAATTCTTACAAAGATAGAACAATCTCGTGTTTTTCTGAAAAAAATGCACATATTTGTTGAGATG
This sequence comes from uncultured Bacteroidales bacterium, assembly GCA_905233345.1. Lineage (GTDB taxonomy): Bacteria > Bacteroidota > Bacteroidia > Bacteroidales > UBA932 > Cacconaster. The sequence goes on from CAJODQ010000014.1 coordinate 41,281, forward strand.
ATAAAATGAGAACCGATGAAAAAGAGCGTATTCAGATTTTTGACTGCCCTGTCCGTCTGCTGTCTTGCCATGACAACCCTGTTTTCTTGCATCGACTTTCACGCAGGAGATAAGGGAAAACTGAACGGGAAATGGCTTACAACCGTGGATTTCAGTCAGCCTGGTGAGCATCATTTCGTCCATCTTTTACTGGAATTCAGCGCGGATGGCATTTGCACGAACACCAAATACGATATCTATCCGGATGAACCTGAAAATTACAGTGAACGCCTCCGTCGGCATAGCATCTATGCCGTTGATGATGCAACACACATCCTCACCTGGGATGACGGAAACCGCTCGGAAATGGCCTCTTACGAATTCAAAGATGGCGGCCTCGTCCTGCTTGCCATCTCGGATAATGCGGATGGTTCAGTGCCCTCGGTGTATGAGTTTTATCGTCCTACAGCGAACGAATTGAAGCAGTTGAAATCCTACGACGCTTCCTTGTGGGGTGACGATTATGTCGGAAGATGGTTCGGCAGCAGTGAGGTCAATGGACTCCATACCTTTGTGATGGTGGAATTCACGGAGGAAGGACGCCTCCATACCAGGCGTTACTCCCTTTATGGGGACGATTGCACCCGTACCCAAAGCACCCGGGTTTACTACGACTATGATGCTTCCGATAACGACAAGGTGCTGGAGGTCCATGCGGCGGATGATTATTCCAAGATTTCTTTGTGGACCTGGAACGTCAAGGATAATCTCCTCACGCTGGGCAATTATGAGAACCCCCAGCAACAAAGCTCTACCTATCATCCGCTCACGGCAGACGACATCGAATTGATGTCCGCTTTGGATAAAAAAGTGAAATAATACGGACTAGCGGGAGACGTCGATGCGGGTGTAGTCGTGGGCGCCGACGTGGAAAGAGACCGTACGGCCTTCCATATGGGGCATGCCGAAATAGTCGAAGGCTTCTTTCGGGATGACGACGTCGACGTCGACCGGGTGGTCGGCGAAGTTGGCCACGATGGCCATGGCGCTGCCGGCATAACCGCGCATCCAGGCGAACTGGCGGACGGCGTCGAAATGGTCGGAGCTCGGATTGACGTACATCAGGTCGAAGGTTTTGCCCTTGGAGAAGATGGCATCGGCACTGGCGATGCGCAGCAGACGGCAGTATTCCTTGTAGACCACGCCTTCCTCGACAGTCAGGTGGCCCGACAGGGCCCGGCAGACCGACGGAACGCTGCAGTAGTCGAAGATCGAGGTGCGGCCGTCGACGCCGCTGAAACCCTCGGATTCCATGCCCCGCTCCCCGTATTCCTGCCCGAAATACAGCATGAAGGAAGCCGTGTTGAAAAGCAGGGAGACCGCGAAGGCGGCCAGGCCGGCCTTGGCACTGCCGGCGAAGAAATCAGAAGCGAGCCGCTGCTCATCGTGATTCTCCAGGAAATTGAGCATGCGCGGCTGCAACTCATTGAGGAACTGCCACTCCCGCGTCAGGTCGGAGGCCGGACGCTCACCGCGGACAATGCCGCGCAGCGTGTCGTAGAAACCCGACTTGTCGTAGAGCAGGTCGAAGCCCGCCGACGCATATTTCCGGTAATTGTCTTTGTTGTAGACCTCGGCGATGAAGGTCAGGTCGGGCCGGGCACAGCGCAGCAAGTGGAAGGCCCAGGCGAAAAAGTCGGCCGGCACGAGCTCCACCATGTCGCAGCGGAAACCGTCGACCCCCTTCCCCACCCAGAACTGCAGGATAGCCAGCATCTTGGCCCAGGTGCTGCGGCTCCCGTAGTTGAGCTTGATGGTGTCGTACCAATCCGTCTCGGAGGGCCAGGCGTGGAACACGTCGTTTCCGGTGGCCAGGGCCGGATTCTCCTCGTAGTGGCTCTTGAGCGACGCGGGCAGATGAAGCGGACCGTCGAGCGGGAAAAAGTTCTCGGGCGTGAAATAGCTGCGGTATTCGCGGTACACGTGGTTGGGCACGAAGTCGATGATGACCTTCATGCCGGCGGCGTGGGTACGGCGCACCATCGCCTCAAACTCAGCCATGCGGTTGTCGACGTTGACGGCCAGGGCCGGGTCTACGTCAAACCAGTTGCGGATGGCATAGGGCGAGCCGGCTTCACCCTTGACGAGCGAAGGGTCGTTGTCGGGGATGGAGCGGAAATGGGTGCGGGTGGCGTGGGAGATGACGCCGGTGTACCAGACGGCGTCGACCGAAAGGCGTTTGAGGCGGGAAAGCTCTTCGTCGTCAATGTCGTTGAACTTCCCGGCCCCGTTCTTCGCATAAGAGCCACCGGGAACGCAGGTACGGTTCCCGAAGGCTCTTAAGAGAAGTTGATAGATAATCATGCAGAGATTCCGGGTCAAGCCCGGACCCGAGCCGTAGGCGAGAGCCACGACCCTCGGGAGTGAATGACGGCCACAAACTACCAATTGAGAATCTTGTAGAAGTCGTAGTCCTCAGGGTTGGGGACATACTGCTTCGCATTGCCGTAGTCACGCGGCGTGATGTAGTTGAGCAGGTGCTTGAACACCATCTGGGCCTGATCGCCGTCGATGTCCACGAGGCGCGGCGGAATCTTGCCCGTCTCGGGATCCTGGAGATCTTCGAGATACAGCGGACGGATGGTGCCTTCCTGGTCGACGAACACCATGCAGCCGGTTTCGCCCTTGGCGAAGAGCTCATACACACCGGCGCCGAGCTGCGAGCAGTAGAAGAGGTCGTAGGCAATCGGCTGCTGGCAGCGGATATCGTAGCCGATCTCCACCGGACGGGTCTTGATCTTCATGCCGAGCTCCTTGAGCTTGATCTCGAGCATATCGTTGAACAGCTGAGCCTTGGAGATCTTGCCGAGCTCCGGATGGCCGTGGTCGTCATAAGTGAACTTGATGCCCGTGGCTTCCAGCTGCTCGTCGCTGAGCATGTGGAACACACCTTCCGACACGATGATGCCACCGTATTCGATGCCGCGCAGCTTGCGCTTGATGATGGCGCTCACCGAAAGACGGAGGATCTTGTCGACCGTGATCTCGGTCTTGTTGAACATCTCGGGGATGATGATCATCGGATAGTGGCAGGAAGCACCGATACCCAGGGCCAGGTGGCCAGCGCTGCGGCCCATCGCGGAGACGATGAACCAGTTGCCGGACGTGCGGGCATCCTCATACACCGTCGTGGCGATACGGGTACCCTCCGCCTTGGCGGAGTTGAAGCCGAAGGTCGGGGTGTTCATCGGCAGCGGAAGGTCGTTGTCGATGGTCTTGGGCACGTGGATATTCTGGATGGGATATTTCTTCTCACGCAGGAATTTGCCGATGCGGTTGGCCGTCGAAGCGGTGTCATCGCCGCCGATGGTCACCAGCAGACGGACATTGTTCTGCTGGAAGAACTTCAGGTTGAAGTAGCGGTCGAAGTCCTCCTGGGTCGGTTTGTAACGGCTCATCTGCAGGAAAGAGCCACCGCGGTTGAAAATCGAATCAGCCAGCGCGAAATTGAATTCGATGAAACTGGGAGAAGCCGAGAAGAGTCCGGAATAACCTCCGTGAAGACCGATAACGCGATAACCTTCCGCCATGAAAGCCTTGGCGATCGTTCCTTCGACGGTGTTGATGCCCGGGGCCGGGCCACCGCCTGCCAAAATAACAATAGATTCCTTCATAATATGTTTGGTTTTTCTCATCCGAAATGACCCTGCAAAGTTATTACTTTTTACCAAATAATCGCTATTTTTGTAGTTTATTATTGGGTATGGCCAAGATCAGTAAAACAGCGGCGAAAGAACGCATCGAATTCCTGAAGCGGGAGCTCGAACGGCACAACTACAACTACTATGTGCTGAACGCCCCCACCATCACGGACTTCGAGTTCGACTTGCTCATGGGCGAGCTTCAGGGCCTGGAGAAACTGTATCCCGAGTTCGCCACGGAAGACAGCCCCACCCGCCACGTGGGCAGCGACCTGACGTCCGGTGCGGCAGGCTCCGACTTCGTGCAGGTGCCCCACCGCTGGCCCATGCTTTCGCTGGGTAACACGTACGCGCGCGAGGAACTCCTCGACTTCGATGAGCGCATCCGCAAGGCTGTCAGCACGCCCTACCACTTCTCCTGCGAGCTGAAATTCGACGGCACGGCCATCTGCCTCACCTACCGCGACGGCCGGCTGCTCCGCGCCCTGACCCGCGGCGACGGCACCAAAGGCGACGACGTGACCCGCAACGTGGTCCACATCCCCGCCATCCCGCAGCAGCTCCACGGCGAAAACATCCCGCAGGAATTCGAGATCCGCGGCGAGATCTACATGCCCTTCGCTGCCTTCGAACGCCTCAACGCCGAACGCCTCGACGCCGAGCTCGATCCCTTCGCCAACCCCCGCAACGCTGCTTCGGGCAGCCTGAAGCTCCAGAATCCGGAGGAAATGCGCACCCGCGGCCTGGACTGCGTACTCTACCACCTGCTGGGTGAAAACCTGCCGTTCAAGACCCATACCGAAGCCCTCCACGCCGCCCAAGGCTGGGGGCTTCCCATTTCTGAATACAGCCGCCGCGTGGACGATATCGACGCGGCGCTCGCCTATATCGATGCGTGGGACACCCGCCGCAAGACCCTTCCTTTCGCCACCGACGGCATCGTGATCAAGGTCGACGAACTCGACCTGCAGCGGCAGCTCGGCTTCACCGCCAAGTCACCCCGCTGGGCCACCGCCTGGAAATTCAAGCCGGAGCAGGCGCTCACGCCCCTGCTGAGCGTCGACTACCAGGTGGGCCGCACCGGCGCCGTCACGCCCGTAGCCAACCTGGAGCCCGTGCAACTCTCGGGCACCGTGGTCAAGCGCGCCTCGCTCCACAACAAAGACCAGATGGACCTGCTCGACATCCACATCGGCGACTACGTCTACGTGGAGAAGGGCGGCGAGATCATCCCCAAGATTACGGGCGTGGAGCTGTCGAAACGCCCCGCCGATGCATTGCGGCCCCAGTTCCCCACACACTGCCCCGACTGCGGCACTCCGCTGGTGCGCGATGCCGACGAGGCGCGGCACTACTGCCCGAACCGGGAATCCTGCCCGGTGCAGATCAAGGGCCGCTTCATCCACTTCGCAGGCCGCAAGGCCATGGACATCCTGGCCGGCGACGCGACGGTCGAACAGCTCTGGGACCGCGGCTACATCCATACCCTCCCCGATCTCTATGCGCTCACCCGCGAACAGCTCATCGCGCTGGAGGGCTGGCAGGAGAAATCTGCCGACAACTTCCTCGCGAGCCTGGAAGCCAGCAAGCAGGTGCCCTTCGAGCGCGTGCTCTACGCCCTGGGCATCCGCCACGTCGGCGAGCAGACCGCCAAGACTCTGGCCCGCCACTTCGGCTCGATCGACGCCCTGATGGCCGCCAGCCGCGACGACCTGGTCCAGATCGAGGACATCGGCGACACGGTGGCCGACGCCATCCTGGCCTGGTCGGCATCCGATGCCGCCCGCGACTGCGTGGAACGGCTCCGCGAGGCCGGCCTGCAACTGGCCGTCAGCGACACCGCCGAAAGCCGGCTCTCCGACAAGCTGGAAGGCAAGACCATCGTGATCTCGGGCAACTTCTCCATCTCCCGCGAAGCCATGAAAGCCCTGATCGAAGCCCACGGCGGCAAGAACGCCGGTTCCGTAAGCGGCAAGACCGCCTGGCTGCTGGCTGGCGAGAAGGCGGGCCCTGAAAAACTGAAAAAAGCGGAAAAGCTGGGCATTCCCGTCATTTCCGAAGAAGAATTCCGACATCTGATCGCCGAATAAAGCCATGCGCCTATTCTTCGCCCGCATACGAGACCTCATCCACATCCTCGTCAAGTTCCTGACGAAGGATCTCTGGGCGCTCGATTTCAGCGAGCTGAGTGCGGCGCGCAAGCAAGCGGTCAAGAGCCTGCAAGCCATCATCTTCACGGCCCGGGACTTCGGGCGCCAGCGCGTGGGCCGCGAGGCCATCGCCCTGAGTTGGTTCACCACCCTGGCCTTCGTGCCCATGATCGCGGTGATCCTGTTCATCTCCAACGGCTTCGGCTTCGACCAGTATCTCTACGACACCCTGACCGCTTCGTTCCCCACCAGCACCCAGCTGGTGCAGGTGATCATCGACTACGCCAAGAACATGATCAAGGCCACCGAGAACGGCGCCTTCGGCTGGATCTCCTTCCTGAGCTTTGTCTGGACCGTTGTATGGCTGATGATCAACATCGAGATTGCCTTCAACCGCATCTGGCGGGTCCGGGTACCGCGCAAGCTCTGGCGGCGTGTGGCGGCATACCTCGCCATCATGTTCGTCACGCCCTTCGTACTGATCCTGCTCTTCTCGGGCTGGGCCTGGTACGCGCGCTTCATCGGCCTGCTGCAAGGCCGGCTGGGCGCTTTCGACTTCATTACCACCAACATGTTCTGGCTGGCGTTCTACGGCGTCGTGGTGCTGGCCCTGTCGGTGATGTACAAATTCATCCCGCACGCCAAGGTGCGGTACGGATCGGCCCTGAAAGCCGCCCTGATCGTGGGTGTGGTGTTCGTGGCCATCCAATTGTTCTACATGGGGACGCAGGTGATGGTGATCCGCCTGGGCGCCGTCTACGGGGCTTTGGCCTTCATCCCCTTGTTCATGGTCTGGCTGAACCTGTGCTGGCAGACCATCCTGTTCGGCGCGGAGCTTTCCCGGGGCTACACCCTCGTGGACTACCGCGAAGCCAAGGAACGCGGCCTGTCCGACCTCACGCCGGAGCAGGCGGTCATCATGAAAGAATAGTGGCACGATATGTTTACAGAAGAGGATAACAAACTGATTGAGAAAGAATTCGAAGGGCTCAAGAATTCCGCCAGGAAGCGCTGCGCCGACGAGGAGCAGTACAAGCTGGTGCTCAAGGCTTTCGAATTTGCCAATGAGGCGCACAAGGGCGTCCGTCGGCGCAGCGGCGAGCCGTACATTCTGCATCCGATCGCCGTGGCCAAGATCGTGGTCGACGAGATCGGACTTGGCTGCAAGTCTATCTGCGCGGCCCTGCTGCACGACGTGGTGGAGGACACCGAGTTCACGGTCGAGGACATCGAACGGCTCTTCGGCGCCAAGATCGCCTCGCTCGTCGACGGCCTGACCAAGATCAAGACGGCGCTCGACAACGACAACAAGAACAAGTGGCAGCCCAACCGCGTGAGCCTGCAGGCCGAAAACTTCCGCCGCATCCTGGTGACGCTCAACGACGACGTACGCATCGTGCTCATCAAGCTCGCCGACCGGCTCCACAACGTGCGCACCATCCAGTTCATGCCGGAGTACAAGCGCGACAAGATCCTCAGCGAGACCATGTTCCTCTTCATCCCGCTCGCACACCGCCTGGGCCTCTACAGCATCAAGTCGGAGATGGAGAACATCTGGCTCAAGTACCGTGAACCCGCCGCCTACGCCTCCATCGTGCAGCAGCTCGACCGCATCATGTCGGAGCGCGGCGCCGCCATCGACGATTTCATCGCCCCCATCCGGCAGGAGCTGGACAAGGCGGGCTACCAGTATACCATCCTCAAGCGGCTCAAGACGCCCTACTCCATCTGGAAGAAGATGACCTCCAAGAACATCCCGTTCGAGCAGATCTTCGACATCTACGCCGTGCGCATCATCTTCGAGCCGAAAGGCGACTTCACCGAGCGCGAGCAGTGCTGGTACATCTTCTCGATGATCACGGGCCTGTATTCCTACAAGCCCGACCGCACCCGCGACTGGGTGGACAATCCGAAGGCCAACGGCTACGAGGCGCTCCACCTGACCGTGATGAGCAACGCCGGCACCTGGGTGGAGGTGCAGATCCGCTCACAGCGCATGAACTCCATCGCCGAGCGCGGCATCGCCGCCCACTGGATCTACAAGGACGCCGGCCTCGGCGGCCGCGGCGACACCGAGATCGACCGCTGGATCGAGCAGGTGGGCGAGATCCTGGAGAACCCCAACATCGACGCCATGCAGTTCCTCGATGAATTCCATCAGGAACTGGTTACCACGACCATCTATGTCTTCACGCCGAAAGGCGAATCGAAGAGCCTGGCCAAGGGCGCCACGGCCCTCGACTTCGCCTACAGCATACACTCCGAAGTGGGCAACCACGCCATCGCCGCCAAGGTCAACCAGCGGCTCGTGCCCCTCTCCCAGGTCCTGACCAACGGCGACCAGGTGGAGATCATCAGCTCGGAGAGCGCCCGGCCCAAGCGGGAGTGGCTCGATTTCCTGACCACCAGCCGAGCAAAAAGCCAGGTCATGGACTACCTCAAGTCCGACAAGAAAAACAACATCAAGGAAGGCATGGAGATCCTCGACCGCAAGCTCGAGGAGCGCAACATCACCGAGCGCAGCCGTGTCATCAAGAAGTTGGTGGACTACTACAAGACTACGGGCGGCAAGGACGAGCTCTACAACAAGATCGGCATCGGCGTGATCGACCTGAGCGACCTCGACAAGGCGCTCAAGACCAACGCCGAGCGGCGCAGCGTGCAGATGTGGGGCGTGAAGCTCCTCAGCCCGATCCGCAACAGCAGCATCAACAAGAAGAGCGAGTTCCTGCTGCAGGAAGACATCGACCAGGGCACCATCTCCTTCAACATCGCGCAGTGCTGCTCCCCCATCCCGGGCGACAGCGTGGTGGCCTTCATCGAAGACGACGGCACGGTCACCATCCACAAGAAGAGCTGCCCCGTGGCCACCAACCTGGCCTCGAAGGAAGGACACCGCATCGTCTCGGCGAAGTGGAGCAAACACTTCATGATGTCGTATCTGGCAAGAATTTCGCTGGAGGGAATCGACCGGGTCGGCGTGCTGAGCGACCTCGCCCGCGTGATCTCGCTGGTGCTGGGCGTCAACATGCGCAAGCTCCACATCGAGGCGCACGACGAGATCTTCGAAGGCTTCATCGACCTGTACGTTCACAATACGGACGACCTGGACAAACTGATCCGCGAACTGTCGAAAGTCAAGGGCATCGAGCGGGTCAAACGTGTTGAAATCAAATGATCATGAGAAGAATCGCCATAACGGTCATCCTGCTGCTCCTCTTCGTGGGGGCCTGCCTGTCGAGCCACTCCTGCGCCAACACCACTACGGCGCCGAGCGGCGGGCCGAAGGATACCATCCCGCCCGTGCTGATCAAGCTCACGCCACCTACCGGAACCACGAATTTCCCCACGGTCGGCGGGAAGATCTCGCTGCAATACAACGAATACACCATCGTCAAGACGGCGTCTGACATCCTGCTGTCGCCGCCCACCAAGAGAAGGCCGCAGGCCAAGGTCAAGGGCAAGAACATCGTGGTCACGCTGCAGGACACCCTGCGCGCAGACCAGACCTATACCATCGACTTCGGCAACGCCCTGGTCGACAACAATGAAGGCAACCCCGCCCCACGGCTGGTGTATGCCTTCTCCACCGGCGAGACCCTCGACTCGCTCTATTTCACCGGCACCATCATCCACAGCCAGACCCTGCAACCGGTCAAGGGCGCCCTGGTGGCCGCCTACATTGACCAGTCCGACTCGGCCTGCTTCAAAGCCCGGCCCGATGCCGCCACCAAGACCGATGACTGGGGCTATTTCGTACTGCGCAACCTGCGCGACACGGTCTACCAGCTCTTCGTCTACTCGGACAAGGACTTTGACTACAAATACAACCCAGACGAAGACGAGATCGGCTTCCTGGATTCCCTGTACCATCCCACGCGGGTGGTGAACGACTCCGTCCCCGAACTCCACTCCTTCGACATGAAGGACACCCTGCATTGCCAGGCCCGGGAATCGATGGTCACCCTGGTCACTTTCAAGGAGTTGCAGAACGTGCAGTATCTCCAGAACATCGGCCGGAGCACCGAGCGCCAGGGCTACCTGAAGTTCAGCGCCGCCGACGTCAAGATCAACAGCCTCTCGTTCGTCGGCATCCCCGACTCCTCGGTGATCCTGCAGTACAACGCTTCGCGCGACAGCCTGGACTTCTGGATCAACACCGATTACAAGCTCGACGACAGCCTGCTGATCCGCCTCAACTACCTGAAGACCGACTCCACCGGACAGCTCGCCCCGGTCGACACGAGCCTGGCGCTCGCCGTCAAGAAAACCGAGGAAGATAGCAAGGCACAGAAAGACAAGGCCAAACAGGCGCCCGACACCGTCTTCAAGCTGCAGGTCTCGGCCAGCGACGAGACGGTGGAGCAACTGGGTGTCCGCCTGACCAGCCCCCTGCCCCTCCTTCGGGTCCACCGCGACTCCATCGTCCTGACGGAAACCAATCCGAAAGGACAGCAATCCCAGAAGGGCTTCCGCTTCGAGCAGGATTCGAGCGACATCCGCCAATATATCATTACGCCCAAAGAGGCCCTCATCCGGGGCTATGAATACGAACTGTCGATTCCGCAGGGCAGCTTCATCAACCTGTACAAGCTCCCCAACGAAAAGACTTCCGCCAAGTTCAAGGTGCCGCAGGCCGAGAACCTGAGCCAGCTGGAACTCGTGCTCACCGGCGTAGAAGACAACTACATTGTGGAACTGACCGACGAGAAAGGCTCGCGGGTCCTGCGGACCTACCGTGTCGACAAGCCGAAGACGCTGATCTTCCCCTATCTGCAGGCCGGCAAGTACATGATCCGCATCACCTGCGACAAGAACCGGAACGGCTACGCCGACACCGGCAACCTGCTCGCCCGCAAACAGCCCGAAGTCGTACGCTTCTACGAGACCTCGCCGGGCAACAAAGTTTTCGAGATCCCCGAGTCGGCGGAAATCGAGCAGACCGTCAACCTTAAATCCATGTTCCAATGAGACGACTGCTGCTGATCCTGTTCCTGCTTGCGGCGGCCTGGTCGGCCGGTGCCCAGGACAATTTCATCTTCGACATGCCCGACGACTTCGCGGCCCTCGACACGGTGGTGCATCCCAAGAAGTACAAGAGCATCCATATGATCGGCGTGTCGTACACGGTCAACTGGAGCGGCGTGACATCCTCTCCCAAAATCGGACAGGAGCGCATCTGGACCTTCCGGAACTACGGCATCAACTATACGTATTATCACGCGATGTGGGACCACCTCTTCAACTTCGGCGTGAGCGTCGGAGCCAAACACGGCTACGAGGGCTTCACCTCGCCCTACGACGGCTACGGCGGCACCTACGAGACCCTGGAGTTCCCGCTCCTGTCGCAGTTCAAGATCGATTTTTCGCGTTTCCGCCTGCTGCTCAACCTCGGGCCCTACTACGGCTACCGGCTGTCCACCGACAAGGAGGGCGGCTTCGACCAGTACGACCAGCGCCACGACTACGGCATCATTGCGGGCGTGGGCCTGGCCGTCGTCTTCAAGCCGCTCGAACTGCACATCGAAGGCAATTACAAATACGCCCTGGCCAGCATCTATCACGCCAACAAGTACAGTGACATTTACTGGCTCTTCACCTATCCCCAAAACATCATGTTCAGCGCATCGCTGCACGTTCACCTATGGTAGCCCAAGCTGTTTCCTTCCGCATTGCCGGCCGCGTCCCTATCGGGGGCGGTAACCCCATTCTGATCCAGACCATGTGCAATACTTCCACCGATGACATCACGGCTTCGGTGGCCCAATGCCGCGCCATGGCTGCGGCGGGCGCCGACCTCATCCGGCTCACGACGCAGGGACTCAAGCAGGTGGAATCGCTGCGCCAGATCAAGGCCCAGCTGCGGTCCGAGGGCATCCTGACGCCGCTGGTGGCCGATATCCATTTCCTGGCCGACGCGGCGCTGGCAGCGGCCTCCGTGGCCGACAAGGTGCGCATCAACCCGGGAAATTTTGCAAAGGAGCACGACGTGGCCTGTGCCAAATTCCGGGAGCTGATCGGCCTGTGCAAGGAGCATGGGACGGCCATCCGCATCGGGCTCAACCACGGCTCACTGGGCGAGCGCATCACGCAGCGCTACGGCAACACGCCGCTGGCCATGAAGGAAGCGGTGATGGAGTGGCTGCGCATGTGCGTGGAGGAAGATTTCTTCCAGGTCGTCGTCTCACTCAAGGCGAGCAATGCGCTGGTGATGGTGGAGGCCTACCGGCTGCTCTACGCCGCCATGCGCGACGAGTTGGGCTACGTTTTCCCGTTGCACCTCGGCGTGACCGAGGCGGGCAATGGCGACGAGGGGCGCATCAAGTCGGCGGTGGGCATCGGCACGCTGCTGGGCGAAGGCATCGGCGATACGGTGCGGGTCTCGCTCACGGAAGATCCCGTCCGGGAGATTCCGGCGGGGCGCCAGATCGTGGCGGCTATTGCCGAAGGCTACTGCCCGCGCGGTGGCCATTCTTGCGTCGAAGCGGCCGACTGGAACGATTTCATCATCAAGGCATCCTGTCTCTGGGGGCCTTCCCTGCTCGACAAGAAGATCGACGATTTCTCGCTGGAGGGGTCGACGATCGGCGGCGCGCCGGTGCCGGAAGCGGACGGCGAACGTTTCCGCGACCTGCTGCTGCAGGCCTGCCGGCGGCGTTTCACGCGGCCGGAGTACATCGCCTGTCCGGGCTGCGGCCGCACGCTCTACGACCTGGAGGCGACCTTCAACGAGGTGAAGCGCCGCACGGCGCACCTGGCCGGCGTGAAGATCGCGGTGATGGGCTGCGTGGTGAACGGGCCGGGCGAGATGGCCGACGCCGACTACGGCTACGTCGGCGAGGGCCGCGGCCATGTAACCCTCTACCGCGGCCGCACCCCCGTCCTCCGCTACATTCCCCAGGAAGAAGCCATCGACAAACTGCTCGAACTCATCGAGAGCGACCGGAAATAGCCGCTTCGCTCCGCGGCGGACACAAAAAGAAAACGGCAACCATCTGGCTGCCGTTTCTTTTTCCTTGGGAAGAAGCTTATTTCTTCTTCTGACCGTATCTTGAGTAGAATTTGTCCACGCGACCGGCGGTGTCGACGAGTTTCATCTTACCGGTGTAGAACGGGTGCGAGGTATTGGAAATCTCGACCTTCACCAGCGGGAACTCAACGCCATTGACTTCGATCGTCTCCTTCGTGTTGACGCAGGAGCGGGTGATGAAGACATGCTCATTGGACATATCCTTGAATGCTACAAGACGGTAGGATTCGGGATGGATTCCTTTTTTCATGGTTTGTCGTTGTTAATCAGTTTTTCAAACGGACCGCAAAAATAGGAATAAAAAGCGTTTTTCCAAAATTATTTTACGAGTTTGAATCCTGCGTACATCTGATCGTACTGGTTGAGCAGGTCGTTGATGGTCTGGAGCGTGCCCTTGTTGTAGACCGAGCAGACCGATTTGATGAGTTTCATCATGGTCGACACGTCGAACTCCATCTCCATGTTATCGCCCTTCACAGCCACGTAGCCCTTCATGTTGATCAGGTTCTTGACCTTCATGTTGACGATGGACTTGTCGGCGTCGAGGGTCCAGGTGCCGTTGAAGGTCTTGGATCCATATTTCACATACATGGTGCCGTCGGTGTTGAAGGTGAAGCCGAAGAGGCCCTTGGAAATACCGACCTTGGCCAAGTACTGGTCGAGTTTCTTTTCGATGGCAGCGGTAGCGGCGGTGCCGGCCAGGTTGGAGAGGGCGTTGGTGCTGGACTTGAAAGTAATGGCGCTACCCGTGTAGTTCCAGGTGCCTGCGATTTTGTCGGCGGTCAGGCCCGCCTTGCCGGAGATCAGGTCGGTGATGCTGGTGATCAGGTCGCCGCCAGCGTTGTTGCCGGAACCGGTGAGACTGCCGAGGATGGAACCCAGGGTGTTCTGGGCGGATGCCGAAACTGTCATGCACAGGACGGCGGCGATGATAAGGATTCTTTTCATTTTGTCGTATGAATTTTTGTAACTTTGCCGAACGATTATCATGCGAAGTTACAAAATTATTTATCAATATGACACTCATTAAATCCATTTCCGGTATTCGGGGCACCATCGGCGGCACGATCGGCGACGCTTTGACCCCCATCGACATCGTCAAATTCACGGCGGCGTACGCCCGCCAGCTCAAGATGAAGTTCCCGGGCAAGGAACGTTATCAAGTGGTGGTCGGCCGCGATGCCCGCATCTCGGGCGAGATGGTCGACAGTATCGTCTCCGGCACGCTGCTGGCCTGTGGCATCGACGTCGTCAACGCAGGCCTGGCCTCCACTCCGACTACGGAAATGGCCGTCCTCTTCGAAAAGGCCGACGGCGGTATCATCCTCACCGCTTCGCACAATCCGAAGCAGTGGAACGCGCTGAAGCTCCTCAACGAGAAGGGCGAGTTCCTGACTGACGCTGAGGGAAAGGCACTGCAACAGGTGGCGGAAGCCGAGGATTTCGAATTCAAGGACGTGGACGCACTCGGCACGATGACGCGCAAGGATTTCACCCAGGCGCACATCAACGCGGTGAAGAACTATCCGCTGGTGGACCTCAAGGCCATCCGCGACGCAAAATTCAAGGTGGTGCTCGATTCCATCAACTCGGTGGGCGGCATCTGCATGCCGGCGCTGCTGAAGGAACTGGGCGTGGCCTGCGTCACCATCAACGGCGAGCCGAACGGTCGTTTCGCGCACAACCCGGAGCCGCTGCCGGCCAACCTCATCGGCCTCTCCGAGGCCGTGGTGCGCGAGAAAGCGGATCTGGGTGTCTCGGTCGACCCCGACGTGGACCGGCTGGCCTTCATCTGCGAGAACGGCGTGCCGTTCGGCGAGGAATACACGCTCGTGGCGGTCTCCGATTACGTGCTTTCCGTGAAGAAAGGTCCGACGGTGTCGAACATCTCCTCTTCCCGCGCGCTGCGCGACGTGACCGAGGCGCACGGCTGCAAATACTACAGCTGCAAGGTGGGTGAAGTGAATGCTTCCACGATGATGCAGGAAGTGGGGGCCGTGATCGGCGGCGAGGGCAACGGCGGTGTGATCGTGCCTGATCTGCACTACGGCCGCGACGCGCTGATCGGCGTGGCGCTCTTCCTGAGCAACATGGCGCACAAGAAGCTGAGCGCCACGGCCCTGCGGGCCACTTATCCGGACTACTTCGTGTCGAAGAACCGCATTGAAATGAGCGATCCGGCTCAGATCGAGGCTGCTCTTGCCAAGGTCGAGAAGCATTTTGCCGGCGCTGCCGTCAACAAGATGGATGGCCTGCGCATCGACTTTGAAGCAGAGCGCAAATGGTTCGTGCTTCGCAAGTCGAACACCGAGCCCATCATCCGCATCTACGCCGAGGCTCCGACCGAGGCTGTAGCCGATGCGCTTGCCCAGGAAGTCATTCGTGTAATCAACGGATAATGTTTTCATTCAGGACGACACCGCTGCTGGAACAGGAGGACCGGGTGCTCCGGAAGGGGCGCGTGGGCGTGCTCTGCAACCAGGTGGCCTGGCACCCCGACACCGGAGAATACCTCTTCGAAAGTCTGGCGCGCCGCGGCAACCTCGTCCGGATCTTCACGCCGGAACATGCGCTCTACGGACCCATGGTGCCCGGGATCGAGACCCGCGAAGTAAGCACTGTCATCGAGGCCGCCGACCTGGCCGGACTCGACGCCTTGGTCATCGAACTCCAGGACGTGGGCTCGCGCTACAGCAACTACACGACCCTGCTCTATAACCTGTTCAAACGACTGAAGAACGACGATGCCGAACTGTCCGTCTTCCTGATCGACCGCATCAATCCCTGTGGCCGACAGATCGAAGGGACACTGGGTATCATCGGGCTCCCGCACCGGCACGGACTGACGCTCGGTGAAGTGGCAAACCTGTTTTACAACGACTTGAGCGCCAGATTTCCGCTACACATCATCTCAACCAGTGCTGAAGCTGTCAACCGCGAGCTGATGGCCTGGACCATCCCGCCGTTTTCCGACTTCTCCGGCCTCTTTACTTCGAACTTCTACAGCGGCCAATGCCTCTGGATGGGCACCAACGTGAGCTACGGCCACGGCACCAACCGCCCCTTCGAACAGTTTGGCACGCCGTGGATGGAACGCCTTTTTGACTATCCGCAGCAGCATGGTTTCCGAAACTGGAACGACCCGGAAAGCCCGGTCGCGCACCCTGGCCTCCACATCCGCTGGACCCGCTTCGAGCCATCTTACGGCATCTACAGCGGTCAGGTCTGCTTCGGCTTCCAGCTCATGTTCATTCCCGGTGCGCCCTACCACGCCCTGAACCACGCCCTGCAGCTCCTGCGCTTCATCCACGACACCTGCCCTGAATTCTCCACCGAGAACCTCAACCGCTACCTGGAAGACGCCACCCTGATGAACTACGTCCAGGGCCGCATTGACTGGGACGACACCCGCGAGTATATCAAGGCCGAAGAGCAGAAGTGGCTCCGCAAATCGAAAAAGTACACCTTGTACGGCGACGAGCCGTTCCGTATCAAATAGGACATGCCCCGGTTCTACATCATCAGCGGATGCAACGGTGCGGGAAAGACAACCGCATCGTATACCCTCCTGCCCCAGCTGCTCAACCTGCACACCTTCGTCAATGCCGACGAGATTGCGGATGAGCTGTCGCCGCAGGACCCCGAGCGCGAGTCGCTCCGGGCCTTCCGCCTGATGCTCGAGCGCATGGATCAGCTCATCGCGCGCGGCGAGGACTTCGCCGTGGAGACCACCCTGGCCACCAAGAGCCTGGCCGGGATCATCGACAACGCGAAGGAGCTCGGCTACAAGGTGGGCCTGCTCTACTTCTGGCTCAAGAGCCCGGAACTGGCGGTCAAACGCGTGGCCATCCGCGTCGCCTCGGGCGGGCACAACATCCCCGAGCCCACCATCGTCCGGCGCTACTGGCAGGGCATGGAGAACCTCCGGGAGATCTACATCCCCCGTGCCGACAGCTGGGTGCTGATCGACAACAGCGCCGCAGAGGCCAACTGGATCGCCGAACAAAAGCTGGACGAGGCGGAGCCCGTCATCTACAACAAGAAACTATACAACCTGATATTAATCCCCGAAAACCCTACGCAACAACCATGACCATCCAAGACGAAAAAGTGGTCTCGCTGACCTATACCCTGACCGTGGACGGCGAAGTAAAAGACCAGGCCAACGAAGAGAATCCCCTCGAATTCATCTACGGACTCGGCTACCTGCTGCCCAAGTTCGAAGAATACCTCAAAGACAAGCAAGTCGGCGACACATTCGAATTCACCCTCAACCCCAAGGAAGGCTACGGCGAATACGACGCCCAGGCCGTCGTCGAGCTGCCGAAGCACATCTTCGAAGTCGACGGCAAAGTCCAGGAGCAACTGCTCTTCGTGGGCAGCGTCATCCCGATGATGAACCAGGCCGGCGGCGTGATCCCCGGCAAGGTGGTGGAAGTCGGCGCTGACACCGTGAAGATGGACTTCAACCACGAGCTTGCCGGCAAAGAGCTCTACTTCACCGGCAAAGTCGTCGCCATCCGCGACGCCACCGAAAAAGAGCTGACCGAAGGCCTCCACGGCGAACGCGCCTGCACCCACGACTGCTCATCGTGCAGCGGCGGCTGCGGCAACTAGGATGCCGTCGAGGGCGGAGGAGACGATGCCACCGGCATAGCCGGCGCCTTCGCCGCAGGGATAGAGACCCGGGAGACCGGGCACGGACATCGTTTCCGGATCGCGCACGATGCGCACCGGGGACGATGTTCTCGATTCGGTGCCCAGGACCAGGGCATCGTTCGTATAATAACCTTTCATCTTGCGGTCGAAGGCCGCAAAAGCTACACGCAAGCGCTCGAAAACCGGCACGGGCAACAACTCATACAGCGGCGCGTTGATGGCGCCCGGCTGATACGAAGTGCGCGGCAGCCCCTGCGAGTCTTTTTTGCGGCAGAAATCCACCAGCCGCTGGGCCGGCGCCTGCAGCGAGCCCGAAAAATCGAACATGGCCCGCTCCACCGCGTGCTGGAACTCCAGCAGCGCGAACACCCCGTGGCGGTCGAAGTCCGGCACGTCGCCCGGCTCCACCGAGCAGACGATGCCCGCGTTGGCCCAGGGCGAGTTGCGCATCGAGTTGGACATGCCGTTGAGCACCACCTCCCCTGCCTCCGTGGCCGAGGGCACCAAGATGCCGCCCGGGCACATGCAGAACGAGAAGACCCCGCGGCCCTCCACCTGCTCCACCAGCGCGTATTCCGCCGCCGGCATGCCCGGCTGAAACTTGCCGTGATACTGGATTTTGTTGATGAGCGACTGCGGATGCTCCGCCCGGACGCCCAGCGCGAAACCCTTGGCTTCCAGCGCCCAGCCCTTCGAGGCGAAGAGCCGGTAGATGTCGTGCGACGAGTGGCCCGTGGCAAGGATGACCTGCGGCGCCTCGTAGACCGCGCCGCCTGCGCACAGCACTTTCCAGCCATGCCGGCACCCGTCCGAAACGGGCTGCAGATCCACCACTTTTTCATCGAAATGATACTCCCCGCCGTGATCCTCAATGCAGTGGCGAATGCCCTCCACGATGCGCGGGAGCGCGTCGCTGCCGATGTGCGGATGCGCGTCGACCAGGATGCTCGCCTTCGCACCGAAGGCCACCAGCTGGTGCAGGACCTCACGAATGTCACCGCGTTTGGTGGAACGCGTGTAGAGCTTGCCGTCGGAGAAAGTGCCGGCACCACCTTCCCCGAAGCAATAGTTCGACTCGGGGTTGATGCGCTGCTGCTGGTTGGCGGCGGCGATGTCGGTTTTGCGCCGGTGCACGTCCTTGCCACGCTCCAGCACCACGGGCCGGCGGCCCTCCATCAGCAGCCGCAGCGCTGCGAACATGCCGGCGGGCCCGCTGCCCACCACGATCACAGGCTCAGCGCCAGAAACATCCTGATACGCAGGAAGTTGATATTTTTCTAAAGCTTCGCCCTGCGCAACAGCCTGCACACGGTAGCGGTAGAGGATCTCACCGCGGGCGTCGAGCGAGCGGCGCACGATGCGCACTTCTGCCACCCGTTCGGGCTTGACGCCCAGCGCACGGCCCGCCGCCTGCCGCAGTTCGGCGTCGGACGGCTCGTGCCGGATGGGAAAAGCGATGTCGAATTCTTTCATCAGTCGCCGTATTCGGCGGCACGAGAGCGCGGCGCGATGTCGAGCGTCGCGAACTGCCCCGCCAGGTATTTGTAGTGGCCCGTGATGGCGATCATGGCCGCATTGTCGGTGGTGAAGCGGAGCTCGGGCAGGAAGGTTGTCCAGCCGCGCCGTCGGCCCTCCTCTTCAATGCGGTTGCGCAGCCCGCTGTTGGCCGATACACCGCCGGCGATGGCCACCTGCCGGATGCCGGTCTCCTTCGTGGCCAGGATGAGTTTCTTGAGCAGAATGTCGATCAGGTCTTTCTGGAACGAGGCGCAGAGGTCGGCCTTGTTTTTCTCCAGGAACTCCGGATCTTCCGCAAGGCGGTCGCGCAGGAAGTAGAGCAGCGAGGTCTTGATGCCGCTGAAACTGTAGTCCAGCCCCGGGATGTTGGGCTTGGCGAAGCGGAAGCGCTTCTCGTCGCCTTCCTTGGCCAGGCGGTCCACCACGGGGCCGCCGGGATAGCCCAGGCCCATGAGCTTGGCGCATTTGTCGAAGGCCTCACCCACCGCGTCGTCGATGGTATGGCCCAGGATCTCGAAGTGCAGCGGGTCGTCGACCCGGACAATCTGCGTATGCCCGCCAGATACCAGCAGGCACAGGAACGGGAAGTCGGGGCAGCGGTTGTCGCGCCCTTCCACTTTGACGAAGTGCGAGAGGATATGCCCCTGCAGGTGGTTGACTTCGATGATGGGCTTGTCGGTGGCCAGGGCCAGGCCCTTGGTGAACGAGGTACCCACGAGCAGCGAGCCGAGCAGGCCCGGTCCGCGCGTGAAGGCGATGGCATCCACGTCGGCCATGCCGACGCCGGCCATTTTCAGGGCTTCGGAGACCACGGGCAGGATGTTCTGCTGGTGGGCGCGCGAGGCCAGCTCCGGGATCACGCCGCCGTAGCGGCGGTGCACTTCCTGCGAAGCCATCACATTGGACAGCAGATACGTGTCGCGGAGGACGGCCGCAGAGGTGTCGTCACAGGAAGATTCGATGCCTAAAATGGTGAGTGCCATGCGTTCACTTAAATTTTCGCAAAAGTAGCAATTATTTCGTACATTTGTAAGTTTAACGCCCGTATGAAGACTTGGAAAAAGATAGTCCGGCTCCTCGTGCTGGTGGTGATCCTCCTCCCGGTCGCCGCCATCATCGCCATTCAGATACCGGCCATCCAAACCTTCACCGTCGACAAAGTCGCGGGCGCTCTGACCAAGAACATCGACGGCACGGCACACGTGGGGAAAGTCTATTTCTCCTACCCCAACAGCCTCATCCTAAAAGACATCGACCTGATCCAAGGCGCCGACGACACCGTCGCGCACCTGGGCAAGGTGCTGGTGAAGGTCAAGGCCTCCTCCCTGCTCGGCAGCGAGGCGCGCATCCGCCGCGTCAGCCTGGAGAACGGCTATTTCCGGATCCGGCAATACGACGACAGCACCACCAACCTGTCGCGCCTACTCTCGCCCCTGACGCAAAAGGAGCCCAAAGCGCCGAAGGATGAAGCCTCCGGCGGGGGCATGCGCTGGGATGCCATCAGCCTCGACCGACTGACCGTCAAGCATATCGATTTCTCCGCCGATAGCACCCTGGCCCTGCAGGACATCAACCTCTCAGCCCGCAACCTCCGCTACGCAGCGGACGGTGCATCGGGGCGCATCGACAACCTCACCCTGCGCAAAGGCGACGAACTGGCCGTCCATGAACTCAGCACCGACATCCAATACAGCCCCACCGGCTCCTCGGCACTGCGCAACTTCCGCTACGAGGATGACTATTCGCAGCTCC
This sequence comes from uncultured Bacteroidales bacterium, assembly GCA_905233345.1. GTDB lineage: Bacteria > Bacteroidota > Bacteroidia > Bacteroidales > UBA932 > Cacconaster. The sequence continues at coordinate 62,070 of CAJODQ010000014.1, forward strand.
AGGCCGACTACCTGACCCTCGAATACAACGACCTGTCGGACTTCTCCCTGTTCATGGACAAAGTCCAGCTGGGGGCCTCGCTACGCAACACGCGCTTCGACATGCGGAGCCTCCATCCCTTCCTCCCGCAGCTGCGCGACATGCAGCTCACCGCCACGGTGGAAGGCAAGATCAAGGGCACGGTGTCTGACCTCCAGAGCGACCGGATCCGGGTGGCGACCGGCACCGGGAAGACCAATATGGACGTCAAGTTCCGGGTCAAAGGCCTCCCCGACATCGACCACACCCAGTTCGACGCGGAAGTGCTCCGCGGCGAAACCACGACGAAAGACCTCGACGACTTCGTCGCAGGCCTCTCCCGCCACTACAAGCCAACCACGATTTCCCGTTACGCCCCGGGCGAGAAGATCACGCTCACGGCCAAGGTCAACGGCCCCCTCTCCCATCTCCAGTCCCACGCCAAGGTCAACGTGTCGAGCCTGGGACAGGCCGCCGTCGACGCGCTGATCCAACTGAAGAAAGGCCGGCTCGACATCGACGGCAAAGCCGCCACCACCGACCTGGAACTGGGCCGCATCCTGGGTATCCCGTCGCTCGGTGCGCTGAACTGCCAGAGCGGCGTGGCCTTCACCAGCCACGGGAAAGACGTATCCATCGACATCCAGCCCCTCAACATCGACCATATCCAGTTCAACGGCTATGACTATTCCGGCCTCGTGGCCTCCGGCAGCTTCCACAACGGCGCCCTCCACGCCAACATCATGAGCCAGGATACGAACGTCGTGGTGGCGGGCCGGGCCGACGCTATCCTGGGCGGAAAAGGAAAGAACAACCGCTATGTCGTGGACCTGGACCTCGACCATGTGAACCTGAACGCCATCAACCTCGACAAGCGGGAAGGATCCGCCGTCTCGCTCCGGGTCGACGCCGACATCACCCAGACCCCGGACGGCGCTTTCCTGGGCCAGGCGAAGATCGGCGACCTGCAGGCCTTCCTGCCGGGACAGACCTTCCATGTGGGCGACATTGTCCTCGACTCCCGGGATGAGGACGGACGCTACGCGATTAACCTCGACAGCAAACTGTTCCGGGCCGCCTACGACGGCAACATCTTCGCCACCGACTTCGTCCACGAAGCCATCCACCTGCTGTATCAGGACAACCTCGAGCACCTGTTCGGCGGCCAGCACACCCGCAAGGACGACATTCGGAACCCCGAGCAGTACGCCTCGTTCAACCTGCAGTTCCTCAACCTCAAGCCGCTGACCGACTTCTTCATGCCGACGCTCTTCGTGTCGCCCTACTCCACCGTTCGCAGCTACCTGCTCAACGACGAGATCACCATCGACTTGTCGTCGGAGCTCACGGCCTTCGAGAACATCCTGCTCCAGAACCTCCAGCTGCGCTGCCTCACCGAGGGCGAACGCATCCACGCTTTTGTCGACGTCGACAAGCTCCAGGCGTCCGGGATGGTGGCCGAGCACATCGACATCGACGCCCAGGCTGATACGGTCATCAACCTGCGGCTGGCCTTCAACAACGAAGACGGCTCCGACACCCGCGCCACCCTCAATACCCGGGTTTCCTTCCCCGACCCGAAAACCGACATCTACCCGGTCCGCATCGACCTGCTGCCCTCCGAACTGACCATCGCCGGCCAGCCGTGGGAACTGGCTCCCGCGTCCGTGCGCTACCGCAAGGAAGACATCCGGATCGACGACTTCGCCATCCGCAACGGCGAGCAGAGCCTGCTGGCGGGCGGCGTCATCGGCCCGGCCCTAACCGATACGGTGCGTCTGATGATGAACGACTTCGACCTGGGCTTCGCCAATTCCTTCCTGACCCATCCCCTCAACCTGCAGGGCCTGCTGACCGGCCAGGGAGAGGCTTTCGCCCTGACAGGCCCGGAGAAAGGCATCCTCTTCGACCTGCATGCCCGTTACGTCTCGGCCGTGGGCATCGAAATGGGACACTTCGTGCTGCAGAGCCACTGGGACGATCCCGAAAAGAAATTTGTTGTCACCGTCGACAATACGATGGGCGAGCGGCATCCCGTCGTGGCCAACGCCTGGCTGCGGCCTTCCGACAAGCACCTGGATCTCGACCTCCGGCTCGACTCGCTGGCCGTCGGCATCGTGGAGCCGCTGATCACCGGCCTGGCCTCCGAAATGGACGGTTCCATCTCCGGCCACATCAAGGCCCACGGCCCGCTCGACAAGCTGACCATCAACAGCGAGGGCACCCGCTTCAACCGCTTCCAGTTCAAACTGGACTTCACCCAGGTGGTCTACTTCGCCGACGGCCCCTTCTCCGTGCGGGACAACGGCATCACCTTCGACAACGTCCTCATCCAGGACCGCTTCGGCCATGAAGGAAAGCTGACCGGCGGCGTCCCCTACGACCATTTCAAGGACATCCGCCTCAACCTCCGGATCGACCTCAATGACATGATGGCCCTCAATACGGGCAGCGTGGACAATACCAGCTTCTACGGCCGCGCCTTCGCCGACGGCACGGTGCGCGTGTCGGGGCCACTCAACAAGATCCGCCTGAGCCTCAACATCACCCCGACGGGCAACACCACCATCCACATCCCGCTCGGCGCTTCCGCTTCGACCAAACAGTCGCTGCTGACCTTCATCAACAACGAGGAGCAGATCAGCCTGATCGACTCCGTGATCCAGGCGCACAACGCCCCGGAAAAGAGCAAGGGCGGCGGCACCGACATCAGCGTCAACCTGCGCCTCAACGCCACGCCCGACGCAGAGATCCAGCTCGAGGTCGACAAGAACACGGGCGACATCCTCAAGGCACGCGGCAACGGCCAGATCGGCATCACCGTGGCCGGCGAGAAATTCGACATCAAGGGCGACTACCAGGTGCAGAGCGGCAGCTACCACTTCGGCATGCTCGGCATCACCGCACGTGACTTCTCCATCAATCCGGGCGGCACCATCGCCTTCAACGGCGACATCATGCAGTCGGACCTCGACCTGACCGCCACCTACCGCACCAAAGCCTCCATCAGCCCGCTGATCGCCGACTCCACGAGCGTGAGCTCGCGCCGTACCGTGGACTGCGGCATCAGCGTCACCGGCAAGCTCGAAAATCCCGAGATCCACTTCTACGTCGATATCCCGGACCTCGACCCGACCACGAAAGGGCGGGTGGAGAACGCGCTCAACACGGAAGACAAGCGGATGAAGCAGGCCCTGGCCCTGATGATCTCGGGCGGCTTCGTGCCGGACGAGCAATCAGGCATCGTCAACAGCACCACCCTGCTCTTCTCGAATGCGTCTGAAATGATGTCGAGCCAGCTCAACAACATCTTCCGACAACTCGACATCCCGATCGACCTGGGCTTCAACTACCAGCCTTCCGAGACGGGCCGGGACATCTTTGACGTCGCTGTGTCCACCCAACTCTTCAACAACCGCGTGAGCATCAATGGCAACATCGGCAACCGGCACTACATGTCGTCGAGCCGCAGCGACATTGTCGGCGACCTCGATATCGAAATCAAGCTCAACCGGCAGGGACAACTGCGCCTGACGCTCTTCTCCCACTCCGCCGACCAATACAGCAACTACCTCGACCAGAGCCAGCGCAACGGCGCAGGTATCGTCTACCAGGAGGATTTCAACTCCTTCAAGGAGCTCTGGCGCAAGATATTCCACATTAAAACCCCGACGCCCGATGAAAGCCAGGCTGTATCTAATCCCAACGCCCCTCGGCGAATACGCACCGAGTGACGTGCTCCCCGCCCCCGTGCTGGCGCAGGTTACCGCGCTGCGGCTCTTCTTCGTGGAGGAGCTCCGCACGGCGCGTCGTTTCCTCTCCGCTGCGGGCTGGAAGGGGCACATCGAGGAGCTGGAGCTGCTGGAGCTCAACGAGCACACGCCGCGGGAGCAGATTGAATCCTATGCGGCGCGGCTGGGCGAGCAGGATGCGGGCCTGATCTCGGAAGCGGGGCTGCCCGCCGTGGCCGACCCGGGCGCACTGCTGGTGGGACTGGCGCACCGCAAGGGTGTGGAAGTGGTGCCGATGGTCGGTCCCTCTTCGCTGATGCTGGCGCTCATGGCTTCGGGCCTCAACGGGCAGTGCTTCGCCTTTACGGGCTACCTGCCGGTCAAGACCCCGGCACGCCGCGAGGCGATTGCGACGCTGGAGCGCACGTCCGCGCGCCTGGGCCAGTCGCAGATCATCATCGAGACGCCCTACCGAAACGACGCGCTGCTGGCCGACCTGGCCGAGTCCTGCCGCCCTGCCACCCGCCTCTGCGTCGCCGCCGACATCACCTGCCCCACGCAATTCATCCGCACGAAGACCATCGCCGAGTGGCAGAAAGAATTGAAAAAAGGCTTCGCCATCGGCAAGCGGCCGTGTGTATTTATCCTTTTAAGTTGATATGGTACGACTGAACAATATGGAGTTCTACGCCTATCACGGCTGCCTTGAAAGCGAGCGCCGCGAAGGCAACCGCTTCCGCGTCGACTTCGCCTACGACTACGACATGCGCAAAGCGGCGCATACCGACGATCTGCGCGAAGCCATCGACTACAGCGTGATCTACGAACTCATCCGGGCGGAGATGGACATCCCCGCTAACCTGCTGGAGCACCTCGCCACCCGCATCCTGAACACCCTCATCGACCACTTCCCGCGCATCGAATACGCCGAAGTGACCGTCACCAAATACAATCCCCCGCTCCCGGGCAAAGTCGAGAGCACGTCCGTCACCGTGACCTATGAATAAAGTCTCGTTCATCACCCTCGGTTGCAAGCTCAACTTCTCGGAGAGCTCGACCCTCGCCCGGCAGTTCGCCGCGGCGGGCTACGAGGAGGTTGCGCCCGGAACGGACACCGCCATCTTCGTGGTCAACACCTGCTCGGTGACCGAGCACGCCGACAAGAAGTGCCGCAACCTCATCCGCAAGCTGCACAAGACGGCACCCGGAGCGCGCATCGTCGTGACGGGCTGCTACGCGCAGCTCAAGCCCGCGGAGATCCTCCAGATCGAGGGGGTGGACCTGGTGGTCGGCGCGGACCGCAAGGGCGACCTGGTGAAGCTCGCGCTCGAAGCACAGCAAGGCTCGTTCGGCTACTCCTGCGAGATCGACCAGGTGGAGCGTTTCTTCCCGGCCTGGTCGTCGGGCGAGCGCACGCGCTCGTTCCTCAAGGTCCAGGACGGCTGCGACTACCACTGCGCCTACTGCACCGTGCCCCTGGCCCGCGGCAAGAGCCGCAACCTGCCCATCGCGGAACTCGTGGAACAGGCGCGCCAAATCGCCGCCCAGGGCATCCTTGAGGTCGTGCTGACGGGCGTCAACACGGGCGATTTCGGCAAGACCACGGGCGAAAGTTTCCTCGACCTGCTGAAGGCACTCAATGCCGTGCCGGGGATCGAACGCTACCGCATCTCCTCCATCGAGCCGAACCTGCTCACGGAAGAGATCCTGCGCTGGATTGCCACGGGGACGAAGTTCCTGCCGCATTTCCACATCCCCATCCAGTCGGGCTGCAACCGCACGCTGAAAGCCATGCACCGCCGCTACACGGCGGAGCAGTTCGAAGCCAAGATCGCGCTGATCCGCGACATCCTGGAAAAGCCGGAGGAGCGCTACACGCGCGTGTTCTTCGGCATCGACGTGATTGTGGGCTTCCCGGGCGAAACGGATGAAGATTTCGAAGAGACGTACCGGCTGCTCGAACGTGTCCGGCCCGCCTATCTGCACATCTTCCCCTACTCGCGCCGGGCGGGCACGCCCGCCGCAGAGCGGCCCGACCAGGTCCAGGAGAGCGTGAAGACCGCCCGCGCCGCCCGTCTCCAGGTCCTCTCCGACCGTCTCCACGCCGACTTCACCGCCGCCAATGCCGGCCGTCCGGCGAAAGTCCTGTTCGAGAGCACCCTGAAAGGCGGCAAGATGTTCGGCTATACCGAAAACTACCTCCGCGTCGAGCGGCCGTACGATAAAGAGTTGATTAACAAAATCGTTGAAATCGAGATTCCGGGTCAATCCCGGAATGACGAAAGATGAACAGCATCACATTCCTCGGGACAGGGACCTCGCAGGGCATCCCCATGATCGGATGCCGGTGCGAAGTGTGCACGTCGACGGACAGCCGTGACAAACGGCTACGCTGCTCCGCACTCATCCGCTACGCCGGTAAAAGTTTCCTGATCGACGCCGGCCCTGACTTCCGTCAGCAGATGCTCCGCGAGAACATCACCCACCTCGACGCCATCCTCCTGACCCACAACCATAAAGACCACACCGGCGGCCTCGACGACGTCCGCTCGTTCAACTACCTCGAGAAACGCTCTTTCCCCATCTTCTGCGAAGCCCACGTCCTCGAGTCCCTGAAAAAAGAATACTACTACGTCTTCACCGAGAAACCCTACCCCGGCGCTCCGGAAATGGACGTCCACCTCATCACCAGCCAACCGTTCACCATCGACGGCGTCGAGATCGTGCCCATCCGGGCCATGCACTACAAACTGCCGATCCTCGGCTTCCGCTTTGGCGACCTGGCCTACGTAACCGACGCCAACTATATCCCCGAAAGCGAATTCGAAAAACTGCGCGGCGTGCAGGTCTTCGTCCTCAACACCGTCAAGCGCGGCAAGCACATCTCGCACTACGCCCTGGAAGAAGCCATCGACATCTGCCGGCGTGTGGGCGCAAAGCAAAGCTACCTGACGCACCTGTCGCACATGCTGCCCCGCCACGCCGCCTTTACGGAAGAACTCGCCTCTTTACCTTTTTCCCTCCAGCCCGCCTACGACGGACTGACCGTTACCTTTTAAAACCGACACATCATGAAAAGATTATTCTCCCTTTTGCTTCTGGTCGCAGCCTGCTTCCTGCTGCAGGCATGCCCCAACACCGACGAAGACATCACCCTCCTGACCGAATATTTCGGCAGCATCGAATCAGAATGCCACGATGACCCGATGGGATATTCCGGCTTCAATGTCAATTTCTTGATCTACAGCGACTACCACTGCATCCTCCGCACCGCCCTCATTCTCGAAGACCAATGGACCCTCGACGGCGTACGGCACCGCAACTGCCGCGTCATCGTCAAGGACGAGGGATTCGACCTCGTCGATGCCGAAGGCAAGATCATCGCGACAGCCACCTACTGCGGCTCGTCCATCGCACCACAGAGCCAGATCCTGCTCGACTGGACCGATCCCATCTGTCCGGAATGGGAGGAGTTCGCAGAGACCTACGGCTGGCACACGCCCTGCACGATGATCCAGTACGCCACCCAGATGCCGATTCAATAATTCAATAAAGGATTTGTCCTACCCGCGCATTTTCGCCTTGGCCGCATAATAGGCCTTGCGCGAGACGAAGCCCGACTCATCGGCGGCCTCTTCCACGGTGGCCGTTGGATGGTCGTGCAGATAGCTTTCCACATGCGCGATGCGAAGCCGGTTCACATAGGTAAAGAAACCGCCCAGCTCCGACTTGATGAGTCCGGCCACATAAGAGCGGTTATAGCCGCAGCGCTCGGCCACCTGCTGCAGGGTCAGGTGCGGCTCCAGGTAGGCTTCCATCTCTTCCACGACCGTCGCCACCGCTGAGAGGATCTCCAGGCGCTTCTGGAGGGAGAGGCTGCGCTGGTAGAGCGGCTCTTCGGGTTCGTTCTCCGAGGCCGGCTCGGGATCCGGCGCCAGGCCCAGCTGCGCCACGGCCTCGACTTCGGCCGTCACGTTTTCCAGCGGACGGTTGCGGTTCGGATGCAGCACGGTAATGAGGAAAGTCAGCGCCGATGCCGCCAGCAGCAGCATGACAAACGCCAGCACCACCCGGTTGTTCGACAAAGCCCCCGTCCAGCAGAGCACCAGGTTCAACACGACCAGCAGCATCCAGCGCCGGGCCGAAACCACCGGAAAGTCGTCCGGGTTGGAGTATTCATCCATGTCGATGCGCCGGGCCTCGCGCAGCACCAGTTGCATGGCCAGGACGCAGGCGAGCGTCGTGATGACGCCCAGGGAATACAAGATGTACCCGGCGGCCTTCCCCTCCTGACTGAACTGTTCCCCGGGCCATACGGCCAGCACCAACGCGGCCAGCAGGAAGAACGCCACGGGACCTCCCACCAGGAAAAGGGACAGCCGCCACTGCTTCCAGTGCATGATGATCCCGAAATAAGAGAAAAGCAGGACGATGCAGTGGAAGAGGGTGACGGGGAAGAAATAGATGCGTGCCAGAAGCCAGGCGTCGGCACTCTCCGGATGGATGGCGTACGGGATCAGGACCAGCGCGTTCAGGTAGATGCTCATCACAAAGGGTCGGCCCGGGTAATAATAGCCGGGATTCTTGTCGAAAGGATGGCACATGTGGAACCAGCGCACCGCCGCCACCACCAGTCCTGTGGTGATGAACACGGCTGCGGCCAACCCGAAGAGATGAATGGACAAAGGCGTCATTTTCCGGCTCAAAATTACGAAAAATTTCACTTTTGACGCAAAAGGGACACAATTGACTTTCTCCGGACACCCTTTTGACGGATGGGGAACGCCGCTGACGCACGCGTGCTGTAGTTTTGCGAGAAATTATACAAGTACGTATGGATACCGCCACGCTCATCCTTTTCATCCTCGCCGGAGTCACCCTTCTCGTATGGATTCCCGCCATCCTGCTGACCAGTTATTGGGCTGTGCGGAAAGACTAATTTGGAAATCAATGATCAAAAATATGAACACGTATCACAAAATGATGTACATCTCTCCAACATCGGAGACATTGGAGTTGAAGACGCAGGGAATGCTCTGCGTGAGCACAAAATGCAGTCCTTTGGAAGAACGCACCGACGGCGGTTCTTGGAGCGGTGGCGATGTTTGGTATTAATATTAATTATCGGTTGCGTATCATGAAAAGAAGTATTCTATCTGCGTTTGTATTGATTTGCAGCATCGCACTGATGGTCAGTTGCGAACAGGAATTATTAAATACTCCCGAAGAAAACGATTCGACTACCGGGCATCTTTTCCGTCTCGTGTCCGAAACATCTGGAGATGACCTAACAACCAAAACATCTGTTCAGAATCTTTCTGTCCAATGGGCCGAAGGAGACAAGATTAAAGTAGCCACATATGAAGGGAGTTCCTGGTCTGATCACGAATTCCCAGTCACTTTCAAAGGGGGGAATGCCTATATCGACCTTAGTTCTTTAACGAAAAAGACTTCGGCTCTGTGTGACAGGATTCTCTGTTTCTATCCCAATAGTACCTGGATTGAGAGCGAATATGATCATCTGACTGAAAGCGAAGTCACTGAAACAGAGTGGAATTATAAAAACTACGGTGACATACCCGATTATTACGAAAGTAGCTATGATGCAAACGGACGACAAGTCATTGCAGTACCAATGATTGCAGTGGCTGACTGGGGAGATGAGACCATTCAATTTAAACATCTTACTGCTGTTGTCAACGTCAAGGTAAAGAATAGCATGAAGATTAATAATACGGAGATTCCTGTTACACTTGATAAAGTAGAAGTTTCTACTTCTTCTGGACAAAATCTTGCATATCTATACGGAAAAAAAAGGCTCCTATTTGGCAACAAGCAAGTGCCTAGAGTTGATCCCGGACAAACAAGCCTATATGTGTCTCAGACCGTAACCGTAGCCTTCACTGACGATCCTGTTATTTCATACGGTGACATACTTGATGTACAAGTACCTGTTGCCCCCATTAGTGATTTTTCTGGTAATAGTGTCCCTGTTCCACTCACTATCAAGGTGTTCGTGCATAGCAACGTTACGGCTGTAACAGGTATTCAGGGGTTTGAAAACAATAACTACGAATTTGTCTATTCTTGTACTCCTAATGGAGAAACAGCATTAAACCGGAATGAGATTGTAACCGCAAAAATCGAAGTGAAGCGAAACCCCTCTAGCCCGTCCTCTATATCTGAATATGATTGCAGCCTCTTCACCGTTTCAAGCAATCCGACTAAAAAAGTGCGCTTCAGCAAAAGTAATCTTCAGTATACAAGAGCGAACACTTCAGCCGACTGGACTACAGGAAAATTCAGTTTGATGGAACATGCTTATAGCGTGGTTGAGCAAGACGATGAAGCCTACGACATCAATACAAAGACGGCCATCGGTCTTTTCGGTTGGGGCACGCCGAATCATAAGGTTGTAGAAAACAGGTATTACCGTCCTTGGGAGACCGATCACGAAATGAGAAAATATGGTCCTATCAGCGAGGGCAAAGGAGGAGCGTGGGAAGGTCAAAATGATTGGGACTGGGGAAATAATACCATTTATAAAAGTGATGGAACCACCCCTCTTCCTGGCTCTTGGCGAACTCTAACCAGTGATGAATGGGTAAAAATTGTGAATCAACGAAATACGAGTGACAATTTACCGGGATTCAATTTAACCGGTTCTAATCATTATATTCCTACAAAAGTATCATTCTTTTATGCGACCGTTTGCGGACAAACAGGGTTCATCCTTCTCCCAGACCGATTCTTCTTTCCGGCCGGTGTCACAATGGCTGTTACGGACAATCATTCTTATAGGAATTATGACAATACTGATTCCTACGGAACATCCGTAATTACCAGTTCAGCAGATTGGGCACGAATGGAGGCTGCAGGTGCAATTTTCCTTCCGACAGCAGGAAAAAGAATGTATGAGTCTGATCAGCTAAAGGTGAAGTACTGTAACAGTTTTAGTGCAGGATATTATTGGGCAAGTGATGCATATAATTTTACCAGCACCGGCTACGATTATTCAACAGATGCCTATTATACACACTTTTATTCTCCTATTACAGGGAGCGCAAGTCTATCTGTAAAAGATCCTGCGGACCGTGATCAAGGTCTTTCTGTTCGTCTTGTTCAAAACGCCGAGTAAAGAGTTCCTCTTTTCCTGCTATGGACAAAGACACGATAACACTTCTCATCATCGCAGGGCTCACGCTTTTCGTGTGGGTCCCTGCGATTGTGCTGTCGGTCTTCAGGGCTTTGCGAAAAGAAAAAGAAACACATCAAGATAAAAATCAAACCAAATAAAGTTGTTCCTATGACAACACACAAACTACA
>CAJODQ010000015.1 GCA_905233345.1 uncultured Bacteroidales bacterium
TTATCGAAATGAATCCTTCATCCAGTCGCTCTTTCGCAGGGCTGGCAGCATGGAAACCGTTTTCGTGTACATCGCCCACCCGGTTTTTCCGCTGAGCCCCAAACAAGTCCGGCCAGGAAATCTTCGTCATTTCCTGGCCGGACAGCGTATAGATGCCGGGATAAGTCCGGGATTATTTCACGACGATCTCCTTCACAGGCTCAGCGGGGAGCAGGACGCGGTGGACGGGCCAGCTCTGCGGTTTGGCGAGCTTGAAGGGTACATCGCAGCGGATGTCGGCAGAAGAAGCGCAGAAGTGGGCGGTGTAGTTGCCGGCAGCCGTTTCCCAGGCGGAAACGTTCTCGTTGAACGAAGCGAGCGTGTACGGATCGATGGTGATGGTCAGCGTCTCGGACTTGCCGGGTTTCAGCTCTTTCGTCTTGGCGAAGCCCTTGAGCTCGTAGACCGGTTTCACGAGGCCGCCGTCGGGAGCGGTCACGTAGAGTTCGACAATCTCCTTGCCGGCCACCTTGCCCGTATTGGTCACGGTGACAGTCGCCTTGACCGTGCCGTCCTTCTCCACTTTCACGACCGGCTTGGTGTAGCTGAAGCTGGTATAACTCAGACCGTAGCCGAACGGATAGGACACCGGCTTGCCGGCGGTGGCGAAGTAGCGGTAGCCCACCCAGATGCCTTCTGCATAATCGGTATAGGTCACGTCCTTGATCGGACGACGGCTGACGGTGCCGCCCATGAGGGCTGCCAGGTCGATGCTGTTGCCGCCGCGGTAGTTGTGCGGGAAGTTGAACGAAGACGGGATGTCGAAATAGCTGATCGGGAAGGTCATAGGGAGCTTGCCAGAAGGATTGGCAGCACCGCAGAGCACGTCGGCCACGGCCAGACCACCTTCCTGACCCGGCGTCCAGGCCAGCAGGATGGCGTCGGGAATGTGCTTCCAGGAAGCCGTCTCAATGACGCCACCGATGTTGAGCACCACAACGAACTGCTTGCCGGCTGCGTGGTACACGTCGGCCAGCGTCTGCATCAGTTCACGCTCCTGGCCCGTCAGGGTCCAGTCGCCGTCGGCGGCCTTGCGGTCGTCGCCCTCACCGGCGTTGCGGGAGATGGTCAGCACGGCCACGTCGGTCACGGGGAGTTTCTTCTCGATGAAGGCGCGGGAAATCTCCATCTCAGGCACCACGGGGTCACCGAGCAGGATGCCCAGGCCATTGTCAGCGCCATTGTTGCGGAGCTGCGTCTTGGTGAAGGTGATGTACTGCTCATACCAGGTCTGAATGTCGGCATCCACTTCGACGCCATTGGCCTGGAAGCCCTCGGCGATGTTGCGGACATAAGCCTTGTTCACGTTGCCCGAGCCCGTACCGCCGGCGATGAAATCGTAGGAACCGGTACCGTAGAGGGCCACTTTCTTCACATTGGCGAAAGGCAGGACGCCGTTGTTCTCGAGGAGCACGAGGCCTTCGGAGGTCGCCTCGCGAACGAGTTTGGCGTGGGCTTTCAGATCGGGCTTGTTGGAATATTTGTAGTGCTGGAAACGCGGGGTGCGGACGATGTATTCGAGCATGCGGCGCACATTGGCGTCGAGCTGCTCCTGCGAGATGCGGCCGTCCTTGACACCGGCGATGATGCGCTCGATCTCGTTCTCCATGCCGGGCTCCATCAGGTCGTTGCCGGCGTTGACGGCGGCCACAGTGCCTTCCTTGTTGCCCCAGTCGGTCATGACGATGCCGCCGAAGCCCCATTCGTCACGGAGCACGGTCGTCAGCAGTTCATGGCTCTGCTGGGTGAAAGTGCCGTTGAGCTTGTTGTACGAAGACATGACCGTCCAGGGATCGGATTCCTTGACAGCAATCTCAAAGCCTTTGAGATAGAGTTCGCGCAGTGCCCGGGGATTGATGCGGGCATCGTTCTGCTGACGGTTCACTTCCTGGCTGTTGGCGGCGAAGTGTTTGATACTCACGCCCACGCCATTGCTCTGGACACCGCGGACATAGGCGGCAGAGGTCTTACCGGAGAGCAGCGGGTCTTCGGAGAAATACTCGAAGTTACGGCCGCAAAGCGGATTGCGGTGAAGGTTCTGGCCCGGAGCGAGGAGCACGTCCACGCCGTATTCCTTGACTTCGTTACCCATGGCCGTGGTCAGCTGCTCCACGAGCGGCATGTTCCAGGTCGATGCGAGCACGGTGCCCACAGGGAAGCCGGTGCAATAGAAGGTCTTGTCGGTACCCGGACGGGTCGGGTTGATGCGGAGGCCGGCAGGGCCGTCGGCCACGACGGTCACGGGAACACCAAGACGGTCGACCGGGCGGGTCGTACCGGCAGCGCCGGAAACGAGCGTTTCGCTCGAAGCGGTCATCGAACCGGCGGTCATCGAGCCCCAGCCACCGCCGACCAGCAGCGTGGCTTTTTCCTCGAGGGTCATCGCCTTGAGGACTTCATCGATGTTGTCGGCGCGCAGCTTCGGCTGGGCGGACAGGGAAATCGTGCAGAGCACGGCAGTCATGATCAAAAAGATTTTTTTCATATGGATTGAATATTGGATTTTTCGTTTTCCGCTCTACAAACTTACAGATAAAAAACCAGAATCCAAACACGGCTTTCGGATTTGAACAAGGAGCAAAAACAATTGAACAAACGACAAAAAGCACAGCCGTTTTTTCTGCCGCTCCTCCCCTTTCCGGCCGAAAATTCTCGTTTGTTCCATTGTTTCGTCAATTTATAGATGAATATTCTTATTTTTCGAAGAATCTTGTCCGAAAAATCCATTCTCCCTAATTTTGCAACCAAAATCATTACGAAAAATGGACTTCAGCAGACTCCACTTTGAAACGCGCCAGCTCCATGTCGGGCAGGAAAATGCGGACCCCGTGACGGACGCCCGCGCCGTACCTTTGTATCTTACCACCGCGTATCTGTTCCCCAATGCGGAAGATGCCGCGGCCCGCTTCGACCTGAGCAAGGAGGGCAACATCTACAGTCGCATCACCAACCCCACGCAGCGGGTCTTCGAGCAGCGCATCGCCGCGCTCGAAGGCGGTGTCGACGCGCTGGCCGTCGCCACGGGTGCGGCAGCGGTCTCCTACGCCATCCTCAACCTAGCAGGATCAGGCGACCATATCGTCGCGGCCCAGACCATCTATGGCGGTACTTTCGACCTGCTGGAGCACACGCTCGTGCCCTATGGCATCCGCACCACCTTCGTGGATCCTTCGGACCTGGACAATTTTGAAAAGGCCATCCAACCGAACACCAAAGCGCTCTACATTGAGACGCTGGGAAATCCCAACAGCAATCTCATCGACATCGACGCGGTGGCAGCCATCGCGCACCGGCATGGGATTCCGCTGGTGGTGGACAATACTTTCGGCACGCCCTATCTGATCCGGCCCATCGAACACGGCGCCGACATTGTCGTCCATTCCGCTACGAAATTCATCTGCGGCCACGGCACGGTGCTGGGCGGCGTGATCGTCGACGGCGGACATTTCGACTGGCGCGCTTCGGGCAAGTTCCCGCAGTTCACCGAGCCGGAGAGCGGCTACTACGGCGTGGTCTTTGCCGACCTGGCAGGCCCCGCGGCCTTCGTGACGCGTGCCCGTTGCGTGCTGCTGCGCGACACGGGCGCCAGCATCAGCCCGGTCACGGCCTTCATCCTGCTGCAGGGGCTCGAGACCTTGTCGCTGCGCGTGGAGCGGCAGGTGGACAACGCCCTGAAGATCGTCGATTTCCTGGCGCATCATCCCAAGGTAGCCAAAGTCAACCATCCGTCACTGCCCGGTCATCCGGACCATGCCACATATGAACGCTATTTCCCGAACGGGGGCGGCTCGATCTTCACCTTCGAGGTCAAAGGCGGCCAGGCCGAAGCTTTCCGCTTCATCAACGGTTTGCAGATCTTCTCGCTACTGGCCAACGTGGCCGACGTCAAGTCGCTGGTCATCCATCCGGGCACAACCACTCACTCGCAGCTGACCGAGGAAGAAAAGCGTCAGCAGGGCATCTTCCCGGGCACCATCCGCCTCTCCATCGGCACCGAGCACATCGACGACCTCCTCGCCGACCTCAAACAAGCATTAGATAAAATATAGTAATTTTGCGGCATGAATCTGAACGATGATATCCGGGAGGCAATGGAAGAGCGGATCCTGCTGCTCGACGGCGCCATGGGCACCCAACTCCAGCGCCGGGGCCTGAGCGGCAACTTCGACCAGCTCAACCTCACCCGGCCGGACCTCATCGCCGCCGTACACCGCGCCTACATCGAGGCCGGCGCCGATATCATCGAGACCAACACCTTCAGCAGCAACCGCCTCTCCCAGAAAGAATACGGACTGGAAGACCAGGTTGCCCAGCTGGCAACGGCCGGCGCCCGCATCGCGCGCGCCGAAGCCGAACGGGCCGGGCGGCCCGTCTGGGTCGCCGGCAGCATCGGCCCCACATCCAAATCGCTGACCCTGGCCACCGACCTGGCCGACGGCGACGGACGGCCGCTCTCCTTCGACGACCTGGCCGCCATATACGAAGAACAGGTCCGCGCCCTCATCATCGGCGGCGTCGACCTGCTGCTCATCGAGACCTGCTTCGACGCCCTCAACGCCAAAGCAGCCCTCTATGCCGTCTCCCGCGTGGCCTGGGGCTTTCCCGTCATCGTATCGGTCTCGCCCGGCGACCGCGCCGGACGCACGCTCACCGGCCAAACCCTCGAAGCCTTCTATACCGCCGTCCGGCACTATCCGCTGACGGCCTTCGGCCTCAACTGTTCGCTGGGCGCCGAACAATTGCTGCCTCTTCTCGAACAGGTGTCCGCTTTCTGCGACGTGCCTGTGATCTGTTACCCGAACGCCGGCTTGCCCAACGAAATGGGCCTCTATGACGAAACCCCTGAGAAGATGGCCGTCTCCATCCGGAAGATGGCCGAAGCGGGGCTGGTCAATATCGTCGGCGGCTGCTGCGGCACGGGACCCGAGCACATCGCAGCGGAGAAAGCCGCCGTCCAGGATCTCGCACCCCGCGCTTTTCGCGACGCGGATAAACTTCTGCACGTCAGCGGGTTGCAGGCCGTCACGCTCGATGTCGCGCACAACAATTTCACCCTCATCGGCGAGCGCACCAACGTGGCGGGCTCGCGCAAATTCGCCCGGCTCATCGCCGCCGGCGACTACGATACCGCCCTGCAGGTGGCTGCCGACCAGATCGCCGGCGGCGCCGATATCATTGACATCAACATGGACGACGCCATGCTCGACGGCCCCGCCGCCATGGAGCGCTTCGTCCGCCAGATCCAGAACGACCCGGCCGTGGCCCGCGCCGCCCTGATGATCGACTCTTCCGATTGGCGCTGCATCCTGGCCGGGCTCAAGAACGCCCAGGGCAAGTGCATCGTCAACTCCATCAGCCTTAAAGAGGGAGAAGAAGCCTTCCTGGCCAAGGCGAAAGAAATCCGCGCCCTCGGCGCGGCCATGGTGGTCATGGCTTTCGACGAGGAAGGACAGGCCACGACCTACGCCCGCAAGATCGCCGTCTGCGAACGGGCCTACCGCCTGCTCACCGCGGCTGGCATTCCGCCCCAGGAGATCATCTTCGACGTAAACGTGCTCTCCGTAGGCACCGGCATCGCCGAACACGACCGCTACGGCATCGATTTCATCGAAGCCGTGCGTTGGATCAAACAGAACCTTCCCGGATCCTATACCTCCGGCGGCATCTCGAACCTCTCGTTCGCCTTCCGGGGCAACGAGCCCGTGCGCGCCGCCATGCATACCGTCTTTCTGTATCACGCCATCCGCGCCGGCCTCGACATGGCCATCGTCAACCCGGCGCAACTCAAGCCTTACGACAACATCGAACCGCAGTTGCGGCAGGCGGCAGAAGATGTGGTCCTGGCCCGCGACCCAGAGGCCACGGAACGCCTGACCGCCCTGGCCGCCAGCTATCTGGCCCTAAAGGAGCAGGGCGCCGCACCGCAGGAAAACACCGCCGTGCTGTCGCCCGAGGCGCAATTGAGCGCCGACCTGGTGGCCGGCAAGGCCGCCGACCTGCAGGGCGACGTGCTGCGCTGCCTGGAAACGCTCGGTTCCGCCGTCAAGGTCATCGAAGGACCGCTCATGGCAGGCATGGAACAGGTCGGACAGCAATTCGGTGCCGGCAAGATGTTCCTGCCGCAGGTGGTCAAATCGGCCAAGGTCATGAAAGACGCCGTCGCTATCCTGGAGCCCTATATGGAAGCGGACGCAGAAACGGCATCCACCCGGCCGGTGGTCATCCACGCCACGGTCAAGGGCGACGTCCACGACATCGGCAAGAACATCACGGGCATCGTGCTGCGCTGCAACGGATTCGAAGTCGTCGACCTGGGCGTGATGGTGGAAAAGGAGACCATCCTGGCTGCTGCCGAGGAGCACCATGCCGCTATGATCGGCGTGAGCGGTCTCATCACTCCTTCGCTTTTCCAGATGGAAGAACTCTGCCGCGAGATGCACGCCCGCGGCCTCGACACGCCGCTCTTCATCGGCGGTGCCACCACCTCTTCGCTGCACACTGCCGTCAAGCTCGCGCCGCTCTACGACCACGTGTTCTATTCCCCCGACGCCTCAGCCAATGCCGTCCTAGCCAAGCGCTGCCTGGCTGACCGTGCCGCCTTCGAACAACAGCAGCATGCCGCCCAGGCGCATCTGCGCACACTTTATCTGCGCCAAAAGCAAACGGATGCGCCTGCAACCGTCCCGCAGCCCGGTTTCCCGCCGGAAAGCTATCTCCAGCCCGGCGAATACGAGTTCAGCGCGCTGCAGCCCTGCGAAGTACCGTTTTCCGCCGTACTGCCGCATTTCGACGACCGCGTGTTCCGCATGACCTGGGGACTCAAGGGCGACGAAGCGCCCGAACTGGTAGCCGAAGCCCATGCGCTGCTCGACCGTGCGCTACAGCACCCCGAATTCCGCATCCGCCTCTCCCTGCGCTTCTTCGAAGCCTCGCGGGAGGGCGACACCATCCGGCTCGACGCCGGCCACACGCTGCCCATGCTGCGGCAGGAAGAAGGCGCCGGCCGCTCGCTGGCCGATTTCGTGCCCACGGAAGGCGCTGGACCGCTGGGCCTTTTCGCCCTCAGCGTGCACGATGCCGAACGGCATCCCGAAGGCTGCAGCTGCGAAGCCTGCCACAACGAATACAAACAGATGCTGCGCCGCGCCTTGAAAGTCACGCTGGCCGAAGCCACATCCAAGTGGCTGGACACCCAGCTGGCCGCCTGCATCCGCCGGCCCGGCGTGAAGGTGGCCAAACCCGCCGCCGGCTACGCCAGCTGCCCCGACCATAGCCTCAAGCGCGACATCCTCGGCCTGCTGCCCGAAGCCAACACCCTCGGCATCACCCTTACCGATACCTGCGCCATGCGCCCCGCCGCCTCCATCTGCGGC
Organism: uncultured Bacteroidales bacterium; assembly: GCA_905233345.1. GTDB lineage: Bacteria > Bacteroidota > Bacteroidia > Bacteroidales > UBA932 > Cacconaster. The sequence goes on from CAJODQ010000015.1 coordinate 7,413, forward strand.
CTGGTCATCGCCCATCCCGAAGCCGGCTATCCCGACATCCGTCACATCAGCCAGGCCCAATACGACCGTTACGCCGCCGCCCGCGGGTTCTCGCCCGACGAGGCGCGGCTCTTCCTCTCCCACCTGCTATGAAAATCTCCGACATGCTCCGCAGCGGCGCCCAGCCGTTCCCGTCCCTCGAAATCGTGCCGCCGATGAGCGGCATCCGCAAGGAAGAACTCCTTGAGAGCATCGCGCCGCTCATGGAATTCGCGCCGCGCTATATCAACGTGACCACCCACCGCGACGAATTTCGCTTCGAGCCGCAGCCCGACGGGAGCTTCGTGCGCCGCGTTGTCCGCAACCGCGTCAGCGCCGTGGCTGTCTGCGCGGCCATCCAGAGCCGCTACGACGTCGAGGTGGTGCCGCACCTGATCTGTGGCGGCACACCCGCCTATGAGACGGAAGCCCTGCTGCAGGACTTCAAGTTCATGGGCATTGAAAATGTGATGGCCCTGCGCGGCGACTCCCTCACGGGCGAAAAGCGCTTCACGCCCGATCCAGCCGGCTACGCCCATGCCAATGAGCTGGTGGCGGCCATCCGGGCCTTCGAGCGGGAGAACGGCGGAGATTTCTGCATCGGCGTGGGCGGCTATCCGGAGAAACATTTCGAGGCGGCGAACCTCGAGACCGATATCGAGAACCTGAAACGAAAAGTCGACGCCGGCGCCGACGTGATCATCACGCAGATGTTCTTCGACAATGAAGCGTTCTACCGCTTCGTGGAGCACTGCCGGGCCGCCGGTATCACCGTGCCCATCATCCCGGGCCTGAAACCCATCTCCACGGCCAAACAAATCGCCCTGCTGCCCGAATCCTTCTCCATCGATATTCCGGTGGAACTCACCGAGGCCATCCGCCGCGCGGGCGAGGACAAGGAAGCCGTCTACCACATCGGCACGGAGTGGTGCATCGCGCAGTGCCGCGACCTCCTCAGCCACGGCGCCCCCGCCGTCCATTTCTACACCATGGGCAAATCCCGCAACATCGTCGAGATCTTGCGTGCCTGCTTTTAATTACGCCTTATGAAACGATTCTTTTTCCTCCTGTTGCTGCCGGTGCTGATGGTTGCCTGCACGGACCGGCATTATCAGATCAACGGCATCTTTACGACGGACGACGGCACGCCGGTCTGGCTGATCGACGCCGCTGTCAAGGACACCCTGGCTCAAACGACGGTCCAGGACGGACATTTTTCTTTCGAAGGTACGGTACAAGAACCTTTCTACGCCTACGTCGGCCGTGATAAACAGCGCGTCCACGTGATCCTGGAGCCGGGTACCGTAGCGGTGGATATCGATGAGCGGACCGTGGCGGGTACACCGCTGCAAGATCGTTACATGGACTTCCACAAGCGTTTCTACGGATACCGCCGCGACCAGCGGGGAGAGAAGGCAACGTTGGCCGACTCGGTCGTACGGGCCAACCGCGACAACCTGGTCGGCGCATTGGCGCTGGAGGATCTCGCCCATGTCGACACCTCCCGTTTCCTGGCCCTCCATGCGGAGGTATCCGATGAAGTCCGGGACTTCTACCTGGTGAAAGCAGCCTACGATGCCATCCAGGTCCAGAATCGCACCGCCCCGGGCCAGCCCTTTACGGACTACACGATCGCAGGCGGCAATCCGGACGGTTCCGACGTGAAATTATCAGACTATGTGGGCCAAGGGAAGTATATCCTGCTTGACCATTGGGCTTCCTGGTGCGGTCCCTGCAAGGCCGAAATCCCCAATATCAAGAAGACATGGGAAGCCTTCCACGGCGACCGCTTCGACGTGGTCAGCATCGCGGTGAGCGACAAGCGGGCAGATACCGAAGCGGCACTCGCGCAACTCGACATGCCCTGGCCCCAGATCCTGGATGCGCAGCGCATTCCCCTGGAGCTCTACGGCGTAAATGCCATCCCCCACCTCATCCTCTTCGCTCCCGACGGCACCATCCTCCAACGCGGCCTCCGCGGAGAGCAGATTTACGACGCAGTTGAAGCCGCCTTGTCGATAAAATAGCCTTACTTCAGAAAGACGAAAAATACGGCGAGGACCAGGCAGGCGAAGGCAGCCAGGTGATTCCACTGGAGCGGCTGTCCCTTGAAGACGAACATCACGATGATGGAGAAGACGGTCAGGGAGATGACTTCCTGAATGACCTTCAGTTGCATGAGATTGAACGGACCACCGTTGCCGCTGAAGCCGATGCGGTTGGCCGGGACGGTGAGGCAGTACTCGAAGAAGGCGATGCCCCATGAGAAGAGAATCACGCCGATCAACGGCCAGCTGGTCGAGATTTTCATTTCCTGCAATTTAAGATGCCCGTACCAGGCAAAAGTCATGAAGATGTTGGAGCAGACCAGCATCAGAATGGTCCAGATGGCTTGCATGCGATTCAGCGTTTATTTCGGGGCGCAAAGATAGCATAAACTTGTGCAGATTCTCCATCTTTTGATTATCTTTGCGCCTTGCAATCTCATCCGATGGAACCGATCAAGCACGAATGCGGCATCGCCATGATCCGGCTGCTCAAGCCGCTTCAGTATTACAAGGAAAAATACGGTACGGAACTCTATGCGCTGAACAAGCTCTATCTCATGATGGAGAAGCAGCACAACCGCGGGCAGGAAGGCGCCGGCATCGCCAGCGTCAAGATCGTAACCGCCCCCGGCCAGGAATTCATGTTCCGTGAGAAATCACTCGGCAAGGACGCCATCACCAACGTCTTTTCCGACGTTCACCGGCAGATCGAAGACACGCCGGCGAGCGAACAGCCTCCTTTCATCGGTGAGCTCTACATGGGCCACCTCCGCTATTCGACCACGGGCCGGAGCGGCATCAAGTACGTGCATCCGTTCCTGCGGCGCAACAACTGGAAAGCCAAGAACCTGTGCATCTGCGGCAACTTCAACATGACCAACATCGAAGACGTGTTCCAGATGCTGGCCGAACAGGGACAGTACCCGCGCATCAACGCCGACGCCTACATCCTGCTGGAGCTGATGGGACACCGCCTCGACCGCGAGGTGGAGCGCAACTACGTGGAGGCCAAGAAACTGGAATTGGAAGGAAAAGACATCACCCACTATATCGACGAACATGTGGAACTGGCCAACGTGCTGCAAACCACCATGCCCCATTTCGACGGTGGCTACGTGATCTGCGGTCTGACCGGCAGCGGCGAAATGTTCGCCATGCGCGACCCCAACGGCATCCGCCCTGCCTTCTGGTATGCGGACGACGAACTGGTGGCCGTCGCCAGCGAGCGCCCCGTGCTCCAGACCACTTTCGCCGCCGAAATCGACCAGATCCACGAAGTGCAGCCCGGCCAGGCCTTGATCATCAACGGGCGTCGCGAGCTGATGCTCAAGCAGATCATCCAGCCGCGCCGCATGGCCGCCTGCAGCTTCGAACGCATCTACTTCAGCCGCGGCAACGACCGCGACATCCACCGCGAGCGCAAGCAGCTCGGCTTCCAGCTCCGCGACAGCATCCTCCGGGCCATCGGCCACGACATCGAGCACACCGTATTCTCTTATATTCCGAATACGGCGGAAGTGGCGTACTACGGCATGGTCGAAGGCATCCGCAGCTTGTATCCGGGCGTACGCGCCGACAAGGTCGTGTCGAAAGACATCAAGCTCCGCACCTTCATCACCGAAGGCAGCGCCCGCAACGATCTGGCCGGACACGTGTACGACATCACCTACGGGACGCTGACGCCCTATGTCGACAACCTGGTGGTGATCGACGACAGCATCGTCCGCGGCACCACCCTGCGCGAGAGCATCATCCGCATTCTCGACCGGCTCCACCCGAAGAAGATCGTGATCGTGAGCTCCAGCCCGCAAGTGCGCTACCCCGACTGCTACGGCATCGACATGTCGCACATGAAAGAGTTCATCGCCTTCCACGCCGCCATAGCACTGCTCAAGGAGAAAGGGATGAACAGCCTGATCGACGTGGTCTACCAACAGTGCAAGCAGCAGGAGGACCTGCCGGCCACCAGCTGCCTCAACTATGTCAAGCGGATCTACGACGCATTCACCGACGACCAGATCAGCCGGAAGATCGTCGAGCTCCTGCGGCCCGACGACATCGGAGCCGAGGTGGAGATTGTCTACCAGTCGCTCGAAGGCCTGCACTACGCCTGCCCGAACCATCCGGGAGACTGGTATTTCAGCGGCGACTACCCCACGCCCGGCGGCTACAAGCTGCTGAACCGCGCCTACATTGATTATTACGAGAACGAATATCTGAAAAAGTGATGAAAGCCATTACCCGCACTGATTTCCATTTCCCGGGACAGACCGGCAAATATGTCGGCAAGGTCCGGGACGTCTACTTCATCGGCGGAAAGTACATCGTGCTGGTCGCCACCGACCGCATCTCCGCCTTCGACGTGGTCCTGCCCAAGGGCATCCCCTGCAAAGGACAGGTTCTCAACCAGATTGCATCCAGTTTCCTCGACAAGACCGCCGACATCGTCCCGAACTGGAAGGTCGCCGAGGTCGACCCCATGGCCACCGTCGGCATTCTCTGTGAGCCCTTCAAGGTGGAAATGGTGGTCCGCGGTTACCTGGCCGGACACGCCTGGCGCGAGTACAAGGCCGGAAAGCGCACGCTCTGTGGCGAAGTGCTGCCCGAGGGCATGCGGGAAAATGAGAAACTGCCCCACCCCATCATCACTCCGACCACCAAAGCCGCCGAAGGACATGACGAGGACATCAGCCGCGACGAGATCATCGCCCAGGGCCTGGTTTCCGCCGAAGATTACGCCCAGCTCGAGCAATACACGCTGGCCCTCTTCCAGCGCGGCCAGGAGCTCGCAGCGGAACGCGGCCTGATCCTGATGGACACCAAATACGAATTCGGCAAGCGTGACGGCAAGATCTATCTGATGGACGAGATCCACACGCCCGACTCTTCGCGCTATATCTATAAGGAAGGCTATGAAGAGCGCCTCGCCCGCGACGAGCGCCAGAAGCAGCTCTCGAAGGAATTCGTGCGGGAGTGGCTCATGGCCAACAACTTCCAGGGCAAGGAAGGCCAGGTCGTGCCGCCCATGACCGAAAAAGTTGTCGCCGGCATCACCGACCGCTACATCGAACTCTACGAGCACATCACGGGCGAAAAGTTCGTCAAGCACGAAGACGAAGACATCGAAGGCCGTATTGAGAAGAACATCAACAAATTCTTGTCGGCTTAAAAATTTTTGTTACCTTTGCGGTCCCACAAGGGACCCTGGAGAGATGCTCGAGTGGCTTAAGAGGCACGCCTGGAAAGCGTGTATACCCCAAAAGGGTATCTCGGGTTCGAATCCCGATCTCTCCGCCCAACTTTTTTAAACATACTGTTATGAAGAAAGTATTATTTACCCTGATGATCGCCGCCGGTATCTTCACCCTCGCCAGCTGCTCGAAGAGCTGCGATTGCTCGGCCAGCTGGAATGGCGAAGTCGTGTACGAAGAATCCATCCAGATGGAAGAAGGTGACAAGTGCTCCGATTTCAACAAGATGGTGAACATTCCCGCCCTCGGTATCAGCGCAGAGCTGAAGTGCACGCCGCAGCTTTTCTAATTTGAAAACAACGCAAATCGTCAAGTATGTATTCCGGGCTCTGCTCGGAATACTTTTTTTATTGTCGGCCACGTCCAAGCTGATCGGGATCGATGATTTCGAAATGTACCTGTTCAGTTTCGGCTGGTTCCGGCTTGGCAGCTGCTACCTGCTGGCCCGCCTGGTGATTGCGGCGGAGTATACCCTCGGCCTGCTGCTGATTGGCAATCTCCATCCCAAGTTGGCTTTCTGGGGCAGCCTGGCGATGCTGGGTGGTTTCTCGCTCTTCCTGCTGGGGCTGCTGGTCGCGGGGCGCAACGACAACTGCCACTGCTTCGGCGAATGGGTCGACCTCAACCCCACCCAATCCCTGCTCAAGAACGCCGGGATGCTGGTCCTGCTGTTGCTGAGCGCAGGTTTGGAGGCTTTCCGCGCGAAGCACAAAGGCCTGTGGCTGTCCCTGGCCTGCATCGTGCCGCTGGCCACGGTGCTGATCGTCTCGCCGCCCGACAACTGGCGCTACGACAGCTACGCCCGGCATGCGCTGGTCAACGAGCAGGCGCTGCAGGAAGCCCGCGAAGCGGAGATCCTGCCGGCCTCCGTGGCGGAGGGCGACAAGGTGGTATGCTTCTACAGTCTCAAGTGCCACTTCTGCAAGATGTCAGCCCAGAAGCTGGCGACGCTGCGCCAGCGGGGCGAATTCGCACAGGCGCCCGTCATCGTGATCTTCGGGCGCGGACAGGATACCAACACGGAGGCTTTCTTCGCTGAGACCGGCCTGGCACCCGACGAAGTGCATTTCATCGAGCCCAACGATTTCCTCCGCATCACCAACGGCAGCTTTCCCGTCATCCTCGAGCTGCATGACGGTGCCGTCCTAAAAGCCTACAACTACAGAAATTTGCACTGAGCGACGCAATATTCCGCACTTTTTTGCATCTTTATAGTGTAAAAAGAAAATTATGCCCCTCCACAAACCCAAACGCATCGGCTTTTTCGCCATGCTGCTCGCCCTGCTGGGCATCGGCGGCTGCGGCGAAATCAACTCGGATCCTGAAGGTCTCAATAACATGTGCATGTACGGTACACCCACGGCCCATTATTCCGTAAAGGGCCAGGTGACTGATACACAGGGAAATCCGATACCCAACATCAACGTTTCCTTCTATGGCATCTACTACGGAAGCCCCGGTACCCAAGCCGGCGTTGATCCGTTCGGGGTCAATCTCAAGACCGACAGCAAGGGCGTGTATGAATGGGACAGCCAGCATTTCCCCTATCCACAGGTACGGGTCTTGTTTGACGACACGGACGGCCCGGCGAACGGCGGTGAATTCGAAAGCGAGAACACCCTCGTGAACATCACCTTCGTCAAAGACAAGAAAGACAAAAATGTCTGGAACTCCGGGAATGCCAAGATCGACATCCCGACCATCAAACTGAGAAAGAAATGACGGGTAAGCACGTCGGCCCCGTCAAGCGCGCGAAACTCGAACTTTTCGCGAAACTGCAGGACAAGCGCATCGAAGCGCACCAGCTCCGGCAGCTTTTCTGGGAGTGTACGCTGCGCTGCAACGCGGCGTGCCTGCATTGCGGCAGTGACTGCCGGGTAAGTTCCGAATTCAAGGACATGCCCGCCGCCGATTTCCTGCGGGTCATCGATTCCCTCACCCCGCACGTCGATCCACACACCACTTTCATCATCTTCACGGGCGGCGAGCCGCTCATGCGGCGAGACCTCGAAAAGGTGGGCCGGGCGCTCTACGACCGCGAGTATCCCTGGGGCATGGTGACCAACGGCGTGCTGCTCGACCGCCGGCGTTTCGACGCGCTCCTGGCCAGCGGCATCCACACCGCCACGGTCAGCCTCGACGGTTTCAAAGAGGAACACACCTGGCTTCGCGGCCATCCGCAGGCCTTCGAGAACGCCTCGAACGCCATCCGGATGATGGCGCAGGAGCCCGGTTTCATCTTCGACGTGGTGACCTGCGTCAACCAGCGCAGTCTCCCCCGCCTCGCTGAATTCAAGGAGTATCTCATTTCGCTCGGTGTCCGCGCTTGGCGCATCTTCACCATCTTCCCGGTGGGGCGTGCGAAGCAATATCCGGAGCTCCAGCTCAGCAACGAGCAGTTTACGCAAGTCATGGATTTCATCGTGGCTACGCGCAAGGAGGGTCGCATCGCGCTGAACTTTGCCTGCGAGGGCTTCCTGGGTGGCTTCGAAAACGAAGTCCGGGACTCGTTCTACCACTGCGAGGCCGGCGTATCGGTGGCCTCGGTCCTGGCCGACGGCTCTATCTCCGCCTGCCCGAGCATCCGCTCGAAATTCTACCAGGGCAACATCTACCAGGATGATTTCTGGACGGTCTGGAACAATCGTTTCGAGATGTACCGCGACCGCAACTGGGCCCGCCAGGGCCTCTGCGCCGACTGCAAGATGTTCCGCTACTGCCGCGGCAACGGCATGCATCTCCACGACGAGGAAGGCAAACTCCTTGTCTGTCATTACAACCGCTTGGTCAAATAACGCCCGTAGCGGCTTGTACGACCAGGCGCGGGTGGTGATTTGCTTGGAGGAACCTAAGCACCCGCGCTTGATAGCGGGAGGGGCCCATGCATGGCATGGGAGGGAGACGAGCGGAGCGAGTCGGTCCGACAAGCAAACACCAGAGCGCCCAAGTACAAGCCGATCGTATTTACATGAATTTTTGTATCTTTGCCGGATATATTAAAAATATTAGGACGGCATGATTACAAAACAGCAGGTTGAAGCCTTCGGTTCGATCGAGACTCCCTTCTATTTTTACGACATGGATCTCCTGCGCCAGACACTTGACACCTATAAGGCGCAGATCGACAAGTATGGTTACAACGCACACTATGCGCTGAAAGCCAACGCCAACGACCGCATCCTCGACACCATCCGCAGCTACGGCCTCGGCGCCGACTGCGTGAGCGGCAACGAGGTGAAGCTCGCCGTGCGCTCCGGTTTCGACCCGCAGAAAGTCGTGTTCGCCGGTGTCGGCAAATCCGACAAGGAGATCAAGGCCGCCCTGCGTGCCGGCATCTTCAGTTTCAACTGCGAGAGCGTGCCCGAAATCAAGATCATCAACGACCTGGCGGCCGGTATGGGCAAAAAAGCCCGCATCTCGATCCGCGTCAACCCCGACATCGACGCCCACACCCACAAATACATCAGCACCGGCCTGAAAGAGAACAAGTTCGGCATCAGCCCCTGGGCCTTCCAGGAAGTCGCCAGGCTGCTGAGCTGCTGCAAAAACATCGAGTTCCTCGGCCTGCACTTCCACGTGGGTTCGCAGATCACCGAACTGCCGGTGTTCGCGCTCCTGTGCCGTCGCATCGAAGAGCTGCAGAAGTGGTTCATCGAGCACGAGATTCCCATCCGCAACCTCAACCTCGGCGGCGGCCTGGGCATCAATTACCAGGACCCGAACGGCGACCCGGTCGCGCATTTCGAAGATTATTTCAACATCATCCACAAGCACCTCGTGGTCCGTCCCGGACAGAACGTCCACTTCGAGCCGGGCCGCGCCCTCGTAGGCCAGTGCGGCCACCTCATCAGCCGCGTGCTCTACGTGAAGGTGGGCCGCGAGAAGAAATTCGCCATCCTCGATGCCGGCATGAACGACCTCATCCGCCCCGCCCTTTACCAGGCATACCACGACATTGAAAACCTCACGTCAACGGGCCGGAAACTGCGCTACGACGTGGTGGGCCCCGTGTGTGAATCGAGCGACTGTTGGGGCACCCGGCGCATGATCAGCGCCTGCAAGCGCGGCGACCTCTTCGCCATCCACTCCGCCGGCGCCTACGGCCAGGTGATGGCCATGAAATACAACCAGCGGGATCTGGCGAAGGCCGTGTATTCCGACGATTTGAAGTAGAAGAAAAAGCAAGGAAAAGATATGTTTGAGAACCTGACAGACAGGCTGGAAAAATCGTTCCGCCTCATCAAAGGACAAGGCCGTATCACGGAGGTCAACATCTCCGAGACCATGAAGGACGTGCGCAAGGCACTCCTCGACGCCGATGTCAGCTATAAGATTGCCAAGAATTTCTGCGACGAGGTCAAACAGAAGGCCATCGGCCAGGACGTGCTCAAGGCCGTCCGACCGGAGCAGATGATGGTCAAGATCGTCCACGACGAACTCGTGGACCTCATGGGCAGCGAGGCCTCCGACATCAACGTTAAAGGCAATCCGGGCATCGTGCTGGTGGCTGGTCTGAACGGTTCCGGTAAGACCACCTTCTGCGGCAAGCTGGCACTCTATCTCAAGAGCAAGCGCAACATGAAGGTCCTGGTGGCCGCCTGTGATACCTTCCGTCCGGCCGCCATTGAGCAGTTGAAGACGCTCTGCGGGCAGATCCAGGTCGATTGCTACACGGAAGATGGGGTCAAGGACCCGATCCAGATTGCACAGAACGCCATCAAGAAAGCCAAGGCTGAAGGTTATTCGGTGGTCATCATCGATACCGCCGGCCGTCTGGCCGTGGACCAGGAGCTCATGGACGAGATCTCCGCCCTGCACAAGGCGGTCAACCCCACCGAGACGCTGTTCGTGGTGGATGCCATGACCGGTCAGGATGCTGTAGAGACGGCGAAGACCTTCAACGATTATCTCGATTTCGACGGCGTGGTGCTCACCAAGATGGACGGTGACACACGCGGTGGTGCGGCACTCTCGATCAAAGCGGTCGTGGGCAAGCCCATCAAATTCGTCTCCTCGGGCGAGAAGATGGAAGCGCTCGACGTATTCTATCCGAAGCGTATCGCCGACCGCATCCTGGGCATGGGCGACGTGGTCACGCTCGTCGAGAAGGCACAGGAGCAGTTCGACGAGGAAGAGGCGCGCAAGCTGCACAAAAAGATTGCCCGCGACCAGTTTACGCTGCAGGATTTCTACGATCAGATCCAGCAGATCAAGAAGATGGGCAACATCAAGGATCTGGCTTCGATGATTCCGGGCGTCGGCAAGGCGCTGCGCGACGTGGACATCGACAACGACTCGTTCAAGCAGACCGAAGCCATCATCCTGTCGATGACGCCTTTCGAACGGGAGAATCCGACCTACCTCAACGGCAGCCGCCGCAAGCGCGTCGCCGCCGGCAGCGGCACGACGATCGCTGACGTCAACCGTCTCCTGAAGCAGTTCGAAAGCACCCGCACGGTCATGAAGAAGATGACGACCACCAATCCGATGGCCGCCCGTCTCATGAAGAAAAAGAAACGCCGCTAGCGTTGCTTGCGCTTGGCGCTCTGGGCATTGCTTCTCGGACCGACGCTTCGCGTCTCCCTCCCATGCTGCGCATGGGCCCCTCCCGCTATCAACCGCGGGTGGTTAGGGTCCTCGAAGCAATATCCCACCCGCGCCTAAAAGCGCAAGTTATAACATATCATTGCGATAGGAATATTTGCTGCGCAGTTGTTCGAAGTTTTCCGGATGGCTGCGCAGTGCGGCATCATCACGCCAGATGTCGTAAGGGACTGTCGGGAGGGTGACGCCGGTGACGCAGAAGGTTTTCAGGGCGTCGATGCCGAAGGCCTCGCCGAGGGCGCGGACAACGGCGGTGGTGCCGTTCATCTTGCCCTGGATGGAGTAGCCGGCGATGTGGGGTGTGGCGATGTCGGTGGCGGCGAGCAAGTCCCGGTTGATATTCGGTTCGTTTTTCCAGACGTCAATCACGAGTTTGTCAAGTTTAGGTCGGGCGGCCAGCAGGGCGGCCTCGTCGACAACTTCGCCACGGGAGGCGTTGATGAAACTGGCGCCGGGCTTCAGGGCCGCAAAGAAGGCGGCATCCGCAAAGTCCCGGTTTTCAGGCCATAACGGAATATGCAGCGTCACCACGTCGGATTGAGCCAGCAGTTCGGGCAGCGGGGTGAAACCGGCAGGTCCTTCCATGGCTTCGCGCGGCGGGTCGTTCAGGAGGACGTGCATACCAAGGCGCTGGCCAGCCTCTGCCACCAGCTTGCCCACATGCCCCACTCCGATGACGCCCAGCGTGGCGCCGGGGCGGTCGAGGCTGAGTGTGTGCAGGGCAACGCGCACATATTGCGCGACGGCAGCAGCGTTACAGCCAGGCGCACTGGCGACGGTGATTCCGTGAGAGTCACAATAATCCCTGTCGATATGATCGGTGCCGATCGTCGCCGTGGCTACAAATCGGACGGCGGAGCCATCCAGCAGCGCCGCGTCGCAGCGGGTGCGCGTGCGGACGAGCAAAGCGACGGCATCATGCACGTCGGCGACGCCGATAGTTTTGCCTGGCAAAGCCCGGACCTCAAACCACGGGTCCAACACCCCTTCCAGGAAGGGAATGTCACGATCGACTACCAGGACAGGCCGTTGCATCTAGCTGAGTATGATCTGTTGGATATAGTCACTCCCCAACTGCTTGTTCAGCTGGGTGCGGATGTCTTCGAGCTGGAACTGCAGGTGCGCGCGGACGACGGAAGACTTCATCTTGCAGGAAAGCACACCCGCGCGAAACGTGCGGCGGGAAGTATACTCCCCCAGCCGCAACTGGCCGATGGTCAGGGCGTCCCACATTCCGCAGATGCGGGCCTGCATGAGTCCCTCGCCCAGGTTGGATTCCTGCACGTAGGCGCTAATCGCCTCGCCGATGCTCTTGGTCTTCTCGCGTTTCATTCGGCCATGACCCTCCCCGCTTCCACGTGATAGCTGCGGACGTCGGCATCGATGCCGCGCGACACACTTTCCAAGCGCACTTTATTGCTGTCGGTCAGGAAAATCTGGCCAAAATCGAGGGTCGACACCAGTTTCAGCAGGTTCTCCACGCGCTGCATGTCGAGCTTGTCGAACACGTCATCGAGCAGGAGGATGGGCGTTTGCCCGCAACTCTCCTGCACGAAACGGAACTGCGCCATCTTCATGGCCAGGAGGAAACTCTTCTGCTGCCCCTGCGAGCCGCAGCGCCGCAGCGGATGGCCGTCGATCCGGAAGAGCAGGTCGTCGCGCTGGATGCCTGCCGTAGTATAGCGCAGCACGCGCTCCTTCTCCGCTTCGCGGGCGAACACGACGTCGAGCGGATCTTCGTCCAAATCAGAACGATACGCCACATCCACCGCCTCACGTCCTTCGGAGAGCTGTGCGTAAAAACCCTGGATGAGCGGGCGGAGCCGGTCGCAGAGATTTTTGCGGGCGGCGTGCACATAGTCCGCATGGGGCACCATGCGCTCGGAGATCGTGTCCAGCAGGGCCGGTGCGGTCAGTTCGGCTTTGAGCAGCTTGTTGCGCTGCAGAAGCAACTGGTTGTAAGCCTGGATATGCTGGAGATACGGACGGTCGATCTGCGAAAGGATGAAATTGAGGTATTTGCGCCGGTCCTCCCCGGCGTCGTTGATCAGCGCACTGTCGAGCGGCGACACCATCACGATGGGCAGCAGCCCGATGTGCTCCGAGAAACGCGCGTAGTTCTTGGCCCCGCGGCGGAATACCTTCTCCCCGCCCCGGCGCACCGACGCCGCGATTTTCTCTTCCGTACCGCCCTCCATCCGGTAGAAGCCGCAGAGCGTGGCTTCCTCCGCGCCATAGGCATAAACGTACTGGTCGGACGTCGAGAAATAGCTCTTGGTCATTGACAAATAATACACTGCGTCGAGCAGATTGGTCTTGCCGGCGCCGTTGCTGCCATAGATATAGTTGACCTTGGGCGAGAAGCTCACGTCCGCCTCGGCAATATTCTTGAAATCGTGCAGGATGATTCTGTTTAAAAACATGTGTAAATCTTCTGCACAAATATACAAATTAATATTGGCGTTTCCCATTTTTGTTGTAAATTTGCGGATTGCGTGTAATATCGCAAAAACGCGCCCAAATTGCTGTTTGAGCGGATTTTAACGGAAACAAAATACAAAAACAATAAAAAGTAAAATGGCACAGAACAAACAACCTGAAGCTCAGCAGGAGCAGGTCGCGACGACCGTCTCCGGTGTTGAGGAATTTTTCAAGAACAATCAGAAATGGATTGAATGGGCGCTCATCGCCCTCGTGGTGGTAATTTTCGGCATTTTCGCCTATAATCGCTGGGTCGTGGCTCCGGCCCGCCAGGAAGCACAGCAGCAGATGTATCAGGCAGAGCAGAGCTTCCGCAACAACGATTTCGAGACCGCCCTCAACGGTGACGGCAACGTGCTCGGATTCAAAGACATTATCGATACCTACGGCCGACGCGCCGGCAAGAGCGCCACGCTCTACGCCGGTCTCTGCAACCTGCAGCTCGGCAACAACGATGAGGCCGTCCACTATCTGAAGAACTATTCGACCAAGGACAAGCTCATGCAGGGCCGCGCCTGGTGCGCACTGGGCGACGCCTACTCCAACATGCAGGACTACGCCAACGCCCTGACCTGGTACAAGAAAGCCGCCGCGCTGGAAGAGAACGCCTACACGGCCACCTACCTCTTCAAGGCAGCCCTCGTCTCCGAGGAACTCGGCGACAAGGCCGGCGCCCTGAAGCTCTACAAGGAAATTGAGGACAAATATCCCCAGACCCTGGAAGGATATGACATCCAGAAGTATATCTCCCGTATTGAAAACCAGCAATAATCCGGACCATGGGAAGAGCATTTGAATTCCGCAAGGAGAGAAAGTTCAAACGTTGGGGCCACATGGCCAAGACGTTCACCAAGATTGGCAAGGAAATCACCATCGCCGTCAAAAACGGCGGACCGGACGTGACCGGCAACCCGCGCCTCCGCGCCCTGCTGCAGACCGCCCGCAGTGAGAACATGCCGAAGGAAAACATCGAACGCGCCATCAAGAAGGCCACCGACAAGGACCAGGCCGATTACAAGGAAGTGGTGTACGAGGGCTACGGCCCGCACGGCGTGGCCATCCTCGTGGAGACCGCAACCGACAACACCAACCGCACCGTGGCCAACATCCGCAGCTACTTCAACAAGTTCGGCGGCAACCTCGGCACCAGCGGCAGCGTGGCCTTCATGTTCGACCACAAATGCGTGTTCAAGATCAAGAACAGCCCCGACATCGACATCGAGGAACTGGAGCTTGAACTCATCGACTTCGGCGCCGACGAAGTTTTCGTCGACGAATTCGAGAACAAGGACGGCGACACCGAAGAGGTGATCACCATCTACGGCGAGTACACCGCGTTCAACAACATCCAGAAATACATCGAGGACAAGGGCTACGAACTCGTTTCGGCCGGGTTCGACCGCTTCCCCAACGGCGAGATGAAACACCTCACCGCCGAAGAGCGCGCCGAGCTCGACAAACTTCTTGAGAAAATCGAGGAAGACGACGACGTGCAGAACGTCTTCCACAACCTGGCTGAAGAATAATTTCATAAATATCCTATACTATGAATCTCACACACATTGAGCACCTCGGAATCGCGGTCAAGTCGCTGGAAGAGGCCATTCCTTACTATGAAAACGTACTGGGTCTGAAATGCTACGCCATTGAAGAAGTTGCGGACCAGAAAGTGAAGACCGCATTCTTCAAGATCGGCCAGACCAAACTCGAGCTCCTCGAGCCCACCAGCCCGGAGAGCACCATCGCCGGTTTCATCGAGAAACGCGGTGAGGGTATCCACCACCTGGCCTTTGCCACCGACGACGTGGCCGCCTGCCTCGCCGAAGCCGAGGAGAAAGGCGTCCGCTTGATCGACAAGGCCCCGCGTCCGGGCGCCGAGCAGATGATGATCGCTTTCGTCCACCCGAAGTCCACCAAGGGTGTGCTCACCGAATTCTGCATGAAGAAGCCGCAGGAATAAACCGAACCCGACAAACAAACCAAAGCATACTATAATGAGTCAGCAACTCGAAAAAGTAAAAGAGCTTATCGAACTCAGAGAGAAAGCTCGCATGGGCGGCGGCCAGAAAGGTATCGACAGCCAGCACGCCAAAGGAAAATACACCGCACGTGAACGCATCAACATGCTTCTCGACGAAGGCAGCTTCGAGGAATTTGACATGTTCATGACGCACCGCTGCACCAACTTCGGCATGGAGAAGAAAACCTACCTGGGTGATGGTGTGGTGACCGGTTACGGCACGATCGCCGGCCGTCTCGTCTATGTCTTTGCACAGGACTTCACCGTGATCGGCGGCTCGCTCTCCGAGACCCTGGCCCAGAAGATCTGCAAGGTGATGGACATGGCCATGAAGAACGGTGCGCCCTGCATCGGCCTGAACGACTCGGGCGGTGCCCGTATCCAGGAAGGCGTCAACGCCCTGGCCGGCTATTCCGAAATCTTCGAGCGCAACATCCTCGCCTCGGGCGTGGTGCCGCAGATCTCCGCAATCCTCGGCCCCTGCGCCGGCGGCGCCGTGTACTCCCCTGCCCTCACCGACTTCATCATCATGTCGGAAGGCACCTCTTACATGTTCCTGACGGGTCCGGCCGTGGTCAAGCAGGTCACCGGTGAGACCGTCACGCAGGAAGAACTCGGCGGTGCCACCGTGCACGCCACCAAGAGCGGCGTGGCCCAGTTCAAGGCCCCGACCGAGGAGGACGCCATCGCTACGATCCGCGAACTCCTGAGCTACCTGCCCCAGAACAACATGGAAGAACCCCCGTACGTGCCGACCGAAGACCCGATCGACCGCAAGGAGGACTCCCTCAACGAGATCATCCCCGACAGCCCGAACGCTCCGTACGACATGTACGAAGTCATCGGCGCCATCGTCGACGACGGCAAGTTCCTCGAGGTCCACAAGGACTATGCGAAGAACATCATCGTCGGCTTCGGCCGCTTCGGCGGCACGGCCGTCGGTATCGTGGCCAACCAGCCGAAATACCTGGCCGGCGTGCTCGATATCAATGCTTCCCGCAAGGGTGCCCGTTTCGTCCGCTTCTGCGACGCCTTCAACATCCCTGTCGTGACGCTCGTCGACGTGCCGGGCTTCCTCCCGGGCACCCAGCAGGAATACGGCGGCATCATCGTCCACGGTGCGAAACTCCTCTACGCGTACGGCGAAGCCACCATTCCGAAGGTGACCGTCACGCTCCGCAAGTCCTACGGTGGTTCCCACATCGTGATGAGCTGCAAGCAACTGCGTGGTGACATCAACTACGCATGGCCGACTGCCAACATCGCCGTGATGGGCGCCGAGGGTGCCGTGGCCGTGCTCTATGCCAAGGAGATCAAGGCCGAAGAGGATCCCGAGAAACAGAAAGAACTCGCCGAAGCCAAGAAGAAGGAATACAATGACCTCTTCTGCAACCCGTACAATGCGGCCAAGTATGGCTACATCGACGACGTGATCGAACCGCGCAACACGCGTTTCCGCATCATCCGCGCCCTCGAGCAGCTCTCCACCAAGAAGCTCTCGAACCCGGCCAAGAAACACGACAACCTGCCTCTCTAATCAAACCTGCAACGTATGAAACATCTGAAACTGTTTTTGGCGGTTGTCGGTTTGACCCTGTGCTTCACGGCAGGAGCCCAGAGCCAGAATGCCATGCGCCTGAACGAATACCTGATCGTCAACACTGCTGACTATCAGGACGATTTCGGGCAGCAGAACGCATGGATCGAGCTCTACAACTCCTCCTACGGCACGGTGGACATCGCAGGATGCTTCCTCTCCGACGACCCCGACAACCTGACGAAATATGCCATTCCGGGCGGTGACCTGGCCACCAAGGTCAAACCGCGCCAGCATGTCATTTTCTGGGCTGACAACCTGCCGGACCGCGGCACATTCCACTTGTGTTTCGATCTGGCAAATGCCAAGGAAATCATCTTCACCAAGGGTGATGGCAAGACCATCATCGACCGCATCCCTGTCCGCCACGACCTGGGCGAGAATGTCTCGTTCGGCCGTACGACCGACGGCATCGGTTCCACAGACGGAAGCGGCGAAGGCTGGGAAGTGCGCACTTCCACCTCCCCTGCGCATTACAACAGCAAGGAGCTCATCAACAAGGGATCCAAGGCATCCCGCATGAAGGAGATCGACCCCTACGGCTGGGTCCTCGCCCTGACGGCCATGTCCGTGGTCTTCGTCGCCCTGATCCTCCTCTACTTCATCTTTAAGGCCATCGGAAACGCCAACATTCGCGCCGGCAAGAAACGCTCTGCCGCCGTAGCTGGCACCGATGTGAATAAATCGGCCTACGGTGAAGTTCCCGGCGAGGTCTATGCCGCCATCGCGACGGCCATGCACCTGTACCAGGAAGATGATGAGAACCACGATGAAGAAAGTTTCGTCGTGACGCTCCATCACACCGACCGGACCTACTCCCCGTGGAGCTCGAAGATCTACACGCTTCGCGAAACGCCGCAGGTCAACAAAAGAAGAAGATAAACCCTTAAGCCAGAAAAGACAATGAAAGAGTATAAAATCAAGATCAACGGTAACGACTACAATGTTACCATCGACGAGGTAGAGGGCAATGCGGCCAAAGTCGAAGTGAACGGCACGCCTTACAACGTCGAATTCGAGAAACCCCTCTCGAAGAAGCCCAAGACCATCAGCGTGGTCAACAAGCCCGCCGCCGCTCCGGCAGCCGGCCCCGCTCCGGCCAACAAACCGGCCGCAGCGCCCGCCGCAGCCGGTGGCGCCACCGTCAACTCCCCGCTTCCGGGCGTCGTGCTCGAAGTCAAGGTCAAGGACGGTGACAAGGTGACCAAGGGCCAGGTGATCATGGTGCTCGAAGCCATGAAGATGGAGAACGCCATCGAGGCTCCTTGCGACGGTACCGTCACGATCAAGGCCCAGAAGGGCGACTCCGTCCTCGAGGGCGCTCCGTTAGCAATCATCGCATAGTACACGCCGTATGGGACATATCATTGAAAACCTGAGACAATTCTGGCAGTTCACCGGCTTTGCCAACTTCCAGATCGGCTACCTGGTGATGATCATCATCGGATGCATCTTCATCTATCTGGCCATCAAGAAGGACTGGGAACCGATGCTGCTGGTCCCGATCGGATTCGGTATCCTGATCGGCAACATTCCCCTCTTCGCCGGATTGAATGTCGGCGTGTATGAGGAGGGATCGGTGCTCAACATCTTGTACCAGGGCGTGCAGCGCGGCTTCTATCCGCCGCTGATCTTCCTGGGTATTGGTGCCATGACAGACTTCTCGGCCCTGATCGCCAACCCGAAACTGCTGCTGATCGGCGCCGCCGCCCAGTTCGGTATTTTCGGTGCCTACGCCATCTCGCTGGCGCTCGGCTTTGACGCTTCGCAGGCTGGTGCCATCGGTATCATCGGTGGTGCCGACGGCCCGACGGCCATCTTCCTGTCATCCCGTTTGGCTCCGACGCTGATGGGTGCCATCGCCGTATCTGCCTACTCCTACATGGCCCTCGTGCCGGTGATCCAGCCGCCGATCATGCGTCTGCTCACCACCAAGAAGGAGCGCCTGATCCGCATGAAACCGCCGCGTCCGGTGTCCCCGACCGAGAAGAAACTTTTCCCGATCATCGGCTTCCTGCTCACGGCCTTCATCGTGCCGTCGGGTATTCCGTTGCTCGGTATGCTGTTCTTCGGTAACCTGCTGAAGGAAAGCGGTGTGACCAAGCGTCTGGCCAACACGGCCAGCGGTCCGCTGGTGGATATCGTCACCATCCTGATCGGCGTCACCGTGGGTGCCTCCACACAGGCCGACCAGTTCCTCCGCTGGGAGTCGGTGAAGATCTTCATCATCGGTGCCTGCTCCTTCGTGATCGCCACCTTCGCCGGTGTGCTCTTCGTGAAGTTCTTCAACCTGTTCCTCAAGGAAGGCAACAAGATCAACCCGCTCATCGGCAACTCCGGTGTGTCGGCCGTGCCTGATGCCGCCCGCGTGTCGAACAACGTCGGTCTGGAGTACGACCCGAAGAACTACCTGTTGATGCATGCCATGGGCCCGAACGTCGCCGGTGTGATCGGCTCCGCCGTCGCAGCTGGTATGCTACTGGGATTCCTTGGATAACTGGGGCTCTGCCCCAAAACCCGCGCCTCCCGGCCTTAGTATCTTGCTAATGCCGGGAGACGTGCATTCATGAGCATGGTTTAGCAAGATACCGGCCTCCGGCGGTCCGCTGATGCGGACTTGTTAGCGAACTTCTATTATTGCTGTTTTTTTCTTATTTTTGTAAGAATCAATACAAGCCATGAAACACAGATCCTTCTTTTCGTTATTCGTTTTTGTTCTATCAATAATCATTGTTTCTTGCGGTACGCAACAGAAAACGGCGGCCAGCGGTAACGGCCGGTCCATGGGTCCTGACGATCCCACTGGTTTCGTCGTGCTGACCGACGTCGTTCCCGACGTCCTCCTGGAGATTCGCTACTACAGCACCTTCAACTTCGTGGGAACCCGTGTAGATGGATATCAGGAACCCATTGCGCTGATGACCCGCGAAGCCGCCGAGGCGCTCAAGGCCGTCAGCGACGAAGCCATGTCGCTCGGCTACCGCCTCAAGATCTGGGACACCTATCGCCCGCAGATGGCTGTCGACCACTTCTGCCGCTGGGGCGAGAATGTCACGGACACCCTCACCAAACGCTTTTTCTATCCTTATCTCGAGAAGGATGTGGTCTTCGACCGGGGTTACATCGCCCGTCGCAGCGGCCACTCCCGCGGTTCTGTCGCCGACCTGACCCTCGTCGACATGAAGACCGGCCGTGACATCGACATGGGCTACGGCTTCGACTGGTTCGGCGAAGAGTCGCACCCCGACTTCAAGGGCATCACCCAGGAACAATACAACAACCGCATGCTCCTCCGCGCGCTGATGCTCAAACACGGCTTCCTCCCCATTGAGGAAGAATGGTGGCACTTCGTCCTCAAAGACGAGCCCTACCCCGACACTTATTTCACCTTCCCCATCCGGGATCTGAAGAAGAAATAGCGCCCAGCTGAAACCATGCCCAAGACCGCCCAAAGAGCCCTGGAGCAGGATGCCAAATTCGTCCGGATGACGACGCAGCCGGTCGGCCGGCTGGTCACGGCCATGGCGATCCCCTCCATCGTGAGCATGCTGGTCTCGGGTATCTACAATCTGGCCGATACCTTCTTTATCGGTCAGATCAACACCCCGTCGGTGGCTGCCATGGGCATCGTGTACGCCTACATGGTGCTGATCCAATCGCTGGCCATCTTTTTCGGACAGGGTTCGGGCAACTACATTTCCCGGGCACTGGGCCGGCGCGAGACGGTGGACGCCGAGGAAATGGCCGCCGTCGGGCTCGGCTCCTCCATTCTGACCGGCATCATCCTGGCAGGTGCCAGTTTCCTGGCCATGCGGCCGCTCCTCGCGCTGCTGGGATCGACGGAAACCATCATGCCCTACGCCGTCGACTACTTCCAGTTCATCCTGATCGGAACGCCCTTCATCATGGGCACCTTCACGCTCAACAACCAGATGCGGCACCAGGGCAACGCGACGCTCTCGATGATCGGCATCGTGTCGGGTGCGGTGCTCAACATTATTCTCGACCCGATTTTTATCTTTGGCCTCGGTTTGGGCATCCGCGGCGCGGGCATGGCAACGGCCATCTCGCAGGTTTTGGGCTTCGTCGTAATCCTGGGCATGATCGGCAAACGCGGTTCGCTGCCCATCCGGCCCCACCACTTCAAGCCCACGCTGCGACGCTACCGCGACATCGCCGCCGGCGGTCTCCCCTCGCTGGCCCGCCAGGCCCTGATGAGCATTTCGGCCATCTGCCTGAACCAGATGGCATCGAACTACGGCGACGAGGCCATTGCGGCTTTTTCCATCGTCAACCGCATCATGATGCTGGCCTGCGCCGCGATGATCGGTTACGGGCAGGGCTTCCAGCCCGTGTGCGGCTTCAACTACGGGGCCGGCCTGTTCGACCGTGTCCGCAAGGCCTACTGGCACAGCTGCAGTGTATCAACGGTTTACTGCACGGTGCTGGCCCTGCTGGGCTGGTTCTTTGCCGGGCCGCTGGTCGCGCTCTTCCGGGCCGACGATCCCGAAGTGATCCGCATCGGCAGCGAGGTGCTCCGCTATCAGTGCTACAGCTTCCCGCTGACCGGCTTCATCGTGCTGGCAAACATGTACCTGCAGAATATCCGTAGGACCATACCGGCCATCATCATGGCTTCTGCCCGCCAGGGCATCTTCTTCCTGCCCGCCCTCTTCATCGGACACGCCCTCTGGGGCTTTACGGGCATCGAGATTTCCCAGGCGCTGGCGGATATCTGCTCTTTCCTTTTCGCCGTTCCCGTCGTTCTTCACACGCTGAAGACGATGGACCAGCAACCCATTGCGCGATGAATCCCGTCCGTCCCATCGATTCGCCTGAGGCGATGATCGCGGCCATCCTGCATTTCGGCATCCTGCCTTTCTTCAAGTGCGGCGTTCCTGGCTGGTCCGTCGAAGAACTGACGGCACCCGGCTGCTGGATCTTCGAAGACGATGATGCCGTGCTCGGTCCCTGGGACTGGAAGATCGATGCGGTCCGCGAGGGCGACATTGCCTACGGCAAATTCCTCGGCGGCAAGGCGGCTTTTGCCACGGTGGAATGGTACCGCGAGTTGATGAACTGGCGCCGCAGCCAGCCACGCTGGCGGATGGCCGTGGGAGGCCGATACCGCGCCACTACCGCACACGACAAGCTCATGAAGCGTCTCGCTCCCGTCGCGCTGGATGCGATCCGGAAAGCCGGCGCTCTTGAAGCCCGGGAGCTCCGGCTCATCTGCTCAGCCCACGAGCAGGCACCCGTCAAGAAAAATGTGATGGACAGCATTGTCCAGTTCCTGCAAATGGGGACCTGGACCGTCATCGGCGATTTTGAGCGCGTCTACCGCGGTCCCGACCTCACGTACAACGGCTGGCAGCGCGCCTCCAACACCACGCCCGATGAGCTCTTCGCCGTCCCGGACCTTCCCGTCGCCACGGCCAGTACCCGGAAGGACCCCCTCGCCACGAGTCTCACGCCCGCCGCCTCCCGCGCCCGGCTCATCGCCCACATCCGCGACTTCTTCCCGGATGCGGATCAGAAGGTGCTGGAGAAATTAGTGTAAGCAATTATAAAATTGCTTATCTCTCTTTTTCTTCGTATTTTTGCTGGATAGATACGAACACAATTATTACAGACATACTATGCAGGATAAATTGCAAGAATTGACGGACCGGCTGTACGAGGAAGGTTTGTCGAAGGGCCGTCAGGAGGCGGAAGAATTGCTCGCCAAAGCCAGGGCCGAGGCGAAGGAAATCGTCGAAAAGGCCCATGCCGAAGCCGATGCCATTGTCCGGGAAGCCGAGAAGAAGGCTGCCGAGACCCGCACCACGGTCGAGGGTGACCTCAAGATGGCTTCCACGCAGACCATCTCCGCCGTGCAGCAGCAGGTGGAGAACATGGTCGTCACCGAGGCCGTGGCCAAACCGGTCGGCGCCGCCCTTTCCGATCAGAAATTCGTCAAGGAGCTGATCGCCACTGTCGTCAAGGCTTTCAACGCCGCCAATCCCGACGGCCAGGGACTCGAAGTCATCCTGCCGGCCCAGGCGCAGAACGAACTCGAACAGGCCTTCAACAACGAAGTGGTCAAAGACCTGGCGAAAGGCCTCGAAGTCAAGAACGTGAAAGGCCTGGCCAACGGCTTCAAGATCGGTCCCAAGGACGGCGGCTACCAGATCAGTTTCACGGCCGACGACTTCACCGGCCTGATCGGTGAATATCTCCGTCCCGCTTCCAAGAAGATCCTCTTCGGCAAATAATGGCGAATTACCCCTACATCATCGCCAGCTTCCCCGACATGGTGCTCGACTACGAGCGGCATCCTGTCGACGAGCAGCATGTGATCGCCGAAGTGAAGGGCCTGCTGTCCGAAAAGGACGGCAAACTGGTGGACTGGCTGGAATTCGGGCTGGAAGGGACACACCTCAAGCCCCATTTCTACCGGAATATCCGGCAGACCGGCTGCCGCTTCCTCATCGACTGGTTCGCCTTCGACCGCCTGCTGCGGCAGGCCAAGGTGGCCTATCTGGAGGCCCAGCCCTTCCCGGAAGACTTTCCTGAAGCCGAAAAGGCCGAGATCATCTTCAAGGTGGACAACCTCGCCCAACGGGAGAAACTGCTCGACCGGCTGGCCTGGGACAAGGCCGCCGAACTGGTGGAATTCGATGTCTTCACCATCGACACCATCCTGTCGCTGCTGGTGCGGCTCCACATTGCCGCCCGCTGGAACAAACTCGACCCCAGGACCGGCGCGGAACTCTTCCAGCGCTTTGTCGATGAAGTCAGGGGAACATTCAAGGGAATCAACGCTGAACAATTCTAAAGTAGATATATGAAAGCAACAGGTATAGTTACCGGTATCATCTCCAACCTGGTGACGGTGCGTTTCGAAGGCGACGTGGCGCAGAATGAGATCTGCTACATCGGCCTGGGCGGCACTAAACTGATGGCCGAGGTCATCAAGGTGTCGGGCAAGAACGCCTTCGTTCAGGTGTACGAGAGCACGCGCGGCCTGCGTCAGGGCGACAAGGTGGAGTTCGAAGGGCACATGCTCGAAGTACAGCTCGGCCCCGGCCTGCTCTCCAGCAGCTACGACGGCCTGCAGAACAACCTCGCCACGATGGATGGCGTATTTCTCAAACGCGGGGAATACACCGAGCCGCTGGACCACGACAAGGTCTGGCACTTCACGCCGCTGGCCCAGCCGGGCGACACCGTCTACGCCGCCGACTGGCTGGGCGAAGTGAAGGAAGGCTGGCTGCCCCACAAAATCATGGTCCCCTTCTCCTTCAAGGGTGCGTTCAAGGTCAAGTCCGTCACGCCGGAAGGCGACTACAAGATCGACGACACGATGGCGGTGCTCACCGACGACCAGGGCGAAGACCACAAGGTGACGATGGTCCAGAAATGGCCCGTCAAAGTAGCCGTTGGCGGCTATGTGGAGAAACCCCGCCCCTACCGCATCATGGAGACGGGCGTCCGTTGCATCGATACGCTCAACCCGATCGCAGAAGGCGGTACCGGTTTCATTCCGGGCCCGTTCGGTTGCGGCAAGACCGTGCTGCAGCACGCCATCGCCAAGCAGGGTGACGCCGAAGTCATCGTGATGGCTGCCTGCGGTGAGCGCGCCAACGAGGTGGTGGAGATCTTCGCAGAGTTCCCGGAACTGATCGACCCGCACACAGGCCGTCACCTGATGGAGCGCACCACCATCATCTGCAATACCTCGAACATGCCGGTCGCCGCGCGTGAGGCCTCGGTCTACACGGCGATGACTATCTGTGAATACTACCGCGCCATGGGCATGAAGGCCCTCTTGCTGGCCGACTCCACCTCCCGCTGGGCACAGGCCCTGCGCGAGATGTCGAACCGCATGGAGGAACTGCCGGGACAGGATGCCTTCCCGGTAGACCTGAGTGCCATTATCTCGAACTTCTACGCCCGCGCGGGCATCGTGAAACTCCGGAACGGCCAGACCGGCGCCGTGACCGTCATCGGCACCGTCTCCCCTGCCGGCGGTAACCTCAAGGAGCCCGTGACCGAATCGACGAAGAAAGCGGCCCGCTGCTTCTACTCGCTGGCCCAGGCCCGCGCCGACAAGAAGCGCTACCCCGCCGTCGACCCCATCGAATCCTACTCCAAGTACCTCGAATATCCCGAAGTGGTGGAATACCTCAAGGAGCGCGTGGGAAAGGACTGGGTCGAAAAGGTGCACCGCGCCAAGAACCTGGTCCTCCGTGGCAAGGAGATCGCCGAACAAATCAACATCCTCGGCGACGACGGTGTGCCCATCAACTACCACGAACAGTTCTGGAAGAGCGAGCTCATTGATTTCGTGATCCTGCAGCAGGACGCCTTCGACTCCATCGACGCCCTCTGCCCCATGGATCGTCAGGAATTCATGCTCACGCTCGTCCTGCAGATCTGCGACGTGCCGTTCCAGTTCGACAACTACGAGCAATGCGCCGCCAAATACAAGGAGATCATCAACCTGCTCCGTCAGATGAACTATTCGGAATTCAAGAGCGAACAGTTCAACAAGTATCTTGAAGCGATTAATACCCTTACGTCCCATGAGCAATAAAGCATTCCAGCGAACCTATACCCGGCTCGAAGCCATCACCAAAGCGACGGTGACCCTGCATGCCCAGGGTGTCAGCAACGACGAGTTGGCCACCGTGGCCGGCCGCCTGGCGCAGGTTGTGAAGATCAAGGGCGACCTGGTCACCCTGCAGGTATTCCAAGGCACGGAGGGTATCCCCACCAATGCCGAAGTGCTCTTCCACGGCGAACCGCCGACGCTCGAAGTGAGCGACGAGCTCGCCGGCCGCTTCTTCAACGCCTATGGCGCTCCCATCGACGGCGGCCCGAAAGTGGAAGGCGAACGCCGGCAGATCGGCGGCCCGTCGGTGAACCCGTACAAGCGCAAGCAGCCTTCGCAGCTCATCCCGACCGGTATCGCCGGCATCGACCTGAACAACACCCTGGTCTCCGGCCAGAAGATTCCTTTCTTCGCCGACCCGGACCAGCCTTATAACGCCGTGATGGCCCTGGTGGCCCTCCGTGCCGACGTCGACAAGATCATCCTCGGCGGTATGGGTCTCTCGAACGACGACTATCTTTTCTTCCGGCACGAATTCGAAAGCGCCGGCGCCCTCAACAAGATCATCAGCTTCGTCAACACCACCGACCAGCCGCCGGTGGAACGCCTGCTGATCCCCGACATGGCCCTGACGGCTGCGGAATATTTCGCTGTCGACAAGAATGAGAAAGTGCTGGTGCTGCTCACCGACATGACCCTCTACGCCGACGCCCTCTCCATCGTGAGCAACCGCATGGACCAGATCCCGTCGAAAGACTCGATGCCGGGCTCGCTCTACTCCGACCTGGCCAAGATCTACGAGAAGGCTGTGCAACTGCCCAGCGGCGGCTCCATCACCATCATCGCCGTCACCACGCTCAACGACGGTGACATTACCCACGCCATACCGGACAACACGGGCTACATCACGGAAGGACAGCTCTACCTGCGTGCCGATACCGACACCGGCAAGGTCATCATCGACCCGTTCCGTTCCCTCTCCCGCCTGAAACAGCTCGTGCAGGGCAAGCAGACCCGCGAGGACCACTCCCAGGTGATGAACGCCTCGGTGCGCCTGTATTCCGACGCCCAGAACGCCAAGACCAAGCTGGAGAACGGTTTCGACCTGAGTGACTACGACGGCCGTTGCCTGGAATATGCGAAGGACTATGCCACCGAAATTCTCTCAATCGACGTGAACATCGGCCTGACCGAGATGCTCGACACCTGCTGGAAACTTTTCAAGAAATATTTCAGCCAGGCCGAAACCGGCATCAAGCAGGCCCTGATCGACAAATACTGGCCGGCCGATTAACGTATGGCGATCAAGTTCCAATATAACAAGACTTCCCTGAACAACCTCGGCAAACAGCTGAAGGTGCGTCAGCGGGCTTTGCCGACCCTCAAGAACAAGGAATCGGCGCTGCGCGCGAGCGTACTGGTGGCCAAGACCGAATCGGATCGGCTCCAGCACGAGCTGGAACAGGCCCTCCAGACCTACGATTACATGGCCGGGCTCTGGAACGAGTTCGAGCCCGGGCTGATCTCCGTCAAGGACGTGGAACTGACCACCGTCAAGGTGGCCGGCGTCCGCACCCCGGAGCTCAAGCAGGTCATCTACGAGGTCAAGCCCTTCGATGCCTTTGCCAAGCCGATGTGGTACACGGACGGCGTGGCGATCCTCAAGAAACTCGCCCAGCTCGGCATCGAGAGCGAAGTCTTCGCCGAAAAGAGCCGCATCCTGGAATTCCAGCGCAAGAAGACCACCCAGAAGGTGAACCTCTACGAGAAGGTCCAGATTCCCGGCTATCAGGAGGCCATCCGCAAGATCAAGCGCTTCATGGAAGACGAGGAGAACCTGTCCAAAGCCTCCCAGAAGATCGTCAAGAACCGCCACCAGCAAGAAGAAGAGGAGGAAGAGGCATGATCACCAAAATGACCAAGTACACGTTCCTGCTCCTGAGCAGCGACACGGAGGCCTTCCTGCGTGAAATTCAGGAGCTCGGCGTGCTCGACATCACCCGCTCCCGCAAGCCGGTCGATGCCACCTCCGGCAAGCTGTATAAGGAAGCGGAAGCCCTCCGCAAGGAGATTGAGACCGTGCAGCGCTGCGACTATTCGCGCGACGAGGAGCATCGCAGCCTCAGCGCGAAACTCAACGCGGCCGAAGAAGCCTATGCAGAAAAACTGCACTGGGGCGACGTTGACCCGGTCAAATTGAAAGCCCTGCGCGAAGCAGGCTGCCAACTGCATTGCTATACCGTCCCTGCCAGGAAATTCAATCCCGCCTGGGCGGAGCAGTATCCCCTCGTCGAGATCGACCGCGACGAAAAGAACGTCCGTTTCGCCATCTACACACGGGGGACGGAAGGTGCCAACAATTTCCAGTTGCCCGAGACGCTCCTGGCCGCAGAATCCCTCGAGGATCTGGCCACAAACGTATCTGCGCTGAAAGAAACGCTCGCCCGCCGGGAAGAGGCCATGCATGCCCGCAAGGAAGAAATTCCCCAATTGGAGAAGCTCCACGCTGAAAAGGCACAGGAGCTCCAGCGTTACCTCGCCCAGAACGGATCCACGCTGGCCGCGGAAGATTATATCACCGTCATGACGGGCTTTGCACCCACGGAGGAAGACGCGCGCCTGCAAGCCGAACTCGACCGGAAGAACATTTACTACCTCAGCGAGCCCGCCACCGCAGCGGACAACCCGCCTATCCAGCTGAAGAACAATTGGTTCGCCCGCAATTTTGAGACCCTGACCGGCATGTACGGCATGCCCGTCTACGACGAGTTCGACCCGACCCCGGTCCTGGCGCCTTTCTTCCTGTTGTTCTGGTCGTTCTGCATGGGCGACGCGGGCTACGGCCTGCTGCTCATCGCGCTCGGCCTGCTGCTGCGTTACAAGGAAGGCTTCGACCTGCTCGGGCTGAAGAAGCACTGGCGGCTGGTCACCACGCTGGGCGTCGGTACGTTCTTCATCGGCATCCTGCTGGGCACTTTCTTCGGCATCAACCTGCAGGAGGTGTCCTGGATTCCGGAGGGACTGCGCAAGTATATGTTGGTGGGCAAGGTTGAAATCGGCGGCGCTTCCTACGACATCGCCATGGTGGCAGCCATCGCCGTCGGTGTCTTCCACATCTGCCTGGCCATGGTCATCAAGGCCATCGGCATCACGAAACGCGCCGGCTTCAAGGCGGCCATCTCCACCTGGGGATGGGTCATCCTCATCGTCGGCGGCCTCATCGTCGCCGGGTTGGCGCTGACCCAGGTACTCGACGCATCTGCCACGAAGATCGCGATCATCGCAATCGGTATCCTCTCGGTGCTGAGCATCTTCATCTTCAACAAGCCGGGGCGCAACCCGCTGCTGAATATCGGAGCCGGCCTGTGGGACACCTATCAGATGGCCACAGGGCTCCTGGGCGACGTGCTGAGCTACATCCGCCTCTATGCCCTCGGCCTGGCCGGCGGCATGCTGGGCGCGGCCTTTAACAACCTGGGACAGATGGTGCTGGGCGACAACCCGACCTGGCAATGGCCCTTCTTCCTGCTGATCGTCATCATCGGTCACGCATTGAACTTTGCCATGAGTTGCCTGGGCGCCTTCGTCCACCCGCTCCGTCTGACCTTCGTGGAATATTTCAAGAACAGCGGCTACGAAGGAAAAGGCCAGGAATACAGTCCATTAAGCAATCAAATAGAAAACAAATAAATATTAAAAATCTTACACTATGTTATCAGTTATTCTCGGTTATGTCGGTCTCGGTCTCATGCTTTGCCTGGCCGGCATCGGATCCAGCATCGGTACCACGATCGCTGGCAACGCGGCGGAAGGCGCTCTGAAAAAGAACCCGGAGAAGTCTTCCAGTTACATGATTCTTTCGGCCATGCCCGCTACGCAGGGTCTGTACGGCTTCGTCGCCTTCCTGCTCTGGCCCAAGGATATCGCAGCCATGACGGAGAGCGGTTTCCTGTACTTCGCCGTCGGCCTGGCCGCCGGTGTGGTGTTCCTGTTCTCGGCCATCCGCCAGGGCCAGGTCTGCGCCAACGGTATCATCGGTATCAGCCAGGGCCACGACGTCCAGACCAACACGATGATCTACGCCGCCCTTCCTGAATTCTACGCCATCCTCTCCCTCGTCGCCTCGCTGATGATTTAACGAACGGAGCAAGCGAAGTGAGCAATAATCGTCTCGTGAAAAAAGTTCACGGGACGTTTTTCTTTTTTTATTAACTTTATGGGATAATAACCAGTTGTATTTATGCGACGACTCTTCCTGACCTTGCTGCTGGCCCTGTCCGTAACGGCAGGCTACGCCTGTACCAACCTGATCGTGACCAAGGGAGCCTCCGTGGACGGCTCCGTGATGGTGACCTATGCAGCCGATTCCTATACACGCTACGGCACACTGGTCCACTACCCTGCCGGGAAACACAAGGCCGGCGAGATGCGCCGCATCCTGCAGTGGGGTCAGGACCACTACCTGGGCGAAATCCCCGAGGCGCCGTATACCTACAACGTGATCGGCAACATGAACGAGCACCAGCTCGTCATCGGCGAAACCACCTGGGGCGGCCGTCCCGAACTGCGCGACCCGCAGGGCATCGTGGACTACGGCTCGCTGGAATACATCTGCCTGCAACGATGCACGAAGGCCCGTGAGGCGATCGAGTTGTTTGTCAAACTGGCCAATGAATACGGCTATGCCTCCTCCGGCGAGTCACTGAGCTTTGCCGACACCGAAGAAGCCTGGATTCTGGAAGTCATCGCCAAGAAACCCGACGTGGTGGATGGCGTGAACCGCAACAAGGGCGTCGTCTGGGTGGCCGTCCGCATCCCGGACGGCTACATCTCCGCCCACGCCAATTGCGCCCGCATCACCACCTTCCCGAAAAACGACCCCGCCAATTGCATCTACGCGCCCGATGTCATCTCTCACGCCCGGGAAATCGGCATCTACGAGGGTTCAGACGAAGATTTCAGCTTCGCCGACACCTATTGCCCGCTGTCCTTCTCGCTGATGCGCAACTGCGAAGCCCGCGTCTGGAGCTTCTTCAACC
This sequence comes from uncultured Bacteroidales bacterium, assembly GCA_905233345.1. Classification (GTDB taxonomy): domain Bacteria; phylum Bacteroidota; class Bacteroidia; order Bacteroidales; family UBA932; genus Cacconaster. The sequence goes on from CAJODQ010000015.1 coordinate 38,067, forward strand.
GCTGGGGCGACCTCGACATGAACCAGTACCTCGATTTCGCGATGGCCGACAATCCCAAAAACCGGATGCCCCTCTATGTGAAACCGAAAGCCAAACTCTCGATGCTCGACCTGTCCGCGATGATGCGCGACCACTACGAAGGCACGCCCTTCGACATGACAAAGGATATCGGTGCCGGCAGCAACGAGACCCCCTACCGCTGGAAACAGAACGACTGGACAGTCGACGGCGTGAAATATTCCAATGCCCGGCCCATCTGCACCCAGCAGACCGGCTTCTGGTTCGTAGCCCAGTGCCGCGGCTGGCTGCCCGACGACGTGGGCGGCCTGTTCTGGTTTGCCGTCGATGATGCCGGCACTTCGGCCCTGACGCCCGTCTATTCGGCATCCCGCGCCGTATCCTGGCACTACGCATTGGGGAACGGTTCCATGGTCGAATACTCTCCTACCTCGATGTTCTGGCTCAACAACCGCATCGCCCAGTTTGCCTATTTGCGCTACAATCCGGTGGGACTGGAAGTCCAGGAGCGGATTGCGGAGCATGAACGAGACATGGTAGCCATTGTGGCAGAGGCCGATCAGATTGCCCTGTCCATCAAATCGGAGAAAAAGCGATTGAAATTCCTGACAGATTTCTCGGTCCGTGAGGCAGACGCCCTCTTCGAGAAATGGGCCCTGCTCGACCAGTATCTGCTGTTAAAATACATGGACGGTACGGTGAAACGCCAGAATGAAGACGGCTCGTTCAAGACCAACGGCAGCGTCGACTACATTCCGGTGTCGCCCGACTGGCCCGGTTACAGTGAGAAATTCAAACGTGCCATCGTCAATGACAATGGCGATCTCCTCAAAGTTCGATAGTTATGTCAAGTCCTGTCTATAAATGGAAAAAGGCACAGGTCCTTCTCTCGACCCGACGCCGGAAACTGACCAACCTTCCCTGGACGCAAGGTGTCATTCTGCTGGTCTGCGTCGTGATAGCGATGTTGCTGGCCAATCTGCCCGCTACGCGCGACCTGTATTTTGAACTCCTCGAGACCCACTTGAGTATTAACGTGATGATGCCCGACGGCCATGGATTCATCTTCCCGGCCGGGATGACGGTCGAGAAATTCATCAATGACATCCTGATGGTGGTATTCTTCTTTACCGTGGGCCTGGAAATCAAGCGGGAAGTCGTATGCGGTGAACTGAGTACGCCACAGAAGGCCATCATGCCGGTCATTGCAGCTTTTGGTGGCGTGTTGGTACCGGCTCTCATCTATGCCTTGATCAACCACGGAACAGCCGCTTCTTCTGGATGGGGCATCCCGACAGCCACCGATATCGCCTTTGCGGTAGCTATCCTGGCCGTGCTGGGCAAACGTGTACCCGTATCGCTGAAGGTTTTCCTGACCGCGCTGGCCATCGCCGACGACCTGATAGCCATCCTGGTGGTTGCACTTTTCTATGGCGGCGACATCAATTTCCCCTGCCTCGGCATCGCAGCGCTTCTCATCATCTTCGTGGTCTGGCTGAACATCACGGGAGAAAAACGCCCCTGGTTCTATTTCATACCGGCCATCTGCATCTGGATCCTCTTCTACTACTCAGGCATCCATGCCACGATGTCTGGCGTGGTCATGGCACTGCTGATCCCGATGAAACCCCGCTATTCCAAAGAGTATTTCTTCAAAAAAGGCGGTATTTACTGGTCACGTCTGAATGAGAGTGGCAAGTTGACAAAAGCAGACGAGTTCCCCAATGAGACACAGCGGCTCATCCTGCACCGGCTGAGCAGCACGGCAAACGACAGTATCGGCATGAGCTACCGGCTTGAAAACATTCTCAATCCCTGGGTCAGTTTCGTCATCATGCCGATCTTTGCCCTGGCCAATGCCGGGGTACGCGTCAGCGATCCCGCATTTTTCAACATGTTCCGTTATTCACCCGAACTGGGCAGTGTCAGCATGGGCATTTTCCTGGGCCTGCTGCTTGGCAAGCCGATCGGCATCACCCTGGCCAGTTTCATCGCGGTCAAGGCCAAAGTGGGCCAGATGCCGGCGCATGCCACTTGGAAAACACTTGCAGCAGTGGCCTGTCTGGGAGGTATCGGATTTACGATGTCCATCTTCGTGGACACGCTCTCCTTTGCCGACCAGCCTCTACCGGTGATGGACAGACTGCAGGATATGGGAAAGGTTGCCGTCCTGATGGGCTCGCTCTGTTCAGCAATCCTGGGATCCCTGTTGATTCTCTTTGAAACGAAGAAGAAACCTAATTCTGCTTCGTTCCAATAAAGAGAATCGATCCCGTGCTCTTCTCCCGGATCAGGTAGACGAAAGGCCGGTTGAACAGCATCGCAGGAACGCTGGCAGTTGCGTTTTTCCGCAATTCCGCCTCCGTAACGGCAGCAGCCTCCGTACCTTCTTCATCTACAGAAACGTATGCTTTCTGCCGCATGTTGCTGACATAGAGCGGCGTATTGGATATTTTCCTAAATTGAGCGAGGGCCGGGGAAAAAGCTTTTTTTACACCCAGCGTCTGCATGATCGCAACCAGTTGCTCTTCCGTGTCGAATTCTGCCTTGAATTTGGGAAGATGAATCTCCATTTTCTGCAGGGTATTCTGATCCCAGCTCGCCAGTTTTTCGGGCGTCAGGCTTGCCAAAAAGGCGTTGAAATCCTTTTCGGCGGGCATGATGACTTCCATATAGAAAGCGCCGTTTCCGTAAGGCAGACGAGCGACCGATACATGGTCATCGCGGTAGCCGGCAAAGGCATCGCTGGCTGCCACCATATAGTCGGCCGAAGTTTGACTACCTGACGAAGCATAGAAATCGCCCCTTGCCGTCTGGTTCTTGGGGAACTGGACTTTCCAATTCCCTTTGAAATACAGGGCATTGATCAGGATCAGCTGGATCTGGGGGTCCAGTTCCTCGAACATTTTCGGAATCAATCCTTTCGTCTTTTCGCTGCACCAGCCATTGATACGCGTGAGCGTACTGCCTTGTCCAAAATCAACCACGTATGCATCGGCGTCATAAACGCTTGTCAGTTGCTTCTTGTAGGAAGCAAGCAGCTCCAGGCCATTTGCAATCCACATGGAATTGGCGAGCGAGAGCGAAACGCTCCGGTCGGCCTTCAGCAGGGCGGACACCAACGTGGCATAGCAGTCGTTGACCTGGTCGAGGGTAAAGCCGTCCATGCCGATGGCTTTGACAATCTCCGCATAGGTCTCATTTTCGGCACCATTGGCCAGCATGCAGCAAAGCATGGAGGCGCTCATCGGCGAAAGAAAAACATTGCTGCCGGGGAATGCCTGCGAAGTAACCCGCAGGAAATCGAGTGCAAAAGCATCGCCCTTCGCCGCTACAGCTTGCTGGCTTTTCGTCAGGACAATCGGCGTATATTCCACATTCCCTTCTTCCTGCTCGATCTTCTCGCAGGAGCCCGCTGCCAGGCAAATCAGCGAAATGTATAGAAAAACAAATATCCGTTTCATATCATTAAGATGCACGTCACCTTAAAATGTTGCGTAAAGTTACAAAAAAATACTAAGATGCCCGGTCAAGCCCGGCATGACGGAATCCTCCTTATTTCGCTGCAATGTACACACCTATCAATCAACAACATACGAAAACTCCTCCCCATATCAAAACCGGGGAGGATATTTCATAACCATCTATTAATCAGCTGCGTACATTGCAGCGAAAATGGAATGGATTGACGCACCGAAGGTGCAAGTGCGCAGCGCCGGGCCTTTCCGCACCGAAGGTGCGAGGGGGTCTCGGGGGGCTGTGCCACCCGTAAAAATCGGCAACCGCCAGGTTGCCGGCACCTTTGAGAGCCCCGCTTTAAAGCACCGGTCATTCGCATCTCGCAGAAGCACAAAAAAAGAGCCGTAAGGTATAACCCTACGGCTCTCAAAGGTGGCGGCAACCTACTCTCCCACTTGGTGTAGCAGTACCATCGGCGCAGGTGAGCTTAACTTCTCTGTTCGGAATGGGAAGAGGTGGATCCTCACTGCTA
>CAJODQ010000016.1 GCA_905233345.1 uncultured Bacteroidales bacterium
GGACCGCAAGAACATCACCCTCGTGGGCGACGCCCTGGTCAAACAGGTCGGCGAATACGAAGCCGTGGTGAAATGCTACAAAGACATCAAGGCCACCGTCAAGTTCAGCGTTGTCCCTGAAGAGGCCTAAACCTCATTTAACCTAAAACACGACGATACCGGCCGGTCCTCCTCCGAGAACCGGCCGGTTTTTCCGCTGATCCTTTTTTATGCGCTGGAGTGCATCCGTTTGACCTATAGCTATTTACACAAAATCGCCCTCCCCGTCCAGAGGAGGGCAATCTTTTGCATTTTTCTGATATTCAGCGAATCAGCCTCCAGTCGGAAGATTATGGCAATTGCGAGACGACGATCCGGGCGAAACCATAATGATAGGGAGCGAATCCGGTGGTATCCAGCAGTTCAATCCCAAGGGCCTGCCGCTTACCTGTCGAATTCTTTTTAGCGGTAATGACATAAGAGGTCTCCATGTCAGAAATTTTCTCTCGTGTTACCGTAAAATGGCCTTCAGAAGCTGAACTGCCAATCTGCACCTGGTCGTCCAGCCTTTTCTTTTCGGGATTATCAAGATAGAAGGCAACCAATTTCAACGTCCCTCCGTCAGGACTGATCGTAAATTCATTTTTAGCGACTCTTTCTATACCATCTTCGGCGACAAATATTCTAAGAAAATTCCCATTGTCCAAAGAAGGATTGTCTTGAATCTCGCTGCAGCTGCTAAAGCACAAAACAGAAACCAGTAAAAATGTGAGTGTGTTCTTCATAATAATGATTTTATTTAATAGATGCAATAGACTTATACAATGTTGAGTTACTTGATCAATTTTGGCTCCACCCGATAAAAATGATTCTATTATTGGGATAATAAGCATATTCCGCAGATTGAATGTGGTGTGCAGAAGGATTTCCGGTATTGATATTCCAATAGAAGTTTTCGTGCATATAAATTGTTTCTTGTATCAGATTTCCGCTCATATCCCGGACTTGTTCAATTTCACGACACTTGATCCAATAATAACCATCAATCAAAAAAGCATGCCCCGATGTTTCGTTCTGATTTGCTGTGCCACCAGTCAATACTGGACGTCCATTCTGGATTTCGTTTATCACATCCGCCTTAGTATAAGACTCTTGGCTTGTCCCATACAAAAAGAAAGAAGACATGGTGGATGGGACATTTGCTACTGGGGTACTACCATATGTAGGGTCGTATAACAATGGATTAATTAAGGGATCCACGCCATAAGCAGTTCCACTTCTTTGTGCTATCAATGCGCAAAGAGCAGGCATATATGGATCAAACATACAGAGAGGATCGTCATCAAATGAGAGTACCATTTGATCCCAACTAGTAGTTGTCGGATTTGTAAGTACAAAGCTATATGGCGGCCCGTCTGAATAGTAGTCATCACATGACGCGCTTTCATATATCTCATTAGGAAACCCAAAATGATAATGTGTGTAATACAGTAGTTGAGCTATGCCTATAACTGTACATCCCGCCAAGCAACGATCATTTGTCGTATATTTTGGCATGGCATTATTCCAAGGGACAGATTGATCCCAACTAGTCGAAGTCAAGCCTGGATAATTCTCATAGATAAGGGTATCGATAATTAATTGAATGTCTACTTCAATGGTATCAGGGTCTTCGCTTCGGATTCCTCCAGATCTTCTACCCGATAGTCGCATTGCTAATGTGTTGGAATGAATCCACTCGCTCTGATTTCTTCGCGTTTCCTCTGACATTGTCGTTCTGTTCTTGACGATGACATCTCGTAAGGATTCCAACCATAATCTATCATGGCGAGGTAAAGCAGATAAGTCTTTTTCTAAATAAAAACCATTATGACTGCCTTTAATTACAATAGGAGAAGTCGAGTAATCACCTGAAAAAATAAACCATCGACCATCTTTAAGATTAACAATATAAATATATGTGTCCTCATCAAGGTCATATTTTGTGATATCCTTAATTTCATCTGGAATAATCGACATCATATAAACCATGTAATTCTCAACGTCCGCCTGAGTGATCCCCTCAGACAAGCGGTCAGTAATGGATTTCGTCAGGAGAGCCTGATTCGCAAGATATGACTCTTTAATCGAGTCAGGTTGTTGTTCGTCTGTATTGATACATGAAGAGGCCAGCAGACAAAGGCTCATCAAACAGGAAAAAACTTTTTTCATGGTAAAGAGTTTTTATTAAAAACAAATAAAATGGCCGAATAATCTAACTCCATCATCTAACTGGAACTCTATTCGAAATAGTCCAGGACCAATGGAAACGGGGATGAGATAGGTCCCACAGACGGGATTGACAAGCAAGGAAACACTGTCTGATGTGGTCAGATTCTTAAGACGTATATTCACGTCTTCTGTAAAGTCAGAGAAAGATACAGAAACAATACTGCTTTGCTGAAAGTAAGTAGCTGAAATAGGTAAGGGATTCAAAGAGCGATTGACAGGCGTTCCCGTCGGGTCGATTAACAAGTCAATTACATCGCCATCACCATCCTCTTCACCATCTGCATGAGCTACGGCTAATGGGAAGAAAAGTAATAAAGTGGCCATCATGATGGCTGTTTTCATTGAGTGAGATCTCAGAAGTGAATGCATAAATAGAAGTAATTTTTATACAAAATTATTGTCTTGTTGAGCTTGGCGCAAATGAAAAATCTGTCGCATGACAAAATAAAACGGCCTCAGAAGTGTCTCTGGGGCCGATTTCTCGGGTTAGTTCTAGGATAATTCTGTCGCTTTTGTAATTGGTTGAAAATCAGTAATTTGCCAAAACGTGGCCAGGGGGGGGAAGTGGTAACCAGCTAATTATCAATGCATTATGTCAACATTTTTAAAAATAACTTCTTGTGCGGAGCATCTCCAGAACGGATTTTCCGCAGTAATCTGCTTTTTCTTGAGTGGACGGCTTGCTTGCTGGGTAGATTCATGAGCGTACAGATGGTCGTCCCGTCAAAACCGGCGAATAAATAGCATGCCAACAGATAATCGGCTTCCGAGGCTCCAGGATATTCTTCTCGGTAGTGGGTCATGACATTATTGAATTCGCGGTTCATCATGGACTCGAACTCTCCTTGACGTACTCTGTCAAGGCGTAGCTTCTGCATGATTCGTTTCAGTTTGGCAATCAGCCGTTCTGCCCCTTCTTCCGTGTCGCTCTCCCGCAACATGTCTCGGATTACGCCCATTTGTTGCAGATAAGTCCTGTATATTTCGATATATCTGTCGGTTATATCTTCGTCTGGCTGGCGCTTTGTTAATATCGAAATAGTTTCCAGGAGAGCTTCCTTTTCTTCATCCGTTTGGCGTATGCGCTGGCGGATCCACCACCAAGTGGCAGTGGCAAGGCCGACAAAAATAAGGAGTAAAAGCAGTACTATGACTCTTCGGGAGTTGACCTTTTCTTGAAGCAGCACATTCTTTGCTTGAGCATGTTCCAGCTGAGTTTTGATGACGGACTGCCTTAATGTCTTCCGTACATTCTCTGTCTGTAAATCCATGGCTTTGGCCGTCAAGGCATAGGCATCACTTGCATTTCCATGCTTGGTTTCGGTTCTTCCCTTCCAGCCTAAATAGGCAAAGGTGTCTTCAAGACCCATGGCTCGAAGCTGCTCAAAAATCTGTTCGGATTTCTGTCGGTTGCCCGTAGCGGCAAGACAATATGCATAGGCTCCCCAATGGTTGTAACTGTCGAAACGTCCCTTAGAAAGGCACTGCTCAAACAGGTCCCGGGCTTTCGTTGCATCGTCATACAGGCCAAGGACGGTCATGGCATATCCCGATAGGATTCTGGGATAAAGCCGTGTGTCTTTTTTAACCAAAGTGTCGCTCAGCAGCAGATGAAATATGGAATCTGATTCGTGGAATCTTTTCAAATTGTTGAGATTCTGAGCCTTGCGGTATAGAGACGCATTGGCGAGCGGCATGTCACCGGCTTTCAGGCAATAAACGATGGAACTATCGGAGAACGACAGCGCCTCTTCATATAAGGATGTGGCTCCGTATGTATCCCCCATAGCTTGGAAAACTAGCGATCTGAAGCGGTCGTCTAGATGTACCGACCATTGGGCGGCTTGAATAAGAGATAATATGGCTTCATCATATCTATGACCATTATATTGGATTCGGCCCAGATAATACCAAGCCTTTGCTCGGCGTTCGGGGTCGTGGTGTTTGTTATAGTACCCAACTGCTGGCGCGATGACAGCCTCGTCGGTCGTGTCGATCCAATTCTTGTCAAGTGCCATGGCATAGAGCAGGGAGTAGTAAGCACGAAGGCTACGGGTGTTTAACGCGGAGGTATCGAAAGCACGGATCGTTGTTAAGGCGCTGTCAGGATGTTCCTGAATCAATGAAGCGATGCAATCGAGTTTGCTTGACGTTTGTTTACTGGTACATGCAACGACAATGCTGATAGAAATCAGCAGCGTAAAATAGGTCAAGAAGTGACAATGGCGCATCTATGAATTCTTGGATAAATAACAAAAATACAAACTTGCATGATAGAGCGCAAATGAAAAATCTGTCGCATGACAAAATAAAACGGCCTCAGAAGTGTCTCTGGGGCCGATTTATTGGGCTCGCGGAAGGATGGCTCTGTCACGCTAGAGTTCGCGTTCGATGTCGGACCAGCGGAGTTTCCTGCCTGACTGGAAGAAGCGGAAGATGATGCTGCGATAGTAGATGCCGATATTGTTGCGTTCTTCCTCGAAGGGAGACGGATCCTCTTCCCGGCGCAGGCGGCGGTAGTCCCGGTGCGCCTTCCAGACTGCGCGGAAGAACGACCATTTCCCCGTGACCAGATAGACGGAGGCCGACATCCCGTCGAGCAGCATGCGGACGAAAATGCGCCGCGCCCGTACGCTTTCCGGCAGGTTCTTATAGAGCATCAGCAGGTTGTTGCGGTAGTTGAAATAGAGTTTCCGCGGGGAATTGTTGGGCAGCGTGCCGCCGCCCACGTGCCAGACCGTCGACGCGGGGACACACCACACCTGGTAACCCAGCATCTTGGCCCGCCAGCAGAAGTCAATCTCCTCCATGTGGGCGAAGAACAACTCGTCGAGGCCGCCCAGGTGGTGGTAGAGCGCGCTCCGCACCATCATGCAGGCGCCGGTCGCCCAGAAGCACTCCACCGCTTCGTCGTACTGCCCGCTGTCTTTCTCCAGGTTCGAAAGGATGCGCCCGCGGCAGAAGGGATAGCCCAGATAGTCGATGAAGCCGCCGGCCGCACCGGCATATTCGAAACGGTCGCGCTCGGCTATCGACAGCACTTTCGGCTGGCAGATGCCCACCTCGGGATGTTCCTCCATGAAGCCCGCCAGCGGCTCGAGCCACTTCCCGCCGACCTCGATATCGGAGTTGAGCAGCACGTAGTAGTCGGCGTCGATCTCGCGCAGGGCGCGGTTGTAGCCGCCCGTGAAGCCGTAGTTCCGGTCGAAACAGAGGGTCCGGACCGCCGGATAGTTCGCTTGCAGCCAGGCCACGGAGCCGTCGGTCGAGCCATTGTCGGCCACCACGATGAAGGCGCCCGGGCAGGTGGTCCGTGCGATCAGGGTCGGCAGGTAGGTCTGCAGCATGCCCAGGCCGTTCCAGTTGAGTATGACAACCGCGATATCCATGGATTACTTGACGATGATGAACGATTTGCAGATGATGCGCATGAAAGCCATCAGCACCAGCGCACCGGCAATCAGGATGCTGACGTAAAGTTGCTCGCGGATGCGGTGCCGGAGAATCAGCACGTCGGGGTCCTCGTCGAGCACGGCGGTCAGGTCGACCTCCGGCAGTTCAAGGTTGGACCATTTGGCTACGATGGTGCCGTCGTTGAAATATACGGCGCCGCCGTTGCTCCGGTTGAGCGTCATGAGCGATTTGCGGTCGGCCGTCACATAGTCGCCGGACGGACCGTAGAGCACGACTTCGTGGCCCTGCAGGAGCGCCGCGGAGCGGAAATGGTTGATGCGTTCCAACTGTTTGGCATCCAGCGCCTCGGGGGAATAGACCGTTACGGCCAGCAGCGGCCCCGTCATCTGCTCGAGTTTGAAGTCGACCTGGGCCATTTTCGTGGAGCCGCCCACCTGCACCGTCTTGCTGTCGAGGTAGGTCCAGCTTTCATCCGGCAGCTGGTCGAGCGTGAATTCTTCCACCTTCCCGTCTTTCGTATAGAGGAAAGTGGTCTCGTAGCGCGCCTGGTTCTCCTGCGCGAGTTCGTCGAGGCTGTTGCCCACGCGGTAGGCCGTGAAATCGACCTGCGGAATGGTGGCCAGGGCCCGGACCGACACGCCCAGCGCCAGGGCGGCGAAAATCCCCACGAAGGTCCATTCCAGCCAGGCCGGCGCCACGCGGGTGGCCCGTTTGCGGCCCAGGAAGATGAAGATGGCCAGGGCCAGCAGCACCACGTTCTTCAGGAAGGTCTGGGTGTTGGTCAGGTGGATGGCTTCGCCGAAGCAGCCGCAGTCGCTGATGGGATTGAAAAGCATCAGGTAGAGCGTCAGCAGCGTAAAGCCTGCGGTCAGGATGAGCGTCACCCAGGCGATGATGCGGATGCGCAGGCCGCCCAGGATGCAGATGCCGATGGTAAACTCGGTGACAGCGAGGGCCATGCCCAGGCCGATGGCGGCAGGTTCAAGCGCACCCAGGTGCATGAAATCGAGGTACTCCTTGATGATGAGTCCCGTGCCGACCGGATCGACCAGCTTGAGCGCGCCCGAGACGATGAAGGTCAGGGCGAAAAGAATCCGGAATAGGGCGAGCAGGAACCTCATAGACAGGCATCGATTTCGTGACGGATACGGCGGAAGATGTCGGCGGCCGGCAGCATGCCGCCTTCGGCGTCGCTGCAGTCGATGCGGATGAACTGCGGATCGCGGCGGCACTCATCGAGATAATGCTCACGGACTTTCACCTGAAAACGGATGTCGGCCTCATGGATGTCGGATTTCCCCTCCAGATAGGCCCGGTCGCCGCCCTTGCGGTTGAGCTTGAGCTTGGCGTCCACGAAGGAGATGGGCACGTCGAGGAAGAGGTTGAGCGTCGGGCGGGGAATGTCGTTGTGCTGGTATTCGAGCGCGAAGATCCAGTCACGCAGGGCGGCGGCCTCCGCCTCATCGGGAATTTTGGCGCACTGGAAGGCGATGTTGGAATAGACGTAACGGTCGAGAATCACCACGTGTCCTTCCTCCATCCAGCTGCGGATCCCGGCGGCGGCGGTGCGGCGGTCTTCGGCGAAAAGCAGCGCCACCAGCTGCGGATGCACCTGGTCGATGGCACCGAAATCACCCCGCAGGAACTTGGCGATGAGTTCGCCGTATACGGGCGCCGCGTAGCGCGGGAAGTGGAGATATTCCACCTTTCGGCCCTGAGAAGTGAAATAGGATGTCACCATCTTGAGCTGCGTCGATTTGCCGGCGCCGTCCAATCCTTCGAGAACGATCAGCATAAAGTATTATCTTTGCAATACAATCTGTAAAGATACGAAAAGATGAGCATCGGACAAGCGAAAATCATGGGAATCATCAACCTCAACGAGGACTCTTTCTACGCGCCTTCGCGGGCGGCGTCGGCCGACGCCTTCCGCCGGCGGGCGGACGCGCTGCTGGAGGCCGGCGCCGACATCCTCGACCTGGGGCCGGTGTCTTCCCGTCCGGGCGCCACGCTGGTCGACGCCGAAGAAGAATGGGCGCGGCTGGAACCCGTCGCCGAGACGGCGGCGCGCCACTATCCGGGCGTCACCTTCTCGATCGACACCTTCCGGGCTTCGGTGGTGGTCATGGCCTACCAGGTCATGGGGCGTTTCTGGGTCAATGACATCTCTTCCGGTGAATGGGACGAGGCCATGCTGCCTGTGGCAGGCCGCCTCGGCCTCCGCTACATAGCGATGCACCACCAGGGCGATTTCGCGACGATGCACCGGACCTATGTCTACGACGACGTGGTCGAAAGCGTGAAACAGTATTTCCGCGATTTTTCGGTCCGGGCCAGGGAAGCGGGCGTCACCGACTGGGTCCTCGATCCCGGCTTCGGCTTTTCGAAAAGCAACGAAGACAACCAGACGCTCTTCGACCGGCTCGACGAGCTCAAAAGCTTTCGCCGGCCGCTGCTGGTGGGCGTCTCGCGCAAGCGCTTCATCTGGCAGCCCCACGGCCTGACGCCCGACACCTGCGGCGACATCGTCCGCGAATACGAGGAGCGCGCCGCCGCCATGGGCGCCGACATCATCAGAACCCACTTATAATTCCGTTACAGCGTGCGGTACTGCTTGCCGTACTGGAGCTGCTGCTGGAGGAAGTCGTCGCCGTAGACAATCTGGTAGTCGACGACTTCGCCGTCCTTGACCACCGGCACGATGTCGGGGTTGATGAAGCCGCGGTAGGGCTTCAGGCCGAGGCTGGCGTAGCGTTCCAGCACTTCTTTGTGCAGGGCGGGATCGATGTTTACGGCATAGTTCAGCACGAGGGCCTTGCCAGCTTCATAGTCGCCTTCCGACTTGATGCGCTGGATCTCAGCGAGCAGTTCGCCGAAGAGGCCGCGGAGCTTCTCAAAGTCGTTGATCACGAAATAAGTCTTGCCGTCGCGGACTTTCTTTTCAATGACGTTGTCGGCCTTGCCATGCTCATAACACCAGTCGGCGATGAGCTTGCGGTTCTGCATGTGGGCTTCGGTGTTCTGCTTGCCGAGTTCGACGCGGCTGAACTGCGTCATGATGCCGTTGCGGATATAGCTCATGTAGGCAGCCTTGTAGGCCTCGGGGCTGTTGAGCAGGCCCAGTTCCACGAGCTTCGGATCGGCCATGTAGTAGAGGCCGAAGAGGTCGGCACGGGCCTCCTCCAGCGTGGAAGTAAACTCCTTCAGCGCATTGGCAGGGGTGCCGGGCAGCAACTGGCCGGAGCCGTGGCCGAGGCACTCGTGCAGGTCGGTGTGCAGGTTGTCGGTGACATTGCCGTATTTCTTGCAGAGGTCGATCTCGTCCTGGTCCCAGGCAAATTCCGAGAGGACGCTCTTCGGGCGCTGTTCCGAAGCGAGGGCATAGGCGTCGGTGATGTTGGCGATGGTCACGGACTTGGAGCCGTGCTCCTTGCGGATCCAGTCGGCGTTGGGCAGGTTGATGCCGATGGCCGTGGCGGGATAGTTGTCACCGGCGATCACAGCCACGTTGATGACCTTGGCCGAGACACCCTTCACTTCTTTCTTCTTGAAGCGCTCGTCGATCGGAGAGTGATCCTCAAACCACTGGGCATTGCCGCTGATGAGTTCCGTGCGTTTCGAAGCTTCGCGGTCGCGGTAGTTGACAATGCCTTCCCAGGATGCCTTGCGGCCGAGGGGATCGTCGTAATCCTCAATGAAGCCGTTCACGAAGTCTACGTCACTCTGCGTGTCGGCCACCCAACTGACGTTGTACTGGTCCCACATGCGCAGGTCACCGGTCTTGTAGTATTCGATGAGTTCGTCGATGTATTTCTTCTGGAGGTCATTCTCGGCATATTTCCGCGCTTCTTCCAGGTGACCGATAATCACCTCGAGCGCCGGGCCATAGATGCCGCCGACCTTCCAGGTCTTCTCCACGACCTTGCCGTTTTCTTTCACCACCTTGCTGTTCAGGCCGTAGCTGATGGGGTGCGGATCGGACGGGTTTTCCATCTTCGCATAGAAATCGTTGACTTCCTGCGCGTTTACACCTTCATAGAAGTTCACGGCCGAAGCTTCCACCAGGTCCTTCTCGGTGCCCTGATACTGCAGGGTCGGATAGAGGTTCGGATCGTACATGACCATCAGCAGAATGGCGGCCTCTTCGGCGCTGACGTCCACCGCCTCCATCAGGCTGGCAAAATAGGTCTGCGGGCAGCCCGGCAGGATTTTGTCGTTGGCATAGTGGTGATGGATGCCGTTGCTGAAAAACACACGTTTGGCGTAGGTCAGGAAGGCGTCCCACTCCTCGCCCTTGCGCTCACCTTCGTAGTTCTCGAGGATGTTCTCCAGGACATGGCGGATGGGCAGGTTATACTTGAAATTCTGGTCCCAGGTGATGTCGCGGCCCGCCTTGGCGGCTTCTGCCAGATGGTAGATATAGGCTTTCTGCTGGAAGCTCAATTCGTCCCAGCCCGGCACCTGATAGCGCAGAACTTCGATGTCGGCAAATTCGTCGATGGAATACTTGAACTGGGGATCTCCGGTCTTCGATCCGCAGGATGTCAGCACCAGGCCCACGCCGGTTGCAATGATCATGGCTTTGATAAGTCTCATAAAAAGTATGACAATTTTGTGCTTGGCACGGTTTTATTTGACAAAGATAGGGATTTTTTGTAGTATTGTAATTTGTACCGAGAATCAGCGTCAAAGATGAAACGTTTTCTCCTCTTGCTGTGCACACTGTTGTGCCTGTGCGGATGCGACCCCGACGAGCGTCTGGCCAAGGAGCGCCAGATGACCCTGGTGTATCTTGCCGGCAACAACAATCTCTCGGATAACGCTGTCAGCGATTATAACGATATCAAGGCTGGGTGGCTGCCGACCACCCGGGGCAGCGATAAAGTGCTGCTGGTCTACCACCATTACCTGCTCAGGGATGAAAAAACGTATGAAGTCATCGATAAAACGCCTGTACTGGTGCGTTTGTCCAAGGACCGCAAGGGCAATGTGGTGGAAGATATCATCCAGACCTACCCGGAGGAAACAAATTCAGCTGACCCACAGACACTCGCAACCGTCCTGGCCGACGCCGAAATGGCCTGGCCGTCCGCTCACCACAGCATCGTACTGTGGTCACATGGCAGCGGTTTTCTGCCGCCGGGCTACTATAGGAATCCGCAGGAGCGCGCCCAGGAAGATCCGGTGTTTACGGAAGCTGACCCGTATGCCTTCATGGTCAAAGCGGGCGACGACGCGATCAAGAGTTTCGCGGAAGACAATGGTAAAGAAATGGACCTGCTTGATCTGCGCAAAGTCCTGTCCCGTTTCCACTACGACTTCATCGCCTTCGACTGCTGCCTGATGGGCAACATCGAGCTGGCCTACGAGTTGCGCAACATCTGCGACTACCTGCTCTTTTCGCCCACCGAGATCCTGACCGACGGTTTCCCCTACGAGATGATGATGCAGGCCATCTTCAACCAGCCGACGGAAACCGCCCTGCGCAATATCGCCCAGAGCTACATGGCCCACTACCGCGCCTACACCGACGAAATGTATCAGTCGGCGACGATCAGCCTGGTCAGCACCGCCGGCCTGCCGGCCTTGGCCAGTGCCTGCCAGACTGTTTTCCATAACCACCAGGACCAGATTTTGATGATCGACCGCAGCCGGGTCCAGCAATACTTCCGTGGCGACAAGCACTGGTACTACGACATCGACGACTTGGTTAAGCAGGTGGCGGACGACAATGAGTACCGGGCTTTCAACCGGGCCCTCAATCAGGCCGTCATTTACCGCGACGCGACGGAGTACTTCTTTAAGGACACAGACCCATACGGCATGGTCCACTACGACATAAAGTTCGAACACTATTCGGGCCTCAGCATCTACATACCAAGGCCCGAATATACTGTGCTCAACAATTACTACAAGACCCTAGCCTGGAACCAGGCGACAGGGCTGGTGCAGTAACGCCGGTTATTTCTTGAAATAGCGATTGTAAAGACCCTCGAAGCCTTTGCCATGGCGGGCTTCGTCTTTGGCCATCTCATGGACGGAGTCGTGGATGGCGTCGTAACCGAGTTGTTTGGCGCGGGTGGCGATGGCTTTCTTGCCTTCGCAGGCACCGGCCTCGGCTTCCATGCGTTTCTTCAGGTTGGTCTTGGTGTCCCAAACCACCTCACCGAGCATTTCGGCGATGCGGGCGGCGTGATCGGCCTCCTCGAAAGCGTAGCGGCGGAATGCCTCAGCTACCTCGGGATAGCCTTCGCGGTCGGCCTGGCGGCTCATGGCCAGGTACATGCCGACTTCGGAACATTCGCCGCGGAAGTGATCCTGGAGCCCCTGCCAGACTTCGGGATCGCAGCCCTTGGCCACGCCGATCACATGCTCGTCGACGAAGGTCAGTCCGCCTTCGCTCTCGACCATTTCATTGAATTTCTCCTTGGGAGCCTTGCAGAGGGGGCATTTTTCGGGGGCCTCAGGGCCTTCGTGCACGTAACCGCACACGGTGCAGATCCATTTCTTTTTCATGATGTTGTGATTTTGAATATTTTTAATTTAGAATTTTTATAATCTATTACAAATATATGCAATTAATTGGTATCCACAAAAAAAAATCATATCTTTGCGGTCCGCTGAAAAAGGGAAACCTTTTGGTGCAATGGGAGCCGGACCCGATCCGGCTTGAGTAACACATTTTAAAACAAAGAAAATGAAACATTTCGAACTCAAAGGTAAGAAGAGAATTACCGGCAAGAAAGCTGACGTCAAGAGCGTCCGCAAAGAAGACCGCGTTCCTTGCGTCATCTACGGCGCGGGCGTAGAGAATGTCTCTTTCTCGGTTGACGAGAAGGAACTCAAGGGCCTCACCCACACCCCGTACTCCCACATCGTGGATCTCGACATCGAAGGTGCCAAGCACCAGGCCGTCCTCCAGGCGATCCAGTATCACCCGGTGACCGACCGCGCCCTCCACGTGGATTTCCTTGCCCTCGACCCGAAGAAGCCCGTCACCATTGACGTGCCCATCAAGATCACCGGTAACTCCATCGGTGTCCGCCAGGGTGGCAAGCTCAACGTTCCGACCCGCAAGCTCAAAGTCTGCGGCATGATCGAGAAACTCCCCGACGAACTTCCTGTCGACATCACCGAACTCGGCCTTGGCAAACAGATCAACGCTGGCGACCTCAAATACGACGGTTTCCAGATTGTTTCGCCGAAGGGTACGCTGGTCTGCGCTGTTCGCGCGACCCGCAACTCCGCCGCCGCAGCTGCCGAGACGCCGGCTGCTGAATAATCTCTCTTCCTATGAACTACCTTGTGGTCGGACTGGGCAACATCGGCGCGGAATACGCCGCCACCCGCCACAACATGGGATTTATGGTATTGGATGCCTGGGCTCAGGCATCCAATGCTGTTTTTACCCCCAGCCGCTACGCCTCCGTCACCGAAGTCTCGTACAAAGGCCGGAAATTCACGCTCGTGAAGCCCTCCACCTACATGAACCTCAGCGGCAAGGCGGTGCGCTACTGGCTCCAGAAAACCAAGATTCCGCGCGAAAACCTGCTGGTGGTGCTCGACGACTTTGCCATCCCCTTCGGGACGCTGCGCATGCGCAAGCGCGGCTCCGACGGCGGGCACAACGGCCTCAAGAGCATCGACTACGAACTCGCCAGCGACGACTACGCGCGCCTGCGCGTGGGCACGGGCAACGGCGGCTTTGCCGAAGGCCATCAGGTGGATTTCGTGCTGGGCGAATTGCTGCTCGAAGAAAAACGCGCCCTGCCGGAAGTGCTGGAGCGCGCCGTAGCTGCCATCAAATGTTATGGTACCGAAGGCATCGACCGGGCCATGACGCAGTTCAACCGCAGCAAGCCCGCTGAGCCGGCTTCCCCGGATCAGTCGTCTTCTCCCTCGAAAAAAGAATCGTAGAGCGACTCCATGTCGCGGCGCTCCTTTTTCGTCGGACGGCCGGTTCCCCGGTCGCGCCGGATGAAGAAGGTCTCGACCGGTGCGTGCAGTTTGTCGAGTTCGCTCTGCGGGGTGAGGTTCTCCGCGTAGCGAGGCACGTCTTTCGCCCCCACCCGCTTCTCCAGCGGAGCCAGCACTTTAAACGTATAGAGAATGGGGCCTTTGCGGGCCGTGATCACGTCGCCCGCCTTCACTTCGCGAGCCGGTTTGATATCCGCACCGTTCACGGTCACCTTGCTGCCTTTACAAGCGTCGGTGGCGTCAGTGCGGGTTTTGTAGACCCGGATGGCCCAGAGAAATTTATCGATTCGTACAGCATCCATGGCAAAAAGGGCCGCTCATTGGCGGCCCCTTTGTTTCCAAATACAAGGAAAATTATTTGGCGTTGAGCACCGAAACTTTTCTGAATTCTTTCAGGAGTTTGGTGAGTTCGAGGGCGTTCTTGCGAGCGCGGGTGCCAGCAGCTTTGTTGCCCTTGGTGACCTGGAGATTGGCATTGAGCTGGAAAGCAGCCATCTCAACAGCGATTTTGTCGACGAGTTCTTTCATGGTGGTTTTAGATTAATTATTAATAAAATTAGGTAAGAATTTTCGTTAAATCAATCGCTTACGAAGATATAAAGTTTTTGCGGACTATCCAAATTTTCCATTAAAAAAAACTTAAAAATCCTAATTAATGTCTGATTATTCCGGCCTTCGAACCACGTAACGGCCATATCCGGGGGCGTCTTCCTCCAGTTGCATCCTTGCGCCACTGCGGCTGACGGCCTTGGTTTTCACATTTTTCACCGGCGGATAACTACCCGTCGCAATCCGCGTCAGGCAGGCCTTGATGAGATCTTCTTCCACGCCGAAATCGTGGAACAAGTCATCGGTTCGCGCGTTGTTCGGAATGAAGCCATGGTCGGGAATCGCTTCAAGCTTGCTGTTCATGTTATAGAAGCAGATGGGCAGGAACACCCATTTGAGCTTCGAAAAGTCGTCGGCGTAGAAGCGCTCGTAATCACTGTCCGTGCCCGGGTAGATGAAGACGTACATGCCGTTGGGCTTGCCGTAGGTGGTGTCGCCCACCATCTGGAGTTTGTCGCCCATGTACGGCCGCAAACCGTTCATCACCATTTCGCTGGCAGAGGCCGAACCCTGGCCCGTGATGAAATAGATGGCGTCAAGGTCGAGACGGTTCGGATAGACCTTGTCCCACACGGCCTTCTGATCCTTGTCCTCGGGAGGTATGGAGGAAATAACGTAGAAGGTATTGTTTTCGTCGCTGTAAGAACTGCTCTGCGACTG
Source organism: uncultured Bacteroidales bacterium (assembly GCA_905233345.1). Taxonomy (GTDB): domain Bacteria; phylum Bacteroidota; class Bacteroidia; order Bacteroidales; family UBA932; genus Cacconaster. Next base: position 14,911 of record CAJODQ010000016.1, read on the forward strand.
CAGGTAGTCGTTGTGATGGCGGATCACGTAGGGTTGTCCTTCCGCGGACTTCGGCGCCAGGTAGTCGATCAGGCGCTGGCTGGCGCGCGAGTCGCCGCCGCCGTTGTAGCGCAGGTCGATGATGGCTTTCTTCACGCCGGCATCGTGGAAGGTCTTCATGGCGCTGTCGATATCTTCGAGGAAATTGGCCAGGAACGAGAGATAGTGGAAATAGCCCACCGGCTCGGTCAGGCCCGGGAAGTCACCGGGCTGGAAGACCCGGGTGATCAATCCCGGACGCGTGGCAAGCGAAGCGGCCTTCGTGGCGGTGAAGGTCGTGTCTCGGCCGTCGGCCAGACGGAACGTGAATGTCTGGGGCGACACGTTGTAGTTTTCGTTGAAATAGCTCAACTTGGCCTGCGTGAAGCCTTCTTCGTCGTCCATCACGTTGACGCCGTTGATATGGGTGATCTTGGCGCCGCGCGTGACGCCGAATTGCTCGAAGGGAGAGCCCGGATACATGTAACGGATATAGACCGAATAGTCACCCAGTCTGACGGCCTGTCCGAGGCTCACGCCCCAGGTACCGTTGTACACGCCGGTCTCGCTCGACACATAATACTCTTTGTCGCACATCCAGCTCCAGTGATCCCGGTCGTAGAGCATCGCTTCGAAGAAATCGTAGATATCGTAGTTGTACGGTTTTAAGTTAGCATTGTGGCTTTTCACCTGGTCACGCCAGTAGTAATACACGTCCATGTATTCCTTGCGCAGGAAATCCTTGGCCTTGTAGTCGGGATCGGCTGCGATCTTTTCGGCCTCTTCGTCCTTCACGGGCGGATCTTCCTTGGGCGGGCACGCCTGCAGGACCGCGAGCAGCGGAAGCAGGGCCACGAACAGCCAGAAACGGGAACTATTGTGCACTTTCATTTTCGTTTTCATTTTATTATCTTTGCAAATATAACGTTTTTTCTGATGAATTCGGCTGCCATACTCATCGAAAAGCTTTCCTCAGCCGTCTGGGGATGGCCCATGATCATCCTTTTGCTGGGTACGCATATCTTCATGACCATCCGTCTCCGCTTCCCCCAGCACTGGGTGATGAAGGCCATCCGGCTCTCCTTCACCAAGGACAAGCATTCCCATGGCGACGTGAGCCAGTTCGGGGCGCTGGCCACCGCACTGGCCGCCACCATCGGCACCGGCAACATCGTCGGCGTGGCCACGGCCGTGGCCCTCGGCGGCCCCGGCGCAGTGTTCTGGTGTTGGATCACAGGCGTTTTCGGCATGGCAACAAAGTACTCCGAAGGGTTACTGGCCGTCAAATACCGCGCCAAAACTGCCGATGGCAGGATGCTGGGCGGCCCGATGTTCGCGCTGGAGCGCGGCCTGCACGCCAAATGGCTTGCCATCATCTTCGCCGTTTTCACCGCCATCGCCGCATTCGGCATCGGCAATACGGTGCAGGCCAACTCCATCTCGATGCTGCTCAACCAGACCTACGGGCTGTCGCCTTACCTGGTGGGCGGTATCCTGGCGGGCTTAGTGCTGCTGGTCATCGTTTTCGGGGTCAAAGGCATTTCCAAAGTATGCTCGATGTTGGTACCCATCATGGCCCTGCTCTATATCCTGGGCTGTCTGGTAATCCTCGGCTTTAACTGGCCGTACCTGGGCGAGAGCATCCGCCTCATCTGCCGCTCCGCGTTTTCCGCACGCGCAGCCGGCGGCGGCTTCATCGGCACCACCGTGCTGATGGCCTGCCGTTTTGGCATAGCGCGCGGCCTCTTCTCCAACGAATCGGGCCTCGGCTCCGCCCCCATTGTGGCCGCCGCCGCGCAGACGCGCAACCCGGTCCGCCAGGCCCTCGTTTCCTCCACCGGCACCTTCTGGGACACCGTGGTGGTGTGCGCGCTCACCGGCCTAGTGCTGGTCAGCAGCATCGTAGCGAATCCGGAACTGGACAGCACGCAGGGAGCCGCCCTCACCAAGGCCGCTTTTGAAAGACTGCCTTATGTGGGCGATTTGATCCTGTCGGTAGGTATTGTCGCCTTCGCTTTTTCCACCATCCTCGGCTGGTCGTACTACGGGGAAAGGGCCGTGGAGTATCTCACGGGGCGCAACCACAAAGCGGGAAAGATTGCGATTGCGGTCTATCGTGTCATCTGGATTGCGCTGGTTTTCGCGGGCTCCGTGCTGAGCCTCTCGCTGGTGTGGAATCTGTCGGATATCGCCAACGCGCTCATGGCCATCCCGAACCTGATCGCCGTCCTGTTGCTCAGCGGTGTGATCGTCAACGAGACGCGGAAATACCTCTGGAGCGGACACCTCGACGAGGAATCCAACGAAGAACCTCCCGTTATCGAGTAGACAGAGTCCTACCCTATTTTATTACATAAACTTCTTCGCCGTCCTGGAGGTAGAAGTACTCTTCGCGTGCGAATTTTTCGAGCGAGTCGCGCTGCGACTTGAGCTGTTCGAGCTTGCGCTCCATCTGGGAGATCTCCCGTTCATAGAATTCGATCTGCTGCCGCTGGCTGCGCAGGGTGCGGCGGGCGCGCAGCATCTGCCCCACGTTGTTGGTGTCGAAGAAGCAGATCCACACCACGAAGATAAAGCCCACGATGAAGTACTTGTTCAGCAGCACTTTCCCCAGGGGACGCTGCCGGAACCAGCGGTATCGGGCCTTGATTTTGGTGAAGATCGACATGGGGGACGGATGTTTTCACAAAAATAATGTTTATTTTTGAACGATGATTCAAAAGTTTCAATATTACAAGCCCGGGCTTGGTCAATCATGGCTGATCGTCGCCCTGATCATTGCGGGTAGTGCCGTTGTGGGCGTCATCTTGCCACATGCACCCCAGTCGCTGCAGTATTTCCTGATGATGATGATTCCGGTCGCTTTCTGCTGGTGGCAAGGCAGCAATGCCCAACTGGCCGGTAGAACACCGCTTCCCCTCAATGCGCCGCACTTCGGTCAGTTGCATCCCGTGCTCTTTTTCCTGCTTGCCGGCATCGCCATGCTGGCGCTCAATGTCGTCATCGAGCCTACCACAACTTTCATCCCGATGCCTGACTTCGTCAAGAATGTCTTCGAAAAAGCGTTCATGGATTCGCCGTTGTGGGATGTGATCCTGTCCACCTGCCTCCTGGCGCCACTGCTGGAAGAGTTCCTCTGCCGCGGCATGATGCTGCGTGGCATGCTGCCGCAAAAGGGCGCACGGAAAGCCATCCTTTGGTCGGCTTTTCTCTTCGCGTTCATGCACCTGAACCCCTGGCAGTCGATTCCGGCCTTCCTCATCGGCCTTTTCATGGGCTGGGTCTACTGGCGGACGCATTGCCTCTGGGCCACCATATTTATGCATTTTTTGAACAATGCGATCTCCGTCATCACCTCCCGCATCTGGACCGACCTTCCAGTTGACGCGAGCATGATGGATATCCTCCCGCCGACCACGTACTGGCTCACTTATGCCGTTTGTGCCGTCGTGGCAGCCGTTTCACTCTATATTCTCTATGAAAAAACTCTACCCGTTAAAGTTTCATCCCCAGTGGATGCCTAAGGCCTGGGGCGGCGAGCACTGGGACCTGTGCGGCTTCGAAGAAACGCCGTCCGTGGTTTCGGACGGCTACCTGGCCGATAACGATCTTCCCGACATTCTGGAAACCTATCTGGGCGACCTGGTGGGCGACGAAATCTTCGATTGGCATAATCTCTATTTCCCGCTGCTGATCAAGCGCTTGGACGTGGAGGACCGCCTGTCCGTGCAGGTACATCCGGACGACACGGTCGCTGCTGATCGTTTCGGCGAGTTTGGAAAGACTGAATTCTGGTATGTGCTGGAAGCCGGACCGGATGCCCGCATCTGGATGGGCTTCAAGGAAGACACGGATGCCGGCACGCTTTACAAAGCCTGCCACGACGGAACGGCTGACCAGCTGCTGAACGCCTACAAGCCGCAGCCGGGCGACTGCTTCTTCATTCCGACCGGTACGGTGCACGCTGCCGGCGGTGGCCTGAAGATTGCCGAGATCCAGGAAGCGTCCGACATGACCTTCCGTCTTTACGACTGGGGCCGGGAGTTCAATCCCGCCACCCGGCGCGAGATGCATCTCGATGAGGCGCTCGATAGCATCAACTACAAAAAATACGACGAAGTAGCCTGCAGCTGCCATCTGGAAACAGATCCCGTGAAGGCCGTCGAAAAGGGCGAAGGCGTCCGCGTCCTTGTAGAAGACCCGCACTTCGTGATCACGAGCCTTTCACTCACGGCTCCCGCCAAGGTCTCGATGGAGCAGTTCAAGAGTTGTGTGGTTTTCCAATGCCTGAGCGGCGCGCTGACCGTCCAATGCGACAGCGCCTCCTTCCCGCTGGCGGCCGGCGAGACGATGCTCATCCCCGCCTCGCTCGACACCGTGACGCTCACCCCCGCACCCAGTGGTGCACACCTCCTGCAGGTCCACCTCCCCCAGCCGCCGAAAGACGACGTCTACGACGGACCGGAGCCGGAATAAGCCACAATCTATTAAGCGGCTGCTTCATCCCATTTTCTTCCCGCGACACAGACGGTTTAACCATATCATCTGTGTCGCGAAGCATTTTTATCGTTTTTCTCAGAAAAACAACACGCGACACAGACGAGACGGCATCCACATCTGTGTCGCGATATTAAGGATCGCGCAGAGCGACTCGTTATTTCTTGACAAATTCGACGCGGCGGTTCTTGGCGCGGCCTTCGTCGGTGGCGTTGTCGGCGATGGGCTCGTGGGCGCCTTTGCCGACGGCGCGAAGATTGAAGCCGTCGACACCCAGGCTTTCAAGGGCTTTCACGACCGCCTCGGCACGCTGCTGGCTGAGCGGATCGTTGATCTTGTCAGAGCCCTGGTTGTCGGTATGACCCTGTACCTCAAAGCGGGCGGAAGGGTTCTGTTTCATGTAGTCAGCCACCTTCTGGATCTCCTCCATCGACTCAGGTTTCAGGGTCGCCTTGCCGGTCTCGAAGAGGATGTTGTTGGTGACGAACTTGCCCGTCTCGGCAATGGCCTTCTCAACGGCGGAGAGATCTGTCGTCTTCCGCTCATACAGGTCGACGGCACCGGCCGCAAGAACTACATTGGCGATGCCCCTGTATTTGTAATCGCCATTGCAGAAGAACTCAAAGCGTCCGGGTGCCGCTACGTTGGGAAGATTGATGACACGAACGCCATTAATATATCCCTTTAAGGCACGTTTATTAAACGAGACCGCAAAATGATTCCATTGACCGATCTTGATGATATCTTCCAAGGCATCCCAGCCGAAGCTGCCATCCAATTGACCGTTGGTATTTCCTTTCTTAAAATAATAACTTCCGTAATAATCGGGATTCCACGAACGGAACGTCAATTCGAATTCGCCAACCCGATCATCGCCATTAAACAGATTCATTTCAATCGAAGATTGTCCAAAATCTCCTTGTTTGCTGCAATACACATCCCACTCCAGCGTAAAGACATCGGGCAGATAAGCTTCCATGTTCTCCATCAAGGGCTGGACCTGATTGTAATCGGTGGCGAAATACAGATATTTGGTTCCATTGAGAACGGCCGTTTCTGCATTGCCGTCTCTGACGACATCCCACTTGGAAGGGAACTCTCCGATCTGTTCATCGGCAAAGTCATCTTCGAACAGAATCACCTCGCCCCGCTTAAAGTCGCTTTTTACGTTCTGCGTCGTAGCATCTTTCACGCCACCCGGCCTGGTCGCACCACATTCTTCGCAGAATTTTCCGGTATTCCCTTCGTGGCCACATTCGGGACAAGTCCAGGTCGCGTCTTTCGCAGCCGGACGCGGGGCGCCGCATTCCGAGCAGAACTTGCCGGTGTTTCCTTCATGGCCACATTCCGGGCAGGTCCAGGTGTCGTCGTCCTCGGCGCTGCGCTGGCGCTTGATTTGTTCCGCCCTTTCCTGATTTTCCCGGCGGAGTTCCTCCTCATTCTGCTTGTTATTTTTGTCGTTTTTGACAACCTTTCCGTCCAGCACGTCATTGACGCCTTTTTCAACTTTGTTGCCAATATTTTGTTCGGCCGCGTTCTTTGCCCGGTTTTTCAGGCGGTTGAGCACGTTGCTTTGCGCAGAGGCGCCGCCGCAGACCAGCAGCAGGGCCGTCATCAGTAAAACGATCTTTTTCATTTATTTGACGCTTTTTGACAATTCGACATTATCTATGCAAATCTAATCAATGACAATGAAAAATGCAAGAGATCCCGTCGCGTCCTGCCGCGAACGCAAGACCAAAATCGCCTCAGGAAAGGTCCGCCGAAAGAAAGGGTCTAAGCGAGGATTTTTGCGGTCAGTTCTTTGAGAAGATCGCCGTCGGAAGCTTCGCCGCGCGTGTTCGATTTAGAACGCTGGTCATAGTCCTTGAGGAGAGCGATGATGCGCATCACTTTCTTGACAGGATAGTTGCGGATGGCCGTGTCGTATTCGCCGCCGAAATACGGATTGATGCCGAGCTGCGCCAGGATATCGTTGCGCGAAACACCGTCCTGCAACAAAGCGTGGTAGCGCAGCAAGCGGAGGAAATGGCTGCTCAAAGCCGCCATGGTCATCGGAAGCGGAAAGCGCTTGGGCGAATCGGCGAAATAGCCCACAATGCGGAAGGCCTTGGCTGCGTCGCGCAACGAGAGCGCCTTGGTCAACTCGAAAGCCGAATAGTCGCGGCTCATGCCCACATTCTCCTCCACGTCCTGGATGCTGATGCGGCGGCGGTCTTCGGGCAGGACCTTGCGCAGCTTCTCGACCGCCAGGGCCAGTTTCTGCAGGTCGGTGCCGGCCGACTCGGCAAGGAGCGAAGCCGCGTCCGGTGCAATGCTGAGCCCCTGCTCGGCCACGAAGCCATCGATCCAGCGGGTGATGCGATAGTCCGGGATGGGATTCGACTCGAAGACCACGCCGGCTTTCTTGGCATTCTTGTAGAACGTGGAGCGTTTGTCGATGTTCTTGCCGCTCTTGGTGGGATCGTTGTTGGTCTTGTAGCAGACCACCAGCACGGTCGTCGGCTGGATACCCTCGAAGTACACGCCGATGTCCTCCACTTTCTTCATCATCTGCGCCTCCTTGACCACCACCAGCTGGCGAGCGATCATCATGGGGAACTGCCGGGCGGTGCTCACCACCTGGTTGGCCGTCACGTCGGCGCCGAAATACACGAGCTGTCCGAAATCGCGCTCCTCCGGCGGAATCACCGTTTCCATCAACAACTTGCAGAGTCCGTCGATGTAGTAGTGTTCCTTGCCGAAGAGCAGATAGAAAGGCTTGATGTCGCCGCGAAGGATTTCCTCGCGCAGCGCCTTGTATTCCTGGACGGTATCGGTCGTGGTTTTCGCCATATCGTGACAAAGGTACGAAATAAAGCGTCATTCCGGGCTTGACCCGGAATCTATTTTTGTATCTTTGCGATATGTTTGCGGAAGCATTGAACGGGAAAATCTTCGACATCGTGTCGCAGACCGCGCAGGAGCAGGGCGTGCGGGCCTTCGTCATTGGAGGTTATGTGCGCGATTTCTTCCTGCAGCGCGAAAACAACGACATCGACATCGTGGTCGAGGGCAGCGGCATCGCGCTGGCGCAGGCCGTGGCCGACAAGCTGCACGTGAAGGTCTCCGTTTTCAAGAATTTCGGCACAGCCATGCTGCACTACAAAGGCATGGAAGTGGAGTTCGTGGGGGCGCGCCGCGAATCGTACCGCGCCAATTCCCGCAAGCCCATCGTGGAAGACGGCACCTTGGAGGAAGACCAGCAGCGCCGCGATTTCACCATCAACGCCATGGCATTCAGCCTGCAGCGCGACGACTACGGCAGTCTGGTCGATCCTTTCGGAGGCATCCGCGACCTGAACGAAGGCCTGATCCGCACCCCGCTCGATCCCGACACGACCTACAGCGACGACCCGCTCCGCATGCTCCGCGGCATCCGCTTCGCCACGCAGCTGGGATTTACCATCGTCCCCGAATCCATCGAATCGATGCGCCGCAACAAGGAACGGCTCAAGATCCTCTCGGCCGAACGCATTGCCGACGAGCTCAACAAGATCATGAAGGCGCCCAAGCCTTCCGTGGGCTTCTACCTGCTTGATGAGTGTGAGCTTCTGCCCTACGTGCTGCCGTCGCTGGCGGCGCTCAAGGGCGTGGAAACCGTCTCGGGCCGGGCGCACAAAGACAATTTCAAGCACTCGCTCCAGGTGCTCGACAACGTGGCTGCTGCCAGCGACAAGCTCTGGCTCCGCTGGGCCGCGTTGCTGCACGACGTGGGCAAGGCGCCGACCAAGCGCTGGGAGCCCGGCATCGGCTGGACTTTCCATGGGCACGAGTACGTGGGTTCCAAGATGGTCAAGGGGATTTTCAACCAGTTGAAGATGTCGCAGACCGAGGACATGAAATACGTCCAGAAGTTGGTGGGCCTGCACATGCGGCCCGTGGCGCTGGTCACCGACGAAGTAACGGACTCCGCCGTCCGCCGCCTGCTCTTCGAGGCCGGCGACGACATCGACGACCTGATGATCTTGTGCAAAGCCGACATCACCTCAGCCAACGAGCAGAAAGTCGAACGCTACAAGCAGCAGTACGAACACGTCCGCGAGAAACTGGAAGAGGTGGAGGCGAAAGACGCTGTCCGCAACTTCAAGAATCCCATCACGGGCGAGCTGGTGATGGAAAAATACCACATTCCGCCCTGCCGGGAAATCGGCATCATCAAAGAGGCGGTCAAGGAGGCCATCCTCGACGGCGTCATCCCCAACGATTTCGACGCTGCCTACGCCCTCATGGAGCAAAAGGCCGCGGAATTAGGATTATAAGTGCGGGCCCTTCCGGAGGCGATTTTGGTCTTGCGGTTTCGGAGGGCCTCAACGCGCAAAACGCAAAATCTCCACCAGGCCAACACACGGCCCGCTAGTCATTCAACCATCCTTCGGGAATAGTCGTGCAGGGATCAAAAGCAGTGCCGTCGGGACGGCGCTGGAGAAGGTGCGTCGTCGTGCCATTGGTAACCAGCACGTAGCGGACGGGAAGAACACGGGTGTAGCGCAGCACCTGATCGACGAGCGCAGTGCCCAGCGGCACCCCCGGCGCCTTGCACTCCACCAGCAGCAGCGGCTGCAGCGCCCGGTCGAATACCAGCACGTCCGCCCGGTAACGGCGGCGGTTGTAAACGAACCCGACTTCGCTCTCCATACGCGCATACGATACCCCGCAACTTTCGTGGAGCCAACGGATGACCTGCTGCCGCACCTCCTCTTCGGGCGTGCGGGCCACATTTTTTCGACGCAAAGGATCGTAGATTTCGTCCATGCAGCTCAGATTCGCTGGACGATCATGCCGACTTTCTGGAACTCATTCCAAAGCCAGAGATACTCCTCCGTTGCCTTGACCACGATGAACTTGACGATGAGCGTGGTCTGCTCGCCGGCAGCCAGGCGGTACTGGATCTCGCACTCCACCTCCTCTCCCTCGGCAGAAGGGATTTCCTCCGTGTAACGCACATGCAGGTAACGGGTCTGGTCGTCGCTCTGGATGCGGTAGGTGGCGCGGTCATGGCTGGCGGCGCGCTGGTACTTCTCCTGGTTGTAAGCCAGGGCAATGGCGCCTTTCAGGAAGAGACCCTCCGTGTAGGAGGCCTCGAGCTGCTGGCGCTCGGGCGACTTGGTGATGACCGGCTCCGGGGGTTCGGGCCCGATCGGATCGGGTTTCGGGCAGGAGACCGCCATCGTGGTGGCGACCACGACCATCAATAGCGTAAAGCGCAGGGCGAAAGACCAGTTCCTTTTCATTCTTTGACCTCCAGGATTTTGGTGAGTGTTTCCCGGGCTCCGTCGGAATAGACGATGGTCGCGGAAATCTTGTGGTCGCCCGAATGGGCGAAGGTATAGACTTCGTCATTCACGGGCTGACTGTCAACGGCCCAGCTGACCACGGCCTTTTCATCGGTGAGGTTGAGCAGGAAAAGGCGGATCTGTTCGCCCTTGTGCCAGCTGCGATCCATGGCGCCGATGAGCGGATAGTCACTCAAGCGGTTGAGCGCCTGGAATTCAAGCCGGTAGACGCGGCCGGTGACGTTCCACTGGCTGTAATACAATTCACAGTAGTAGGTCTCGCCCGGAAGCAGGTCCTCGAAGACATATTGGTTCTTGCTGCCCACCGCCACGGTCTGGCTGCTGATGCCGTTGACGGCACCCCAGCGCAGGTTCCATTGGCCACTGCCGCGCTTGTCGCTTTCCCAGCTCAACTGGGCGGAGGTCTGACCAGGCACGATGGAATAGCCAGTCAATACGGGAAGGTCCCAGCTGTTGTCGAAGACCAGCTGGCAGCTGATGCCGTCGGAGGTGCGGGTAATGTCGGTCACACCCAGGCCAACACCCTTGCCGCTCCAGGCCAGCAGCGGGAACAGATAAGCGGAATGAATGGTCCGCACATTTTTCTTGCCGGGATAGAAGGCGTCCTCCACGCCCGTAGCCTCCGTGCCGGTCGACGGGACGAAACGCGCACAGGGGTGGGCGGCGCTGCCGTTCACGGCATTGGCCGTCCAGCGCATGCGCGCCGACATCGAGCCCGCCATATTGTTGCTCTTGTCGATCTGGTAGACCACCAGGCCCGTTCCGCCGATGGCGGCATCCCATTTCGCACCGTCACGGTATTCGAGCCAGAAGTCCTCGCCCGAATTGCCGGTTGGCAGCACATACGCCTGCATCGCCTGCTGCACCGGCGGCACGATCAGCGCCTGTTCGTTCCGCAGCGTCGTGGCCCGAACCAGCCCGATGAGTTGGCGCTCGAAGATGGTCAGGTAGGGCGGCGTGCGGCCGTCATTGTTGTAGTTGCCCCGGTCCATGATGGAGAGGGAGCCGTACAGGCCGGGCCCCGCGCCTTCTTCGTCGTCATTGACGTCGTAGAGGTCAGGCAGTCCCAGAAAATGGCAATATTCGTGGCAGATCGTGCCGATGCCGGCAAACTGATAGCCCGAAGGACCCGTGTATTCGGAATAGAGCGAGAAATTCGAAATCTTCATGCCGTCGAGCCACAGGCCCAGGTCGGAGATGTTCCATGACTGAGGCCAGAGCGTATTATCTCCGCCGCCCTCGGCTTCGTTGTGTCCGGCAAAAAAGAGGAAGACATTGTCCACCACTCCGTCGCCGTCGAAATCGTACCGGGTGAAATCCACCCCGGCCGCATCCGCGGCCTGGCAGGCATGCTGCACCATCTGCTTGATGTTCCGGTCGGTGACGCCATCGGCATTGGCGCCGTACCAGGCCTCGTTGAGGGGCAGGGTCACCACGTCGCAGACTTCAAAACTGAACGTGCTGCCGCTTCCCAGGTTGTCGCGGAACCAGTCGAGCACACTGCCCGTGGCCCCGTTTTCCGAATAATACTGCTGGTTGAAGAGGTTGTAGATGGTGTTGCGGGGAGAAGGAATGGTGAATTTCCGATCCTGGAATTGCACCGGAATCACGATGGTCCGGATGTTGACGGAAGCCTTGGTGGCCAGGAAGAGGGTCAACAAACCGCCCTCGGGATTGAGCTGCTTCTTCAGCAGGAGCGAGACGGGCGGCAGGGAGTCGGTCACGCGCCACCAGCCCTGCGCATCCTGGTAGACAGGGCGCCCGTCGGGCGTGGTCTTCCACGAACGGTTTTCATCGCCATGGAGGAGGATTGTCAGCACGCTGCCGTCGGGCTGCTGCACCTGCACCGGATACGGCCAGGCTTTCACTGCATCCAATTGCAGCGAAAAGGCCAGCAAGGCGATCAGCACGACAAACAATTTCCGGCACATTCCGTATCCGTTTTTACCCGTTTATACACGTTTCAAACTACATAATTACAAAAATATCTCCATACCACCAAAATTTGATCCCGCAAGTTTGCTATCTTTGCACGTGATGAACCGCACCGCATCCTATCGCTTCACCATCGTCGTGCCCCTCTTCAACGAGCGCGACAACCTGCCGCAGCTGGAAAAACGCCTGGCCGCCTACCTCGAAACGGCGGCGATGCAGCCCGCCTGCGTGATCTTCGTGGACGACGGCTCCACCGATGGCGGCAGCCCGCTGCTGGAAGCGATGTGCCAGCGGCACAAAGACTTCTACTTCCTGCACTTCGCCCGGAACCGCGGGCTGAGCGCCGCGCTCAAAGCCGGCTTCGACGCCTGTGAATCGCCCTTCGTGGGCTATCTGGACGCCGACCTGCAGACCGATCCCGAGGACTTCGACCTGCTCCTCCCCCATGCGGAGAAGCATGCCATGGTCCTGGGCATCCGGACCGGTCGCAAAGACAGCTTCAGCAAGCGCCTGATCTCGAAGATCGCCAACCACGCCCGCCGCCGCATCGTCCACGACACAGCCCTGGACACGGGCTGTCCGCTCAAAGTGCTGCAAACCGATTATGCCCGGCGTCTCCCCTGCCTCAGCGGCATGCACCGCTTCCTGCCTGCGCTGATCAGCGTCATGGGCGGCGACTACCTGCAAATCCCGGTGCATCACCATCCGCGTACCGCCGGAAAGAGCAAATTCAACCTGAAGAACCGCTTCTGGGGCCCGATCCGCGACGCCTTCGGCTATCGCTGGTATCTGCGGCGCTGGATCAACTACACCATCGACAACAGCCAACTCGACTGATGGATCAACTCTGGATCTTCGCGCTCGGTACCGTGGCGCAATTGCTCTTCGCATCGCGCATGCTCGTCCAATGGCTACAGTCGGAGAAAGCCCGGAAAGTGCAGAATCCCACCATCTTCTGGATCCTGAGCCTGGCCGGTTCCCTGCTCTACCTGCTCTACGGCTGGCTGCGCAAGGACTTCGCCCTGATGCTGGGCCAGCTGATCGGCTACTACGTGTATATCTGGAACCTGGGCGCCAAGGGCGTCTGGCAGAAACTGGGCGCCTGGCGCTACGCCGTCGTGAGCGTGCTGCTGCTCATCCCTGTGGCGGCCGTCATCCCGATGGCCGGCCAGTGGCCCGAAGTCTCCGCCAAACTCTTCCACAACGACGCCATCCCGCGCGGCCTGCTGCTCTTCGGCACCGCCGGGCAACTCATCTTCTCCACGCGCTTCCTCTATCAGGCCATCTACTCCGCCCGCCGGAAAGAATCGCTGCTGCCCGTCGGCTTCTGGATCATCAGCGCCGTCGGCGCCAGCATGATCCTGGTCTACGGCATCCTGCGGCGCGATCCCGTGGTTGTGATGGCAGAAGTGTGCGGTCTGGTCACCTACATCCGCAACCTCATGCTATGGAACCGGGAAAGAAAAGCCTGACGGAGCGGCTGCTGGACACACAGTGGGCGCGGCTGGCCCTGTACCTGCTGCTCTTCCTCCCGTTGCTGCTGCGCCGGGAGCCCACCCCGGACAACGAGCTGAAATACCTGCAGATCGCCGACGAAGCCCTCCGCGACGGGCATTTCTGGTGCCTGTATCTTGACGGGGCGGCCTACGCCGACAAGCCCCCGCTCTACTTCTGGATCATCATGCTTTTCCGGAAACTGCTGGGCTTCCACTGCGTGCCGCTGCTGGAACTATTCTCGCTGCTGCCTGCCTTCGGCATCCTCGTGCTCTTCAACCGCTGGTGCGGCGCGCGGCTGCCCAGGCGCTGGCTGATCGCCGCAGAACTGGCCCTGCTGACCACTGCCTATTTCCTGGGCGGCGCCGTGGTGCTACGCATGGACATGCTCATGTGCTTCTTCATCACGCTGGCCCTGTGGCTCTTCTGGCGCATGGACCAGGGGGACCGGAGCCCTGCCCTGCCCTGGTGCTTCGCCCTGGCGGTGTTCGGCGCCATCTTCAGCAAGGGCCCGGTGGGATTCATTTTCCCACTGCTGGGCTGCTTCGTGTGGCTGCTGGCCGAGCGCCGGTTGCGCCATTTCGGCCGGGCGTGGGGCTGGCGCACCTGGCTCGTGCTGGTCGTGCTCTGCGGCTTCTGGTGGGGATTCGTCTACCTGGAAGGCGGGCGTGACTACATCGACAACCTGTTGGTCCACCAGACAGTGGGCCGGGCGGTCGACGCCTTCCACCACAAGCGGCCCGTGTACTGGTATCTCTATGTGGTCTGGTATGCCATGGGCCCCTGGTCGCTGCTGACCATTCCCGTGGGTATCTGGGGCGCCGTGCAGCACAGGCTCCAGGCCCTGGAGCGCTTCTTCCTGCTCATCTCCGCCGCTTTCTTCGTAGTGATGTCGCTTTTCAGTAGCAAACTGCAGATCTACCTGCTGCCGATGTTCGGTTTCGTCAACTATGCCTGCTTCCTGATCCTGGCCGCGCAGGAGGGTGAAAATCCCCGCGCCAGCCGGATTCTGCGCAGGGTCTGCTACTTTGTAGCAGGGCTGATGCTTGCGGGTATGCTCACGGCCGGCCTCTTCTTTCCCGACATTTTTTAGCCGACAGAGTATAACTTTACTGTCAATTCGTTACTTTTGTAAGTTAAAGTGAGTAAGTATTAGCGTAGACAATGGCACAGAATCCTCCTCTTGCGCGACTCGAACTGAGCCGCAGTGGCATACGGAACAACTATACCCATTTCCGCTCCCTCCTCAAGCCCGAGACCAAGATCCTGATCCTGGTCAAGGCCAATGGCTACGGGCACGGCGCCGTACCCTTCGCCAAGCAGATGGAAGAGGCGGGCGCCGCCTATCTGGGCGTGGCCCTGCCCGGTGAAGGCGTGGAATTGCGCAAAGCCGGCATCAACCTGCCGATCCTTGTGCTGACCACCGGCACCGACGACTATCCCGAGATCATCCGCTACGGACTGGAGCCGGGCATGCCCGACCTGTACGCGCTCACGCGCCTGCGTGAAGAGCTGCGCATCGTCGGCCGCCGCGACTATCCCGTGCACATCAACATCGACACGGGCATGCACCGCCTGGGCTTCATGGAAAAAGAAATCCCCGCCCTGATCGATTTTCTGGCCGAGAGCCCGGAAATCCACATCGAGGGCCTGTATACCCACCTGGCCGCCTCTGACGAGGTGCAGCACGACGAATTCACCCTGGGCCAGATCAAACTGTACGAGAAGCTCAGCACGCAGATCATGCAGCACCTGCCCTACAAGCCGCTGCGCCACGTGCTCAACTCGGCCGGCATCGAGCGTTTCACCGAATACCAGTACGACATGGTCCGCCTGGGCATCGGCATCTACGGCATCAGCGCCATCTCCGACCCGCGGCTGAAACCCGCCGCCTTCTTCCGCTGCCCCATCCTGCAGATCAAGGATCTGCTGCCCGAAGACGGCACCATCGGCTATGGCCGCCACGGCATCCTGCACGAGGGTGTCACCCGCTCCGCCACGCTTTGCGTGGGCTATGCCGACGGCATCAACCGTCACCTGGGCTGCGGACGCGCCAGCTTCGAAGTCAACGGAAAGATGGCCCCTACCATCGGCAACATCTGCATGGACATGTGCATGCTCGACGTCACCGGCATCGACTGCGAGGAAGGCGACATGGTGACCATTTTCGGCGACAAGCCCACGGCCGGCGACCTCGCCCAGATCCTCGACACCATCCCTTACGAAATTTTCACCTCGATCCCGCGGCGCGTGAACCGCGTCATCGTGGACTGACACAACCCTATTTGAAAACTAAAAACTAAATCAAATTATTACCACCATGGCAACTGAGAAACTCGACATCATGCAGACCATCAAGGACGGCGTCCAGTATGGCCTGAAGAACTTCTTTCCCCTCCTGCTGATGGTCATCCTCTACGTAGTGACTGTCTGGATCCCTTACCTCAACGTCGGCACCACCATCGGCTTCTACAAGGCCATCATCAGCATCGGCCGCGGTGAGACCATTGATCCGACATCCATCTTCTCGGGCGAAAACTTCAAGAACCTCAGCGGTTTCTTCCTGCTGCTGGGCCTGCTGTACATCGGCATCGTGGTCGCCACCTTCTTCATGTTCATCCCGGGTCTGGTGATGAGCATCGCCTGGAGCTTCGCCGTTTATTTCTTCATCGACAAAAAAGTTTCCCCGCTCAAGTCGCTCCAGCTGAGCTATGACTCCACTTTCGGCAACAAATGGCGGATCTTCTTCACGGAACTTCTCTGCTGCATCCTCGTCTCCATCGTCTGCGGTATCCTCGCCGTGATTCCGAAAGTCGGTGTCGTACTGTCCGGCATCGCCGTCGTCCTCTGCGCCGCCATCGTTGTGGCTGTCGAAGGCGTGATGTACAACTTCTTCTCGCAGAAAGCCGACGAGATCCTGAGCAAGAAAGAAGTAGTCGAAAAAGAAGAAGTCGAAGTCGTTCCCACCGAGGCGTAAGCACCCCGAGTTAGATGCACAAGATTTTTCTGCCACTGTACCGCTATTTCCGCGGCCACAGGGCTGTGATGTACACCCTGCTGATTGTCAGCACGCTGGTATTCCTGTTTTTTGGCCTGCAGCTCCGCTACGAAGAAGACGTGGCGAAGCTGCTGCCGCGTTCGAGCGTTGACAGCGAGTTGGCTTTCAGCGACATCGAACTCAAAGACAAAATTTTCATCCAGATCACGTCGGCCGACCCTGAACAGCCGCTCGACACCTGGACGATGAGCGACTACATCGACGAGTTCAGTGCCGCGCTCCTGCAACGCGACACCGCGGGCCGCTATATCATCGGCATCCTCAGCTCGATCGACCCCGGCACGATGCTCGGCGCCATGGACTATGGCTTCGAACACCTGCCCTCCCTCATCGACACGGCCTTCTACGCCGATTTCGAAGCGGCGATGACCCCCGAGGCCATCATGGACCAAATGGCCCGCAACCGCGAACAGATCGACGCCGACATGACTGGCCAGACGACCCAGATGGTCTGCACCGACCCGCTCGCCCTGCGCAACATCTTCCTGGCGAAGATGTTTCCGGAGGGCCTGGGTGCCGGCACCGTGGGCGACTTCACCATGGAGAACGGGCATTTCTTCTGCCCCGACCGCACCGTGGCGATGGCCTTCATCTCATCGACCGTCGACCAGACCGACTCAGGCACCGGCACCCGCTTCGCCCGCATCCTCAACCAGGAACGGAAGAAGTTTGAAGCCGCGCACCCCGACGCCCGCGTGCTGCTGCACGGCAATCCGCTCGGCGGTGTGTCGAACGCCAGCACCATCAAGACCGACCTCGTATGGACCATCGGCATCTCGCTGCTGATCATCCTGGTCATCCTGCTGCTGTGCTTCCACCGCTTCCGCTTTGTGGTCCACATGCTGGCCCCCGTCCTCTACGGCACACTCTTCGCCCTGGCCTGCGTCTACTGGATCAAGGGCATCATGTCGTTCATGGCCCTGGGCATCGGCGCCATCATCTTGGGCGTCGCGCTGAGCTACTGCCTCCACGTGCTCATCCATTACTATTTCGTGGAAGATGTGGAGCGGATGCTGCGCGAGGAATCCACCCCCGTGGTGCTGGGCTGCCTGACCACCATCGGTGCCTTCCTGGGCCTGCTCTTCACGGAAAGCGACCTGCTGCGCGACTTCGGCCTCTTCGCCACTTTCGCGCTGCTGGGCAACACCCTCTATGCGCTGGTGTTCCTGCCGCATTTCCTCAAAAAAGAGGATGTCTGCTACAAGAAAGATAAAGGCTTCCCGTTTGTCGACCGTTTCAACAACCTGCCCTGGGACCGCAACCCGTGGATCCTTGGTGTGATGACCGCCCTGCTGGTTTTGGGCATCGTCATGAGCCCGCGCGTGAAGTTCGATACCGACCTGCGCAACCTCAATTACGTAAACGAGCCGCTCGCCGAGAGCCAGAACCTCTATAACGAGAAGAACGAGAACGGCAGCATGACCCTGTATTTCGCCGCCTACGGCGAGACCCTCGACGAGGCGCTGGAGTGCAACAAGTCGCTGCGCGATCGGCTCGACTCCCTCGAAAAGGCCGGACAGCTGACCCGCTACTCCGCCCTCGTACCCGTGCTCTTCCAGACGCAACGCGACCAGGAAGACCGGATCGCCGCCTGGAACGCCTTCTGGACACCGGAACGCATCGCCCGCACGCAGCGCAACATTGCCGCCGCCGCCAAGAAGCAGCAGCTGGATCCTGATATCTTCATTCCTTTCTACGCATTGCTGGAAAGCGATTATGAACCGGCCTCGCTGTACGATGCCGGCGTGATCCCGCACGAGATGATGTCCAATTTCGTGGAGCACCAGGCCAGCGGCCGCTGGATGGTCTTCTCAACCGCGGCATTCGCTCCGGAAGACAAGGACCAGATCACCGACGCATTGGTCGACGGGCCGCAGGCCGTGGTCCTGGAGCCTTTCTACTATTGCCAGGACATGGTCAAGATCGTCCACGACGACTTCCAGCTTACGCTGCTGATCTCCTCGATCTTCGTGCTGCTGGTCCTGCTGGTGGCGTTCCGCAACCTCTGGATCGCGCTGGTGGCCTTCTTCCCGATGTTCCTCTCGTGGTATGCCCTGCAGGGCTTCATGGCGCTGCTCGGGCTGCAGTTCAACCTGATCAACATCGTGATTGCCACCTTCGTCTTCGGTATCGGCGTGGACTACAGTATCTTCGTGATGGAAGGCCTGCTGCAGGAAGCCCGCACCGGCTCGAAAGAACGACTGGCCTACCACAAGGTGGCCATCTTCTTCTCGGCCGTGGTGCTGATCATCGTGATCGGGTCGCTGGTCTTCGCCCGCCACCCGGCCATTCAGTCGACGGGCGTGATCACCCTCATCGGCATGATCTTCACCATCCTGATGACCTACTCCCTCGAGCCTTTCGTCTTCCGCTGGCTGATGCGCTTCCCGTATTTCCGCAAGCAGTTCCAGAAAGACCCGAACAACCCGCAATAGCGCAAACATGGAAACCCTCGACGGCAAACGATACCTGACGATGGTCAGCAGCGGCGCTGCCTGGCTCAACGCCCAGCGGCAGCTCATCAACGAGCTGAACGTCTTCCCCATTCCCGACGGCGACACGGGCGACAACATGTACATGACGATCGAAGCCGGCTGCCGGGTGAGCCCGGGGCCGCTCGGCGTCACCACCGCCGCCGTCTCGCAGGGGATGCTGACGGGAGCCCGGGGCAACTCCGGTGTGATCCTCTCACGCATTTTCGCCGGGATCGCACAAGGGCTCGCCGACCTGGAAGAAGCCGACCTGCCGGCCTTCGAAAAAGCCATGGCCAGCGGCGTGGAAGCTTCCTACAAGGCTGTCGCCCAGCCCGTGGAGGGCACCATGCTCACCGTCTTCCGGGAAGGTGTCGCCGCAGCGGCCGGCAGCGCCAGTTTCGACGCTTATTTCGACCGGCTCTGTGCCGCCATGGATACTTCGCTCCAGCATACGCCAGAGCTGCTCGACGTGCTCAAGAAAGCCGGCGTGGTGGACAGCGGCGGCGCCGGCCTGCTCCAAATTGCAGAAGGCATGCGCGCAGGCCTGCACGGCGAAGCCACCGCCCTGCCCGAAAGCAGCAATGCGCCCGCACAGCAGGTAGACCTGAGCGCCTTCACCGAAGACAGCGTGCTGGAATTTGGCTATTGCACCGAGTTTCTCCTCCGGCTCCAGCGCAGCAAGGTCGACCTCGACCATTTCGACGAAAGCGTGCTTTCGGACTGGCTCGCGGCCCACGGCGAATCGCTGGTGTTCTTCCGCGACGGCAGCATCGTCAAGGTGCACGTCCATACCCCCACGCCGGGCGAGATTCTCAACCACTGCCAGCAATACGGCGAATACCTGACCGTCAAGATCGAAAACATGACGCTCCAGCACCATGAAAACCGGATGGACGAGCGCTACCGCACGAAGGGCAAGGCCCTGGGTGTGGTGGCCGTGGCTGCGGGGGGACCCCTGCAGGAGGCCTTCCGTGAGATGGGCGCCGACGCAGTGATCGAAGGCGGCCAGACCATGAACCCGCCCGTGCAGGCCTTCCTCGACGCCTTCGACCGAATCGGCGCCGAAAGCATCCTGGTACTGCCCAACAACGGCAACATCCTCCTCACGGCCCGGCAGGCCGCGGCGATGTACGACAAGGCGCGCATCGAAGTGCTGCCGACCCGCAACCTCGGCGAAGGCTATTTCGCCCTGGCCAATCTCGACACGTCCGAAACGGTCGACGAGATCGTCGCCGAGCTGAACGAAGCGCTGGAGGGCTGCGTCACCGGCATGGTATCGCGCGCCATCCGTGACAGCCAGGCCGGACACAGCGGCGACTACCTGGGCTTCAGCGACAAGGACATCCTCTGCGGATCGCCCGAGCGACGGCAAGCCCTGCTCGACCTGGCCGAGCGCCTCAATGCCGGCAGCCAAGACATCGCCCTGCTCCTGACGGGTGCAGACGTGCCGGCCGACGAGGCAGAAGCCGTCACCGAAACCCTTACCCGCCAATTCCCCCGCACGGAATTCTCGCAGATCACCGGCGGACAACCTGTATACGACTATATCCTACTGCTATGTTGACACTATTCACTGATACCGACACCGACATCACGCCCGCCGTCGCGGCACAATATGGCTACAAACTTATCAGCATGCCCTACAGCGTGGATGCCAAGACCATCTATCCCTACGTGGACTTCGACGTTTTCGACTCGCGCAGCTTCTACGACATGCTGCGGAGCGGCGTGCTCCCGACCACGAGCGCCATTTCCAAGGAGCGCTACATGGAGTATTTCGAGCCCGATCTCGCTGCCGGCAACGACATCCTCTACGTCCATTTCTCCCGGGCGATGACCGCCACCTTCGACGCGATGGACCAGGCCGTGGCCGAACTCCGGAAAAAATATCCCGAACGCCGTTTCGAAGAGATCGACACCAAGGGCATCACGACCATCAGCTACGCCATCGTGCGGGCTGTGGGCGACGAGTTCCTGACCGGCAAGACTCTAGACGAACTGCTCAAATGGGCGCGCAAGGAAGTGGATCACTACGCCATGTACTTCTTCGCCGACGACCTGAAGTTCTTCCGCCGCAGCGGTCGCGTGAGCGGCTTGGCCGCCACGATGGGCACGCTGGTCGGTATCCGCCCGATCATCTACATGTCGCCCGAGGGCAAGATGGTCTCCTGCGGCAAGACCAAGGGCCGGCTCAAGGCCATGGAACTGCTCGTCGACCGCGTAGCCGAACTGGGCGATGACATCAAGGGCCACCGCTTCTACATCGGCCACACCGACGCCCCGGAAATGGCGGAGGAGGTCGGCCGCATGATGAAAGCGCGCTTCGGCGAAGACCTGACCATCGAATACGTGGTGACCAACCCCACCGCTGGCAGCCACTCCGGCCCCAACGGCGTCGGCGTCTGTTTCCACGCCATCCACCGCTAACCCATGATCGACATCCAAGAAGTCACCACGCGCCACCAGCAGCGGGAGTTCCTGGAATTCCCGATCCGGCTCTACAAGGGCAACCCCTTTTTTGTCCCGCCGCTCTACGCCGACGAGCAGAAGATGTTCCGGAAAAACTACGTCTATTCAGACTGCTGCCAGTGGGTCTGCTACAACGCTTACAAAGACGGCGTGATGGCCGGGCGCATCCAGGGCATCATCCAGGTGGCCGCCAACGAGAAGAACCACGAGCGGCGTGCCCGCTTCAATCGTTTCGACGCCATCGACGACCCGATGGTGTCGAAGGCGCTCTTCGACGCGGTCGAGCGCTGGGCCCGCGAAAAGGGCATGGATACCGTCTGCGGCCCGCTGAGCTTCTCCGATCTGGAGCGCGAAGGCCTGCTGATCGAGGGCTTCGACCAGCCCCAAACCTTCGAGGAGCAATACAATGCTCCCTACTACCAGCAGCACATTGAGCAGCTGGGCTACAGCAAGGAAGTCGACTGGCTGGAATATCGCCTCCGCGCCCCCGAGACCGACGAAGAGGATCTCGACAAACTCACTGACTTCATCTTCCGCCGTTACAAGCTGCATTTCGGCCCTTCGAAAAACGCCAAGGACTTCCTGGCCCGCTACAAAGACGGCATCTTCCGCTTGCTCGACCAGTCGTATGAAGGCCTCTA
The DNA here is from genome assembly GCA_905233345.1 of uncultured Bacteroidales bacterium. Taxonomy (GTDB): domain Bacteria; phylum Bacteroidota; class Bacteroidia; order Bacteroidales; family UBA932; genus Cacconaster. Next base: position 36,833 of record CAJODQ010000016.1, read on the forward strand.
CGGCACGGTGCCTTTCACCGATCGCATGAAGGCCCTCATGATCGACAATTTCCGCCTGGTCATCGACCCGAAATACACGGCTGTTATCCTCGACGAGAACGACCGCATGGTCTGCTTCGGCTTCGCCATCCCGAGCCTGGCCTCCGCCCTGGTCGGCACGAAAGGCAAGTACACCCCGCGGGTGCTCCTGCGCCTGCTGCGCAACATCCGCCACCCGAAGATCATCGACCTCTGCCTGATCGGCGTAGATCCGGAGTACCTCAACCGTGGCGTGTCGGCGGCCTTCGCCTCGGCCATCCTGCACATGCTGCGCGACACCGACGTGGAATACGCCGAGACCAACCTCAACCTCGAGGACAACTACGCCATCCTCAACCTGTGGCGCCGCTTCGATGCCGAGCAGGCAAAGCGCCGCCGCGCTTATGTGAAGAAGCTCCCATGATCAAGATCCTCATCGACTGCTTTGGCGGCGACCATTCGCCCCAGGCGCCCTTGGAAGGCGCGCTCGCCGCACTGGCCAAGAACCCCGACCTGTCCCTGATCCTGACGGGCGATGAAGCGCTGCTGCAGGCCGAACTCACCGGCAAGTCGTACGACGCGTCCCGGCTGGAGATCGTCCACGCTCCGGAAGTCATCGGCTGCGACGAGAAGCCGACCGACGTAATCCGCCTCAAGCGCAACAGCTCGATGATGAAGGCCATCATCCTGCTGCGCGACCGCGACGACATCGCCGCGATGGTCTCCACCGGTTCGACCGGCGCCCTCGTAACCGGCGCGCTCGTGCGCCTGGGCCGCATCCCCGGCGTCATCCGCCCCGCCTTCTGTCCGCTGCTCCCCACCATGACCGGCGGCATCGTGGGCATCTGCGACAGCGGCGCCAACCCCGAAGCCACGGCGGTCCATCTGCGGCAGTTCGCCATCATGGCCAGCCTCTATCTGGAGCACGTCTACGGCGTGAAGCAGCCCCGCACCGCCCTGCTCAACGTGGGCAAGGAGCCCGAAAAGGGCGACGACATCCACCGCGAGGCCTACCAGCTGCTGAAAGAGACCCCGTCCGTGAACTTCGTGGGCAACATGGAGAGCCGCGACCTGCTGTCGGGCGCCTACGACCTGGTGGTCGCCGACGGCTTCTCGGGCAATGTGCTGGTGAAGACTACTGAAGGCACCGCCATCGAGCTGCTCAAGAAGCTCAAGAAAGACATCTACTCCCGCACGCTCTACAAGTTGGGCGCGCTGCTGATGAAGCAGATGTTCCTGGAGGAAAAGGAATTCATGAACTACCAGAACTACGGGGGCAGCGTGCTGCTCGGCACCGAGAAGGTCGTGGTCAAAGGCCACGGCAGCAGCAAGGCTGTCGCCGTGGAGAAATGCATCGAGCAGGCCTACAAGATGGAAACCGCCCGCCTCTCAGCCAAAATCGAAGCGGAAATCGCCAAATACGAACATTACGAAGATTAAAACCCGTCATTCCGGGCTTGACCCGGAATCTCTACTGCCATGTTTGATAAAGTACAGGCCATCCTGGCCAAACAGCTCCGGAAAGATCCGGCCATCATCACCCGCGAATCAAAGATCAAGCGCGACCTGGGCGCCGACTCCATCGACATCCTGCAGCTGCTGATGAAAGTGGAAGACCAATACGGCATCGTCATCCCCGACAAGGCCCTTGCCACCTTCGAGACGGTGGGCGATGTCGTGGATTTCCTCGAAAAGGAGGAAGCTGAAGGCTAGTACGTGAAAACGTATTCGGTGGAAATCCCGCCAAACTCCTCGAGCACCATCCGCACCGGGAGATTCTTCTTATTGTATTCCATCAGGATCCGGGAATAACCGCGGGGGGCTTTCTTGCGGGCCGTCATCTCCACGGTCTTGATCCCGTTCTTCTCCGACACGGCCAGATCGGCGTCGTTGTCCTTGGCAGCGGTCTCATAGTCACCGGTAATGCAGTTGAGCAACGTATTGCGTAGGTTGCGGAAACGCGGGTTCGTACTTGTATCAATGGAAAGCTGCTGTCCCTGGGAATTGCTCCGAAGCATCGGCCCGGCAATCACCAGATACTCCCCTTCCGGCTTGGTGTAGGTCATGGTCAGCTGATCGGGCGCCTTGAAAGAAATGACGCCTTCGGAATGGATGACTTTGCCCGAAGCCTTGATGGTTTTGTCCTGGGTAAAACGGCAGTCCAACTGCTGGGCGCCGGCCAGCCAGGTGCAGCAGGTCAGCACAAAAAGTAACAAGTATTTCTTCATTTTCAATTCTGTTCGCGATTAAAATTGCGCAAAGATAGCGTAATTATTCCTGATTATTCCTAAATTTGTGCCAAACGATGCAGAAATGACAGAAATCGAGCCCTATTGGAATACCGCGCAAAACCTGTCCCAGTTCCTCTTCAGCATCCGGAAAGTGGAACGGCGGGGGTATGTGGACGTCTCCGACATCCCTTTGACCACTTTGCCTTTTTTCGCCTTCGCCTATCTCACAGAAGGGGAAATCCTGATGGAGATCGGCGAAACGGCCTACCTGTGCAAGGCGGGCCAGATCCTGCTGATTCCGGCCCGGATCCCCTTCCACATCCTGTATTTCAAGGGGAACACCGGCTTTGAATGTGGCTTCTCCATCACCGCGCTGAAAGACCCGTCGTATGCCTGCCTGCACAACCAGCAGCCCCTGCTGCAAACCCTGCCCGAAGAAGACATCCCCTTCACCACCCTGCTCCTGGAAGAGCTGATGAGCGCTTTCAAGCAGGATCGGCGGAAAGTGATCGCCAGCGCGCTCGATCTCTTCCTGAGCCGCCTCGAAGCGCCGGATTCCACCCCGGGCAATCCCATCGTGAACCGTTTCCTCGAGCTGGTGTTCGACCGCAACCAGAAGCCGGGGAAGGTGATCACCTACGCTGACGCGCTCTGCATCACGCCCAACTATCTGAACCGCCTGGTCCGCAACCAGACCGGCCATTCCGCCATGGAATGGATCGAGATCTCGCGCCTGAACCTGGCCAAACTGCTGCTCCGGCAAAACCAACTGCAGATCGCCGAAGTCGCCGCTGCCACCGGCATTGACGACCAGTCCTATTTCACGCGCTTTTTCAAGAAAAGCGAAGGTTGCACCCCGTCGCAGTACCGCGAGAAAGTCCTGCAGGGCTAAGCAAAGCGAATATCCACACAGAACGAGGAACGGTCGCCCACGCGGCCTTCCACCACCCAGCCGCCTTCGACCGGAGCGCGGAAGAGTTCGACCGTGTCGCCCGCACAGACCTCCTTGTTGAAATTGATGCGGAGGGAGCGCACACGACGCGTGCTGACTTCCTCGTAGTCGAGGCTGTCCATGGCCCAGACCACATAGCGGGCGTTGTTGGCGTGCCCCACGAAGTCGATGTCGGAATAGCCCACGCGGTGCTCGAACATCTCTTCCAGCTCAGCTTCGGGCAAGGTTACCTTGCCGCAGGATTCGGCGATGGCGTCCTCGTGGCACTCCGTGTCGAGCGGGAGCTTGCCCTCCAGATGCTCGCGGCGCAGGAGCCGGCGGCTGTTCATGTCGAGGATCAGCCAGGAAGAAGTGGCCAGGACGGCCGGCTGCCCGTCCGCACCCAGCATCCGGAAGTCGCGCACGTAGAACGGGCCGTCGAAGCCCTTGTGCCAGGTCTGGAGCTCCACCACGTCCTTCCAGCGCGGCATGTTCAGGAACTCGATGTGCATGCGCGAGAGGATCCAGGCCGTGCCGTAGCGCTGCAGGTCCTTGAAGCCGAAGCCCAGTGAATCGGCGGAAATATTGGCCAGCTCCTGGGCCAGGTCCATGAAGGCACCCGGTTTCAGATAATGGGCTACATCGGTGTCGTAGCAGGGAATGGCGAAGCGCCGGATGGTCTTTTTATCAGCGTCTGACATGGGGGCTTGTGCAAATTTTTCTCAAAATTAACGATTGTTTCACTATTTTTGCACGCTGCGCAAGAATAATTCGCCAACGGGCGAAATTTGCATCATGAGACGACTCGTTACGATCCTTTTCCTGCTGCTGTCAGCAGGCCTGCAGGCACAATCTTTCTCCTTCGGGGAAGAGACCTTGAACTATTCCATCCGCCACAACCTGTTCCCGGGAACCATCGGCACCATGACCTACGTCACGCACGACGCCGGGGAGAACTGGCAGGTCGACGCCACGCTCAAGGCCTCCGTGGGCAGTATCTATACGCTCGACTGCGACTACGGTTCCGTCTTCCGCAAAGACGCGGACCTGACCCCCGTCTCGGCCACCCGCAGCCAGGTCGAAAAGAAATACTGGGCCAAGGGCATCTACGAGTGGCAGGCGCCCGGCCAGGTGCACATGGACGTCACCAAGAGCTCCCGCCCGCACCGCGACGAGATCCTCTCCTGGGCCGGCACGGTGCGCGACCTGCTCGGCATGATCTGGTGGCTCCGCACGCTCGACTACGACCAGCCCGGCCTCACCATCGCCCCCAACGCCCTCCTGATTGACCACGACGCCCTGCCCGTGACCATCGCCTCCTACCAGAAGAAAACCTTCAAATACCAGGGCGCGCAGGTCCCCGTCATCGAGGTCACCGTCTCCCAGGAAGGCAAGGAAGCCCTCCACCTCACCCTCACCGACAACGCCGAGCGTAAACCCTTGCGCTTCTCCATCGGTTTGCCGTTTGGAACGATCAAGGGGAC
>CAJODQ010000017.1 GCA_905233345.1 uncultured Bacteroidales bacterium
TGAACAGGCTCCTATCGATATTTGGAAGAAGGCGCTCGAAAACGTCACCCCGCAGGTCGAGGTGAAGAGCCGTCGTGTCGGCGGTGCCAACTTCCAGGTCCCTATGGAGGTGCGTCCGGAAAGAAAGATCTCCCTTTCGATGAAGAACATGATCGTGTTCGCACGCAAGCGTTCCGGCCACTCCATGGCGGAGAAACTGGCTGCAGAAATCATGGCTGCGTACAACAATGAAGGTGCAGCCTTCAAGAGAAAAGAGGATATGCACAGAATGGCAGAGGCCAACAAGGCATTTGCCCACTTCCGTTTCTAATCTGCTTTGATCTGCGCAAATGGCAAGAGACCTTACATATACGCGCAATATCGGTATCATGGCGCACATTGATGCCGGTAAGACCACCACGTCCGAGCGCATCCTCTATTATACGGGCAAGACCCACAAGATCGGAGAGGTGCACGAAGGCGCCGCTACCATGGACTGGATGGTCCAGGAGCAGGAGCGTGGCATTACCATTACGTCGGCCGCGACCACGGCCTTCTGGCATTACAATGGCGAGCAGTATCAGATCAATCTGATCGACACTCCGGGTCACGTGGACTTCACGGTCGAAGTCGAGCGTTCGCTCCGCGTTTTGGACGGAACGATCGCCACTTTCTGTGCCGTGGGCCGCGTACAGCCCCAGTCGGAGACAGTATGGCGTCAGGCGGACAAATACCACGTCCCCAAGATCGCCTACGTCAACAAGATGGATCGTACCGGTGCGGACTTCCTTGCCGTTGTCGAAGATATCCATGAGAAGCTGGGCGCCCGCGCCATTCCGATCTGTCTCCCCATCGGTGCCGAAGATCATTTCGAAGGCATCGTGGACCTGATCGCCAAGAAGGCTTACTACTACGACGGTAACAGCAAGGACCTCGTCAATTATGAGGAGCGTCCCGTTCCTGCCGACATGGTGGCCGAGGTGGAGGAGTGGAGAGGAAAGCTCATCGAGTCCGTCGCTGAATACAACGACGAGATTCTCGAAAAGTTCTTTGACGATCCCGATTCGATCTCCGATCAGGAGATTATCGACGCACTCCGGAAAGCGACCATCGACATGGCCGTCGTTCCGACCTGCTGCGGTTCGTCGTTCAAGAACAAAGGTGTCCAGTTCCTGCTCGACGCTGTGATGCGGTACCTGCCTTCGCCGCTTGACAAAGGCAGCGTGCATGGCATCGATCCGCGCACCGACCATGAGGTCGAGCGCAAGCCGGTGGCCAGCGATCCTTTCTGCGGTCTGGTCTTCAAGATCGCCACGGATCCCTTCGTCGGCCGCCTGGCCTTCATTCGTGCCTACTCGGGCCATCTCGATGCAGGCCATCAGGTGCTCAATACCCGTTCCGGCAAGAAAGAGCGGGTGGTCCGCCTCTATCAGATGCACTCCAACAAGCAGAACCCCATCGAATTTGTCGAAGCGGGTGACATCTGCGCCGCCGTCGGTTTCAAGGAACTCCGCACCGGCGACACGGTCTGCGACGAGAGCCATCCGATCGTCCTCGAATCGATCACCTTCCCCGATCCTGTGATCGGCATCGCGGTCGAGCCGAAGACGCAGCAGGACCTCGAGCGCCTGGGCATTGCGTTGGGCAAGCTTTCCGAAGAGGACCCTACTTTCACCGTCCAGACGAACCCCGACTCCGGACAGACGATCATCAGCGGCATGGGCGAGCTTCATCTCGACATTATCGTGGACCGTCTGCGCCGTGAGTTCAACGTAGAGATCAACCAGGGTGCACCCCAGGTCAACTACAAAGAGGCCGTCACCCGGGCTTACCAGCACCGTCAGGTGTTCCGCAAGCAGACGGGCGGCCGTGGCAAGTTCGCCGACATCGTGGTCGAGATTGGCCCGGTCGACGAAGGTGTCACCGGACTCCAGTTCGTGGACGAGGTCAAGGGCGGAAACATTCCGAAGGAATTCATTCCCGCGGTCGAAAAAGGTTTCCGTTCCGCCATGGACAACGGCGTGCTTTGCGGTTGCCCGATGACTTCGCTGAAGGTACGTCTCCTCGACGGCAGCTTCCACCCGGTCGATTCCGATGCGCTTTCGTTCGAAATCTGCGCCCGCGTCGCGTTCCGCAACGCCGTGCGCAAGTGCGGACCGGTGCTCATGGAACCGATCATGTCGCTGGAAGTGGTGACTCCCGAAGATTACATGGGCGATGTGGTGGGCGACCTCAACCGCCGCCGCGGCCAGATCGTCGACATGGATTCCAAGGGCAACGCCCGCATCGTGAAGGCCAAAGTTCCGCTTGCAGAGCAGTTTGGATATGTGACGGTCCTTCGTACCCTGACCTCCGGCCGTGCTACGAGCACCATGGAATTCTCCCACTACGCGGAGGTTCCGGCGAACCTGGCCAAGGAGATCATCGACAAGAACGGCGGACCGCGCAGATATGATGACGATGAATAAAATTGTTAAAATTTAGTAATAATGAGCCAGAAAATCAGAATTAAACTCAAATCTTACGACCACGCGTTGGTTGACAAGTCGGCCGACAAGATCGTCAAGACGGTGCAGGCTACCGGTGCTGTTGTCAGCGGCCCGATTCCCCTTCCGACCGACAAGAAGATCTTCACGGTGAACCGTTCGACCTTTGTCAACAAGAAGGCACGTGAGCAGTTTGAACTCAATTCTTTCCGTCGCCTGCTGGACATCCACAACTCTTCCCCGAAGACGGTGGACGCCCTCATGAAGCTGGAACTTCCCAGCGGCGTCGAAGTTGAGATTAAAGTGTAAGTAGAATCAAAACGGCTGATGCAAGATGCGTCAGCCGTTTGAATTCGGTCTCATAGCTCAGTTGGTCAGAGCAGCGGACTCATAATCCGTGGGTCGTGGGTTCAAGTCCCTCTGGGACCACAAAAAAAAGACAGCTTTGGGGCTGTCTTTTTTTGTAGTCCACCTCCGTTTACGGGGCGGGGATGACGGTGCATGCGCAGGTAGCGCTCACGCGGCCCATGCGGGCGGTGATGGTGCAGCTGCCTTCCGCCACGGCCGTGATCACGCCATCGGCCGATACCGTGGCGACCGCCGTATTGCTGGAAGTCCAGGTGACGGTGGTTTCCGTGGCGGCTGTCGGCAGATAACTGACCGTAAGCGCCGGCGAACTCTGGCCTACTTCCAGGGTGACATTGTCGGGCGTCACGCTGACCGAAGTCGGCATAATGGCCCGCCGGAATTCCACCACCTTCATGATGGATTTGTCCATCCAGGAGATGAAAATGGCGATGCGCGTCTTGTAGCTTGTGTACCACTGGCTGCTGCTGCCCGTAGTGAAGGGCACGTCAAGGGTGAGGTTGTACTTGAAACCGCCCGCCACCGGCTCGTGGGTAAAGAAGATGGGCCGGATCGCGCTCGCGTAGCCATCGTCGATGCAGACGGCTTCAATCCGCATGTCCGCACTGTCGCAGTACTGTTCGTAGGTCGGAATGACTTCCGCCGAGTACAGGGTATCGACCATGAAGAGCAGAATCTGGTAGGTATAGTTGGTCTCCGCTTCCACATAGTCGGTACGGATCGACACGTCGATCGACGGGATATGTTCCCGCGTGCGCGGCAGCGCAACCTGTGTACCGTCGGCCAGGGTCAGGACAACTTCGCGTACGTTCGAAAGGTCGACGTCGGTAAAGAAGTCTTCTACGATCTTTCCGTTGGCGCAGACCGCATTGCCGAGCGAGTCGCGCATCATTTCGGCGTCACCGCCGCCGACAGCGACGGTGAAGTAGATCTGGCCGAGCGAGTCGACAACACTGATGTGCGGCGTGATGTCTTCCACGGTGACGCAGATCATTTGCCCTTTGTAGCGGAGCCACTGGTATTCTTCCGTCGAACGGCTGCGGAACACCCAGTAGGACTTGCCGTCGGTGTATTTCCTGGCGCTCAGCAGCACCGAGTCGCGGTTGTCATAGCCGTTGCGGATGGTCCAGACATGGCCGTCCTCCATAGTGAGACGGTAGCCGCTGGTTTCACCCTCTTCGAAAGCTTCCACTTTCTGGACAAAGACCGACGAAGGGGTGCTGTTGACCAGTTCCGTGTAGTCCACGAGGGCTTTGTTGAGCGTGTCGCACCGTGCATAGAGCTCGTCGAAGGCTTGCTGGGTCGGAATCTTGAACACGGTACCGTTCGTGAGCGTGAACGTGACATGGTAGGGATCGGACGTGTCGACGCTCGAGAAGACCGAAGTTCCGCTCTGTCCCTGGGTGGGACCCCAGCCGGCTTTGGTCCAGGTACTGCCGTCATAGCTGTACCACCAGACACCGTCCTCGATCTTGAGCTGCGGCACGGTTCCCGTCGCGCGCACGCGCTGGCCAATGCTGTTTTTCATCCACGTTACGGCGCCGCTTTCTCCTATCTGGATGGTCCAGTAGTAGGCGTCGTTAGATTCATCGTAAATGACGCCGACGATGGGGGAAACGCCGTCCGTTCCATTACGGATGGTCAGGATCTCACCGTTGGTGAAGATCACCTGGTAGCCGCTCCAGGTCCCCAGGGTCCAGGGCCGGATGCTGCTGATATGTACGTTTTGCTCCAGGGCGTTGATCAGGGAAGACAGGTTGTAGATGCTTTCGTTGATGCTGTTGACCCGCTGTTCCAGCGCAGCCACATCGTCCTTCAGCCCTTTGATGCGCTGCTCGATTTCTTCGTGGCAGCCACCCAACAGGGTGACAGAGAGCAGCAGGGAAACAAACAGATAAAATCTTTTCATGGTCATGTCCTCCTTTAATTCATGGGCTGCAGGGTAATGACAACAGTTTTCATCTGTCCGTATCCATTGGAGACAAGCAGATTGAGAAATCCGACAGACGGAGCCTTGAAGGGTGACGGCGCTGTGACCGTGACCACCCAGTCGACGTGGTTGGTCGTGGTGGCACTGGCATAGAACAGATCATCGGTCAGCGGAAGCAGCGCAGCCTGCGCGTCCGCACCGACAATCGTACAATGGAAACTCAGGGTCTGTCCGGAACCCATCACCAGGACGTTGTTGGCGGTTACCGGCGAAGACAGGTTCACCCGGATGGCCTTGGGCATCGGAATCAGGACACTCAAGCCTTCCGACAGGGTGATGCGCACCCAGTCGTCCCGGACCTGGACGACGCCCTGTACTACGGCTTCCGGTGCCACGACGCTGGCTTTCACCTTGGCGCCGTCGAGGAGCAGGAAGGAAGGCTCTTCGTCATCATAGGCCACGGCCCAGTACCAGGCCGGGTCACCCTCCACTTGCTGGAGCGAGATTTGGGGCGTCTTTCCGTCGGGCGCGTTGGCCTGGATCATCTGGCCGTCTTCGTCGAGAATCCACTGGGCCGGGTCTTTTCCATACTGGATGGTCCAGTACCAGACCTCGTCGTCGGGATCGGCGCTGAGGCGGCGGGCCCCGATCACGGGCACGTTCGTACCCTGGCCATTATGGAAGGAGTAGGTATTGCCGTCGGAGAGTTGAAGTTTCATGCCAATGGTGTCGGTGCCGCTCAGGATGGGGATCAGATCCTGGACATAGACCTTTTCGGTCAGCTGTTTCACCAGCTGGTCGAAGGTTTTCACGTTTTCGTTGGTCTGGCGGTAAGCCTCCTTCAACTTTTCGAAAGCGGCCATGGTGGGCGCCTCGATGGTGGTGCCGTTGCGCAGGGTGAAGAGGATGTAATCGCCCTTGTCCTCGACGCTGGAGAAGTAGGAGAGCCCATCTTCCCCGGTCGCGCGGCCCAGGTCATGCCAGATGTCACCGTTGTCGTAAGACACCATCCAGTTGCCGTTTTCAATCTTGATCAGCGGCGATCCGGCATCGGTCGGGATGCGGAGGCCGAAGTTGTCGGTCACGAAGGTCGCCTGCGACTGGGACGGATAGCGAACCGTCCAGTACCAGACACCGTCTTCCCCTTTTGCGACCCCCAGGATCGGCGTCTCGGCGTCGGTACCGTTGTAAAGCACGATGGGGTCGGAATGGGTGAAGCTGATGGTATAGCCGCTCTTTCCGTCGCGGTTGAAGGACTGGATGTCGGTAATGAATTCGTATTGGGTCAGGTTGTCGAGCAGGGTTTTCAGGCCTTGCAGGGTTGTGTTCATCTCATCGCAGCGCTGTTCGAGTTTCGTGATGCGGCGTTCCAGGACGGAGAGGTCCGACTGGATCTGGGTGTCGCAGCTGTCGAGCAGCATCACCGCCATGAGCAAAAGAATGGAGATTTTTTTCATGGTTTACTGCTTGGTGATGGCGATGGATTTGACAATGGTAACCGGGGATACTTCTCCCGGGAACGTGAATACGGCCACGATCTTGCCCTGGCCGGCGTTGATATGGTAGGGACTCTTCACGATGATGCAGGGTTCGCCACCTTCCGCTACCGAGGCGGTGGCGGTGAAGCCGCCCTGCGTCAGCAGCGAGAGCGAAGGATTGCTGCCGTGTACCCGGTAGCGGATCTCAGCCTGGCTGTTTTCTTTCATGGAGAAGGTGTTGACAACAGGATTACCAAGGGTATCGCTGAAATACACGCTGTACTGTTTGGGCAGCACGAAGCGGGTGTTGTTTTTCAGGACGACCACCAGTGAGTCGGTGTAGTCCTGGACGGAGGTGAAGATGCTTCGGACCGAATCGACCGCGGTGGGCTGCCATCTTTCGTCGACTTTCGTGCGAAGGAATTCGGTGCTGTCCTGGGAGATGACCACCCAGTAGAAATTGCCGTCGGTGTCCTGCTGGATGGAGACCAGCGGGGTTTCCACCGATTCGCTTTCCGCGGAGATCTTCTTGCCTTCCGGAGAAAGCACCCACATCTCCGGCGAGAGGCCGATGGTGTAAGCCCAGTAGAGGTGACCGTCGCTGTCGGCCTTGATGAAGATGGCGGGACTCAGGGTCGAGGTCCAGTCGTGGATGCTGAACTGCTTGCCGTTCGACAGGGACACGGTCAGGCCAGTGGTGTCGGCGCCGTCGAGGATGGGATCGATGGCGGTGATCCAGGTCAGGCTTTCCTGCGTGGCTTGCACGAGTTGCACCTGTGCGTCGACATGGATATTGGCGAGGTTCATCTCACTTTTCAGGGACAGGTAAGCCGCGTAAATGGGAATCTTGTATTCCTCACCCGTGGCCATCACAATGACCACGCAATCGGGCTTGACAACGATGGATTTGAACATCTGGTCGCCGTTCTCGCCGTCGGCCTTGCCGAGCTCGATATAGTTGCTGCCATCAAAAGTGTACGCGAACATACCGTTGCGGATGGTGACGTAGGGAAGGACGCCGATCGAGAGCATCATGCTGCCGTCGACGGCCAGGAGCCATTCCCAATCGCCATCGCCGTACTGAACCGCCCAGTAGAAATTTCTGTCCGTGTACTGCCGGCTGGCGATCAGCGGTTTCTTGCCGTCGGATCCGTTGTAGATGGTGATCGGTTCGTGCTGGACGAACTCGAGCCGGTAGCCCGTTACGGTGCTGCCCGAGCGGATCTCCGTGATGCCGTTGATCATATCCTGCCGCTGAATGACCTCCACGAGGTTCTGCAAGGTGCTCAGGTTCTGGTTGAGCTGGTTGCAGAGTAGCGTCAGGTCGTCGACCCGGTCTTCCAGCTCATCGATTTTGTGGATGATCTCGTCGTGACAGCCGGACGACACCAGGCCGACCGCCAGCACGAGCAGAGACAGAAGAAACTTTCTCATAGGCATCAGAAGAGATAACCGGTGTTGATATACAGCGAACCGCCTTTGCCGTTATCCTGCTTGTTGAAGGCACGGCCGTAATCGACGGCGATGATGAAGTTCTTGTTGAGGATGAAGCGCAGGCCGCCGCCGGCTGCCAGGTGGAATTTCTCAACGCCTTTTTGGGTGAGGAAATCAGGATATCCCATCTTGGGCTCGGTGAAACTGTAGTTCTGCAGCACCCGGCCGCCGTCGAAGAACGCGTTGGCGCCGAAAGTCAGCTCCTGCTTGAAGACGTTGACCGTGGCGAAGCGCCAGCGAAGTTCCGTGTTGAAATAGCAGATGGCCTTGCCCTGGATGCGGTTGCGCATGATGCCGCGGATGGTGCGGTAGCCACCGAAACCGTCGCGGTCGTAGCCGGGTCCCAAAATCGACTCGAAAGGCAGCATGTAAAAGGCCGGATTGCCAATGAAGCCCTGAACACTGGCGCGGTAGGCGAATACCAGGTTGCCGTTTTTCATGAACGGGATATACTGGCGCATGACGACATAGTAACGGCCGTACGGCTTGTTGGTGCCCATCCACTTGGGCGCCCATTCCATGAAGGCATCGGCCCAGATGCCGCGCGTCGGGGCATTCTCCACGTCGCGGTTGTCAAAGCAAAGGCCGGCGCGCCAGGCGCTGGACATGCCGCCGTTGTGCTCGTCGGGGGCAATCATGCCCAGATCCTTGTACCAGCCGAAGAGGGTTTTTTCATGGTCCAGGGTTTTCGTGTTTTCGTTTTCGAACTCGTTCAGGATGAAATATTTGAAGTGGTAGCCGAACTTCCAGTAAAGGTTACCGACAATTTTACCGGTAAAGTCGAGTTTGCCGTAAGGAAGCTTCCTCCCCATCTTGTAGAATCCTTTTTTGTTCAGATCGGCATCGAAGTACGCTTCGTAGCCGTTGAAACCGTAGAAGTCGAGGGCTTTTTCGTTGTAGAACTGAGCGGCGAAGGAGAAGCGCACGCCCGGGATCAGGAAGCGGTTGTCGTAGCTCAGCGTGTAGAGCTGCGAACCCTTGGTGAACCAGGATGCCTCCAGGTACATCTGCTGGCGCGGATTGGGATACCAGCCACCCTTGCCGAAGTCGTAGATGTTGGCCAGGGCACCGAGTTGGAAGCCCTTGTCCTGGTCGAAGGCAATGATGGGGAAAGCGCCGAGCGAGAAACCGGTCTTCTCAACGGCTTTCTTGCCTTGTGCCTGCACGCCCACGGCGATAAGCAGGGCAAAAAGCAAAACAATAGGTTTTTTCATATACAATCAATTTTTAATTATTTCAATTTTTCATCCATCTCTTTCATCAGGGCCTCTTTCTGCCGGCGCAGGCTGCCCTTGCACAGGTAGCGCCAGGCGGAAGCCAGGCGGCGCAGCTGCTCGAACCATTCGTAGGCCAGGTATGGGGCCGCTGCCAGCAGCACCAGGCCGGCCAGGGCCCAGTACCATTTAAGCGTGCAGAACAGCACCACCGCGCCGATCAGGGTCAGGAGGGTCCACAGCACCGTCAGCACCCCGAAACGGAGGGAGTTGCGGAAGGCCGCGTCGTCCGTGCGGCCGGCCAGCCATTCGGCGACACCCCAGCCCGGAATCGAAACCAGGGTGAAAGCCAGCCCGAACGGGAGTGCCAGCAGCATTTTGAGCGTGCGTCCCAGCGCGGCGCCCAGCGGGCAGCGGGTACGGGCGGCGTGGAGGCTCACCCGGGCTTTCTGCCGTTCCTGTTTCCAGGCGAGGGCCTTGTCAAAGAGCGTCCGGGCTTTGTCCGGCTGGTTTTCGCGGAGCCGCAGCAGTTTTTCCACGGTTTCGCGGTTGGCCGCTTTCCGCTCCCGCAGCCGGTATTCGGAGATGTTTCCGCTCTCCAGCTTTGTCAGTTCCCAGACCGCTTCGTAATCGTCGTCATCGGGGATATAGACGATCAGCTGTTTCAGGCGTTCCGCCGTTTGTTCGCGGATCAGGGAAAGCAGCTGCGGCTCGTTCATCTCCGGATGGGAGGCCATGAGATCCGTGACGTCGATCGCCGGGCCGAACTCCACCAGCAGGGTGGAGCGCAGACGGAAATAGTCTCCGTATTCCAGCCCGATGGGGACGATGTACACATGCCTGCCGTCCTGGATCGTCTTCACGGCGCCGCAGGCGATGCGCGAAAGCCCTTTCCCCAGGGGAAGCAGGCTGTGCATCGGGCGGTGCGTTCCTTCCGGTAAGATGCAGAAAGGGACCCGATTGTTGAGTACTTCAATGCATTTTTCGGTGGTGTCGTCGCTGCTGAGCACGCTGCGGAAGCCGTCGCGAACCCGGTTGATGGGCATGATCTTCAGGAAAGTGAGGATCTTCTGGATCAACGGCTGCTTGAAGATGTCGGCGCGGGCCACGAAGACTTTGTGGCTGTGGTCCATGTCGAGGACGGCGAAAGCGTCCATCAGGGCGTTGCAATGGTTCGGTGCCAGGATGACGGCGCCGTCTTTCGGGAGATTTTCACGGCCGGTATATTGCAACTTCTTGAAGCAGCCCCGGAAGCTGAAGTCCGTGAGGTAGCGAAGCAGGAAATACCCGTTGTCGCGATCGTATATCTTCTTCCGTTTTTTCACGCGAGATTTATCCAATATAATAACTCGCTAAGATACGTATTATCCATGAAATTTCCCAGAATTTTCACTATATTTGTCGTATGGCTTACACCCTGATGTTCTACAATCTCGAGAATCTCTATGACACCATAGACGATCCGAAGACCGACGACGACGCATACACCCCGATCGGCGACCGCCGCTGGACCCGCGACAAATACCTCAAGAAGCTAGAGAACCTGAGCGAGATCTTTTCGGCTGTCGCCTCGGCCCACAACGGATTCCCTGTGGTGGCCGGCGTGTCGGAAGTCGAGAACCTCAAGGTGTTGCAGGACCTCGTGTCGCAGAAGCGCATGTCGGGGGCCCACTACAAATGCATCCATTTCGAGTCGAACGACGCGCGCGGCGTGGAGGTGGGCATGCTCTACCGTCCCGACAAGTTCACGCTCATGGGTTGCGAGCCGCTGAAACTGGTGCTGCGCAGCGGGCGCGAATACATCGGCCGGGACATCCTCTGTGCCTGGGGGGCGATCGACGGTGAGATGTTCGTCTTTTACATCTGTCACTTCCTGTCGCGCCGGACAGGTGTCGCTGCGTCTGAAGGCTTCCGGCGGGCCGGCGCCGAAACGGTGCGCGACCACGCTGCCGCCCTGCGCCGCGACTATCCCGACATCAAGGTCGTGATCATGGGCGACATGAACGACAATCCCTCCGACGAATCGCTGGCCATGCTGCTGCGCGCCCACAAGAATCTCTTCAATGTGCCGGAGGGCGAATATTACAATCCGTTCTGGAAACTCTCCGACGAAGGAAAGGGGACCAGTATCCACAACCACCGCTGGGTGCTCTACGACAACATCATCGTGTCGCACAACCTGCTCCCCTCTTACCCCGGGCTCAAGGGCTTCCGCATCTGCCGCACCGATGGCAAGAACCACTACGGCGAGATTTTCTCCCGCAACTTCATGCTCCGCAAAGGGGCTCCACGCCGCAGCTACTACGGAAACACTTTCGACAACGGCTACAGCGATCACCTGCCTGTGCTCATCAAGATCGACAAGCGATGAAGACCTACACGGATTTCGTTTTCGACATCGACGGCACAATGCTCGATACGGAGCGCACCGGCGTGCTTTCGCTCATCCAGACCATCCGTGAGTTGACGGGGCGCGAGGTGAGCTACGAGGAAGCCTACGGCTTCTTCGGGGTGCCGAGCGCCCGGGTGTCGGAGATGCTCGGCTATGCCGACGGGGCACGTTTCGGGGAAGTATGGGAGGAGCATTTTCAGGAACTGATGTACCTGGTGAAGCCTTTTCCGGGCGTGGTGGAGACGCTCGACGCGCTGAAGGAACGGGGCGTGCGCCTGGGCCTGGTCACCTCACGCTCCCAGTTCGAACTCGACTACGATCCGAACCTGAAGCAGCTGCTGCCGCGCTTCGACGCGGTGATCTGCTCCGCAGATTCCGTGCGGCACAAACCGTTTCCCGACCCGATGCTGGCGTATTTTGCCAAGACGGGCGCGGAGCCGGGCAGCACGCTGTATATCGGCGACACGATGCACGACTACCAGTGCGGGCATGCCGCAGGCTGTGATTTTGCGTTGGCTGACTGGAAGAAAAGGGGGATGCAGGGGATCGCGGCGGACTACTTTTTCACCGATGCGGAGGGCTTGCGCTCGCTCATCCGTTTCTCCCGGCGTTGTTTCTCCTTGCCGTAAGTCGATTTCAGGTACTTTTTCCACTGGTCTTCCGTAAAGATGCGCTCGAAAGCCTCGTCGGTGCGCTGCATCCAGTCGTCTGAGATCGCCTGATACGTCTCTGCATTGCTGGCGCCGGTTTTCTTGGTTTCCATGAAGGCATCGTTCATCGCCCGGTAGTTGTACTGCAGGATCGAATCAATAAAGAATTCCTGCACCTCGTCCAGCTTGAAGGTGCGGGTCAGGTTTTCGAGCTGGCGTGCAACAATCTCGTCGATATTGGGCTCCTGCGGCTCCTGGGCCAGGGCCGCGGGGGCGCTCAGCAGCAGCGTGGCTGCCAGAAGCAGGAGGGGAAACAGTCGGTTCATTTGGCAAAGATAAGCGATTTTTTTATCTTCGTGGAATAAAACCCGATCAAAAATAGACCCGAATGAAACGTATCCTCGCCCTTGCGGCCTGCCTCCTGCTGCTTGCACACCCCACGGCAGACGCCTGCACCAATGTCATCGTCACCAAGGGAGCTTCCGCCGATGGCTCCTGCATGGTAACCTACGCCGCCGACTCCCACCAGCTTTTCGGTGAACTGTATTTCCGGCCCGCCGCCAACCATCCGGCCGGCGCCATGCTCGACGTCTACGACTGGGACAGCGGCTTCTACCGCGGCAAGATCGCCCAGGTGCCCCATACCTACCAGACCGTGGGCAACATGAATGAGCACCAGCTCATCATCATGGAGACCACCTTCGGCGGCCGCCCGAACCTGGAGAACAAAGATGGCATCATCGACTACGGCTCGCTGATCTACATCACGCTGCAGCGCGCCCGTACGGCCCGCGAGGCCATTCGGATCATGGACCAACTGGTGCAGACCTATGGCTATTGCTCGGAAGGTGAGACCTTTTCTGTCGCCGACAAGGACGAATGCTGGATCTTCGAGATCGTGGGCAAGGGCGAGCAGAAAGGCGCCGTATGGGTGGCTGTCCGCATTCCCGACGGCATGATTTCGGCTCACGCCAACCAGAGCCGCATCCACCATTTCCCGCTCAACGATCCGGAGAACTGCCTCTATGCCCCCGACGTGATCTCCTTCGCCCGGGAGAAGGGTTTCTTCACGGGCAGCGATGCGGAATTCAGCTTCTGCGACGCGTACTGCCCCGCTGACTGGGGAGGGCTCCGCGGCTGTGAGGCCCGCGTGTGGTCGGCCTTCCGCCTGCTGGGCGGCAAGAACTTCGATGCCGACAAATACCTGGATTTCGCCTGGGGCGAGAATCCCGCCAACAAGATGCCGCTCTACATCAAGCCCGAAGGCAAAGTGACCGTCAAGGCCCTGGCCGACGTGATGCGCGACCACTATGAGGGTACGCCCTTCGATTTCAGCGAGGATGTGGGTGCCGGCATCAGCCGCCTGCCCTATCGCTGGCGTCCCATGAGCTTCGAACTCGACGGCAAGGAATACCTGTTCGAACGCTCGATTGCCACGCAGCAGACCGGTTTCTGGTATCTGGGCCAGGCCCGCGGCTGGCTGCCCGACGTGGTGGGCGGTCTGCTCTGGTTCGGCGTGGACGATGCTGCCACCAGCGCCCTGACGCCCATCTATACGAATATCAATGCCGTGCCGGAATGCTTCCGTGAAGGAAACGGCTCGATGATCGAGTACAGCCCGACCTCGGCTTTCTGGCTCTTCAACCGTGTGGCGCAGTTCGCCTACCTCTTTTACGACCGCGTGCAGCCGGAGGTCCGTGCCGCCATCGACGCCTATGAAAACGAGAACGTGGAGATGGTGAAAGCCCTGGATGCCCGGGCGCTCAAGATGGTGGAGAACGGCAACGAGCGCCAGGCGAAGCGCATGCTCACGGAATGGTGCCAGCACCGCTCCCAGCAACTCTTCGACCAGTGGACGAATATGAGCAACTATCTGTTGGTGAAGTTCATGGACGGCAACGTCAAGCGCCAGAACCCGGACGGTTCCTTCCAGGACAACGGCTCGGGCAAGCCCATCCCGGCTTCACCCATGCATCCCGCTTTCCGCGAGCGCTGGCTCCGCGGTGTCGTCAAGGATCATGGTGCTGTAATGGAAGTTAAAAAGTAGCCCCTTCCTGAATGACGATCAGTTTTTTCTGAAGGGCCTCAGACTTGAAATAGAGAATGCCGGTTCGCGCTGCCGAGCCGGTATTTTCTTTGACGTAGATCGTCACGGGACTGCTCTCGTCGAACCACTCCGGCCAGGTGGTGATCCAGTTGACATTGTTGTCCGCTTCCGGCTTGGTGATGACATTGGTCGTGAGATAGACGTCCGCCGAATCGGCCTTCGCCCCGAAACGCAGGGTGTCGGGCTCGACAGAGATGGCCGGCAGCACGTATTTCTCGCAGCCCGTGAACTGGGCGACGGCCGTCAGCAGCAGGATCGCTGGAATGATAATTGTTGCGGCTTTGCGCATTTCCTCATATCTTGGGATGCGAAGGTATGAAAAAAAAATGATATTTTTGCGGTATGAAACGTTATCTGCTTCTCGTCGTCCTCTGCCTGATGGCCGTATCCTGTGACCAGGAGACCAATTTTTACGCAACACCCGACAAGACTTCGTTCGTGTTCGGGCCCGAAGGCGGATCTTTTGACGACGTTCTCTTTACCAACGGCAGCTGGACTTGCACTGTTTCCGATGAGTCCGTGACCGTTACCCCGATGTCCGGCGACTTTACCTCGCCTTTCCACGTGGAGGTGCCTGCGAATACGGAGATGTACACCAAATCGATTCGTATCCAGTTCACGTCCAAGTACGACGATCTGTCGCGTGTGGCCACCGTAGCGATCACGCAGGACTGCTTCCCCTTCCTTGTCGCCGATGACGTCCTCAAGGCCATCGGTTACGAAGGCGGTCGGGTGTTCTTTACGGTCAATTCCAACGAGCCCTGGAAATTGCGGGTACTGAATGAAGCCGCCAATCCGGCTGGTTTCAGCGTGGAACCGCGCAGTGGTGGTCCCAACAGCACCACCGTCACGATCGATATTCCCGCCAATGATACGGGCAAGGATCGCTTATTCAAAGTCGAACTCTATCTGGAAAGCCATCCCGAAGAAAGCTTGGTCCTGGGCGTCATTCAAACCCTGCATCCGGAGGAAGTTGTCATTTACGGATAGTTAATTTTACTGCATATGAAGAAGTTTTTCGCAATTTTGGCAGCAGGCCTTTTCCTGTTCGCGGCCTGCGAACCCTTACCGGTTCTCTCGGTCAGCCCGACCGAACTGGAAGTCGGCGCTGACGGGGGCAGCCAGTCTGTCGCCGTCGTTGCCAACAACGTATGGAACGTCGTCCCGGACAACAGCGGCATCGTGACCGTTACGCCCACTTCCGGTACCGGGAACGGCTATTTCACCCTGACCGTCAAACCCAACACCACCGATGCTTTCCTGAACGCAAGTGTTACCGTCGTCTGCACCAGCCGGGACGAAACGGTCCGCCAGACCATCTCCATCGTCCAGTCTTGCCAGGCGGGCGACGCCCATTTCAATACAGATAAATTCGTCATCGACCCGCCGCGGGCGGCAGACACACATATCTCCGCGGAAGGCTGCGTCATTAAAATGACGGTTGAGGCCAATGCGAAGTGGACGATCGCTTGCGACGCCAGCGACGTGACCTTCGACGTAACAAGTGGCGAAGCCGGTACGTCGGTCGTGACCGCCACGGTTCCGGCCTGCCCGGTCTTTGAAGGACGTAAGATTAACTTCTCGCTCTCCTGCCAGACCGCAGCCGGTGGCCAGGGCGACAGTGTCCCCTTCGTGCAGGATGGCGGCGTTGTAGTCTACGCCGGTGAAACCTATCACGCTGTGAAGATGGACGACGGCAAGTGGTGGATGAAGGAGAACCTGCGCTATATTCCGGAAGGCATGACCCCTGCTTCCGATCTCAGTAATGTGACGGCCGGTGTGTTCTATCCGGTGGTCCTGAATGCCGAGCATACTGGTCTGGAATTCTCCACGGATGCCGCTGTCATCAAGGCCAAAGGTTATCTGTATCAGGCTGAGGTGGCGCTGGGCAAGAAGGTCGGCGACCTTACCACCGTGGAAGAAGCGGAGGCGTTGAACGGCACCCGCGGCATCTGCCCGGAAGGCTGGCATGTGCCTACCAGCGACGACATCATCAACTTGGTCGGCAAGGCGGTTTCTCCGCTGGCCACCAAGACGGATGCCCCTTATTACGACGGTAACAACGGTTCCATCGTCATGCTCAATGAGGACGGCTTCAACATGGACGCTTTTGGCGCCATCTCCATCCAGGACAACACCAAGACCGCCGGTTCCTTCATGGGTTGGGCGAAGGCTTATCCGGAAAAGATCTCTTCCGGTATGCTCTGCGGTTCCACCTACGCCGGTGTCACCTACAATACCAAGGATGACCCGACTTCCGGCGTGAAGAACCTCCAGTTCTTCGGCTTCATGCCCATGACCAACAAGGCGACCGAGGCGGAATACACTTGCAATGGCACCAAGGTGAGCTATCGCATTGCCGCTCCGCTGCGTTGCGTCAAAAACAACTAAACCATGCGCGGACGCTTCACAAGGGTCCGCTTTGTGCTACTGCTTGCCACTTTGCTGGCAGGCAGTTTCACTTTTGCGCAGGAACCGGGCCGGGCACGCTTTCAGGTGGCCGGCCTGGTGACCGAGCGCGATTCCGGCGAGCCGGTGGTCATGGCCTCGGTGGTCATCCGGGAGCTGGGCCTCTGGGCGGTGACCGACGCTGACGGGCGCTTCGTCCTGACGGGGGTCCTGGCCGGGCGGCACGAACTCGAGGTCGATCTGCTGGGCTATGAGACCCTAAAGCGCCCGCTGGACGTCAAGGGCAACATCTCCAAACTGAAGCTGGAGCTCGCCGTTTCCAGCCTGACCCTCGACGAAGTGGTGGTGACCGCCAAAGAGGGTGGGGAAATCACCTCTTCTTCCAAGATTTCCAAGCAGACGCTGGAGCACATCCAGCCCTCCAGCCTGCGCGACGTGATGCAGCTGCTGCCCGGCAGCGTCACCGAAAACCCGTCCCTGACGCAGGTGGGCTCACTGTCCATCCGCGACATCGGCACCAACGCGGCCAATGTGGCCGGCACGGCGCTCATCGTGGACGGTGCCTCGTACTCGAACGACGCTAACCTCCAGATGCTCTCGACGGGCACGGCGATGGGTGGCGGCGAGAGCAACGTGGCTTCCACGGCCGGCGGCGGGGTCGATTCCCGCCAAATCTCGACCGACAACATCGAGTCGGTGGAGGTGATCCGCGGCATCCCGTCGGTGGTTTACGGCGACTTGACATCGGGAGCCGTGGTCGTGAAGACCAAAGCGGGCGTAACCCCATGGGAAATCCGTCTCAAGGCCGATCCGCAGCTCAAGCAGGTGTCGTTCGGCAAGGGTTTCCCGCTCGGGGAAAAGGGCGGCGTGCTCAACTTCGACGCCGATTACGCCCACGCGGCCAGCGATGTCCGCACGCCCTCCTCGGCGTACAACCGGGTCAATTTCCAGGCTGGCTGGTCGGGTAATATCCGGGGCAAGTTTACCATCAATGCCAAGCTGCGCGGCAACTGGTCGAACGCCACCAATGCCAGCGATCCCGACCTGGCGCTCGATGAGCTCTCGCAGGCGCGCGACCGGGGTCTGCGCCTGGGCGTCAACGGCCGCTGGGTGCTCAACAAGTCCTGGATCACCAATGTGGAATATCTCCTGGCCGGCAGCATCACCGACCAGTTCTCCCGCAGCCGGGTGTATCAGGGTTCTGCCGGTCGCACCCCGACCTCCAACGCCATGTACGATGGCGAGAACGAGGCTTTCTTCACGCCTGCTCAATACTATTCCGATGTGCAGGTGTTCGGCCGTCCCATTGATGCGCAGGCCAAGCTGACCGCGCACCAGATCGGAAAATACGGTGCCGTCACCAACAAGGTGCTGGCGGGCTTTGAGTGGAAGAGCCAGGGCAACATCGGCCGGGGCAAGGTTTTCGATCCGCTGCTCCCGCCTTCGCCGGGTTCCGCCACGGCATTCCGCGAGCGCTCTTACCGCGACATCCCCTTCCTGCATGCCCTCACGGGCTATGTGGAGGACAATCTCAAACTTCCCCTGGGCGGCACGCTGCTCGAGTTGCAGGCGGGCGCCCGCTTCAACACCATCCTGGCCTCGGGCATCAACACGGGCGCCTTTTTCGGCATCGAGCCCCGCATCAACGCGCGCTACACGCTGGTCAAGCGGTCTTCGGGCCTGCGGGAACTGGTGCTGCGCGGCGGCTGGGGCCTGACCTCCAAGATGCCCTCGATGATCTATCTCTATCCCGAGCCGGCCTACAAGGACATGGTGTCGTTCTATTACAACGATTTCGATGCAAACAATACCGGACTGGCGGTGGTGACCACCCAGCGCGCTGAGACGGACAATCCGACGCTCCGGCTGCAGCGAAGCCGCAACATCGAGGCGGGTCTGGAGTTCGACGCGGGCAAGCTCAGCGGCTCTGTGGTGGGCTTCCACGAAAAGATGCGCGACGGCTACGGCTTCATCACAGAATACGTGCCGATGGTCTACAGGCGCTACGGCTATACCTGGAAAAACGGTGCGCCTTCGCAGGTTGTGCTGCCATCCGGTGCGGATCTTGACTGGCGCATCGGCAGCGTGACGATGGACGGGCAACCGCTGCCTTCCATCGTCGACACCACCTTCATGTCGCTGTCGCGTCCGGCCAACGACATCGCCACCGACAAATGGGGCGTGGAGTTCACGCTCGACGTGGCGAAGATTCCCGCCATCGGGACCTCCATCAACGTGAGCGGCGCCTGGATGCACATGGCATCGCGCAGCACGGCTTACACGCAGCGGCTTTACGCTGGCACCGCGAACGGCCGCAGCTACCCCTGGGTGGGTATCTACGGTGGCTCTTCGACCACCTCCAACGGCTCGGAGAAAGACCGTTTCAGCAGCAACGTGCGCTTCATTACGCACATCCCGCAGCTGGCCATGGTGGTGACGCTTACCGCCCAGCTTGTCTTCTTTGAGAGCAGCCGCAATCTCTGCACTTTCGACGGGAAAGACCAGGCCGTCTACGATCCGGATGCCGGCACCTGGAAGGTCAGCCCGCTCTACATCATGGACCGAGCGGGGCGCGTCCAGCCCTTTACCGAGGAGATGGCGCAGGATCCGCAGTACCGCAACCTCATCCTGACCACCAACACCGACACCTACTACGTGCGGCAGGGCTATCCTTTCTACGGGATGCTGAACCTGCGCCTGTCGAAGGAGATCGGCAAATGGGCCACGGTCTCGTTCTATGCCAACAACTTCCTGAACCTGCGGGGCCGGGTCCGCAACACGGTCACGCATTATCCGAGCGACCGCAACACGCCGCTGTATTTCGGCGCGGAAGTCAAAATATCCCTTCGCTAGCCATGAAAAGAGTTGCCTTGATCGCTTGTTTCTTCCTGTTGCTGGCGGCCGCTTCCTGCTACCGCGAGGCACCTTGCGTGGCTTCGCTCGACGTGCAGCTGGTGCTGCGCCCGGACGAGCCGGTGAGCATCGACCTGACGCAGCTGGAGGTGCGCTTGCAGAACAAGAATGCCGAGTTCGGCTATGTCAAGCATCCCGACGCGTCGGGCCGGGTGCATTTCGAGGTGCAGCCCGGAAAATACGACGTGATGGCGGCGGGCTGGTTCTCCAGCACGCGCATCGCGGTCAACGGAGCCAGCGAGGAGTTCCTGCTCACGGGCACGGAACTGATTGACGCGCAGGGGGAAGCCCGCGCGCCTTGGCTGGACATCCCGCTCAACGTGGTGGTCCCCAACCCGCTCATCATCCGCGAAGCCTATTTCCACGGCTCTTCGACGCTGGAGGGGGCCAATTATACGAAAGATACGTACATTGAATTGTACAACAATGCCGGTCCGGGCGGACAGACGGTCTATCTCGACTCGCTCTGTCTGGCGACGATCTATCCTTACAATTCGACCACGGGCAACAATGCCTGGGCGGGGCGTGATACGATTCCGATCGCGCAGATGTACTGGATGTTCCCGGGCGACGGGCACACGTACGCGCTGAAGCCGGGTGAATCGGCGGTGGTGGCGTGCATCGCGGCGGTAGACCACCGCGGGCGGGCCACATCGGCGCTGCCCTTGAACCGGGCGCATTTCGGCTGCTGGTCGGAGACGCTGTCGCGGCACGAGATTGCGGCGGGCGTGGTGCCGATGGTCCTCAATATGACGGGGCAGGGCAATGCCTGGGCGCTCTCGATCCACAGTCCGGCCATCGTGGTGTTCAAGCCGTCGATGGGTGTGTCGGCCTGGCAGGCGCAGGCGGCGGTCTGGGAGGCGTATGAGCCGGGCAAGAGTTCGGGCACGAAGTACTGGCACATTGCGAAAGACTGGATTCTGGACGGCGTGGAGTGTGTCGATTCGCCGAATGGCGCGATCAAGCGTTTGCCGGGCACGGTGGATGCGTCCTATGTATGGATGCGTTCGGCGCATTATTCGGGCAAATGCGTGACGCGCAAGCTTGATTTCCAGGATCAGGGGATCGAGGTTTTCATGGATACGAACAATTCGGATGCTGATTTCATTCCCGACAGCACGCCACAACCGAGGTTAAAGCAATGAAGAAGCTGATAATCATAGGGATCCTGATGATGCTGGGTCTGGCTTCGGGTGCGCAGGAGCGGAATGCGGCGCGGTTGGTGCTGGCGGATACGAGTTATGTGGACGTATCGCTGGGCGTAGGCGGAGAAACGGGGCGGCTGCACGATGTCTATGTGCCGGCCTCGGAGATCCTGGGTACGCTCGATGCGTCGTCGCGGCATAAGTTGGGCAAGGTAAGCCTGTACGGGCATTTCGGTTACGGATACCTGGCCGGGAAGGGCAGCACCTGGCGGGGCTGGATCGACCCTTACGAGACGCCATTTATGCTGGCCGACTCGATTCCGGGCAACCTTTCGCTGGAACGCTACACGATGGAGGCGGGCGCAGGCCTGCCGCTGGACGACCACTGGTCGCTGGGCCTGGATCTGGGCTACGACGTGGCGTTGATGGCCAAGCACAAGGACCTCCGCAACAAGAACACGGCCATGAACTTCCGGGTTTCGCCAGGCGTTCATTGGCGGAGCGGCGGCTTCGGCCTGGGACTGAATCTGGGTTATGAGCGTTCGACCGAGAAGGTGGAATACACGCAGATCGCGACGAACGTGGAGCATATTCTATTTGACATTTACGGCCTCTGGGTCTGCCACGGCAGCGGCTTTGCGAGCGCCGAGAACCGGCGTTTCAAGCAGAACAACCGCTACTATGGCGGCTTCCAGTTCGACTGGGAAGCCGGTCGGACGGCGTTGCACAACGACCTGCGGGTCTCCTGGCTGCAGAGCGCGCAGACCGAGGTGGGCTACAACAACCAACAGTTCGGCACGACGCGATCCTGGACCTGGGAAGACGATCTTTCCCTGCAATTCGGGCCGGCGCATGCTTTGGAAGCGTCGTTCATCTTCTCGTCGATGCAGGGCTTCCGTCCGCTGCAGCGGCAGGAACTCGATCCCGATTCCCGTATCCGTGTCTGGGTCACGTACGGCGACCCGGTGTTCTGTTACTGGCGCCAGTATCATGTGGAGCGCCTGATGTACCGCTTCGGCACCAGCTGGAAATTGCTGGTGGGGGTGGAGAACTGGGGCATGGAGCACAGCTACACGGAGTATCCGCAGCGTTTCGTGCAGCGGATCAGCACACTGACGCCTTCGGTGGCCGTTGAGGTTCCGGTGGGTCCGGTCACGCTGATTCCCTGGCTGGGTTTTGCGATGGACTACCATGCCTACACCGACAATACCAGCTGGCAATTGACTGAACCTCTGATGAAGCAGTGGGACATCTGGGACGGAAACAATTATCTCGGCGCGTTCGACCTGAAATGGTCGTCTGCTACCGGCCGCACCTACATCCAGGCACACTACGGCATCAATGCATCGACCCGGATCGACAACGATGGCGTCCGCCACGCTGCCGCCCTGACCGTCGGTTTTATTTTTTAAAAACCCCCTTCCGCTGCAATGTACGCAGCTGATAGACAATAGATTATAAATAATCCTCCCTCTTCCGTACGAGGGGAGGAGTTTACATAAAGCATTGACAATTAAATGTTTACATTGCAGATGAAAAAGTGGATATTGGCAGTAACGCTGCTCATGTGCGCCGCGACGGCCTTCGCCGACGAAGGCATGTGGATGATCAACACCATCGACCGCGTCCTTGAAAAACGCATGAAGGCCGCCGGCCTGAAACTCGACGCCAAAGTCCTCTACGACGAGGAACAGGAAAGCCTCTCCGACGCCGTGGTGGCCCTGGCCTTCAGCTGCACTGGCAGCATGATTTCGAACGACGGCCTGATGATCACCAACCACCATTGCGCCTACAGCGACATCCATGCCCTCAGCACCCTGGGCCACAACTACCTGGAAGACGGCTTCTGGGCCATGCGCCGTGACGAGGAACTGCCCGTTCAGGGCCAGGCCATCTACTTCCTCAAGAAGATCGTCGACGTGACCGACGAGGTGCAGGCGCTGCGCGCGGAGTTCGATGCGGCGACCAAGCCCATGGCCATGCGGCGGGTCTATCGCCAGATTGAGGAGAAGTACGGCAAGCTCTACGAAGGGCAGGGCGAAGTCATCTGTTCGTCCTATTACAACGGTAACAAGTACTATATGGCGCTCTACCAGGTGTACCGCGACGTGCGGCTGGTGGCGGCGCCGCCGGTGAGCGTCGCGTCGTTCGGCGGCGACACCGACAACTGGGAGTGGCCGCAGCACAAGGGCGATTTCGCCATCTACCGCATCTACACGGCGCCGGACGGTTCGCCAGCCAAGTATGCGCCTGAAAACGTGCCGATGCATCCCAAAAAGATCCTGAAAATCTCGCAGGACGGCTTCAAGGACGGGGACTTCACCATGGTCATCGGCTATCCGGGCCGCACCAACCGCTACGCGTCGTCCTATGCCGTGGAGGAGATTCTGCAGATCCAGAATCCCATCCAGGCGCAGTTCCGCCTCGACCAGATGCATATCATCGACAAATGGATGAACGAAGATGCAGCTGTGCGCCTCAAGTATGCCGACCGCTACTTCAGCCTGAGCAACGTGCAGGAGATCCGCGAGGGTGAGATCTACTGCTACAATCGTTTCGGGGTGGTCGATGCAAAGCGGAACGAGGAGCAGCAACTGCAGAAGTGGCTGGGCAACTCGGACCTGATCTACCGCCTGGGCCAGAAATATGAAGACGTGGCGGGCATCAACCAGCAGATCGTCTATTTCCAGGAGACGCTGGTGCGGGGCACGAACCTGCACCGCTATGCGAATGCGCTGCAGCGCGGCGATACGTTGATGGCGGCCAAAGAGTTGGAGAAGCTGGACATGCGGGTGGAGCGCGACCTGATGCGCTATTCGCTGGGGCAGTTTTTCAAGTACGTGCGCAAGCCGTATTGGGGTGAGTACCTGACAGATCTGTACGCGCGTTATGACGGGGACGTCAATGAGATGATCAACGAGGTGTTCGACGGGCACATCCACGATGCGTTGACTTCGTGCAAAATCGTGACTTTCAACGAGAAGCGGGATGAGATCGAGGCCGGGGTGAGCAAGAGTTCGCTGGAGAAGGAATACAAGGATGCGGTCTACCGCATGAAGTTGGCCAAGAAGCAGCCGATGTATCCGGACGCGAATTCGACGATGCGCATCACTTACGGCAAGGTGCGGCCGCTCGAACCGCGCGACGCGGTGTCGATTGCTTCGCGCACGCGAACGGCAGGCATCCTGGAGAAGTTCGATCCGGACGATTACGAGTTCACGCTGAAGCCGGACTTCCGCGAGCTGCTGACGCAGCAGCCCGACGTGCCGGTCGATTTCACGACGGACAATGACATCACGGGCGGCAACTCGGGTTCACCGGTGCTCAATGCGAAGGGCGAACTGATCGGCCTGGCCTTCGACGGCAACAAGGAGTCCCTCGCCGGCGACACCTACTTCGTCGAATCCATGAACCGCTGCATCTGCGTCGATATCCGCTACGTCCTCTGGCTCCTCCGCGATTATGCGCATATGGATGAATTGTTAAAGGAAATCCTTTGACCGTCGTCGATGTCCCAAAAACAGGGACATCCTAAGCAAATTCTCTTTATAATGCGGCTGATGTCCCAAAATCAGGGACATCAGCCGCATTCAAATCAGCTACCGGCGAAGGCAAGGGTCGTGCAGCTGATGCGGAAGCCGGCGGCAAGGAGGGGAGCGGCGCAGGCGGCGAGGGTTGATCCGGTGGTCAAGGTGTCGTCGATGAGAAGGAGATGACGGATCCCTTGTTGCTGAAGGTCGGCGGCGCGGCGCGTATCGACCGCAAAAGCGCCTTGGACGTTCTTCGTCTTCGCAGCGCCCTGTAACTTCGTCTGTGTCTTGGTATTGCGTTTCCTCTGCAGTAGCTTTGTCTCGACGGGCAGGCCCATGACCTTCGCGACACCGCGGGCGATCAGTTCGGCCTGGTTGTAGCCGCGTTTCCAGCGGCGCAACGGATGCAGTGGCACAGGGGCGACGATTTGGCAGCCTTTGAATGCCCGGCTCTCCGACAGTTTTGTGCCGAGCAACTCCCCCATGCGCAGAGCGAGCCGTCGCCGGTTGCCGTACTTGATGCCGTAGAGGATGTGCCGGTAATTGCTTTCCGTACCGAAGAAGAGTAAAGACGCAGCATCCTGTACCTCGAAGCGCCGCGCCAGGCGCTCGAATGCCGCATTCTGCACGATGTCCCACTGATAGGTCATCGGCAGCCCCTCCAGGCAAGCCGCACAGACATCTTCCTCGTCCAAGCCCAGAAACCGCCCGCACACCACGCACTTCCGCGGAAAAAACAAGTCCCGCAGCCCCCTGAGCATCTGCTCAATCAAATCCATCATTTCTTTCAAAAACATTTGCATTTCATCAGGGGTTATATTAGTTTTGCAATAGCTTTTAAAAGTCAGGGATGTCTCCAGGCCAAGCGCCTGCAGTCGTACCAGTTACTCAGCCTCGATAATCATCGGGGCTGTTTTATGTCAAACACCTCTTTTGGACGATCACTGAAAAAATAGATGATTCGAATCTTCCTTCGAACCAATGAATCTATCTCAAGATGTATTTCCGGGGTGTCCGCATCGAATTGAAACACCAGCAATTTCGCTTTTTGAAAGTGTAAGGCTTTTGATGCATACTTTTGGATAATGTTGTGGCTTTTTGTCCGCTTGAAATCGGCTGGGATACCATCAACCAACGCATCATAAGATCCCCGCCGAGGATCTTCTTCGACCAGGTGGACGTTGTAGCCATGATAAGCCAGGACGCCGGCCATCGCCAGTTCCTTCAGCAGTTTGTTTCGTTCGTTTTTGTTGATGGTGAGCCGCTGCATCCGCTGCGGCGCCACAGTAACCCGTCCGCACATATCGCTCGCCTCGAATATTTCGAAGGCAAGATAGGAAATAATACGTAATTTTGCAAAGTATGATCGACCAGCGGATTTTGGATTTTATCGGGGAGCACCACGTGCTGACGGTGGCGTGTGCTTCGGGCGAAGGCGCGCCGTGGTGCGCGAACGCTTTCTATGTGTTTGATGAACAGGAAGAAGGCTTTATCATTACCTCCGAAGAAAAGACCCTGCACACACAACTGTTCCTGCAGAACCCGCGGGTGGCCGGCTCCGTCGTGCTGGAGACGGAACAGGTCGGCAAGATCCAAGGCCTACAGTTCACTGGCACGGTCCGCCGCTGCGACGGTGGCCTCTTCGACCGCTGCCGCCTGAAATACCTCAAGCGCTTCCCCTACGCCGTTTTCAAAGGCGGCGAAGTCTGGCTCATCAGCCCCGACCGCCTCAAATATACCGACAACCGGCTGGGTTTCGGCAAAAAACTCCATTGGCAAAGATAATTTTTTGTTATCTTTGTCTGAATATGTTCGATTTCATAGATATATCGTGGATTGACGTGCTCGATGTGCTGATGGTCGGGTTGCTGATCTATTGGCTCATCCGGGTCGTGCGGGGAACCTCGGCGGTCAATATCTTCCTGGGGATTCTGCTGCTCTATGTGATCTGGATCGCATCGCGCGCACTGGGCATGAAGCTGCTGTCGTTTATCTTGGGACAGGTGCTCGGCGTCGGTGTCGTCGCCCTGCTGGTCATCTTCCAGCCCGAGATCCGGCGCTTCCTGTTCCGCATCAGCTCCAGTACCTCCCATGCAGCCCATACCGGCATTTTCAGCAAACTCTTCCGCCAGACCGCCCGCTCGGCCGGCATGCAGCCCGCCGAACTCGAGGAACTGACCGCCGCCTGCAGCCACATGGCTGACGCAAAGACCGGCGCCCTGATTGTCCTGCGCCACGGCTCCGCCCTCGGCGATATCATCGACACCGGCGACGAGATCGATGCCCGCATCAGCCGCCGCCTCATCGAGAATATCTTCTTCAAGAACTCCCCGCTGCACGACGGCGCCATGGTCCTGTCGGTCAACCGCATCCTGGCCGCCCGCTGCACCCTGCCCATCACCCAGCGCCAGGATATCCCCGCCCACTACGGCATGCGCCACCGCGCCGCCATCGGCCTCTCCGAGGTCAGCGACGCCTCGGTCATCGTCGTCTCGGAAGAGACAGGCCATATCTCCTTCGTCCAGGAAGGCCAGATCCGGACCATGGGCAGTATCACGGAATTGCGACTGGCCATCGAAGAATCGTACAAATAAATCCCTGTCCCGCCCATGGTACTCGAGCAGAAAATCGGATTCGACAAGGTGCGGGACAAGATAGCCGCCAAGTGCGTCACCCAGTACGCCCAGCGGAAAGTCGCTGCTGAACAGATGTCGCGCGACGCCGACGAAATCATGTTCCGCCTGCGCCTGACCGACGAGATGCGGCTCATCTGCCTCTTTGAAGACAGCTTCCCGGCCGGTGGCTACCTCGATACCAAAGAGTTCCTGTTGCCGCTCCAGGCCGAGAACACCTGCATCGACCTGCCGTCGCTGCGTGCCCTGCGCACCAGCCTCGACACCCTGCGCCGCATCCTGGCCTTTTTCCGCGAGTGCAAGGACGACCTCTATCCCATGCTCCGGCAGATTTCCGCATCGGTCAGCTACGACCCCGAGATCAGCCGCCGCATCGAAGCCATCCTCGATCGCAACGGCGAAGTGCGGGATAGCGCCTCGCCCGAACTCGGTGAGATCCGCCGCAGCCTCCGTTCCAAGGAAGGGCAGGTGTCGCGCCGCATCAACGCCATCCTGGGCAGCGCCAAGAATGAGGGCCTGGTAGAGGCTGACGCCGAAGTGGTGGTGCGCGATGGTCGCGTGCTGATCCCCGTGGCGGCTGGCAGCAAGAAGAAACTCCCCGGCATCGTCTACGACGAGAGCGCCAGCGGCAAGACGGCCTTTGTGGAGCCCATGGAGATCATCGAATTGGGCAACCAGATCCGCGAACTGCAGTTCGACGAGCAGCGCGAAATCGTCCGCATCCTGGCCGCCTTCACGGATTTCCTCCGGCCTTACTTGGACGGCCTGATCGCCGCCTCCGAATACATTGGCGAGATCGATTTCATTCGCTCGAAGGCCCTCGTGGCCCTTGACATGATCGCCGGCATGCCCATCCTTTCCACCAACGGCGAGATGAACCTGCGCCGCGCCCGGCACCCGCTGTTGGAGGCCTCGCTCCGCCGCGAGAAGAAAGAGATCGTGCCGCTGACCCTCTCGCTGACCCCCGAGAAGCACATCCTGCTGATCTCCGGCCCGAACGCCGGCGGCAAGTCAGTGTGCCTCAAGACCGTAGGCCTGTTGCAGTACATGTTCCAGTGGGGCATGCTCATCCCGACCTCCGAAGTGAGCGAGATGCTGATCTTCGACAGCATCTTCATCGATATCGGCGACGACCAGTCGCTCGAAAACGACCTGAGCACCTACAGCTCGCACCTGCAGAACATGCGGGAGATCCTGACCCATGCCACCGAGCACTCGCTCGTGCTGATCGACGAGTTCGGCAGCGGCACCGAGCCCGCCGCAGGCGGCGCGATCGCCGAGGCCGTGCTCGCACGCCTCGACGCCCTGGGCGCCTACGGCGTGATCACCACCCACTACACCAACCTTAAGCTCTACGCCGACAAGAGCTCCGGCGTGGTTAACGGCGCCATGCTTTTCGACGGGGCGGCCATCAAACCCCTGTTCCAGTTGCAGCAGGGCATGCCCGGCAACTCCTTCGCCTTCGAGCTGGCCCGGAAGATGGGCCTGCCCGCCGACGTGGTGAAAGACGCAGAGGAACGTGCTGGCAGCGAATTCGTCAACATCGAGCGCAACTTGCGCCAGATTGCGCGCAGCCGCCGTGCCCTCGACGAGAAGCTGGCCCGCATCAAGAGCACCGACAAGACGCTCGAAAGCCTCACCGACCGCTACCAGAAAGAGCTCGAAGAGGTCAAGGCCCTCAAGAAGCGCATGCTCGACGAGGCCCGCGCCGAAGCCGCTGACATCGTGTCAGAGGCCAACAAGCAGGTGGAGCGCACCATCCGGGAGATTCGCGAAGCCCAGGCGGAGCGCGACAAGACCCGCCAGGCCCGCGCGCAGCTCTCGCAGTTCAAAGACTCCCTGCAGGAAGACAAGCCCAGCGAGAATGATGCCGCCATTGAGCGGAAGATGCAGAAGATCACGGAACGGAAGGAACGGGAAAGGGTGCGAAAGGAGCGACGCGGGGAGATTAGCCCCTCCAAGGCGGGACTGCTCTCGCTTCGCTCGGGTCCGGGTCAAGCCCGGAATGACGAAAAGAAGGAGCGCTCCGCCGTGGACAACAGTCCGTTGCAGGTCGGCGATAAAGTCCGGCTCAAGGACAACAATATGGTGGGCGAAGTCGTGCAAGTCGCCTCCAAATATATCTCCGTGTCGGTGGGCAGCATCATCTCGAAGATCGCCCCCGGCAAAGTCGAAAAGATCTCCAACCAACAGTATAAAGAGCAGACCCGCAGCACGTTCCGTCCGGTCATCCACTACGATAGCGAGTCCATCAGCCGGCGCAAGCTCGAGTTCAAGCCCACAATTGACATCCGCGGCCAGCGGCTGGCCGACGCCCTCGACATCGTCATGCACTTCATCGACGACGCCACGATGGTGGGCGTGGGACAGGTGAAGATCCTGCACGGCAAGGGCAATGGCGTGTTGCGCGAAGAGATCCGCAAATACCTCAAGACGGTGCCTTCTGTGGCTTCGTTCCGCGACGAAGCGGTCCAACAGGGCGGAGCGGGCATCACCGTCGTTGAAATGGACCTGTAGGATGAAAAAACTTCTCACAGCAACCCTCTGCGCCCTGACGCTCCTGGCCCTGGCTGCCTGCCAGCGCCCCGAAGACCGGGTCAAAGCCGTGGCTGAAACGTTTCTACACGCGTATTACACAGCTGACTACGCCGCGGCGGCCGAGCACTGCACTCCGCGCCTCGCTGCGCTGGTGTCGCTAGGCACCGATGCCCAGTCCGCCCTTCCTGCCGACCTGGCAGAAAAAATGAAAGAGGCCGTAGCACAGACCTCTTTCTCAATCGTTTCCGTCGATGTCGACGAAGAAGCTTCAACCGCGCGCGTCGTCTATCTGCTGACCGTGCCGGAATTGGACCAGCCGGTCGAGAAGGCACTGACGCTACAGCTGGAAGGCGGCACGGCACTGGTCGACCGCATCGAGTAACTCCCAACCAAAGAACTGCACGTTCCGCCGCACGGTCTTGCCGTCGCGGATGAGCTCGACTTCCTGCACATAGGGGTCGCGGCCCATGTGGCCGTAGGCAGCCGTGGGCTCGTAGATCGGGTTGGTCAGACCAAAGCGCTCGACAATGGCGGCTGGACGCAGGTCGAAGAGTTGGCCCACCTTCTCGGCGATCTGGCCGTCGGTGAAGGGCACGTGCGCGCTGCCGTAGGTGTTGACGAAGATGCTCACAGGCCGGGCAACGCCGATGGCGTAGGACACCTGCACGAGGATCTCGTCGGCCACGCCGGCGGCCACGAGGTTCTTGGCGATGTGGCGTGCCGCGTAGGCGGCGCTGCGGTCCACCTTCGAAGGGTCCTTGCCCGAGAAAGCACCGCCGCCATGCGCACCGCGGCCACCATAGGTGTCCACGATGATTTTGCGGCCGGTCAGGCCGGTGTCGCCGTGCGGGCCGCCGATGATGAACTGCCCCGTCGGGTTGACGTGCAGGATCATGCCGTCCTGGAACAGGGCGGCGTTCTTGGCGCTCAGGCGGGCCTTGACGCGCGGGATGAGGATGGTCTCCACGTCATGGCGGATGCGGGCCTGGTCCACGTCAGGGTCGTGCTGCGTCGAGAGCACGAGGGTGTGGACGCGGTTCGCGGTGTGGTCATCGTTGTATTCGATGGTGTACTGGCTCTTGGCGTCGGGCCTCAGGTACGGCATGGGCGAGGGGTTCTCGCGCCGGATGCGGGCCAGCTCGATGAGGGTCATGTGCGCCAGGGTAAGGGGCAGCGGCATGAACTCCGGGGTCTCGTTGCAGGCATAACCGAACATCATGCCCTGGTCGCCGGCGCCCTGTTCCTCTTTCTCGGCGCGGTTCACGCCCATAGCGATGTCGGCGCTCTGCTCGTGGACAGTGGAGATGATGGCGCAGGAGTCTGCGTCGAAATGGTACTCACCCTTCGTGTAGCCGATGCGGCGGATGGTGCGCCGCACCACGCTCTGGATATCGACCCAGGCGTCGTGCGAGGTAACCTCGCCGCACACGACCGCGAGGCCGGTGCTCACAAAGGTTTCACAAGCGACGTGCGATGCCGGATCCTGGCGAAGGAAGTCATCGAGAATGGCGTCGGAAATTTGGTCGGCCACTTTGTCCGGGTGGCCCTCAGAAACGGATTCTGAAGTGAAAAGATACATAATTTTAGCCTTTTTTTAGGGTGGTTGGCAAGCAAAACAAATCCATCCACCGGGTTAAGTGGGCGCAAAGGTAATATTTATTTTATGAAACCAAAATTATTGATACCTTTGCAGGTTGAAAAGTGTGCTCCGATGAAAGCCGTCCGACTCCTTGTTTTTTGTGCCAGTTTGCTCCTGGCACTGGTGTCTTGTGAGCAACCGAAACCCGAACCGATCAACGAGAAAATGCTCGTTACGGTTTCGCCTGCATCGCTGTCTTTCAAGGCGGAAGGAGGTTCGGCGACGTTCGCTGTCACCTGCAAGGGAATGTGGTATGCCCGTACTACAGATTCCTGGCTGGCTGTGTCACCTTCTTCGGGCTCCGGTACCGGCACGGTGACTGTGACGGTCGGATCCAATTCCGCCGACGCACGTACGGGCTCTGTGTTGGTGGAAAGTGTCGACGACAACAAGACGGTGACCATCTCGCAGGAGATGTATGTTCAGCCTGCTGCCGTGACCAAAACCATCCGCGATATCCGTGGCCTCTACCCGGGAAAAGATTATGTGATCGCTGAAGACTTGATTGTCGAAGGCATGGTGATCAGTGACTACCGGCGCGACACCGACGGCGGCCTCAATAACTACAGTTCCGCCAAGACGATCATCATTTCAGACGGTGAGGCTGGGTTGATGCTCTATTGCAGTGGCGGAGACAACAAGACTTTTGCCCGCGGCCACAAGGTTCGCGTACGCCTTAAAGGCCAGACGCTATCCGTTTATTCGAACGGTGCCATACAGGTGAAGGATATTCCGCTGTCCAATTTGACTTATTTGGGAGAGGGTACACCTACGGCCAAGCAAATCACGATCGACGAACTGTTGACCGGCGCTTACGAATCGATGTACGTGGCGGTGCCCGATGTGCAACTGAAAGACAACTTCGTCGGCCAGTCCTTTTATACTTCTGACAACAAAGGCTCAGTGACCTTCGAGGGCAAGGAGGGTGGCAGTTTCGACCTCTTCACTTCGCAATATGCTGTGTTCAAGGACGAAAAGGTTCCGACCGGCAGCGGCATGCTCAAAGGCATCGCCGGCAAATACAACGGACGCATCCAACTGACTGTCTCTGAAAAAGCTGACTATGCCGGCATGACCGGCCCGCGCTTCTCAAGCGAACCGTATTTTTCCTTGGCCCAGACCCAGGCCTCTGTCAGTGGCGACGCAGGCTCGTTGACCGTGACCCTCTCGGGTAACGTGCCGTGGAAAGCTACTTCTTCGAATCCGGCTTTCAACGTGACGCCTACTTCCGAAAGCACGGGCGGCATGGTCGTTATCCAATACACCGAAAACCCGAGCACGACGGAAGCCCGCCAGGCGGTGATCACCTTCACCACCGAGGCTGCCGTGACGCCCAATACCCTCACCTTCACCATCGACCAGCAGGCGCTGGAGGCAGTGGTGCAGAGCCCGGTGGCGAACTGGCTCGAACTGCCGGCCGTGAAGGCGGAGGAAGGCAAGGCCTTCTTCTCCCACAACATGGTCTGGAAAGATTACAACGTTCGCAACTATTCGTTCTGGTACGACCTGGAGAACCGCGTGGCGCTCTGGGCAGCCTATCCGCTTGTTCAGGGACATATTTCCGGGGTGAAGCGCACTGACAAATGGGATTACGACCCGCTGGTGCCGCGCCGCTACCAGGGCGATGTGTCCCGCAGCTACGCGGGTTGGGACCGCGGACACCAAGTGCCCTCGGCAGACCGCTTGTGCAATGTCGCGGCCAACGAGCAGACCTTCTATTATACGAACATCACGCCGCAGAACGCCAACCTCAACCAGGGCATCTGGGAAAAGTGCGAGGAGTTCGTGCGCAACCAGCTCAATGGTCTGTCGGCCAGCGATACGCTCTATGTGGTGACGGGCTGTGTGCTCCGCACCGAGTCGGGCGAGACCATCCAATATACCAACGATGCTGTGGGCAAGCCCGTGGCTGTCCCGAAGGCGTATTTCAAAGTGGTCCTGAAATACAAGGCCGGTGCTGCCAACGGCGGCTATTCCGCCATCGGCTTCTGGTTCGAGAACCGCAGCTATGGCAATGAGACCATGAGTCGTAACTACGCCTTCTCGGTCGACGAGATTGAGAAGCGCACCGGCTTCGACTTTTTCGTGAACTTGAAAGATGACTATGAGAAAGAAGCGGAATCGAAATTCGATGCTTCCGCATGGGGATTATGATGGAATAACAACAACTATTTACTATATCAACAATTAACCACAAACAACATTTATGAAAAAAACATTCAAGTTTTTCATGGCTGCAGCAGCCTTTCTGATGATGGTGTTTTCGGCTCAGGCCCAGGTGACCACCTCGGCCCTCGCCGGACAGGTCATCGATGAAAGCGGCGAGCCGTTGATCGGTGCGGCTGTCGTGGCCGTCCACACCCCTTCAGGTACCCAGTACTATGCTGTGACCAACGAAGAGGGTCGTTATGCCATCCAGGGTATGCGTACCGGTGGTCCTTACGAAGTGACCTACTCCCTGATCGGCTGCCAGTCGCTCGTGATCCCCGACATCACCCTTTCGCTGGCTGAGACCTATCAGCAGAACGTGCGCCTGAAGACGGCGGCCCAGAACCTTTCCGAGGCTATCGTCGTGGCATCCGCCGCATCCAAGTTCTCAAATGAGAAGACGGGTGCCGCCACCAACATTTCCAATCGTCAGATCACCGAACTTCCGAGTGTAAGCCGCGCCATCACCGACGTGACCCGCCTGTCGCCGTACGGCGGCAACGGCATGAGCTTCGCCGGTAGCGACGGTCGTCTGGCCAACTTCACGGTGGACGGTGCCAACTTCAACAACAACTTCGGTCTGAGCTCCAACCTGCCGGGCGGTGGCAACCCGATCTCCATCGACGCCATCGAAGAACTCCAGGTCGTGATCTCGCCCTACGATGTCCGTCAGACCAACTTCATCGGTGGTGGTGTCAACGCCATCACGAAGTCTGGTACGAACACCTTCCGCGGAAGCGCCTATGTGTATCACCGCAACGAAAACCTTCGTGGTGACACGGTGGACGGTGAGCAGATCGGCGGCGCGCGCGACAAGGACCGTTCGACCACCTACGGCTTCACCATCGGCGGCCCGATCGTGAAAAACAAACTCTTCTTCTTCGTCAACGGTGAGTATTCCAAGGTTCCGACCATCGTCAACCGCTGGCGAGGCTCCGAGAATGGTGTGGCCGATCCCGACAATTTCATATCCCGCACGAAACTCAGCGACCTGCAGCGCGTCTCCGAGTTCGTCAAGAGCCGCTACGGTTATGACACGGGTTCCTGGACCGACTTCCCGGCCAATGAGAAGAACATGAAGATCCTGGCCCGCCTCGACTGGAACATCAGCAACCAGCACAAGCTGGCCCTCCGCTACAACTATACGCAGAACAACGTGTGGAACTCGCCGAACGGCAGCTCCATGGATGGTGGTACGCGTATGTCCGGTGCCCGTATGTCGCAGTACTCGATGTCCTTCGCCAACTCGATGTATTCCATGAAGAACATCGTGAGCACCTGGTCTCTCGATCTCAACAGCCGTCTGTCCGACAACCTGTCGAACCAGTTCCTGGCTACCTTCTCGAAACTCGACGATATCCGCGGCACGAACTCCGAGGAATTCCCGTTCATCGATATCCTCGACGACACCAGCTCCAACAACTACATGGCCCTCGGTTATGAGCTGTTCACCTGGAACAACGCCGTGCACAACACCGTGGCCAACGTCAGGGACGACATCACCTGGTACAAGGGCAGTCACAAGGTTACCGCCGGTCTCAGCTACGAATACCAGATGGCTGACAACCAGTATATGCGTAACGGTTCCGGTTACTACCGCTACAAGACCCTCGACGACTTCCTCAACGGCCGTGCCCCTGAGGTGGTCTGCTTGACCTACGGTTACGACGGTGAGCAGTATCCGGCAGCCCGTGTCCAGTTCCACAAAGCCGGCCTCTATGCCCAGGACGAATGGAACGTCAACGACCGCTTCAAACTGACCTACGGTCTCCGTATCGACGGTCTGTTCTTCGACAACGGCGACCTGATGACCAACAACGCCATCAAGAACATCGCCTACTATCCGAAGAAATACAACTACACCGAGCAGCACATCGACACCGGTCGTTGGCCCAACTCCAGCGTGACCTTCTCGCCGCGCGTGGGCTTCAGCTGGGATGTCTTCGGTGACAAGAGCTTCAAGGTCCGTGGCGGTACGGGTCTCTTCTCCGGCCGTCTCCCGCTCGTGTTCTTCACCAACATGCCGACCAACGGCGGTCTGGTGCAGTACCAGGCGCAAATCAACGCCAAGAACGCCGCTGCCCGTGGCTTCTCGATGAACGTGTTCGACGGCGGTCTGGTGACCGACGCCAACGGCAAGGCTACGATCGAGGCCCTCTACAACAAGCTCATCTCCCTCGGTTATCCGAGCACGGTCAAACCGGAAGACGGTACGGTTCCTTCCGCTGTCAACGGTGTGGATCCCAAGTTCAAGATGCCGCAGGTCTGGAAGAGCTCCATCGCTTTCGACTATAGCTTCCCGACTTCCTTCCCGTTCTCCATCACGGCTGAAGGTATCTTCAACAAGACCATCAACGCCGTGGCCATCTCCGACTGGAGCATGAGCAATGTGGCCGGTTTCGCCCGCTTCAACGGTGCTGACAACCGCCCGATCTATCCTGCCGGCTATCGTTACGCCACCAAGGCCTTTGTCCTGGAGAATACCGACAAAGGTTATGGCTGGAGTGCCAGCGCCCAGATCAACATCCAGCCGATCAAGAGCCTGAGCTTCATGGCTGCCTACACCCACACTGTGAGCAAGGAAATCACCGGTATGCCGGGTTCCGCCGCTGAGTCTGCCTTCACCTATGTGCCGACCAACGAAGGCCCGAACTACATCAAGCTCCACAACTCGCAGTACGTGACCCCTGACCGTGTGGTCGCTTCCCTCACGCACCACGACAAGGCCGGTAACCACTACAGCTTCATCTATGAGGCATGGCGTGGCGGCTACAACTACAGCTACATGCTGCAGAACGACATGAACAGCGACGGTTACAACTACGACGCTCTGTACATCCCGACCGATGAAGAAGTCTCAAGCCGTCAGTTCCGCTTCGTCTCGATGGACGACCAGACCCGCTTCATGGCCTTCGTCCACAACGACAAGTACCTGAGCAAGCACCAGGGCGAGTATGCAGAAGGCTACAGCCTCTACAGCCCGTGGGTCCACCGCCTGGACTTCAGCTACAAGCATGACTTCACCGTGAAATGCGGCAAGAACACCAACACCCTGCAGCTCTGCCTCGACCTGAAGAATGTCCTCAACCTCTTCAACTCCAGCTGGGGCGTGAGCAAGTACCTCAACCCGGCCATCGGTTCCGACGCGCGCGTCCTGAAGTATGAAGGTGTCGACGCCGACGGTTATGCTACCTTCTCCACGCCGGCTGCCATCAGCGGCAGCACCGTGCTCTTCACGCCGAACCACGCACTCGGACAGTGCTGGTATGCTTCCGTGGGTATCAAATATCTGTTCAACTAATTCCAAGACTGCGATATGAAAATCAAGAATATCCTTGTTTCCCTCGTTGCCATTCTGGCTCTCGCAGCCGGTTGCAACCAGATCGAGCCTGACCACTATCTGAGCGAAGTCAAGGTCTCCTCTTCCTACGTAGCCATCAACATGGACGGTGGTTCCACCAGCATCACGGTCGAAGCGACCGACAGCTGGAGTTTCCCGACCTGCCCGGAATGGCTCACCATTTCTCCCGCCTCCGGTTCCGCCGGTTCGACGAACGTTACTTTCTCCGCTGGTAAGACCCTCGATGGCCGTACGGCTGAACTGAAGATGACCTGTGGCGACAAGACCCAGCGCATCAATGTGATCCAGGGCCTGGCTACGGTTTCCGCGGCTACCTGCGCCGAGGTGATCGCCGGTCCCGACAGCAAGACCTACATGGTCACGGGTATCTGCACGCGCATCGCCAACACCAACTATGGTAACTGGTATCTGCAGGATGCTACCGGTGAGATCTACATCTACGGTACCGTGAACTCCGCCGGCAACTACGCCTGGAGCAGTTTCGGCATCGAGGTCGGTGACGAAGTGACCGTCCAGGGCCCGAAGACCACCTACAACGGTACGGTCGAGCTCGTCGATGCCCAGGTCGTCAAGGTTAACAAGTCTCTCATTAAGGTGGCCGAGATTGATCCCGAGAGTGCGACCTTCCCGACGGCCGGTGGTGACATTGCCATTACGCTTGACAACAAGGGCAAAGGTCTCTATGTTGACCTTCCCGAAGCCGCCAAGAGCTGGCTCTCCATCGTTTCGATCTCCGGCAACACTGTGGTGTTCCATGCCGAAGAGAATGTCGCCGGCCCGCGCAACGTGACGCTCGTGTTCCGCACCACCGACGGCAAGAAGGACTATACATGCGAAACCAGCCTGATCCAGTTGGGCGCCTCTGGTTCCAAGGAACTTCCGTTCACTTGCGACGAGGCCATTGCTTACGCGCTGAGCGTGGGCGGAGAGACCTCTACCGATTTCTATGTGAAGGGTATCGTTTCGAAGATCCTGGACAAGGGCGAATTCGGCTCCTATGGCAACGCTTCTTTCTGGATCTCCGATGATGGTGAATTCCACGATGATCTGTCCCGCGACTTCGAGGCTTACCGTGTCCTCTGGCTCGGCAACGAGAAGTGGGTTGAAGGCAACGCCCAGATCGCTGTCGGCGCCGAGGTCATCATCTGCGGTCACCTGACCACCTACAAAGGTACCGCCGAGACGGCCCAGAACAAGGCCTATGTCTACCAGATCAACGGTGTCCGGACCGATGCCAACGGTATCGGAACCAAGGCTGATCCGTTCAACGTGGCCGGTGCCATTGCTGCTTGCAACACCATCGGCGGCAACACGAATTTCAATGCCTATGTGGTCGGCACGGTGTCGAAGGTTGAAAGCGCATACAGCGCCCAGTATGGCAACGCTACCTTCTGGATCTCCGGAGACGGCGCTTACCACGACAAGGATGTCACGAAGGATTTCGAAGCCTACCGTGTCCTCTGGAAAGACGGCAAGAAATGGGCGGAAGGTGATCCGCAGGTCGCTGTCGGTGACAAGGTGACGATCTACGGCCAGCTGACCCTTTACAAAGGCCTCGCCGAGACCAACTCCGGTAAAGCCTGGGTCCAGGAGCATATTCCTGCCAACTAGCATTCCTGACCCCGGGCCAGGCCCGGGGTGACGGAAAACGTCATGCCGGGCTTGTCCCGGCATCGCAAAGGGCGGTCTTCGGGCCGCCCTTTTTTTTGTCCTGCGCCGTCCCTCTTTGCGCGACACAGACGCCGGCGCCGCTTCTTCTGTGTCGTGCGGGGTTTCTGCCCGTAAACCGCCATTTCCTCCCCGCGACACAGACGAGAACAGTCAACTTTTTTCAGGGTAATACAAAGTCCCTCGCTCCAGCCTTTATCTCCTGCACGATATTTGCAACCCGCCACAACATGCATTTCAACTGTGGCAAGAGATTGCGGCGGTAGATCTGTGAAAAAGAATCCGTGTGAACGAATAACAAGAAATGCCATGAGAGAAACCATTCATTTTTCCCTCGCTTCCCACGACGAAATCATGTATCGAAACGAAGCCGATCTCATCCACGGCTTCAACTGCCTTGTCGAAGCCTGTCTGGAAACAGATTCACGCCTGTTGGCCGACGGTTTCATGTCTACACACCATCATGGTATGGCACAAACTGACAATATCCGAGCGCTCACGAAAATCGAGCGATATGCGTATACACGCTACTTCAATGCCCGGTATCATCGCAGAGGGCGGCTGGGGGAGCCTAAGCCGTTCAGCCTGAAGGTAGAGGGTATCTATCATACTATCGTAGCGCTTAACTACGTCAATCGGCAAGG
Organism: uncultured Bacteroidales bacterium; assembly: GCA_905233345.1. GTDB lineage: Bacteria > Bacteroidota > Bacteroidia > Bacteroidales > UBA932 > Cacconaster. The sequence goes on from CAJODQ010000017.1 coordinate 38,785, forward strand.
TCTTCACCACGGGCTTAGTCCGACGCCATTCGGATATGCCTTTTGCTCGGCAAATGCCTATTTCCGCTCCGAACTGGGCAGGACCACTCTCCAGCCGTTAATGGCTGATGAGTTCCGTTACCACTATCTCCCGGATCGTTCCTGTGTCCCCAAAAGCATCCGAATGGACGCTTCGGGGATGCTCCTTCAAGAAGACGCCATCGACACGGCCTACGTGGAGCAAATCTATTTGACATCTAGAAACTTTTTATTCCAGATGAACAAGCTTACAGATGAAAAATGGACAGAACAGCAAAAGAGCGATCATACAGACGCTCCCATTATAACACTCGAACTCATTGAGAATGGAGTGGGCGATATCGATATTGAACAACTGCTTCGAAACGAAAACGGACGTATCAATCAAAACCAGCTCACCGATCTTGCAGTATGCAAAATTATTGACAATGATTATCTCCCGATGCTATCACGGAAACATGATATGACGATTTACGATCTATCTGCATCGCAGCGCGCTACCTTGTGTAATACACTCTGGAGTGACATCCCTCGCTTGTACAACAAAAGGACAAACGTTGCTCAATTGAAAAGGTGCGCCTGCTTGAAATACTAAAACACACGCGCAAGGATAGACGCACTTAATAAAGCACCTCTTTTCTTTTCAAGAACGTCTCATTTACTGCGCAACTGCTGTGCTCAGTCTTCTTCAGCGCACCACCCTCTTTGCGCTGTCCCTCTTTGCGCGACACAGACGCCGGCGCCGCTTCTTCTGTGTCGTGCGGGGTTTCTGCCCGTAAACCGCCATTTCCTCCCCGCGACACAGACGAGACTTCTGTGTCGCGAGCGGGAAATGAGATAAAATGATTAAAGAATGTATCGCAAGCCGAAAAGCAATTGCGAACTGCTGGCGGCACGACGGTAGTAACCCGTGAGCTGGAAGCGGTGCTCCCGGCTGCCGGTCTGGAAGAAAAAGTCCTGGCTCAGGCGTACTTCAAAGAGATGGTGCCAGACGAACATATCCGGCGCCGGATATGTGCTGCTGAGCAGCGACTCGTCCACGTGCTGTCCGTCATAGAGCACCGCCAGCATTGTCGCGAAATGCCGGGCATATTCCGCCTGGTACGAAAAGCCCCCCATAACGCGGTCGCGGACCCATCCGTCGCTGCGCGTATAGGAAGCCAGGGCCCAGGCCCGCTTGGCGAAGGGACGCTCCAGCCGCGCCGTCAACGCATAATGGCTGTTCAGCACATTGCGCGAAGAGATATAGAAAGCCCGGCGCCAGGCCTGCCCGTAGATACCTTCGAGCGTCAGCTTGAAATCGAGCGGCAGGCGCGTATCAATGGCCGCCAGATTCTTCCAGACCGTGCCTTCGCCATGCACGCCATAGACCGCCGTACCGGCACGCAGCACGAGCCGGCCATTGCCCAGCGCATCGTAATACACGCTCAGGCGCGGAGAAAAGGCAAAGGGGAAGGTGAAACGTACGCCGGCCAGCAGGGTCAGGCGCCGTCCGAGGCGGATGGCATCCTGCACATAGATATCGCCGTGCGTGGACGTTGAATCGGCCAGGATGAAATTCTGGTAGGAGAACTGCACGCCGGCCAGCACACGATGTCTTCCTGCGGCAAAGGTGAAGTCATCGGAAGTCAGCATCTGGCGGGAAGCGCCGGTCGTATACCAGCCCGTCTGGAGCCGCATCGAAAGCTGTTCGTTGAAAGATGCCGTCAGCCCTGCCGTGGCCCAGTTTTCACCCCCGAAATGATCCGTGCCGGCCACATTGGCCGCCAGCCGTCCGCCGGAGAGATCCAGCCGGAGCGCGCAGCGCCGGAAAGGGTGCTGATACCCCGGAGGCCGTCCGTACCGCCATATTGCAGGCCGCCGAACAACTGGTAGTCCTGGTTCCCGAGGGGGGTGGAAATGTTGAGGCCGCCGAGGCCGTGGAGATCTCCGCTCGAGCCGGGAGTGACGGAGGCGAAGCCGTAGGCTGCGCCGTGGAAACGGCTGCTGCCCGTGGGTGCCATCCATTGCTCCGAAACGCCCGCCAGCGGCGATGTCTGCCGTACATCAAAGGTCACGGGCGTATAGATGCGCTGGCTCACCAGGTCGAAGCCCAGCGGAGAGACGGGCACCGTGCCGCCGCCCAGCTCCGGACCCACCCGCAACGAGGTGGCGGCTTCATCGACATGGGCATACGAGGTCTTCGCTTCCAGATCGACGTCGACCACGGTGTTCTGCCCGGCATAGGTAAACACGTTGCGGACGGTCAGCGGATCGTAACCGAAATAGTGGATGCGCAGCGTATAGGGGCCGCCCGGCAGGACGTCCAGCAACTGCCACCAGCCTCCGTGGCCTGTCGTGGTGTAATACTGTGCGTTGGTCTGCTGGTGGATGGCCACCACGGTCACGCCCTCGATCGGGCCGTTCTCATCGGTCACACGGCCGCCGAGGCTGGCCGTACCGGTCTGCGCAGCTATCGGCAGCGCCGCCAGCAGCAATATGATGGTGCAGAGTTTTCTAATCATATTGCAAAGATAATAAAAGTCTCGCCGCATTTTCTTCCCTTTCCTTGCTTCTGCTATTCTGTTTAGCTTGTTCTCTTTGCGCGACACAGAAGTTTCATCTGTCTCGTCTGTGTCGCGGGGAGGAAATGGCAGTTTTCGGGTTGAAACCCCATGCGACACAGAAGAAGCAGCGCCGGCGTCTGTGTCGCGCAAGGAGAGACAGCGCAAGGAGGGTCTGCGCAAGGAAAGACAGCGCAAGGAGGGGCAGCGCAGGGACGGCGTGGATTGCAGGAGACGAAATAAATTCGTAACTTTCCCGAATCAATCGGAAAGAAACGAATAATACCAAAATAAACATGAAAAGAGCTAGAATCATGATCCTGCTGGCGGCCGTGGGGCTGCTGGCGGCGTCAGCCACAGACCTCTCCGCGCAGGAAAGCGCGCGCTGGCTGCGCAAGAACGCCATTTCTCCCGACGGAACACGCATCGCCTTCTCCTACAAGGGCGACATCTATGTCGTGCCTGTGGCGGGCGGCCAGGCCCGGCAGCTGACCACCAACCCGGCCTACGATTCGGACCCTGTCTGGACGCCTGACGGAAAGCAGCTGTTCTTCAGCTCGTACCGGGAAGGCAGCAAGGATATCTTCCGCATGCCGGCAGAAGGCGGCAAACCCAAACGCATCACCAACTATCCCGGCAACGAGACCCCGAAGGCCGTGCTGCCCGACGGGCGCATTGCCTTCACGGCCAGCCTCCAGCCCGCCGTGCGCTTCGACGGCTATCCCGGCGACGCCCAGGTCTGGGCCGTCTCGCCCGACGGCAACCAGCCCACGAAGAACCGTCCGGTCCTGCTGAGTTCCGTCACCATGTCGGAGATGAGCGTACGCCCCGACGGTGCCATCCTTTACGAAGACTACAAAGGCTACGAAGATCCCTTCCGCAAGCACCATACCTCAGCTGTCACGCGCGACGTCTGGCTCTGCCAGAACGGCAACTTCACCCAGCTCACTCGGCAGGAGTGCGAGAACCGCCAGCCCGTCTGGGCCGCCGACGGTGACACCTTCTATTATCTGAGCGAACAGGGCGGCAAGACCATCAACCTCTTCCGCAGCAGCGTCAGCCATCCGGCCCAGGCCACGCAGCTGACCCGCTTCGAGAAAGATCCCGTCCGCTACATCTCCGTAGCGGACGACGGCACGCTCGCCTTCTCACAGAACGGCGACCTCTATACCTTGAAAGAAGGCGGCCAGCCGCGCAAGCTGGCCATCACGGTGACCCGCGACGAGAACGAGCGTGATATGGTAAAAATGAACTATACGGGCGGCGCCACATCGATGGCTGTCTCGCCCGACGGGAAGGAGATCGCCTTCGTGGTCCGCGGCGATGTCTTCGTGACCTCCACCGAATACGCCACCACCCGCCGCATCACCAACACGCCCGAGCAGGAACGGGGCGTGAGCTTCTCGAAAGACGGCCGCGAACTCTACTACGCCGCTGAACGAGGCGGCTGCTGGGGCGTCTGGCGCACCGTCCTGACCGAAAAGAACGACAAACTCTTCACCTACGCCGTCAAAACAAAGGAGGAACTCTTCTCCGAACCTGGCGTGACCAGTTTCCAGCCCCAGGTCTCACCCGACGGCAAATGGGTGGCCTACCTGCGCGACCGCACGGAACTCGTGGTCCGGCCTACGAAGGGCGGCGCTGTGAAGTCGCTGCTCAAGGGCGCGAATTACTCGTACCGCGACGGCGACCAGGAGTTTGAATGGAGCCCCGACAGCGAATACCTGCTCACCCAATATCAGGCCGACGGTGGCTGGAACAATGTCGACATCGCCCTGATCGAGGTCTCGACCGGCAAGGTGACCGACCTGACCGAGAGCGGCTACGGCGATGCAAGCTTCCGCTGGGCCCTCGGTGGCAAGGCCATGACCTGGGAGTCCGACAAGAACGGCTACCGTAGCCACGGCAGCTGGGGCGCGCACAGCGACATCTACATCATGTTCTTCGACGGCAAGGAGATGAGCAAGTTCGCCCAGGACAAGGAAGACGAGGAGATTGAGAAACTGCTCAGCGGCAAGAGCGAGAAGCAGCTGGCCAAGGAGGAGAAGAAAGATTCCCTGGCGCAGGAGAAGCCCAAGAAGCTGGAACTGCTGCTCGACGGGCGGGAGGCCCGCATCCGCCGCCTGACCGACGCCTCGGCTCCCTTTGGCGACCATCTGCTGTCGAAGGACGGCCGCAAGCTCTACTACGTGACCCCGCTCGAAAGCGGCATGGGCCTCTGCGTGAAAGACCTGCGCGAAGGCAGCGTGAAGGTACTGGCCCGCGGTGTCAACGGCAGCATCACCCCGTCGCACGACGGCAACGAGATCTTCATGTTCTCGGGGCGCGGCATTACCAAGGTGACCCTGGCCAGCGGACAGACCAAGCAGATCAGCTTCAACGGCGACTTCGAGTTCAAGCCCAAAGCCGAACGCGACTACATGTTCGCGCACGTCTGGAAGCAGGTGAAAGAAAAATTCTACGACCCGGGCCTGCACGGTGCCGACTGGGACTACTACCGCGAGAATTATGCGCAGTTCCTGCCGTATATCGACAATTATTTCGACTTTCAGGAGATGCTCTCCGAGATGCTGGGCGAACTCAACGGCTCGCACACGGGTGCGCGCTACCGTGCCGCCAGCGGTGAAGCACTGGGCCGGCTCGGCGTGATCTACGACCTGGACTATCCGGGCGAAGGCCTGCGCATCGCCGAAGTGCTGCCGGGCGGCGTGCTGAACCTGGCTGACAGCCAGATCAAGGCGGGCGACGTTATAACCGCCATCGATGGCCAGGCCATTGCGCCGGGCGAAAACTGGTTCCCCCTGCTCGCCGGCAAAGCAGGCAAAAAGATTATGGTGACGGTGCGCAAGGGCGGCAAGGAAGAAGACCTGATTGTCAAACCCGTGGCCAACGAAAGCGCGCTGCTCTACCGCCGCTGGGTGCGCCAGCGCGAGGAGATGGTGGAACGCCTCTCGGGCGGCCGTATCGGCTATGTGCATGTGCAGGACATGGACTCCCCGTCCTTCCGCGAAGTGTATTCCAAGGCGCTGGGCAAATACCGTAACTGCGACGCGCTGATCGTCGACATCCGGCACAATGGCGGCGGCTGGCTCCACGACGACCTGGTGACACTCCTGGGCGGCAAGGCCTATGTGGAATGGCGCCCGCGAGGCCAGTACATCGGCACTGAGCCTTATAACAAATGGAACAAGCCCTCTTGCGTGCTGACGTGCGAGGACTGCTACTCCGACGCATCGGGCTTCCCCTTCGCCTACCGCACACTGGGCCTCGGCAAGCTCATCGGCATGCCGGTTCCCGGTACCATGACGGCGGTCTGGTGGGAGACGCTCATCCATCCGCAGATCGTTTTCGGCATTCCCGAAGTGGGCGGTTGGATTCCCGACATGCAGCGCTACATGGAAAACCTGCAACTTGAACCCGACGTGCGCGTCGACAACGACCCGGCCTCCCGCCTCCGCGGCGAAGACAAGCAACTGGAAGCCGCTGTCCGTGAAATGCTCGCCGGCCTGAAATAATCCCCTGATGCCATGATATCCTTTACCTGCGACTACAGCGAAGGGGCGCATCCGAAGATTCTGGAGCGCCTGGCGGAGACGAATTTCGAACAATTGCCGGGCTACGGCATGGACCATTACTGCGAGAGCGCGAAAGCGAAGATCCGCGCGGCGTGCGAAGCGCCGGAAGCGGATGTGTTCTTCCTGGTGGGCGGCACGCAGACCAATTCCACCATCATTGCGGCGATGCTGCGTGACTACGAGGGCGTGGTGTCGGCTGAGACGGGGCACATCGGGGTGCACGAGGCGGGCGCCGTGGAGTACACGGGCCACAAGGTGCTGACGATCCCGAGTCACAAGGGCAAGATGGACCCGACAGAGCTCAAGACTTACCTGGAGGCGGCTACCACCGACCCGAACTACGAGCACATGGTCTTTCCGGGGATGGTCTACATCTCCTTCCCCACAGAGTACGGCACGATCTACACGAAGCGGGAGCTGCAGGAAATCGCCGACATTGCCCACGGCTACGGCCTGCCGCTCTTTGTCGACGGCGCCCGCCTGGGCTACGGTCTTGCCAGCCCGGCCTGCGACCTCACCCTGCCCGAACTCGCGCGCCTGTGCGACGTATTCTACATCGGCGGCACGAAAGTGGGCTGCTTCTGCGGCGAAGCGGTGGTATTCCCGCGTGCCAACGCCCCGAAGCATTTCTACACCATCACCAAGCAGCACGGGGCCATGATGGCCAAGGGCCGCCTGCTGGGCATCCAGTTCGACACGCTCTTCACCGACGGGCTCTATTTCGCGATCAGCCGCCATGCCATCGAGATGGCGATGCAGCTGAAGGTTATGCTCAAGGAGAAGGGCTGCACCTTCTTCATCGACTCGCCCACGAACCAGCAATTCGTGGTGCTGGAGAACCGAAAACTGAAGGAATTGGCTGAACACGTGTCCTTTGACCTCTGGGATCGGGTTGACCCCGAGCACACAGCGGTCCGCTTCGCCACCAGCTGGGCGACCCCGCCAAACCACATCGAGGAGCTCAGGAAGTGGCTCTGAGACGCAAGAGATTGAAAGAAAAGCTGTCTGAACAATCAGGCGGCTTTTTTTGTGTAAGACTTGAATGTGACAGAATCTGAACAATAAGATTGATTTTTCAGAATAATTTCTGTAAATTTGCTAAAATGTGATACTAGCACTTGTTGCGCAAGCCGAAATAAGTAGAAAAAAAACAGAAATATTGATTCATTTACACATCCATTACACCATGAAAAAAGCACTTTTCATCACACTGGGCCTTGCTGCCATCTTCGGATTGACGGCATGCGTCGAAAGCAATCCCGGATTCGATCCGTCCAAGGTAGACGGACACGAATCTGTGGTTACCAAGTTTTTCCTGAACATATCACCCGGCAGCCAGCCCAGCACCAAACAGATGCCCGCCGACGTCCAGGCGAACGGCCAGTTCCGCGGCATCGACAATGCCACGATGTTTGCCTTTTCTTTGAAAAATCCTGACGGAACGCCACTGGATGGCAGCAAGGTCGTCGACAATACGATTGAGCCCACCCAGATGTACAATCTGTCCACGCTGTTCCCGAAAGGCACGTTCGGACCGACCGACAGTGGCAACGAGACGAACAACCGCATGTTCGAGGTCTCGCTCCCTTCCGGCACCAATGCCATCATCTTTTATGCCCAGGCCTATCGGGAGACGAAGACCAGCACGACCGGCAACCTCGACAACGACGAAGTGTACGGAAAGCTGGAATACGTGGTGGAAGGCGATGGGCGGACGACTGATATGACGGCCATCGGCAGCAAGGCAGGAACCCGGCTCAATGAGTCGAACCAGAAGCAATACGCTGTCATGAAAGACATCATTCTGAGTGTCTTCAACCATATCCTCCGGGTCGGCTTCAATGCAACCGGAACAGATGCCGGCGGCTGGGACAACGCCGTCGTCGATTCCACATTCGGCCCTTATTCTTTGAAGAATTGGGCGATTCACTGGTACGACTACAGGGTGAGCGCGGGAGCGACGCCCAAGAGTCCGATTGACAACAGTCAACCGGCTTCTGAGATTGAAAGTATTCTGGGTAAAACGTATGTGGCGCTTACGACCATCGAAGTCCCGGAAATCCGTTCAGGTGCCGGCAATGCCATCGAACGGCAGATGGCTGACCTGAATTCCGTCTTGACCGCCTCTTTGTATTCCGGCGCCAAGAACGACAGGGAGCGGGTCGCCCTGGAGATTATCAAGCAGATTCAAAAAAACATCTTGTTTTTCTTCGATTTCAACGACCAGGACGGTACGATGAAATGGAAATCAACAACGGAAGTAATCACGTCCCTGTCAACGAATTATCATATTTCCATCAGTGGTGCGAAAGCAGATCCTGTCGACGTCAGCAATATCAACATTTCCCGTTTCCCCCGCAGCTTCCACATCCCGTTCGGCGGTGCTACGCTGCTTGTCCAGAAACCGGATGAAAAGCCCTATGACGAGTATGTCTACAACGACTCAAAGATCAACATGTCCCAGGTCTACTACAACAAGGACACGTCTACTTTCTTTGTCGGTGTAGAAGATTTCACCTATACGCCGGAGCTCGTCTATTATTGCAATGCGCCGATCCATACGACCACGACTGCTCCCACGGAATCGAGTTTCAAGGTAACCGTCAACAATTGGCCTCAATTTGACAAGTGGGGAGCCGCCGGAGCAGGCTGGGCTAAGAATTCCCATGTTGAATCCAGCACGCGTGGTGTCGCCCTGGCCAACAATGTCCATTATGGTGTGTCCCTGCTGAAGTCGCAGGTCCTCATGGACGTGACGACGCTGAAAGACAACAACTCCGCCATCAATTCCACGCCCGGGAACATCGAACCGGACAAAGAAATTGCAGTAGGCAACAACGCATATCTGACCTGGACGGGCATTCTGGTTTCGGGCCAGCCCGATAAGGTGGGATGGACCTATCTCGCTTTCCCGGAAGTTACGGGCAAAGGCACCAAGTTCTCCAAGATGGTGTACGACAAGGTCAACTACGTCAACGATGAGGAAGAAGGTTATAAAGTCCCCACAGACAAAAGCAGGACACCGGAAAACTATACGATCCTCTTCGACAACTACAACCCCAACGTAGCCGATGCGGAGCAGAGTCCCGTGTTCGTCGCCCTGGAGTTCCGCAACGACCTGGGCGTCGACTTCTGGGGCAACGCCAACCTGGTCCGCCAGGGCGGTACCTTCTACATCATCGGCGTCATGCCGCCGGCGACCCTGGATGACAGCTGGTGGAACGACAACAATACGGAATATGACATGCTGCCGCCCTATGACGGTGATGGCAAGACCAGGCACGTCCCCCGTGTATTCATGCAGAACTGCATCACGAACGCCTTGTTCCACATCGGCGAGAACTCCCTGAAGCGCGCCTTTACCACGGTGCCGGACCTGCGGACCGCGCGCCTGTCGCTGGGCTTGTCGGTCGACCTCAACTGGCGTTCGGCCGCTTCTTACGATATCCTTCTTGGCCAATAAGCCTGAATGGTGAACCGGACGTTCCATCCCCGCTTGTGCTGGATCGCGGCAGGCCTGCTCACGGCCTCCGCGCTGGGGTCGTGTGCCCTGATCGACGAGCGGCAGAAGGACTGTCCGGAGGAGATGAGCCTGACCTGTTCGGTGAATCTGGTCAACAACAAGGAAGAGGAAATGGACGACAAGCTCGGTACGCTGCATGACCTGCCGCTGCGGGCCGCCCTCGAGGACTATCTTTCGGATGTCTTCGTGAGCAGCACGCGCGACGTGGACATGCTGTTCTACGACCAGCGCAAACGGGGCAAGATGACCTTCCGCGAATCAGAAGTAATGGATGCGGAGCAGAGGGTCTTCTCGCTGCAGGTGCCGGCGTCGGACTACCGCGTGGCGGGCGTATCGAACCTGACGGCGGTGCCGGTTCTCTCGTTGCAGAACGAAGAGGACGGCTACGCCCTGGCACTCACGCACAAAATGTCCAAGAACGTTGTTCCTTCCCATCCTTCGGCCGTCTATGCGGCCCGCCAGCGCATGCTGGTGCGGGACCGGGGCGATCAGACGTTCGGCATTCAGTTCCACATGGCCAATGCCGCTGCGGCGCTGGCGTTGAACTGTGACTCGTGCGAAGTCCGGAATCTCCGGGCGACGTTCACCGGCCTGGCCGATTCGTTCCGGATCCTCGACAGCGCCTATTCCTTCGACCAGCATATCGTCATGGAGGCGGACGTCATCGATGCCGGGCCGTATGTCGACGACAGCGAAGAAGCCGAGCGCTTCATCTACGACACGTTCTGGGAGCGCTGGACGAAACTGCCGCTCATGGTCTGTGCGGTGGGTTTCCCCAGCCCGAACGTGGGCTCCGCGGTAATCGGCACCTACCCGATCGTCTGGACGATCGAGCTGTTTGTGACCCTGGCCGACGGTTCGACGACGCGCAGCGACATCTATATCGGCCGCCCGCTCGAAGCGGGGAGGCTGATGATCATCAAGGGATGGCTCACGGAGAACGGCGGTTTCATGGCTACGCCGCCGCATCCGCCGTATGTCCCGCCGCCGCCCGTCGATCCGGACCAGCCGGTCGACTCGACGGTCGTGGGCGTCAGCGTCGTGCTCAACTGGAATAATGCAGGTAGCTATAACCCTTATTTGTAATTAGTTATTTTAAAATGTCAAATCGTTTCACCCTCCGCCGCTTCATGCTGGCCACCGTCTTTCTGGCGATGGTCACGGCGGGGTGTGTGGAACCGCTGCATCCGTTCGGCCCCGGAGAAGGCGGCGCGGGCTATCTGCCCATCGAGGTCTACCTGCCCGACATGCCGGCCAGGACCAAGGCGTCCGGGGGCCTGGTTACATCCCGCGAGATGGAGTCCTCCCTGTACGACCTGCAGATCTGGGCGTTTACCCACCAGTCGCCGAATGCGACAGCCAACGATTATGAAGGCGCCGTGGCCTACATGTGCCTGCCGGCCATCAGCAGTTCGGAGACCCTTACCGGTATCCTGACGGTCTCCCTGCGCATCCCGGACTATGTGATGTCCCGGCCCGATTCGCTGCTGAAGTTCGATTTCTACGTGCTGGGCAACGGCAGTTCCGTGGGCTTTGACCTGGCCAGCGAGGCGACGGCCAGGCTGACGCGCGGCGACCTCAAGAACAAGGTCTTCGGTGACAGCGACGGCAGCGGCTTCGGCGGCAGCATCGTGACGGCGGTGCCCGACGGCCGGATGGAAGGCCGTGGCAAGGGTCTTCCGATGACCAGCTTCTTCAACAACGGCGGCGAAGGCTTCGACCTGTCGTTCCTGAAATACGACTTCACGACCGACCAGATGACCTATGTCAAGAATCACCACGGCCTGCCGTACGATGCGGACGATCCCGATTTCCTGGCCCTGGGCCTGAGCAGCGGGCAGAAGAGCTACCTGCTGGGCCACTGCGTGGTGGCCGGTGTCTGGAACTGGTTCCGTCTTTCGCCTTCCGTCCAGTTGACCCGCGCGGTGAGCAAACTGCGCTTCGTCTTCGCCAAGAGCCAGGGCATGACGGAAACCCAGATCACCTCGGTCGAACTCATCGACTATACCGACGAGTCGGGCATCATTCCGACCCAGAGCTACCTCTTTGCGCGCGAAGCGGAGCCGCTGAACGGCATCGCCCTGCCTGTCAGCAGCTATGAGCCTGTCACCATGGGCTCGGAGCGACTTCCGCTCCTGCTCGACGACGACATCAAGGAGGATCCCAACCCCGTTCGTCTGAGCGGTTCAAGCACCATCGTGGACCCGTATTTCGGCCAGCCTTCCTCGATGAACGCGCAGCAGTACGACGAATTTCTGACCGAATGGATCGACGGGGACACCGAGACGGAAAAACTGCTCTACCTGCGGGAGACCGACAAGCCCATCAAAGGACGGATTCACTATAAGCTCGGGGAATCGCGCGGAACCGCCATGTTCAACATGCTCGGCGTGGGGGCGGACAACCTCTGCCGCAACTGCACCTGGACGGTGTTCGCTTATTATTCAAGCGACCCGCGCCGCCTCGAGGTGGAGACCTTTGTCCTGCCCTGGGACGACAAGGTGGGCGGCAGCACCGGTATCCTGGAATCCGTGAACGTGGATCAGGACGGCAAGCTCCTCGTGGATCCCAACACCGCGACGGTCGACCATTTCGTGGTGCAGGTGCCGTCCCTGCCCGACGCGGCCATCGCCCGCGTCGTCATCTACAGCCCGGAGGGCGGGCAGTTGCTCGTCAATCCCAAGGGCGACGCAGATGCCTTCGACATCCGGATTGTCGACAAGGACGGGAACAGCCCGGCCGGCGTCGACAGGATCAACCGCAACCGGGACGGCGGCAAGATGTATATCCGCGTAGCCCGCTCTTCCGATCCGGGCAAGGCGGTATCCGGCAAATCCATGCAACTGTCCTTCCGCATCAAGTTGCCCGGCGGGCGGATCATCAGCGCGGATTCGGAACTGATTGACGATAACTACACCTTTGTGATACCCTAGTCATGAAGAAAAGGATCTTCCATAGTCTGATCGGTCTGGTCGCCTGCCTGCTGTGCGGCTGTGTCGAGCCTGTGCTGCCCGACACGGGCCGCGGCATCGCGCTGACCGTCGTCTGCGAAGATCCCGTCCGGACGAAGGCGCCGGTGTCGGGTGTGGACAATTACAACGAAAACCTCATCTCCTGGGTGGATTTCTTCTTCTATCCCGGTGAGAACCCCACGGGTCCGGCGGTGCTGCACAGCCGCGTCACGTCGGGCGAGCGCTCCGAGGCGGAATTCAAGATCAAGATCTCCCAGGGAGATGCCTACCGCCTGTTCCCGCTTTCTCCCGATACGCGCAAGGCGACGGTCCTGGCCGTGGTCAACTGCCCCCGTACACTGGTCGTGGACGAGAACGACCTCTCCGGCACGGACCTGGCCACCCTGTATGCCGAGGTGATCGAGAGTGATTTCACCGCCCCCGCCAACCACAAGCAGACACATTTCATGATGAGCGGCACGACCGTGCTGGACCTCAGTGCGGAAGGCCGTGAGACGGAACTGGTCACATCGGGACGCCTCGATGTCAGGCGCTACGCCGGCAAGCTGACCGTGTCGGTCCATCTGGCCGATACCGTCACCCTCAATACCTACGAGAAATGGCATCCGATGCTCGAAGAGATGGAAGTCTATCTGGAGAACGGCGTCAAGACGGTGAAACTCTCGGGCAAGGACGACGCCCCGGACTATTTCAGCTTCTCGAACAACCGCAAGCGTTTTGCCCACAGGGACCCGCAGACCGATTCGGTGGATATCTTCTTCCAGCCGACCCCGATCGGCGACAAGCTGTACTACAACACCTACCCGATGTACATGTATCCGCAGTCGTGGGAGGAAGGCTCCGACGACCGGGCGGCCGGCCTGTGTGAGCCGGACCTGAAAGTGATCGTTCCGTGGTACTGCGACCCGGACGATGAGCACGGCGTAGTCTCGAACCAGAAGCAGTGCTATTACAAGGTGTTGATGCCCGGAAACTTCCAGTCGGAGTTCCGGAGAAACTACTGGTATCACCTTGATATCGATATCGAGATCCTGGGTGCGCTGAGCGGGGAGAACGCCGTTCCCATTTCCTCGGGCTCCTGCTTCATCGTGCCCTGGCAGAACCAGTCCCAGGCCATCAGCCACGAGTCCAGCGTCGGCAAGGCCCGCTACCTGTCGGTGAACCGCGACTCGCTCCTGCTGCAGAATGTCAACAGCGTGCGCATCCCGTATCTCACGAGCCATCCGGCCATCATCAAGCCGGGCTCCATCCGCATGACGCGGCCGTACTATGGCGAGAAGACCTCGGGAAAACTGGGTGACGGCACGATCAGGCAGGTCACGGCCGACGGCGACATTTATCCGAAGGGTTCCTATTACCTCGACTACGACGGCGCACCTTTCTTCAACAGCAAGGAGGACATCCAGCAGACCTCGACCGTTGTCCTGACGCACCCGCTCAACAACGACTATACGGATCCGGCTTTCGACTACTCGCCGTATACCATTTCCTTCACCCTGATCCACGAAGACAAGCCGGGCGGCGGCAGCATCGAGCGTCCGGTCGTGATCGTGCAGTATCCGGGCATCTATATCGACCGGCATACGAACACCGACGCCAGCACGGTCGGCGGCACGACGCCGGTCTATACTTCGACGGGGCACTATAACCTGCAGTCCACCTATTGGGGCTATACCTTCGTGGACGGTGCCTATAAACCCGACGATGCCGAAGGAACGAAGTTCACCTTCTATCCGGGCAAGCAGCAGGCACGCAAGAGCAACGGGTCCAGCGATCCCTACAACCGCCTGACGGACGATAACGACAAGAAGGACTTTCAATGGCGCACCGTCTGGTATACGGGCGGCAGCCCCGACCTCTACCAGATCCACATCACGGTGCTCGACAACAGCGATTTCAGTATCGGTGACCCGCGCATGAGCACGATCGACAACCTGGACTATTCCTATAATGAGGATCATTCGGTGACGGACTCCAGGCTCGGCAGCCGCGGCGGCTTTGCCGTCGCCGCGTCCCTCCATCCGGAAGATGACGGTCAACAGACGCGCGAGCTCCGCTACTACCACCCGACGGATGCTTCCCACCGCACGCTCAACATGCTGGCGCCCAGTTACCGGGTCTCGTCGAAGTTCAGCGGCGTGGAATACGGCAAGATCGATCTCGAGCATGCCCGCTACCGCTGTGCGTCCTTCCAGGAAGACGGTTTCCCGGCCGGACGCTGGCGCCTGCCCACCCGCGGCGAAGTCCGTTTCATCGCCCAGCTGTCGGCCAACGGCATCTTCACCGTCCTTTTCAACAACAACGACACCTACTGGTCGGCCAACGGCGCCATCCGGATTTCAGGGCACACCGTCGTGGATTCTTCCGAACCGACAGCCTTGCTGCGCTGCGTGTACGACACCTGGTACTGGGGCGAAGACCAGAAAGAATACGATGACTGGCGCAGGAAGGATCCCGAATGGCTCGCCTTGCCGGACGGCGACGAGCCTTACCAGAAAAACAAGGAATTACGCAATAAATTCGTATGGGGGGACCGACCGCGATGAGACGATGCTTCTATATCTGGCTGGCCTTCGTGGCCCTGTTCTCCGTCCTGGCCTGCATGCGTGAGCTGCAGCCCGTTCCGGAGGTCGTTGACGAGGAACCGTTCCCGGAAGGGGAGCCGGTGACGCTCTCCTTCTCGCTCCCGGCCGAAGCCCCGACCAAGGCGCTGGAGGAAAACGGCGTGCTGAAGACCCTGCATATCGCCGTTTTCGGCAGTTCCGGCTATCTGAAAGAGTATGTGAAGGCAGTGGACCAGGGTCCCGGTACGCCCATCATGTATACGGATCCGTATGGCAATATCCGGGAAAACGTACCGGTCCGCAACTTCTCCGTGACGCTGACCCTTTCCGAGAAGCCGCGTATCCTGCATTTCATCGGCAACGGGCCGAAAACCCTGCCCTTCGACGCCGACACCACCATCCTGTCGACCCTGATGTCCGAATCGGGACAGGAGGGCTTCTGGCAGGTGAAGCGGGTGAACAGCATCGACGCGAAGAAGGAGAACGGCCATTATGTCAAGGACGCCGACGGGAACTACATCGCGGACGACGCCATCGTGAGCAACCTGACGCACGTGCCGTTGATCCGCAACTGGTCGAAGATTTCCATTGTCGCCGACCCGGAATCCGGCTTTACGCCCAAGAGCTTCGCGGTGGTGAATGTCCCGGACAAGGGCACCATCGCCCCGATGTACCGGATCCAGGGCTCTCTGGGGCAGGACTCCCTGGTGTTTGTCGAGCACTACGACACGCTGTCGTTCGCCAGCCTGGAGCGGAAGGGCTATCCGGCCAGCCTGCCGGGCGACGCCCACTTTGTCCGTACGGTGCCCACGAAACAAGACTTTGTGAACTGTACCAACGGGGTGGTCGCCTATCAAAACGGCCTGGGTGCCGGCTATCTCTATGAGCGTCCCATTCCGTCCGACGAGCTCGAACCGACCTTCATCATTGCGTACGGAACCTTTGCAGAAGACGGAAAAGACTACTTTTACCGCATCGACCTGGCCGACAAGGACGGATACTATGCGGTCTACCGGAATTTCTGGTATCGGATCGATATCCAGAAGATCGAATCGGTCGGCCACCTGACACCCGAGGCGGCGGCCAAGTCGTCGGGCGGCGCCAATGTCTCCTCCGACGTCGTCACCAGCCAGCTGGGCGACATCTCCGACGGCGTGGCGCGCCTGGTGGTGCAGCCCTGGATGACCCAGACTTTCCCCAGCCGGCAGACCGACAACCAGCTCCTGCATGCCAAGTTCTTTGCGGATCTCGCTTCGGCCGAGCCGGTCATGGACCCCGGCGCGGTGACGGTCGAAGTGCTGGAGATGAAAGACGACCCGCTGGATACCGTCATCACGGCGTGCAGCATCGGTCCCGCATCGGACGGGGAAGGAACGGAAAAAGGCTGGCGGACCATCACTTTCTCCACCTCGGACCCCGACGACCAGAAAGTGCGGACGCAATATCTCCGGGTCACCGCCCATTATGACCAGGCGGGTGTGCCCAGGACGCTCTATCGGGATGTCGAAATCACCCTTCTGCCGCTTCAGGACATGGGGGTCTCCTGTGCGAAAGGAACCCTGAAGCGCGGCATCGGGCAGGAGCAGACCCTGTACATCACCCTCCCTGACGGCCTGCTCGAGTCGATGTTCCCGCTGAATTTCACCATCGAGGCGGAAAACCTGTCCCTGATGCCCAAGGTGGGCACCAACCTCCCCGTCATTGCCGGTATGAGCATCTCCGACGACGGTGAGCGGAAAGGGGAGCAGTCCTTCTACTTCGCCTGGACACTTTCGTGGGACGATTACCAGGCGGTCGCGCCGGTCCAGTCCCCGATCAATGACGAGCAGTTCTTCCGGGTTTTCAGCTGCGACTTCGTGACGACCCGGGCCCTGAGCGCCACGACCATCTGGGTGGCCAACGAATTCTTCCACAAGGCCAAAACCTCCTTCACCAACAGCGACCTGTCGAACCTGCCGTACTTCTATGTGGAAGCGGCCGACATCAATGGCTGCACCGTCTCCATCGACCAGAACGGCCTGCAGTACCAGGTCGACAACGACGGCTGGATCAACTATACGGCGAAGGACCTGATTCCGCTGGATGAAGGGCAGAAACTGTACATCAGGGCCGGATCCGCCACGGCGCCTGTCACCAACTGGAGCGGTGCCGCCAAGTTCAACTGTACGGGCACTTTCAACCTGGGCGGCAATCTCGCCTCGCTGGTTATCGGAGAGGATTATGCGCAGGGAGCCGACCTGAGTTCCCTGGCCCCGGGCTGGACTTTCGCCAACCTGTTCCAGAAGAAAGCGGGCCTGCTGAAAGCTTCCGCGCTGGAGATCCCCATGACAACGATGAGTGCGAACGGATTCCAGAGCCTGTTTGAGGGCTGTGTGAACCTGAAGGAAGCGCCGGCCCTGCCGGCTGCCACGCTGGCGTCGTACTGCTACCGCTATATGTTCAAGGGCTGTACTTCGCTGCGGACCGCGCCCGTCCTGCCCGCCCGTACGCTCGCACAGAACTGCTACGAACAGATGTTCCACAGCTGTATCAGCCTGACCGTTGCGCCCACCCTGGTGGCTGAAAAACTGGTGAATGCCTGTTACAGCAACATGTTCAACGGCTGCACGCAGCTTGGCGAGATCGCCATGATGGCCACCGACGTCTCTTCCAAGGACTGCCTGACCAACTGGGTGGCGGGTGTGCCGGCGGGCGGCACGTTCTACCGGCATCCGAAGATGCTTGAAAGCGGCTACAAGCGCGGCAACAACGGTGTCCCCACCAGTTGGGAACTCCTGCCCTGGGACGAGTTCCGCCTTGAAGTCGCGTCACCCGGATCCGTGTCCTACTCCGCTTCGGACCTGCTTTATTCCCTGAACTGGGGCGAGTGGGAAGAGTACACGGCCGGTGAAGCGATCAGCCTGGCCGTCGGCGACAACGTCCGCTTCATGAGTTCGGCGCCGGTAACGCGGGCTTGCGAAGGCACCTTCTCCTCGACGGTCGATTTTGCCGCGGCCGGCAATATCATGAGCCTGGTGGCGGGCGAAGATTACCGGACGGAGACCAGCGTGCCGGATGAGGGCTTCAGGGCCCTGTTCTCCGGCAATACCCACCTGACATCTGTCGCGGCACTGGACCTTCCCGCCCGGAACCTGGGCGTCGCCTGTTATGCGGAAATGTTCAAGAACTGCACCGGCCTGACCGCGGCGCCGGCCCTGCCCGCCACGACCCTGTCCCAGGAGAGCTACAAGGAGATGTTCGCGGGCTGTTCGAACCTGTCCATGGTCCTGTGCGACGCGGTCGACATCTCCGCGGCCAACTGCACGCAGGACTGGCTGCAGGGCGTGAAGAGCGCGGGCCTGCTGGCCGGCAACCATTACGGGACGGCCTGGCCGACGGGCAGCGCTTCCGGCGTGCCGGCCGGATGGGAAGCCAGCAACTATTTCTTCGTGAAAGCGATGGAGGAAGGCGCCAGCGTGAAGCTGGCCCGGAATTGCAGCATCTCGTACAACGGTCTCGACTGGGTGTCGTATACTTCCAATACGAACGTGAGCCTCGAACCGGGCAAGCCCGTGTATTTCAAGTCCGGTTCCGCGGCCTCGCAGACCCCGGCCTGGGGTTCGAATCAAGGCGCTCGCGCCCTGACCGTGGCGGGCGCGTATGTGGAAGTGGGCGGCAACCTCGCTTCGCTGGTCGCCGGCGACGACTTTGTCGTGGAGGGACCGGAATTGCGGGGATACATGTTTGTCAATTTCTGCCTGAACAACAGTCTTCTCCGCGAGGCGACCCATCTGGAATTCCCGATGCTGACCTGCGAGCCGGGCTGCTACAAATCCTTCTTCGACGGTTGCAAGAACCTGCTGCACGGACCGGAGATACTGCCGGCCACGAAGCTGGCGGCGACTTGCTACCGGAATTTCTTCTATAACTGCTCCTCCTTGGAGCGAGGTCCTGTGCTGCCTGCCACAACCATCGTCGCAGAGTGCTATCAGCGTATGTTCTGGGGCTGCACGTCCCTGACCTGGGTGAAGATGATGGGTACCAATTACATCGAGAGTGCCTTCAAGTCCAGCAACGACGGCTGGATGCAGAACGTCCCGAGCGGGGACGACGCTGTCGCCAGGGGCTGCGTCTTCGTCATGAACGCCGATGCGCCGGTCAATCTGCTTCCTCGCGATAAGTTCGGTATTCCGGAAGGCTGGACCATTCAAACCGCTACCCCTTGATCTTTTCGTGAAAGAAATCACTGTAAATAGCTGTGAAACAGGCCGTCTAGCGATAGATGGCCTGTTTTTTCCGGGGGGGGGTGCTAATTTTTGAACAAAAAATAGCTAAAAAGTCCCGAAAAAGACACCATCGATTCTAATTGTTCTATAATTTTGTATGTTAAAGATACTAGCACTTGTAAGTGAACTATGAACAAGTTGCCCGACAAAGTAATGACAAGTATCCGTAAGGTACTGGCAACAGCGATTTTAGGCTTCTTTTTCAACACGATCGCTGCAACAGGCTCTTTCGCCCAGGGGGCTCCTGCGCCCCGGGCGGACGATGTGTTGTCCCAGGTCCTCGACACATTGACCCGGAGCGGACAGGCCACGGGCGTCATCCGCCACCAGGAACCGGCCATCGTCTATCGTCCGCACAACCCGGCAGCGGTCTTCTCTATCCGCAACAACCTGGCCTACGACGCCACGGGTACCATGAACCTCAGCGTTGAATTCGCGCTGGGCCGTCATGCGAGCCTGGGCCTCGGCTTCGGTTTCAAGCCCTGGGACCGCTTCTTCTTCTGGGACCATGATGAGGCCCTGGTCAAGAAATGGCGCAACCTGTCCGTCACGCCGGAGTTCCGATACTACCTGAAAACGGTGAGCCGCGGGCATTTCTTCGGCGCGAACCTGCTTTGGCTGCATTACAACGCGGCGGGGCTCGACTTCCCCTGGGGAATCTATCCCGACGTGCGCGACCAGCGCCTGCAGGGTGACCTGCTGGGCGGCGGCGTGTTCTACGGCTATGCCTTCCCGCTGGGCCGTCACTGGCGCATCGAAGGCCTGCTGGGCGTGGCGGGCGGCCGCTATGCCGACGACACGTTCCGCTGCGAGCACTGCGGCCAGTCGACCGGCTCCCGCTCCGGCGCCGCTTTGCTGCCGAATGTCGGCGTGAACGTCGTGTTTACCATCGACAAGAAAGAATAATATAATCAACACATCCATTACAATTATGAAAAAAACACTTATCATCACGCTGGGTCTCGCAGCCCTCTTCGGAGTGACAGCCTGCGTGGAACAGCAGAACGTGAGTCCGACGTTCAACCCGGTGGACAACACGATCAACACGCAGTTTGTGTTCAACATCTCCGCGTTGTCGGAATCCTCAAATCCGAGTACCAAACAGGCCGACACTAATGTGCAAGCAAACGGTAATTTCCGCGGTATTGACAATGCCTCGCTGTTCGGCCTGATCGATTCGACGGTTACGACGAGTACGGCGCGTGCAAAAAGAAAAATGGTGCAGGCTTTTACGGCCACAACCTATCGCGATTTTTCCTCCATTTTGGCTAAAAGCGCCATTCCTGCTGGTCAAGAGGGAGGAACGCGAATCGTTGAGATCAACCTGCCCGTCGGTACGAACGAGCTGGTTTTCTATGCCAAGGCTGCGAAACAACATATTACGGGTTTGGACGACAAGGAGTTGTATGGTAGTCTGGAATATACGACTACGTCAGATAATTATATGGATCTGGCCGGGGCAATCGGCTCAATGGCCGAAAGACGTTTGGCCGATGCCGATACCAACGCCTTCAAGGCTATGCAGCAAATGATCTCCGGTGTGCTGAATGGCCTCTTAAGAACCAGCGTTTCTTCAGAGACGTCGACCAATTGGTTCGATTCAACGCTGGCGAACCCTACCGTTACATTTGTCAATGCGGACCAGTCGGTTTCTACATATACTTTTACTGAGAGGCTGTATTTGGCAGACTTCAAAGTTGCAGGGGAAGACAATAATCCCCAGTCGCCACTCGGGAACAACCTGGCTGCTTCCGAGATGGAAAAAATCCTGGGAAAACTGTTTTTGTCTCTTTCTTCGGGTCGGTATGCAGTCTCTGCCGGATCCGGTTCTTCCTGTGCACGCGTGCTGTCCGATATATATAATATTGCAAAATCCGGCGCTGATGCGACCCCGACGAATATTCAGGAGGCGGTTGCGCAGATTTATTTCAAAAAACTGACTTCCAGTGTCGAGAAGTTTACGGATGCTACCATTTCCCTCACGGGTGAAAGATTGTGGAAATCCGTCAGCACCGTGCGTACTTATTTTGACATCAATACAAATGCATATGATAGTTTTAAGTTGGATGAATACCCTGTGAATATGCATCTGCCGCTGGGTGCCGTAACCATCGGCGCTGGGAGTCCGATCATGATACCACCCACCGGCGCTCCTAAGACTATTATTCCGCAAATTAAGTATACAAGAGCGCTCGATACGTTGTTGCATGGCTCCGGAGAGGGTATTTATACCTATTCACCAGAATTGTGCTACTATGGCAACAGCTCGATCCGTACCAACAATTCCAACACATTGACGAATGCCAGTTATCCGTCCGATTATTCAGATTGGTATGGGAGCGACAGGTGGAATGGCTCCGGCTGGGAAGCAGACGGTTCTGCCATTACGAGCAGTACCCGTGGCATTGCGCTGACCAATACCATCCAGTACGGCGTTTCCCTGCTTTGTTCGAAATTGGTTTTTACGACGACAATCGGATTGACCGATAACGGTTCGGCCATGGCGGACCAGACAAAATCCTTCACGCTCGACGAAACGCATTATTTGGAATGGACCGGCATCCTGATCGGCGGCCAGCCGGAGCAGGTGGGATGGGACTATTTGTTGAAGAAAAAAGATGGCGTTGCGGCCGGAATGAATGCCATCATCTACGACAAGGTCAATTATCGTCTTTCAGAAAAGAATACGGGGAAGGATACCTGTGGAATTGCCATCAATACCAAGTCCGCGGGCGAACTCTGGGTTGGAGGTACGGCAAAAAATAACAGCTTTACAAACTATACACTGGTATACGACAATGTCAATCCGTATG
Organism: uncultured Bacteroidales bacterium; assembly: GCA_905233345.1. Taxonomy (GTDB): domain Bacteria; phylum Bacteroidota; class Bacteroidia; order Bacteroidales; family UBA932; genus Cacconaster. The sequence goes on from CAJODQ010000017.1 coordinate 61,058, forward strand.
CGAGCAATGACGATCCGCAAGGAGATGTGTATGTCGCATTGGAATTTGTGAATCATCTGGGACAGGATTTCTGGGGCGAGCAGGGCCTGATCCGGGACGGAGCTGCTTTCTACCTGTTCGCCAAGTTGACCCCGACGCCGTCTATGGGTGGTTTGGAAGAAACTTTCTGGGATAACGTTTTCAAGGACGGTGGTTACAACAATCACTATCTGTTGCCGCCGTACAACCCTGACACGGGAGAATCGCGGCGCATCCGCCGTGTCTTTGTTCAGGACATCAAGACCGGCGTGGATTTCCGCTTCGGTCCGGCAGCCTTGAGCCATGCTTATGTTTCGATTCCGGACCTTCGGTCGGCCAAGATTTCACTGGGTATGGCCGTCGACCTGAGATGGGAGGCTGGGCTTAATTATGAGGCCGCTCTTGGAACCCGCTAAACCTGTTTTGGAGTGAGACGTTTCTTCCGGATTTCGGCCGTGGTCTTTTCGGCCGCCGTTCTGTCGGCGGCCACGGGGGCTTGCGCCCTGATCGACGAGCGGCAGAAAGACTGTCCGGAAGAAATGAGCCTGACCTGCACGGTCAGACTGATCAGCAACAAGGACCAGGAAATGGACGACAAACTCGGTACGCTGCATGACCTGCCGCTGCGGGCCGCCCTCGAAGACTATCTTTCCGATGTCTTCGTGGAGGACGCGCACGACGTGGAGATGCTGTTCTATGACCAGCGCCGCCGGGGCAAGATGACCTACCGCGAATCAGTTGTAATGGATGCGGAGCAGGGGGTCTTCTCGCTGCGGGTGCCGGCGTCGGACTATCGGGTTGCCGCTGCGGCGAACCTGTCGGCCGTGCCGATGCTGTCGTTGCAGAACGAAGACGACGGCTATGCGCTGTCGCTGGTGCAGAAATCGTCCAATGGCAGGGTTCAGTCCCATCCGGAGGCCGTGTATGCGGCTCGCCAGCGCATGCTGGTGCGGGATCGGGATGAGCAGCAGTTCGACCTTCATTTCCATATGGCCAATGCCGTGGCGGTCGTGGCGCTGAACTGTGACTCCTGCGAAGTGAAGAACCTCCGGGCCACGTTCTCGGGCCTGGCCGATTCGTTCCGTATCCTTGACAGCGCCTATTCCTTCGACCAGCACCATGAACTGGAGGCCAAGCTGATCGATGCTTCACCCTATGTCAACAGCAGTGAAACGGGCAGTGAAGAGACGGATCGCTTCCTCTACGATATTTTCTGGGAGCGCTGGACGAAACTTCCGCTCATGGTCTGCGCCGTGGGCTTTCCGAGCCCGAGCGTGGGTTCCGCGGTGATTGGTACGTACCCGATCATCTGGACCATCAACCTCTATGCGACCCTGGCCGACGGCACTGTGACGCGCAACGAGATCTATATCGGAAAACCGCTGGAATCCAGCCAGTTGATGATTGTCAAAGGCTGGCTTACCGCCAATGGCAGTTTCATGAACACGCCGCCGCACCCGCCATACATTCCGGGACCTGACCCCGAATTTCCGGAACAGCCGTCCGACTCGACGGTCGTGGGAGTCACCGTAATGCTCAACTGGACGGAAGGCATGAGCCAAACCCCTGATTTATAAATCTGTTTTTATCTATGACAAAAAGTTCTCATATCCTGCTTGCGTTGCTGACGATGGCTTTGACGGCCTTCGTCGGGGCGGGGTGTGTAGAACCGCTTGGACGGGAGGATCGGCGCAATGGGAAAGGGGTCGAACTTCCGCTGCAGATCTATTTGCCGGCCGGTGTCAAGACGGCCACGAAAGCCATTTCCGACGGACCGGTGACGGGACTGGCTGCTGAATCAGCGCTCTATTCACTGCAAGTATGGGCCTTCTCCCATCCGGATAAGTCGGAACAGGCGATGTCCGATGCAGAAAAAGAGCTGTTCCGGCAAGAAAGTTCCATTGCCTATCTGAACGTGCCGAATGTCAACGTGCTGTCCTCGTCTGGTGCTGGTTCGAGCATTCAGGTGAGCCTGCACATCCCGGATTATGTCCTCTCGCGTTCGGATGAAGCCTTGAAACTGGATTTTTATGCGCTGGGGAACGGAGCATCCATCGGATTGGAGAATGTCGGCGTCAAGAGAAGGAGCGAGATGCGTGATTTGGTATTTGAGGGAAACTATTTTGGTGTCAATGCCGATGCCTCTTCTGTGATTCCCTCCACCGGTCTTCCACTGGCATGCTTCTTCGACAATCGCGGAAATGGTTATGACATTGCTTTCTTGAAGACCGATCCGAATCCAACAGACGCGCGCATGGAAGAAATGGGCCGCGTCTGGCCGGAGATGGAACTGACGCGCTCCGTCGCTCGCATGCGTTTTCTCTTCGCCCAGGCCACGGGCATGACGGGCAATGCCATCGACAGTGTCGTGCTGTTCAATTTCGACAACCTCGACGATCCGGGTCTGATTCCTACAGAAACTTACGTTTTTCCTCGGGAAGACGCCAGTACTATCAAACTGCCGGAGAGTAGAGGTTATGAAACGCTGAGCTGGGGTTCGTATTACTCCGGACTGGAAGGAAATATCGGACAAATGGACGATCCTACGATACTGTGCAGCAACAGCGAGGTGATGCGGAATATGTCGGCGCAATTCTTTGACGACTATCTCCAGCAGCTGCTTGCGCAGACAGGCAGTCAGAACAAGCCGACAGTGAAAATCCTGTATCTGCGGGAAAGCGACAAGCCGATCAAAGGCAGGATTTATTACAATGGCCAGCGGGATAACAAAGACCAGATCGTCAAACCCTCCCAGAGTGTGGAGTTTACCATGGCCGGCCTGGGATTCCCCGACCGGACCAATTTCTACCGCAACCATTCCTGGACGGTCTATGCTTATATGATCGGGCAGCACATGGAGGTCGACGTGCGGCTGGACGATTGGGTGGTGCCCTGGACCCGGCAGGAGGTGAACATCATGGATACGGTCATGGTCAATGTGGACCAGGACGGCAAGTTCCTCACGGACGCCGATATGCAGGCTGACAGCTTGCGGTATTACAATGGCAATGTCATACCGAAAAGCAATGGCAAGCCCCAGAAGAAATGGTTCAACGTACCGGTTCCGGCAGGGGACAAGGGCGTCACGGGGCGCGTGGTGATCTACGCGCCGCAAAACGGGAAACTGATCGTCACGCCGGTGGCGGTTGACACGGCCGAATTCTGGCCCAAGCTGTTGCCGGACGAAAAGGCTGTTTTCGAGGCAGATACGGCCGACGCTACGTATGTTACGAAGTGGTTCGACATATCCATGACTACGAAAATAATTGACCGCCGTGTCGATGAAAACAGCGGGATCCCGGGCTTGATCGGCATCACGGTCAAGCGAAAGAACCCTGCGCCGGGAAGCCAGAGCGGGAGAAAGGCGATCAAGCTCTCGTTCGAAATAGAAGTGATGGAAAACGGTCAGCCCCGGAGAATCGCTGCGGATTCGGAGTTGATCGATGATGAATACCATTTTATCATCCCTTGATGCCATGAGAAGCGTGCGTACCCTCATCTTTTGCCTGGCGACGGTCTTGCTGACCGCTTGCGTGCAGATGCTGGAGCCCCGGACGGCCCCTTCCGGCATCGTCTTGACGCTGGTCTGCGATGATGCGGTCAGGACGAAGGCGGAGAGTACGGAACCGGGCGTGCGCAGTTATCGTGAGAACCTGATTTCCTGGGTGGATTTCTACTTTTTCTCAGGGAAGATTCCGTCGGAGGATCCTGCCGCGTGGAAAGACACGTCGGCCGCCAGGCTGCACTACCGCCTGTCTTCCGGCGAGCAGAACGAAGCTTCTTTCCAGATGAACCTTTCGGCAACGTCCATCGGACAGTTGTTCCCGACCAGCGGGGAAGGGCAGGACAAGATGACAGTGCTGGCCATTGCCAATTATCCGGGCAACTCGATTCCGGCGCCTTCGAACACGCCGACGTTCGCCCAGTTGGAAGCCTTGGCCGTGAGTGCCGAGTTCGTCGCCCCGGCAGATCACCGGCAGGATCGTTTCATGATGCGGGGCGTCAAGGTGCTGGAATTGATCGGGCGAAACGCCGACCTGGTCTGCCAGGACACCGTCCGCCTGGAACGCTATGCCAGCAAAATGACCGTCGCGGTCCGTGTGCAGGATACGGTTCACCTGGCCCTACAGAAAGGTTTGAACGATGTGTCGGTGCCCGAAGTCTGGCGGCCTATGCTCGACGGCATGGTGCTCTATCTGGAAAACGGTGTGAACACGGTCCGCCTGGGTGGCCGCGACAGCGTTCCGTCGAACATGAAGTATTTCTCGTATTATGATAATTGGATGCGTTTTGTGTCCAAAGACCGTCAGGGCAATTATTCCCCATTGGTTGGCAAGAGCGTGGACGGGTATTATGAGACCTTCCCCATGTATATGTATCCCCAGCGCTGGGAACCCGGTTCCGGCGTGGCGCCGACGAAGGAGCCAGACCTCAAGCTGATCGTCCCCTGGTATCGGGAGGAGTACCACGACGACGTGAATGATATCCACATCACCTCGACCCAGAAGCAATGTTACTATAAGGTCATGATGCCTGCCGATTTCGGAAAGCAGTTCCAGTCCAACCGCTGGTATCATCTGGGCCTGGATGTCAAGATCCTGGGCGCGCTGACCGAAGAGACGCCGGTAACGATTCAGGGTTCCAGCCACGTCGTGTACTGGCAGGACCGCGACGTGGTGGTCCGGCAGGCCGAGGTGGGCAGCTCGCGTTACCTGGCCGTCGACCATGAAACCTGGGAGATTTACAATCAGAACGAGCTGGATATCGCGTATGTGTCCAGCCATCCCCTGACGCTCGACAGCATTTCCGTGACGCGGCCCTACTACGGCAGCGCAGCGGCCGGTACGCCGACCCTGGGCGGTGTCGTGATCGATTCGACGGCAGGTACCAAGTATCTGAAGTACGATGCATCTTACTACGGCAGTTGGCTGCATGACAGCGGCACGGAGATCGAGTTCCGTCATACGCTCAACAACAACTACCAGGATGCCTTGTTCGACTATTCGCCCTACACGATTACTTTCCGCATCCGGCATGTCGACAACGACGAGTACCAGCAGACCGTGAAGATCATCCAGTATCCGGCCATCTACATCAGCCGGATCCGGAACTCCGACCCGGACACGGCGGCGAACCATACAACGAAAGACAATGATCCGGCCGCCTGGTCAAAGTACAACGGTTTCGTCATCGTTGACGGTGCATGGAAGTATGACGCCGCCCTTGACTCGGTTACCTTTATTCCGGGCAAGCAGCAGAAGCG
>CAJODQ010000018.1:0-33830 GCA_905233345.1 uncultured Bacteroidales bacterium
CAACCTTGGTGATGACGTACACTTCGCTTTTTGCCGCCTGCGTGTCGAGGCTCGCCGTGCCGTGCTCGCCCTTGATTATGACGCGGACGCCGCGCGGCAGACCCACGACACAGAAAAGATACTGGTAGAGGTAGTTCACCCACGCCGACTTCAAGGTCTTGCGCGTCTCGTCGTCCCAGCCCTTGACGACCGGCTTCGTCAGGTGGCAGATGACATAGCCCGTCAGCCTGTCGTAGATCGCGAACTCGACGACCTTCTGCGGCTTCTCGTTCCCGCCGAACACGACATAGTGCTCATACCACATGTCGTCGATCTCGACGGCCGTGTAGGCCTTCACGGTGACGGGCCGCTGCGGCGTACCGTGCTCCTGCGCAAAGCCGTGCACCAATGCTATGATCTGCCGGTAATAATCAAAAGATTTTTCAGGATGTACGCTGCCCACGATGTGGATCTCGGTCATGCCCGGCTCGAACTTCGCTTCGCAGTAGGGAAGGATGTCGTCGAGGCCCATGCTCCAGGCGCCGGGCTGCGACGCGTCGTCGCGCCGGTAGGAGCAGAACTTGCAGCGGTGGGCACAGATGTTCGAGGGCTCGATGTGAAAGTTGCGGTTGTACCAGATATGGTCGCCGTTGAGGTTTTTGCGTACAAAAGAAGACGCCGCCTGCAACTCCTGCAGGGGCGCCTCATAAAGCTCCAACAGTTCTTTCCGACTCGTTCTTACCAAAGGTCTTCGGAAGAGACGGTCAGTTTCTTGCGGCCGTGACGACGGCGTGCAGCAAGGACGCGACGTCCGTTGGGCGTGGACATTCTTTCACGGAAACCGTGTTTGTTGCGGCGCTTGCGCTGGGAAGGTTGAAATGTACGTTTCATATCTGTTTAATCTTGTATGCTGATTTGGGAGCGCAAAGATAAGGCTTTTCCTTTAATTTACAAATTTTTATTGGGAGATTATCACAATCTTCTTCTCCTCGAACCAGGGATCGTCGAACCAGTTGGAAATTGGTGCCACATAGAACTTTCCGCGGTCGAGGCGGCAGCGCCGGGCGCAGTCCGCGATCTCGGTGTCCAGGTCGCCGCCCTTGAGGTAGCAGACGGCCTTCGTGAACTTGCCTTTCACCCAGGGATAGAAGGTGGACAGGTCGGTGACGGCGCGGGACACCACGTAGTCAAATTTCCCCGGCAGGCTCTCGGCACGCGCCTGCACGCAGGTCACGTTGTCGAGCCCCAGTCCGTCGGCAACCGCCTGGGCCACTTTGACTTTCTTGCCGATGGAGTCGCAGAGCGTGAAGTGGACATCGGGGAAGAGGACGGCCAGCGGGATGCCGGGAAAGCCGCCGCCCGTGCCCAGGTCGAGCACCGTGCTGCCGGCTGGGAAATCCACCAGCTTGGCAATGGCGAGCGAGTGGAGGATGTGGTGCGTCAGCAGGTTGTCCATGTCCTTCCGCGAGATCACGTTGATGCGTTCGTTCCATTCACGATAGAGCTCCTCCATCGTGCGGAACTGCGCCTGCTGGCGCTCGCTCAGGTTGGGGAAATACTTAGTCAGCGCTTCCATCGGAGGGGTTTTCCACCATTTTTTCCAAGAGTTTGCGGGCCCGGTTGATGCGGGTCTTGACGGTTCCCAGGGGCAGTTCAAGCTCCTGGGCGATATCTTCGTAGGCGTAGTCCTTGATGAAGCGCAGCTCGGCGACCTGCCGGTAGCTGTCGGGCAGGTTCTGGATGCTGGCAATCAGGTCGCGCACCGCCTGGACGATGATGAAATCTTCTTCGGGCGTGCTGCCGGAGAGCACCTCGAGCGCCTCGTGTTCCGACGAGATGGGAACGGAGTTGATGGTGGCGCGGCTGCGGCGCAGGTGGTCGATGGCTTCGTTCTGGGCGATGTTGTAGAGCCAGGTGGAGAAGGCGTACTGCGGGTTGTAGCGATCGATGTTCATGAACGCCTTTTCGAAGCTGCGCTGGCAGATGTCCTCGGCATCTTCGGTCACGGAGACGTATTTCAGGATATGGGCCATGAGCGAGCTGCGGTACTTCTCCAGCAGCTGGGAGAAGGCCCCCTGGTCGCGTTTCAGCGCCAGTTCCACGAGGGCGTGGTCCTCCATCCGGACCTTAGTGGGCTTCTCTCCAGTTTTTGCCATAGTTACATTCGGTAAGCAAGGGGACTTTCAGCGTGCAGACGCTTTCCATCTCCTGTTTGACAAGTTCCACGATCCGGTCGCGCTCCTCAGGTACCACGTCGAACACCAGTTCGTCGTGGACCTGCAGCACCATGCGACTGCGGAGCCCTTCGGCATCGAGCCGCCGGCTGACGGCGATCATGGCCAGCTTGATGATGTCGGCCGCGCCGCCCTGGATGGGGGCGTTGATGGCGTTGCGCTCGGCCAGGCCGCGGGCGATGGCGTTCTTGCTGTTGATGTCGGGCAGGAAACGCTTGCGCCCGAAAAGGGTTTCGACATATCCCTTCTCGCGGGCCTCGGCAATGACGCGGTCCATGTAGGCCTTGACGCCGGGATAGCTCTTGAAATATTCTTCGATGAAGTCGCGGGCCTCGGTGCGCGAGATGCCCATGCGCTGCGACAGGCCGAAGGCGGAAATGCCGTAGATGATGCCGAAGTTCGCCACCTTGGCGTGCCGCCGTTGCTCGGCCGTGACCTGTTCGGGGGCTACATGGAAGATGCGGGCAGCTGTGGCGCGGTGCACGTCGGCGCCGTGGGCGAAACCCGCCACCAGGTGCTCGTCGCCGCTCAGGTGGGCCATCAGCCGCAGCTCAATCTGCGAGTAGTCGGCCGATACGATCCAGCCGTCCGGGTCGCTGGGCACGAAGGCCTCGCGGATCTTCATGCCGCGCTTGGTGCGGATGGGGATGTTCTGCAGGTTTGGCTTGACGCTGCTCAGGCGCCCCGTGGCGGTGAGGGCCTGGGTATAGGTGGTATGGACTTTTCCGTCGCGAGGGTCGGCAAGGGCCGGCAACGGGTCGATATAAGTCGAAAGAAGCTTCTTGACGGCCCTGAATTCCAGGATATTGCCGATGATGGGATGGCGGTCCGCCATCTCGGTGAGGGTCTCTTCGTCGGTGGGGTAGTTGTCGCGCTGGTTCTTCTTCGCGCGGGGGTTCAGGCCGAGCTTCTCGTAGAGCACCACGCCGATCTGGCGGGGCGACGAGAGGTTGAGGGTCGGTTCGCCGGCCAGTTCGCGTGCCTCCTGCTCGATCTGCACCAGCTCTTTCGAGAGCACGCGGCTGTATTCGGCCAGCAGCTGCGGGTCGATCTTCACACCGTCGGCTTCCATGCGCGCCAGGATGCCGATCAGGGGCATCTCGATGCGGGTATAGAGCTCCCAGAGGCCCTGTTCCTGCAGCTCCTGGCGGAGGAAGGGCTCGATGCGGCCGGCGGCCACGCATTCGCGGGCGGCAGCTTTGTCTTCGAAGTCGAAAAGCATCATCTGGCCGTCCTGCGCCGCTTCGGTCAGCTCTGCGTCGAGGTAGTGGGCTGCCAGGGTGTCGAGCTTGTGGCTGCGCTCCGGATTGAGGAGGTAGTGCATGATCTCCACGTCGTAGAGCGGGCCCTGAAGGGCGGTGTGCTTGAGGCCGAAGCCGCATTTCTCCACGGCCGGGTCGGAGAGCAGGGGAGCGGCCTGGGCCAGTGGCAGGCTGCAGTAGTTGTCGCCGCAGGCCAGGATTATGGGGTCTCCCAGACGCACGGCCACACGGCCGCTGCGGCGGGCTTCCTGCAGGAGGGTCGTGGCGGATACCGACTGGCAGCGCAGGGTCTCGCGTTTCTTTTCAGGGACCGGCGCCAGTTTCGGCACGAGACCGCGCAGGGAGTTGAATTCATAGTGGTCGAACAGCGCCGCGACCTGCTGTGCATCGGGCTGGCCGAGCTGCAGGCTCGTTTCGTCCGCGGCGATGTCCACGTCGGTCTTGATGGTGACCAGGGTCTTGCTCAGGCCGAGATGGGGGAGTGCGTCGCGGAAGGCGGCCTGGAGCTTGGGCGTGAGCTCATTGAGGTGATCCACGATGCCTTCCACGCTGCCGTACTTGGCCACGAGTTTGCGGGCGCCCACTTCTCCCACGCCGTCTACGCCTTTCACATTGTCGGCGGTATCGCCCCAGATGGTCAGGATGTCGATGATCTGCAGGGGATCGTCGATGCCGTAGTGGGCGCAGATGGCCTCTTTCGAGACGATTTCGTTTTCACCGCCGCCCTTGCCGGGCTTGTATTGGAAAACGTGGTCGTCCACGATCTGGCCGAGATCTTTGTCGGGTGTTACCATGAAGACGTCGCAGTCCGGTGCGGCGAAGCGCCGGGCGAGGGTACCGATCACGTCGTCGGCCTCGAAGCCGGGCTTCATGAGCACCGGGATGTCGAGGGCACGCACGATTTCCGTCAGGGGTTCCAGCGCCGCCTTCACGAGTTCGGGCGTGGCGGTGCGGGTGGCCTTGTATTCCGGATAGAGTTCGTGCCGGAAGGTCTTGGCCGGGGGATCGAACATCACGGCCAGGTGCGTGGGCTGCTCCCGGGCAATGAGTTCGAGCAGGTATTTGGTGAACCCGAAGAGGATGGAAGTGTCCTCTCCCTTTGAATTGATCATGGGCCGGCGCAGGAATGCGTAGTACATCCTGAAGATCAGGGAGTGGCCGTCGATCAAGTAAAGGTTTTTCATATCCTGCAAATATAACATTTTTTTTGAACGGACGGGAATAAAAAAATCTCGTTGAAAACTGGACGAAAAATTATGGTTTTTACTTTTGATTTGTTATATTTGCAAGAGAAACGAAATAAAACTATAAAAATCATGGATATTACCCCCCTTCTTTCCAACAATGCCCTGAGCATGCGTCGTTCCCAGATCCGCGACCTACTGAGCGTGGCGACCCGTCCCGAGATCATCTCCTTCGCCGGCGGCTTCCCCAACCCGGAAACCTTCCCGATGGAAGACCTGAAGAAGATCATGCAGGAAGTGCTCGACAAGGACGGTAATGCTGCGCTGCAGTACGGCAGTACCGACGGTGTCCTGGCCTTGCGCAAGGAAATCTCCAAGCTGTACAAGCGGGAAGAAGGACTGGACATCCCGGTCGAAAACATCCTGATCACGACGGCGTCGCAGCAGGCACTCGACCTGGTGTCCCGCGTCTTCATCAATCCGGGCGACGTGGTGGTCTGCGGCCTGCCGTCCTACCTGGGCGCGCTTCAGGCCTTCTGGTCGTACCAGGGCCAGCCCTACGGCCTGCGCCACAACCTCGGCCTGGACGAAGCCTGCAACGTGCTTTGCGCTACGGGCAAGAAGCCGAAATTCCTCTATTCGATCCCGGACTTCCAGAACCCCTCCGGTGAGACCATGTCGATTGAGGAGCGGGAATACGCTGTCGAAGTGGCCCAGAAGTACGACCTGCTGATCGTCGAAGATACCCCGTACAAGAACATTCGCTTCTCGGGCGAACGGCTGCCTTCGATGTACTCGATGGCGCCCGACCGCGTGATCATGCTGGGCACCTTCTCCAAGACTTTCGTCCCGGGCTTCCGCCTGGGCTGGGTGGTGGCGCCCACCAATATCATCGACCGCCTCATCGTGGCCAAGCAGTCGGCGGACCTCTGCACGCCGGCCTTCACGCAGCTGGTGGCGGCCAGATACCTGGCTTCCGGTATCTACGACGAGAACCTGAAGAAGACCTGTGCGCTCTACAAGCGGAAGAAAGACTTGATGATCCAGGCGTTCGAGAAATATATGCCGACCGGCGTGAAATGGACGAACCCCGACGGCGGCCTGTTCCTCTTCCTCAAGCTGCCGAAGCAGTACGACACCCGCGAACTCTTCGACATCGCCATCAAGGAGGACGTGGCTTTCGTCATCGGCGAGGCCTTCCACTGCGACGGTTCCGGCAAGAACACCTTGCGCATGAACTTCTCCTTCGCTTCCGACGAAAAGATCGTGGAAGGTGTCAAACGCTTGGCCAACGCCATCCGCCGGCTCTATGAGAAGCACGCCAAGGAGTTTGGCATCTAGGACTCCCAATGGGCATACAAAAAAGCGGTTGCGCAAAACGCAACCGCTTTTTTTTTCTGGCATCAGGCGCTTTACCAGGCCTGGGCGATAGCGATGAAGTCGTCGGCTTTCAGGGACGCGCCGCCGATCAGGCCGCCGTCGATGTCGGGGCAGGCGAAGAGTTCCTTCGCGTTGGAAGGCTTGCAGCTGCCGCCGTAGAGGATGGTGGTGTCTTCAGCTACTTTTTCGCCGAAGTGGGCGGCGATGGTCTCGCGGATGAAGGCGTGGATTTCCTGTGCCTGCTCGCTGGTGGCGGTCACGCCGGTACCGATGGCCCAGACGGGCTCGTAGGCGATGACGACGTGTTTCATCTGCTCGGGCGTCAGATCGAAGAGGACTTCGGAAATCTGGGAGGAGACGACGTCGAAATGGTTGCCCATGGAACGATCTTCGTGTTTCTCACCCACGCAGTAGATCACTTTCAAGCCGTTCTCGAGGGCCAGGGCGATCTTCTTGACGAGTTTGGCAGAGGTCTCGCCGTAGTACTGGCGGCGCTCGGAGTGTCCGAGGATGGTGTAGCAGCAACCAACGCTCTTGAGCATCTCGGCCGACACCTCACCGGTGAAGGCGCCCTTCGGCTGGTCGGCGCAGTTCTGGGCCGAGAGGCAGACGGGGCTGTCCTTGAGCACCTCGGCCACGGAGGCCAGGTGGGTGAACGGCGGTGCGACGACGAGGGTCACGCCCTTGGAGATCTCATTGACTTTGGCGACGATGCCTTTGGCGAGTTCAACACCTTCGGCAACGGTGGTGTTCATCTTCCAGTTGCCAGCTACGATTTTCTTTCTCATGGTATGTTTAATTAGTTATGATTATCGTTCGGAGTACAAGACAATCTGCAAATATAGAAAATTATTGTATTTTTGCGGCACCTAAATTGACAAAGATATGAGTTTCAGCTTCAAGGAGATCATCAGCGCGTTCATCGTGCTCTTCGCCATCATCGATATCACGGGGTCGATTCCCATCATCATCGACCTGCGCAGCAAGGGCGCCAAGATCAGCCCCTTGCGCGTTTCGCTCATCTCTTTCGTCATCCTCGTGGCCTTCCTCTTTGCCGGCGAAGGCCTTCTGTCCCTCTTCGGCGTGGAGATCAACTCCTTCGCTGTCGCGGGCTCCATCGTCATCTTCATCTACGGCATGGAGATGATCTTAGGCCGCGAGATCATCAACAACGACGGCCCGGCCTCCGCCGCCAATGCCGTCCCCATCATCTTCCCGCTCATTGCGGGTGCCGGCGTGCTGACCACGCTGATTTCAATGCGTGCAGAGTATTCGATCCAGAACATCATCGTGGCCATCGCCCTCAACATGGTAGTGGTCTTCTTCGTGCTCAAATACGTCGACTGGGTCGAGCGCGTGCTCGGCCCGACCGTCATTTACATTCTCCGCAAGATCTTCGGTATCATCCTGCTGGCGATGGCCGTGAAACTCTTCACGACCAACATCGCCACGATGATATAAATTTTAATCCCAGCATATATGGACTACATTGCCGTACATATCAAGATCGATCCGTTCAGTGAAGAGCGGGCGGAGATCGTCGAGGCGGAGATCGCCGATCTGGGCTTCGACAGCTTCACCGTCGAGGCGCCTTTCCTGAATGCCTACATCCCGCAGGAACAGTTCTCCGAGCCCATGCTCAAGACAATGCTCAGCGCCTTCGACTCGGCGGATTTCCGGGTGTCGCATTCGGTGGAGCTCGTGAAGGAGCAGAACTGGAACGCCGCTTGGGAAAGCAATTTCGAACCCGTCGTGGTGGGTGAGGAAGTCACGGTCAAGGCGATCTACCATAAGGACCTGCCGAAGACCCGTTACAACATCGTCATCGATCCGCAGATGAGTTTCGGCAGCGGCCATCACCAGACGACCTCGATGATCATCGAGCAGCTGCTCGAAGACCGGAAGGCCCTGCGTGGCAAGGCCGTGCTCGACATGGGTACCGGAACGGGCATCCTGGCCATCCTGGCTGCGAAGCTGGGTGCCGCCGTGCCCGTGCATGCCGTGGATATCGATCCGCGCTGCGTGATGTCGGCCCGGGCCAACGCCCGTCGCAACCGTGTCCCGCACAAGCTCATCGTGGTGTATGGAGACGCCTCCGTGCTCATCCGCGGGCAGTACGACTGGATCCTGGCCAACATCAACCGCAACATTTTGCTGGCCGACATGGCGACCTATGTCCGCGCGCTCAAGCCGCAGGGCGGCCGCATCCTACTGAGCGGCTTCTATACCGCCGACATTCCTATGCTGCTCGAAAAGGCCGCTTCGCTGGGCCTGCACGAAGTCTCCCGCCGTACGCGCGACGACTGGGCCCTGCTGGTTTTGGAAAAATAATTATCTTTGCGGTGGATTACCTGCGGGTGTGTTGTAATTGGTAGCCAAGCCAGACTTAGGATCTGGTGCCGAAAGGCGTATGGGTTCGAGTCCCATCATCCGCACTTGTGTCTACTGGGCTCCGCCCAGACCTGCCGCTCCGACCGGCTATTACCCCAAGCCGACCCGCTCGGTCTCCGCTAGCGGCTGATGCCGCGGGATCGCACTCTTACCACTTTATTTTGAAGAATTCCGGAGTGACGGAGATCATGATCCACCCCCAGTGGAGGTGCGTGTTGTTCTCGTTGCTGGTCCGTTTCAGGATTTTCATCGTCTCTGTTCCTTTCATGTAGGAATAGCCTGCTTGCAGCGATACGAATTTCGTGAAATCCCACGAGAGCGAAGTCTCTATTTCGTGGCCCAGGCTCCTGCCGCATTCGGATAGTTGAATGGCGACGCTGGTGGCCAGGTAATGGTAGGCCGCATTGATCTGAAGGGGCTTGACGGGCGCCCACTGCACACCCAGATGGGCATCCTGGAGACCCGGTGTATTGCCGCCGTAATAGGTTGTCACATAGAAGAAATCCATGGCTCCATAGAACTGGTGGTGGGAGCCGAAGATGGGGTTGAAACCCCGCACCTCCGTTTTCCGGGCGACGCCGATCTCGCCCTCCGGCGGCACATAGAAGCGGGGATCGCCGCTCATGTGGAAATAACCGGTGTTCAGGCGCAGCTGGGAATTCATCTGCCAGGCCCCTTCCGCACTTGCCATCCAGGCATGGATCGGGAGTTCGTATTCGTTGCGGCCCATCTGCCGGTAGTAGGAAGCCTGGAAACTGAAATTTTTGGGATGGAAGTCCACGTACAAGCCATATAGCTGCTGGTACTGGGTGATGTCATCGTCGGGCTTCGCCAGGTCCTGCATGCCCGTGTTCATGAAGAGGGCGGACACGCCCAGCTGGGGGATGGGATCGACGTGGTACCAGAGGGTCTGCATCGTCTTGTAGGGCTGATCGCCGTCCACATAATACGAGCCGCCCTCGGCGTCGACGTCGTTCTGGTTGTAGGCAAACAGAAAATGGAGTTTGTGTCGGCCGCGTTCCCAGCCCGCCTTGAGCGCATCGTGCTTGCTGGGAACCATCACCCAGTCATCGGAACCGATGATGCGCTGGTCGTCATAGGCGAACTTCTGGCGGCCCAGTTTGAAGAACAGGCCGGTCTTCTCGTGCCGGAGGGAGAACCATCCTTCTTCCAGGATGATGGCGCCGCTGCCCTTGGCACCCCAGATGCCGACATGCTTGGGCGCAAACATGAACTCCAGGTTCTTGTATTGGTAGTCGAACTGGAGCATGGTGCTGCTCATGATGAAAATGGCCATTCCGTTGTTTTTCTTGTTCGACAGGCCGCCCTTTCGCAGCTCTCCGCGTGTCCAGTGCGAAGCGTCAATCGTGAATTGGTTGTTTTTCTGAGGCGCAGTCAGGGTGTCCGGCTGTCCGGTGGCGGGCAGGACGAAGAACAGCGCCATGGCCAGGAAGAAGAACTTTTTCATGGTCGTTCCATTGGGTGTTTCCTACAAATATATAAAAATATCATGAAAACACCAATTTCTCCGCGGCCAAAAGGCTGGTCAACTATCTGTGACGCAAGGCCAATTCGCTTTCGATGTCGGCCAGCGAGACGCCCATCTGCTCCATCAGCACCAGCTGGTGGTAGAACAGGTCGCCCATCTCGTAGATGAAGCGCTCCCGGTTGCCGTCCACGGCCTCGATAACTGTCTCGGCCGCCTCTTCACCGACCTTCTTGGCGATGGCCTTGACCCCCTTGATGAAGAGCTTCGTTGTATAGGACCCTTCCGGAAGATCCCGGTGCCGCTGTCGGATGATCGTCTCGAGCTCGCCCAGAAATCCTTCCGCGTCCGGCGTGTCGAAACAGCTGCGCGTGCCCCGGTGACAGACCGGTCCGTCGGGAATGGCCGTCACGAGCAGCGTGTCGTCGTCGCAGTCCCTGTACATGTTGCAGATATGCAGGTAGTTTCCGCTGGTCTCGCCCTTGGTCCAGAGACACTGGCGCGTGCGCGACCAGAACGTGACAAGGCCCTCCGCGCAGCTCTTCTCGAAGGCTTCGCGGTTCATGTAGCCCAGCATCAGCACCTTGCCGCCGCGGGCATCCTGGATGATGGCGGGAAGCAGCCCGCCGTTCTTTTCGAGTTTGAAATCGTCAAATTGCATCGCTTCTGGAAATTAAGAAAATCGAACAGGCACACCGGCCTCCCGGAGGGCTTCTTTGACCGCAGGGATGCGGAGTGTGCCATAGTGAAAAATGCTGGCGGCCAGCGCGGCGTCCGCCCGGCCGGTGGTAAGGACCTCCACGATGTCCTGCAGGCAGCCTGCGCCGCCCGAGGCGATGACCGGGATGGACAGCAGTTCGTGCAGGCGGGCGTAGAGCGGGCAGGCAAAGCCCTGCTGCGTACCGTCGTGGTCCATGGAGGTGAAGAGGATCTCGCCGGCTCCGCGCTCCTGCGCTTCTTTCGCCCAGGAGAAGAGCTCGCGGTCCGTGGCGACGCGGCCGCCGTGGGTGGTGCAGCGCCAGGTCGGGTTGGGGATATCCTCGCTCTTCCGCGCATCGATGGCCACCACCACGAACTGGCTGCCGTACTGGTCCGCGATGCGGCTGATCAGCGAAGGATCCGCCAGTGCGGCGGAGTTGAGAGAAATCTTGTCGGCCCCGGCGTCCAGCAGCCTGGCTGCGTCGTCGAGCGATGCGATGCCGCCGCCCACGGTGAAAGGGATGTCGATCTCTCGGGCAATCCGTTCCACCAGCGAAGCGAAGGTCTTGCGGCCCTCGACCGTGGCGCTGATGTCGAGGAAGACCAGTTCATCAGCGCCTTCCCGGGCGTAGAAGGCCCCCATCTCCACGGGATCGCCCACCTGGCGCAGACCTTCGAAATGGATGCCCTTTACAACCTGTCCGTCTTGGACATCGAGGCAGGGGATGATGCGTTTTGCGACCATAAGGCAATGTCTTTCAGGGTGATGTGATTTTCATAGATGGCTTTTCCCACAATGGCCTTCGGGATTCCTGCGGCGTCAAGGGCGCGGAGGTCGTCCAACGAGGAGACGCCGCCGCTGGCCGAGAGCGTCAGGTCGGGGAAACTTTGGCGCAGAGCGGCGTAGAGCCCCACCGAGGGACCCTGCAGCATGCCGTCCCGGCCGATGTCCGTGACAATGGCTTCGCGTAGCGGCGCGCTGCGACGGCCGGTGAAGCGGCGGAACAGGCTTTCGAGGGTCATCGCCGATTCCTCCAGCCAGCCGCGCACGGCGACCCGGCCGTTCCGCACGTCGGCGCCCAGAATCATCCGGGCGCCGTAGCGCGCCAGCCAGCCTTCAAAACGTTCGGGCTCGAGGGCGGCTACGCTGCCGATGATGGCGTGGGTGGCACCGGCGTCGAAGAGCCGCTGCAGGTCTTCGTCTGCCGCCAGGCCGCCGCCCCATTCGAGTTCGCAGGAGACCTTGGCGGCAATGGCTTCCAGCGTGGAGAGATTGCAGGGCCGGCCCGCTTTGGCGCCGTCCAGGTCGACCAGGTGGAGGCGCGCCACACCGCAGTCGGCGAGGCATTGCGCCATGTCGACGGGGGAGGCGTCATATACCTTGACCGCAGCGTAATCACCCCGGGTCAGGCGGACACAGCGTCCGTCGATGATATCGATGGCAGGAACGATAGCGGTCATAGGCTGAGGAAGTTTTGAAGGATCTGCTGCCCGACGGCGCCGCTTTTCTCGGGATGGAACTGCGTCCCGTAGAAATTTTCGTAGCGGAGCGCTGCACTGAACAGCGTGGAACCATGCCGGCAGGTTGCCGTCGTGTCGGGGCAGAGGGTGGGATAATAGGAGTGGACGAAGTAGACGTACGCGCCGGCGGGGATGTCTTTGAAGAGTTTCCCGTCCAGGTTGCCGAGGGCATTCCAGCCCATGTGCGGAACACGGATCTCCGGCTCGTCGGGGAAACGTTTTACATGCGCATCGAATACGCCGATGCCTTCCACGGATCCTTCCTCGGAATCGCGGCAGAGCACCTGGAGCCCGACGCAGATACCGAGCACGGGACAGCGCAGGGAGCGGATGACGGGAACGAGCCCTTTTTCGCGCAGGCTGTCCAGGGCGCGGCCCGCGTGGCCGACACCGGGCAGGATGACCCGCCCGGCCGCCCGCAGCCGCGCCGGGTCGGCGGTGATTTCATAACGGGCGCCCAGTCTTTCGAGGGCGTTGGCGACCGAGCGGATGTTGCCGGCCGCATAATCGACGATGGCGATCATAGGAGTCCTTTGCTGCTGGGTAGTTCGTAAGAGAAGACGTTTCGGGCAACGGCCTGCCGCAGGGAGCGGGCAAAGGCCTTGAAGATGCTCTCGGCCAGGTGGTGGTTGTTCCCGCCGCGCGCCTGGACGTAGAGGTTGGCCTGCATGGCATTGGCCAGCGACTGGAAGAAGTGGCGGAACAGTTCCGTGGGCATGTCGCCGACGTATTCGCGGGTGAAGCGTACGTCCCAGACGAGTTCGCTCCGGCCGCCGAAGTCGAGCAGGACCAGGGCGCGGCAGTCGTCCATGGGCAGCGCAAAGCCGTAGCGGCCGATGCCCCGCTTGTCGCCCAGCGCCTGGCGCAGGGCTTCTCCCAGCACGAGGGCCGTGTCTTCCACGCTGTGGTGCTCATCCACGTCCAGGTCGCCCTGGCAGCGCAGCTGGAGCGCGATGCCGCCATGGTGGACCAGTTGGTCGAGCATGTGGTCGAAGAAGCGGAGGCCCGTTTCGATGCGGGAGTCGCCGATGCCGTCCAGATCTACGCTGACGCGGATGTCGGTCTCCCGGGTCTTGCGTTCAAGGGTGACGCGGCGTGCGCTGCGGCGCACCCGCTCGACAATCTGCGCCCAGCTGAGCGGCCCCAGCTGCAAGCCTGTTGCGCCAAGGTTCTTCGCCAGCTGCATGTCGCTGTCGCGGTCGCCGATCACGAAACTTGCGCCCAGGTCGTATCTGCCGTCCAGATAGGCTGTCAGCAGGCCGGTGCGGGGCTTGCGCGTGGGCGCTTCGTCTGCGGGGAAGCTGCGGTCGATCAGGATGTCGTCGAAGACGACACCTTCTCCGCGCAGGGTCTCGAGCAGCAGGTTCTGACAGGGGAGGAAGGTTTCCTCCGGGAAAGCCGGCGTACCGAGCCCGTCCTGGTTGCTGACCATGACCAGTTCATAGCCCAGCCCGCTGAGGGCTTTCATGCCCGAGATGGCACCGGGTACGAAGGCAAATTTTTCCAGTGCGTCGATTTGTTCGTCGGCGGGTTCGGCCAGCAGGGTGCCGTCCCGGTCGATAAATAGGGCCTTTTTCATGCTGTTTTGCAGGGTTTGAGGGTTTCGTATGCGGTGAGGGAGGCGAGCAGACGCCGGTTCTCTTCCGGCGTGCCGACCGTGATGCGGAGGGCGCCTTCACATTGTGCCACACGGCTGCGGTCGCGGACGATAATGCCGTCGGCGAGCAGTTTCGCGTAGACGCGCTGCGGATCGTCGAACCGCACGAGCAGGAAATTGGCGTCGCTGGGATGGACTTTCCGCACGAAGGAGAAGGCGGCGAGGCGGCGGGCCAGCAGCTCGCGCTGTTCGCAAATCTCGGCCACGTGCCCGGCATAGCCCTCCCGCAGGGCGGCAAGTGCCAGTTCCTGGGCGGGCTGGTTGATGTTGTAGGGATACTTCACCTGGTCGAGGATACGGATGATCAAAGGGTCGGCGAAGGCCATTCCGATGCGCAGGCCGGCCATGCCGCCAGCCTTCGAGAGGGTCTGCAGGATGACCAGGCGGGGAAACTCGGCCAGGCGCGGCAGCAGGGACCCCTTGGCACTGAAGTCCGCATAGGCCTCGTCCAGGACGGTGATGCCTGGGAAGGTGCGGATGACGGCCGCCAGTTCTTCGAGCGGGAAGGCGTTGCCGGTGGGGTTGTTGGGGCTGCAGATGAACAGCAACTTGGTATCGGGTGCCGTAGCGGCGGCGATGGCATCGGCGGGCAGGGAATAATCTTCGTTCAGGGGAACGGCGATCACGGCCACGTCGTTGGTCTGCGCCGCCACGCTGTACATGCCGTAGCTGGGCGAAACGATGAGCGCACGGTCCCGGCCCGGCTCGCAGAAAACACGGTACATCAGGTCGATGGCCTCGTCGCTGCCGTTGCCCAGGAAGATATTTTCCACCGGCATGCGCTTAAGCGCCGAGACCGCTTGTTTCAGCTGTCGCTGCCGGGGATCCGGATAGCGGTTCCAGCCGGTAGGATAGGGGCTTTCATTGGCGTCGAGAAAGACTTCCGGCGTTCCGGAGCAGTCGTCCCGGGCGGTGGAATAAGGCGCCAGTGTGCGGATGTTGGAGCGCATCAGGGCGCGGAGGCGCTGACGCGTGTCCGCCGTTTCGGCTGGAGCGGGCGCCGCTTCGATACGGACCTCTACGGCACGGGCGTGGGCATCGAGCCCTTCGGCCACCGCCATCTCCCGGATGGTAGGCGCGAGGCGCTGCAAGCCTTCTTGCGAGATTTCCTGGAGGCTCATGCGGCGGAGGAAACTCTCCACGCTGACGCCGCTGCAGGCACGGGCCCAGCCGCTTGTGGGGAGGGTGTGGTTGGTGCCGGAGGCATAGTCGCCCGCACTTTCCGGCGACCAGGGTCCGAGGAAAACGCTGCCGGCTGCGGTGATGCGGTCGGCGACGGGCCAGGGCTCTGCCAGTGCGAGAATCAGGTGCTCCGGGGCGTAGGTCTCGGCCAGTTCCACGGCCGCGTCCAACGTATCCAGGACGACCGCGCAGCTGTGCGAGAGCGCTTCGCTAGCGAACTGTCCGCGCGGCAGCAAGGCCAGCTGCCGCTCCACCTCCGCCATGACGCGCCGGGCAAAGCCTTTGGAGAGGCAGGCCAGCATCACCTGGCTGTCCGGCCCGTGTTCGGCCTGCGACAGGAGGTCGGCCGCCACGAAGGCGGGGTTGGCGTCCTCGTCAGCGATCACCATGACCTCGGAGGGGCCGGCCGGCATGTCGATGGTTACGCTTTTTCCGCCCAGCAACTGCTTGGCGGTGGTGACATAGCGGTTGCCCGGTCCGAAGATCTTGTCGACCCGCGGCAAGGTCTCCGTGCCGTAGGCCATGGCGGCGATGGCTTGGGCACCGCCGACGCGGAAGACGCGCCGGATGCCGCAATACCACGCCGCATACAGCACTTCCGGGGCAATCTCACCCGATGCGCCCGCCGGGGAGCAGAGGATGACTTCGCGGCAGCCCGCCAGCGTGGCGGGGATGGCGAGCATCAGTACGGTGGAAAAGAGCGGCGCCGTGCCGCCGGGGATGTAGAGGCCGATGCGGCGGATGGGAACCGGACGCTGAATGCAGACCACGCCGGGCTGGGTTTCCACGCGGATCTCCCGCGGGAGCTGGGCCTGGTGAAATGCCCGGATGTTGGCCGCGGCCTGCCGGATGGCTTCTTGCACGGTGGGTTTAACCTGTCCGGCGCTGGCGCGAAGCTGTTCCGGGGTGACTTCCAGCGCAACCGCACGCCCGTCGATTTCGCGGGACAGGGCCTGCAGGGCTGCATCGCCTTCGTTCCGGACCCGCTCCAGGATGGCTTCCACGCGCGAGCGAACGACCGGGTCGTCCTGCAGCGGACGCCGGCACAGCGCGTCCCACTGGCTTTTCGGAGGATTCAGAAAAAGGTCCATGGCTACGGAATGATTTTGTCGATACCCAATACCAGGATGCCCTCGGCGCCGATGGCCTTCAGCTGGCGGATCTTCTGCCAGAGCAGGGATTCCTCAATCACAGCATGCATGGCATACCAGCCCTTCGCAGCCAGCGGCATGATGGTCGGGCTGCGCATGGCGGGCAGGATCACCACGGCTTCGTCGATGGCGCTCTCGGGCAGGTTCATGACCAGATACTTCTTCTTGCTGCTTACCACCGCCGAGTCAATGCGAAAGAGGATTTCGTTGAGCAGTTGCTGCTTTTCATCGGTCAACGCGGGACTGGCCACCAGCACCGCTTCGGAGGGGAAGACCCGTTCGACTTCCTTGAGCCCGTTGGAGATCAAGGTGCCGCCGGAAGAGACGATGTCGAAAATGGCATCGGCGATGCCGGCCGCCGGAGCCACCTCGACGGAGCCGGCGATGATTTCGATGATGGCGTCCACCCGGTTGTCGGCCAGGTAGCGGCGCAGGATGTTCGGGTAGGAGGTGGCGATACGCTTGCCGGTGAACCACGCGGGACCGTCGCAGTCTTCCGTTTTCGGCACGGCCAGGGAGATCCGGCATTCGCCGAAGCCCAGCTGGCGCACGATACGCAGCGGAGATCCTTCCGGCGTCCCGTCCGGGCTGTGCTCCGCCACTTCGTTGAGGCCGACGATGCCCAGGTCGGCCGTGCCGGCCGCCACGACCTGGGGGATGTCATCGTCGCGCAGGTAAAGTACTTCGAGGGGGAAATCCGGCGCCTGGGCGAGGAATTTCCGTTTGCTGTCGTCGATCCGGATGCCGATGTCGCGCAGCAGCGCCACACTGTCTTCGTTCAGACGGCCCTTGGCCTGGATGGCCATTCGCAAGAGGTTCATATCAGACATAAAAAAAATGGGACCTGCGTTTTCGGCAAGTCCCGTATTATTGGTTATTAACTTATTGTCAATCTAAGAAATACGCCGGCCTACCGCATTGGGAAAATGTGGTGGGTATGGTGGTGCCAGCTGTTATTTCTGCGAGCGATCATGCTGCAAATATAGTGGTTTTTTCTCAAGTTGTACTTTTTTATTTCCAATGATAGCCGCAGCGAATGGAGAACTGGTCGTACTTGGCGTCGAAGGTGAACTTGGTGTCGGGGGAGAGGAAGAAGTTGTTGAAATGGGCGCCGAGGCGGGCCATGAAGAGGGGAATGCCCAGTTCGCAGGCCGTCGCGCCCCAGAGCAGATTGCCGTAGTTGTAATTGTTGTGCGCCACGTTGCCTTCCACGGTGGTCCGGGTGATGTAGAGCACCTGGTTGAAGATGTCGTGTTGGTTGTTGACAGCAAAATCGAGCAGGCCGCCGTACCGGCTGTTGCGAATGATGTAAAAGCAGCCTTTGAACAGGCCGTGGTGTGCCGGATCGAAAGCTCCGGCTTTTTCCAGGCTGGACCGAATGTCATCGGCCTTCCGGAGTTCAACTCGAGTGTCGAGCCCGACGTCTGCCGGATCGTGCACCGGATCGGCGAAGCGGGCCGTCAGCGGCTCGTTTCCGTATCCCTGCCAGAAAATCACCTGGTTGTGGACCTGCGCAGATTGCACCCGGCAGAGAAAAAGCCCCGTCTGGTCGAAGAGGAAATTCTCGCCCTCGAAAGCATCTACGTCCAGATAGGGATCCGCCGCGCAGTAGTCGTAGGCGCGCAGCACGCGCAAGCGCTCTTCCGCGGGATCGGGCGCCATCCAGCGGAAACGCCGCGGATCCCGCGCGCGGAAGCTGGCACTTTTGCGGTCTTTCACCAGGAGGGGCTGCCGGCCCAGGGAATCGTAGGCCAGGTAGCGGACGCAGGTGTCCATCTTTTCATTTCCTTCGGCGAAAAGCAGGATTTCGGGGCGGAGATAGCTGGTGTCGGTTCCGGGGAAGAAGCCGTAGCGGACGGCGGTGGAGTCGGTTCGGACGGAATCCCGCCAGTGCGTCATCGTCAGGATGGCGCCGGGCATGCCCCGGGCGAGCAGGGAGTCGGCCATGGGTCCGAACGATGCATCGGCACAGAACGGATAGGTGTAGCGCACGCGCTCGGCCGGCTGGCCGCTCTGCCAGCGGACGATCTCCAGGGGATAATGGTGGCCTTCCTGGTCCGAATAGACAATGCTGCTGCCGTACACGCGGGGTGCGGGCTGCAGGTGCTCGACGGTGACTTCCGTGGGATAGTCGGTTTCGCTGAGCGTGACGAACTGGTAGCGGGTCCGTTTCAGCAGATGCTCTTCGCCGTCATATTCATCTTTCTGCACCAGCCGGGACCCATTGTACCGGTTGACGATAACGGCTACCGTTCCGTTCGTGTCGCTGAGTTGTTCGTGCACAATGGCTTCGCCCGAGAGGGAATCCACTTCATACGAGAAGCTCCGCGAGCGGAGCAGCTTTCCGGTGGAATCCCGGTAGTTGAACGGGCTGTACTGCCGGACCTGTTCCGGATGGCCTTCCAGCAGTTCCTGCGCACCGAGGGACCCCGCCAGACTCAGGCTGGCCAGGCACAGGCACAGGAAATACCGGTACGTTGTCATTCCTGTTTCTGATCGATGCGGATGAGGATTTCCCGTTCCCTGGCCTGCATGTCCTCATCCAGCTTGTCGTGGCGGACATAGCCGATGCCGCGAGCGTACCAGTTCTCCGACCATTCGTCGTGGTTGAAGAGGGAAGTTTTTTCCACCTTGTGCTCGCGGATCACCACGCAGTCGAAGGTACCGGCCGGTGTGGTGATCTTCTCATACCGGAGAACGCTGCGTTCAGTGATGTCGACGGTAGCCTTGACGCTGCCCGCCTTGACGACGGCATGCGCATCGGGAAGCGTGTCACCGGGATTCATGTGGGCCGGCATGATGGCAGGAGTGCTCTGGGAGCTGGTCTTCGCTTTGGGAAACATGTTCTTCAGGACCGCTTCGAGGGCACGTCCCATATCCATGTAGACGTCTCCCCGCGGGTTGATGTCCACATGCAGGTCGGCGCGCCCGCCGAGCATGGCGTGGCCGTTGGCTTTCCGCAGCAGGATGCCATAATAGACCCGCTTTCCGTTCGGTGTGTTCTTCAGCGAATCAAAGTCCAGTTGGGTGGTCTGGGTCAACTTGCCATTGCTTACCTTGCTGCGTTCATAGTAGTAGACTCTGCCGGGTTCCGTATTGTAATAGGGCTCTTGGGCCATCGCGGAGAAGGCCGTCAGCAGAAGCGCCGCCAAAAGAAAAATCCTTTTCATCAACTGCAAAGGTAGTGATTCTGCACCAATATTCGGTTTTTTATTATCTTTGCCGCCGAGTTGCGGGGACAATCCCGCGGCAAGTGTGCTTGGTACCACTATAAAAACAAGAAAAAATGACTGAAAATCCTGTATCCAGGCCCAATGGGCCTTCCTTTGTCTTTGTGGCGCTGGCGTCCACCTTCTGTGTCTGCCTGATTGCCTCCAACCTGTTCGTTCCGCGTCTGTGGCAAGTGGGAAAACTGCCCCTGCAACTGTCCGGGGCGATCATCATTTTCCCGATTTCGTACATCATCAACGACTTGATGACGGAAGTATACGGATATCGCCGGGCCATGCGTGTCATCTGGCTGGGCTTTGTGCTGAGTGCCTTTGTGGCCGTCGCCGCGCAGCTCGTGGCATGGCTGCCCGCGCCGCTTTCGCCGGAGAGCCAGCCTGTAGCCGACGCTTTCAACCAGCTCTTCGGCCTGGTGCCGCGCACCACCGCCGCTTCGCTGCTGGCCTTTGTGTTCGGCTCGTATCTGAATGCGCTGGTGATGTCGCGGATGAAGGTAGCTACTGCGGGCCGTGGCTTCGGCGGACGCGCCATCGCCTCCACGATCGTGGGTGAACTGGGCGATTCCCTGGTTTTCTACCCGCTGGCCTTCGCCGACGTGCTGCCGGCCCAGGCCATTTTCAGCATCATCCTGACGCAGGTGTGCGTCAAGACGCTCTATGAGATCGTGATCCTGCCGCTCACCACCCTCCTTTCCCGCAAACTGAAAGAGATGGAAGGCATCGACACCTACGACTACCATGTTTCCTATAACCCGTTCAAACTGAAAAGATCATGAGCAACGATAGAAAAAAAGAGGGCCTGCAGTCCCTCGGTCACAAGACGGACTATTATTTCGACTATACCCCCGATGTGCTGGAAACCTTCTCCAACAAGCACGCCGAACGCGATTACTGGGTGCGCTTCAACTGCCCGGAATTCACCACCATCTGCCCGATCACGGGTCAGCCCGACTTCGCCGAGATCCGCATCTCCTACATCCCCGACCAGCGGATGGTGGAGAGCAAGTCGCTGAAGCTCTATCTGTTCAGCTTTCGCAACCACGGCGGCTTCCACGAAGACACGGTCAACGTGATCCTGAAAGACCTCATCCGGCTGATGGATCCCAAGTACATCGAGGTGACGGGGATTTTCACGCCCCGCGGCGGCATCTCCATCTACCCCTATGCCAATTACGGCCGTCCGGGTACAAAATACGAAGCGCTGGCGGACCAGCGCTTCGCAACCCATGAATAAAACGCGGCTTTTCGCCGGCGCTTATTCGCTTAATTGACTTTCTCGACGGCGTTCATGCCGGCCGTGATGGCCTGCTCATTCATCGGGATGAGGTTGTGGTGGCGCGGCGGCAGGGACTTCTTGAGTCCTTTGAGGACGTTTTCCATCGTGACGATGGGCTTGATCTTCAGGAACGCGCCCAGGACCACCATGTTGTAGGCCTTGGCGTTGCCCAGCTTGGCGGCCACCTCCACGGCGTCGATGCGGTAGACCTGAATGTCCTTGCGCTCGGGATGGCGGGTGATGCCGTTGGTGTCGTAGATGAGCAGTCCGCCCGGTTTCACCTGTTTCTCGAACTTGTCCATCGACTGCTGGTTGAGGATGATGGCCGTGTCGAAGCGGCTGAGGATGGGGGAGCTGATCTTGTTGTCGCTCAGGACGACGCTGACGTTGCAGGTGCCGCCGCGCATCTCCGGGCCGTAGGAGGGGAGCCAGGAGACCTCCTGGTCCTGCATGATACCGCCGTAGGCGAGGATCTTGCCCATTGAGAGGACGCCCTGTCCTCCGAATCCGGCTATGATGATTTCTTCTTTCATGTTGTCGCTGTTTTTTATCTGTCTTTCATGTCACCCAGCGGATAGAAGGGGAACATGTTCTCTTCCATCCATTTGTTGGCCTC
Source organism: uncultured Bacteroidales bacterium (assembly GCA_905233345.1). GTDB lineage: Bacteria > Bacteroidota > Bacteroidia > Bacteroidales > UBA932 > Cacconaster. The sequence goes on from CAJODQ010000018.1 coordinate 21,246, forward strand.
CACGGGGGAGACTTTCCAGCCGGAGTTGCAGGTACCGACCACTTCCACGAAGGAAGTGCCTTTCTTCATCATGGAGTTTTCGAATGCCTTGCGGATCGCGGCTTTCGTCTTGCGGACCGCGGCCGGGTTCTGGACGCTCTGGCGCGTGACGTAGCAGGTGCCTTCGAGCTGGGCCAGGAGCTCCGTGATCTTGAGCGGATAGCCGTTGAGCTCGGCCTTGCGGCCGTAGGGCGTGGTGGCGGTCACCTGCCCGAGGAGGGTGGTGGGGGCCATCTGGCCGCCGGTCATGCCGTAGATGGCGTTGTTGATGAAGATGATGACGATGTTCTCGCCACGGTTGCAGGCGTGCATCGTCTCGGCGGTACCGATCGACGCGAGGTCGCCGTCACCCTGGTAGGTGAACACGTATTTGTCGGGGTTGAGGCGTTTGATGGCCGTGGCCAGGGCCGGTGCACGGCCGTGGGCGGCTTCCTGCCAGTCGATGTCGAGATAGTTGTATGCGAACACCGAGCAGCCCACCGGGCTGACGCCGATGGTCTTGTCCTGGATGCCCATCTCCTCGATGACCTGGGCCACCAGCTTGTGGACCACGCCGTGGGAGCAACCCGGACAGTAGTGCATGATGTTGTCGGTCAGGACCGATGATTTGCCGTAAACCTTGTTTTCGGGCTTGATGATATCTTTGATGTCCATAGGTCGTCCTTATTTGATGAATTTGAGGAAAGCTTCGTAGATCTCGTCGGGGTTGGGAACCACGCCGCCCTGGCGGCCGTAGAAGCCCACGGGGACGCGGCCGTTGGCCACCAGCTTCACGTCTTCGACCATCTGGCCGGCGTTGAGCTCGACCGACATGATGGTCTTGAGCTGCGGCACGAGGGCGTCAATGGGTTTCTTCGGGAACGGGAAGAGGGTGATGGGACGCAGCAGGCCGAGTTTGATGCCGTTTTCGCGGGCCATGTCGACCACGTTCTCGCAAATACGGGACATGCAGCCGAAAGCCACGATCAGGTGCTCGGCGTCTTCGGTCTTGTAGGTGCTGTAGCGCACTTCCTTCTCTTCGATCTCAGCGTATTTCTTCTGGAGCTTGATGTTGAAGTTCTCCATGACGACCGGGTCGAGGGCCAGCGAGGTGATGATGTTGCGCTCGCGGGTCTTGGGTTTGCCCAGCGTGGCCCAGGAGTCGCAGAGGGCGCGCACTTCGGCGTCGGTGCGGCGGGGCTTGGCGGGACGGAACTCCACTTTCTCCATCATCTGGCCGATCACGCCGTCGGCCAGGATCATGGCCGGGTTGCGGTACTTGAAGGCCAGCTCGAAGGCCAGGTCCACGAAATCATACATATCCTGCACGGAGGCCGGCGCCAGCACGATGAGCCGGTAGTCGCCGTGGCCGCCGCCCTTGGTAGCCTGGAAATAGTCGCCCTGGCTGGGCTGGATGGTACCCAGGCCCGGGCCGCCGCGCATCACGTTGACCACGAGGCAGGGGAGTTCGCTGCCGGCCAGGTAGGTAAGGCCTTCGCACATCAGGCTGATGCCCGGACTCGAGGAAGAGGTCATGACCTTTTTGCCGGTTCCGGCGCCGCCGTAGACCATGTTGATGGAGGCGGTTTCACTTTCTGCCTGGAGCACGACCATGCCGGTGGTCTCCCAGGGCTTCTCCTTCATCAGGGTCTCCATCACTTCTGACTGGGGAGTGATCGGGTAGCCGAAGTAGCCGTCGGCGCCGCAGTTGATGGCTGCGTAGGCGATGGCTTCGTTACCTTTCATCAATACTTTTTCTGCCATATTGTCGGATGTTTAAATTTTAGCACGATAGACGGTGATGACGGAATCCGGGCAGACGGTCGCGCAGCTGGCGCAGCCGGTGCATTTGTCGGGTTCCACCATGGTTAAGAAATTGTAGCCCTTGCTGTTCACCTCGTGGGCGAGCGCGATGACGCCGAACGGGCAGTTGACCACGCAGACGTTGCAGCCCTTGCATTTCTCCGTGTCGACGACAATGGTTCCTTTTACTGCCATAGTGTTTTGATTTGTTATTAATTTGATAAATTTTGAACGATTTATTCGCGTTAGTCCTGCAAATATAATAAAAATTGTTAAGAATTGTAATGGAATAGTCAATTTATTTCAATAGATTATTTTTTATTTCAATAGATTATTTTTACTATATTTGCAGCCGATTTCGGTGTCCGTGACTTCCGGCCGGAAGTACGGATGAAAAGGGAATCAGGTGAAAAACCTGAGCAGACACCGCTGCTGTAAGTTCCAATCATGGTTTCGGCATTCATCAGCCACTGCCCAAAGCGGGAAGGCGCCGGAACGGGGACAAGCCAGAAGACCTGCCGAATCGGTTGTTTTTGAAGCTTTCGGGTAATAAAAGCTTCCGGAATAGATGCGATTCAGACGAATTTGGATGTCATTGGTATCCCTGCTGGGATGCATTGTGCCGCTCCTCGGACAGGACAGCCTGTCGGTGAGGGGTGCGCTCGACGATACGCTGATGCTGCGCAATTCCACCGTCACGGCCCGGAGCCGGGAGCAGAAACTCCGCGAAGGCGCCTTCGCCGTGGGTGCGCTCAACATCCGTCTGCAGGCCAGTACCTTGCAGTCGCTCACGCAGGCCATCGACAGGACCGCGGGCATCCGCATCCGGGAAGAGGGGGGCGTCGGCAGTGAATTCGACCTGTCGATCAACGGCATGTCGGGCAACTCGATCCGCTATTTCCTCGACGGGATGCCGCTCGATGCCAAGGGTACCGGCATGACGTTGGCCAACCTGCCCGTGAACATCATCGACCGGGTCGAGATCTACAAGGGCGTGATTCCGGCCAGCTTCGGCAGCGACGCGCTGGGCGGCGCCGTCAATATCATCACCAACCGCCGCAACCGCAACTACCTGGACTTCTCCTACGGCTTCGGCTCGTTCCACACCCACAAGGCCGATTTCAACGCGCAGTATACCGGGAAAAAGACCGGCATCATCCTCAAGCCCGTCATCAGCGCCAGCTATTCGAAGAACAACTACATCATGCGCGACGTCAAGGTGCGCAATGAGGAGCATACGGCCTTTGTCATCAAGGATTTGCCGCGTTTCCACGACGACTATCTCTCGCTTTTCGGACAACTGGAAGCCGGTGTGGCGGACCGCAGCTGGGCCGACGCCTTCTTTGTGTCCGCATCCGTGGCGATGATCGACAAGGACATCCAGACAGGTGCCACCCAGGACCATGTCATCGGCATGGCAGAGCGACATTCGCGGGCCGTCAACGTCGCGGCCCGCTATGAGAAGGCCGATTTCCTGACGGAGGGCCTGCAGCTGCTGGCGACGGTCTCACAGACCTGGGACCATTCCCAGACCATCGATACCACCTACCGCCGCTACTATTGGGATGGTACCTATATCGACGGCTCGTACAGCGAGATCCGCGGCCGCGGGAAGACCTGGCGGCACTACCGCCGCCCGCTGACGGTGGTGCGCGCCAACCTGAACTACCGTTTCGCCGAGGGACACGACCTGGCGCTGAACTACCTGCTCAACCGGGCGGGGAACCGGCAGGAGGACGCCTGGGACACGGAGTTCGAGCCCACCAGCGACATGCTGGCCAAGCACATCATCAGCCTCTCGTACGACCAGTCGCTGCTGGGCGGACGACTGAACAACGCGTTTTTCGTGAAAGACTTTGTCAACCATCTGAAGATCGGCCAGCGTGAACTGCCTTCGACGACCGGCGCCGACAAGGTGACAGGCTCCGACACGCAGAACTACCTGGGCGGCGGCGTGGGTTCCCGCTACCTGTTCCTGGACGAGCTGGCCGTCAAGGGCTCTTATGAGCACAGCATCCGGCTCCCGATTTCGCGCGAAGTGCTGGGCAACGGCTCGACGATCTATGCCAACGTGGCCCTGAAGCCCGAAATCAGCGAAAACTTCAACCTGGGCCTGTTCGGTACCTTCGACCTGGGCGGGGGACATACGATTTCGTACGAGGCGAACGGATTCGTGCGGCTCGTGGACAATTATATCCGGGCCACCGTGCTGGAAACGGAAAGCATGATGCAGTATGTCAATGTGGATGCCGTCCATATCAAGGGCGTGGACGGGGAGATCCGCTACGACTGGGCCGGCAAGCTGCACATCGCAGCCAATGCCAGCTACGACGACAGCCGCGACATGCGGAAATACACCCAGTCGGGCGACCTGTCGGTGACCTACCGGAACCGGACGCCGAACCGCCCCTGGGCTTACGCCAACACGGAAGTATCCTACACGTTCCACCAGGTGGGCCTGCGGGACAGCCGGCTGCGCCTGTCGTGCGACTACCAGTGGGTCCACTGGTTTTATCTGACCTGGGAGGCCTTCGGCTCAGCCGGGACCAAGTCCAAAGTGCCGTCGCAGCACATCACGAACGCCTCGCTGCTGTATTCCTGGCGGGGCGGCCGCTACAATCTGTCGCTGGAATGCACCAACCTGCTCAACGCCCTGGCTTTCGACAACTATAGGCTGCAAAAGCCTGGACGCGCTTTCTTTTTGAAATTCAGACTTTTTTTATAATTTACCTCAATTAACACATCATTTAAAAGATATGAAAGAAATGAAAAAAATGCTGGCCATCCTGACCGTTGCGATGGTCTCCATGATGATGCTGGCTATCAGCTGTGAGAAACCCGAACCGGAGCCCGAACCGGAACCGGAGCCGGTGGTGAAGGACTACAATTTCGACCTCTTCGTCTGCGCTGTCAAGCACGGTGGCATGTCGAAAAACAAAAACGGCACGTACGTGCGCAGCGTCCCCGCGCTGACGGCTGACCAGCCGCGCGTGGAATTCACCGGCAAGGGCATCGACATTACGGAAGACTATACGCTGGAAAGCATCACCCGGGGCAAATACTACTACCAGGTGCCGCAGCGTGCTACGGGCGGCTTCGTGAAATTCCACATCGAGCGTAACGCCGCCGGAGAGGAGCGCATCGTCGAGGATGCAGAAGTCCCTTTCAAGGACAACGTATATTCTGCCCGCAAATATACGCACGCCTGGATCGGTGACAGCACCTCGCTCGTCATCGTGGGCACGGCCGACAAGGCCACAAAGATCATCTGGTCCAAGCTCTCCGAATCGAACCTGGCTGTCCAGTCCGAAGGCACCTTTGACATCAGCCTTCCCGAGGGCTATTCCTCGTTCTCCACAGCTGGTCTGCTGACCTACCGCAAGAGCGACAAGAAGTTGTATTACTTCTATTTGACCAAGGCGGCCGAAGGCATGGTCGATGCCGCCACTTCGGTGACGCACATCGCCGTCATCGATCCTGCGACGATGAAGGTGGAATCCGACACGGCCGTTCCGGCCGGCGTGATGGAAGAGACGGCAGGCAGCGCCTATGGCGAACTGATGCAGAGCATGATCATGTATGACGAGGCCGACAACATGTATGTGGCCGGCATGATTACGCTGAACGATCAGGAGATGGGCATCCTTCGCCGCATCCCCGCGGGTTCCAAGACTTTCGACGCTTCCTGGAACGGCTTCCCCAATCCGGAAGGCAAGCTGCTGACCATCCAGTATCTGGGCAATGGCCGTGCCCTCTGCTATTCGCGGGACGAGTCGCTCGGCACGAAGATTGACAGCAAGAGCCACTTCTATTCCATCATCAATCTGGCCAATGGCTCCCGTGAGCGCGTTAAGTACAACGGAACCGACCTGCAGTACTGCGGCGGACGTTTCTCGCAGCGCAGCGTGGTCGTCAACGGCAAAGCCTATATCGGTGTCGGCGGTGAAGTGGAAGGCGAGGCCGAAGCGACCTATCCGACCATCTACATCTACGACTGCAAGACCGGCACGGTGGAGAAGGGCGTGGAGCTCTCCAAGGGCTTCTGCTTCGACATCATCCGGGCCATGGATGCCCAGTAACAGTCCGTCCGGAAAACAATGAAACCGCAACTGCTGATCGGCGCCCTGCAATCGGGCGGTGGCAAGACCACCGTCACGATGGGCCTGCTGCGCGCCCTGCGCCGCAAAGGCCTGCAGGTGCAGCCGTTCAAGTGCGGTCCCGACTATATCGATACCCGCTTCCATGCCGTGGCTACGGGCTGCGACTCCGTGAACTTGGATACCTGGCTGGCTTCTGACGCACATGTACACGACGTCTACGCCCGCTATGGGGCTGGGGCGGAGGCCTGCGTGGTGGAGGGCATGATGGGCCTCTTCGACGGCTACGAGCGGATGCAGGGCAGCAGTGCGGAAATCGCACAGTTGCTTGACATTCCCGTGCTGCTGGTAGTCAGCGCACGCTCCACAGCCTACACCGTGGCGGCGTTGCTCCACGGCGTGAAGACCTTCCGTCCGGGCTTGCGCCTGGCCGGTGTGGTGTTCAACCAGGTGGGCTCGCCGCGACATGCCCGGCTGCTGCAACAGGCCTGCGACGACGCTGGCCTGCGCTGCTTCGGCTTCCTGCCGAAAAGCGAAGGGCTGGAGATTCCTTCGCGGCACCTGGGCCTGACCCTTGCCGCCGAGGAGCAGATGAACGCGTGGATCGACCGCGCGGCCGACCTGGTGGAGCAGCATCTGGACCTCCGGGGCCTGCTTGAAGCGTGTTCCTGTCCTTTTGCTGCGCCTGCACCAGCAGAAGCGCCGGCGCCCGGGAACCTGCGCATCGCCGTGGCCCGCGATGCGGCCTTCAATTTTATCTACCGTGAAAACCTCGACCGGCTTTCAGCGCTGGGATCCGTATCATTTTTCAGTCCGCTGGCAGGCGATCCGTTGCCCGAGGCCGACCTGGTGTACCTGCCGGGCGGCTACCCGGAGCTCTTTGCGCGCGAACTCGCGTCGCAGGAGCGTACGATGGCGCAACTGCGCGCCTATGCCGAGGCGGGGGGACGGGTCCTGGCCGAGTGCGGTGGCATGATTTACCTTTCTTCATTAGTGTGTGTTGGAGAGGGCTCCTTCCGGATGTGCGGCGTACTGCCATTCACCGCAACGATGGAAGGAGCCCGGCTCCAGCTGGGCTACCGCCGCCTGGTGGATGCGGCGGGACGGACGTGGCAAGGCCACGAATTCCACTATTCGCGGCTGTCGGATCCCGCGGCGCTGCCGTCGGTGGCGCAACAGTTCGATGTCCGCGGGGAGGCGGTTTCCACGCCGCTGTATCGCTACAAGAACGTGATTGCCGGATACACCCATCTGTACTGGGGAGAATCCGAATTTTTGTATCTTTGGGATTGATATGAAGAGATTGCTTTCCCTCTGTATGCTGTCAGCCTTCATTCTGCTGGCAGTTTCTTGTAAAAATGGGGGCACGAAGACGACGGCTTCGGGCACGGATACCCCGGATCGGGCGGGCCTGATCGCCCCGCGCCATGCCGAGGGTTTCCGGGTGCGCTATACCGATGCGGGCTGCCTGGTGGATATCCAGGATCCGCAGCGTGGGGAGAAGGAATCATTCCACTTCCTGCTGGTTCCGCGCGGCACGAAGCCCGCACAGGTACCGGCGGGCTATACGCCGCTGGAAGTTCCGGTGGAACGGGTGGTCTGCATGACCTCCCTGCAATTGTCGAATTTCATCTGCCTGGATGAACTCGACCGGGTGGCCGGTGTCACGAGCACGCGGCACCTCTTCAATCCCGACATGAAAGAACGGCTGGCCGACGGCCGTACCCGAATGATTGGCATCGAGGGGAATTTCGACAGCGAGGTGATCCTGGCCCTCGACCCGGACGTGATCCTCATTTCTCCTTTTAAACGCGGCGGCTATGAGGCGCTGCGGGGCGTGGACATCCCCCTGGTTCCGCACCTGGGCTATCAGGAGGCGACGCCCCTCGGACAGGCCGAATGGATCAAGTTCGTGGGCCTGCTTTGCGGTGAAGAAGAGAAGGCCAACCGCATCTTCGACGAAATCGAAGCACGGTACAATGCCCTGAAGGCCCTGACCGCTAATGTGGCGGAGCGCCCCGTCGTACTGAGCGGCGAGCTGCACGGCGGCAACTGGTACGTGGGCGGCGGCCGCAGTTTCCTGGCCCAGATCTTCCGCGATGCGGGCGGTGAATACTTCCTGCCGGACGACACGAACGCCGGCGGCCTGAACCTCGATTTCGAGACGGTCTACAGCCAGACTGCCAACGCGCAGTACTGGCGTATCGTCAACAGCTACAACGGCACGTTCAGCTACGACGCCCTCCAGGCCGAGGACGCCCGCTATGCCGATCTCAACGCCTTCAAGAACAAGGGGGTCATCTACTGCAACATGCGGGAGAAACCCTTCTACGAGAGCATGCCGGTCCAGCCCGACGTGGTCCTGGCCGACCTCATCCATATTTTCCATCCGGAACTCCTGCCGGCCGACTACCAGCCGGTCTTCTACGAACTGCTGCCATGAAACGTCCCGTTGCCGTCGGAATGATCCTGCTGGGCGTGGCCATCCTCGTCCTGTTCTTCCTGAACCTGCTGCTGGGCTCGGTTGCTGTGCCGGCGGGCCAGGTATGGAAGGTGCTCTGGGGTGGGGAAGCCGACAATGCCATCTGGCAGAACATCATCCTCAAGTCACGTTTCCCGCAGGCGCTCACGGCGCTGGTGGCAGGCGCGGGCCTGTCGGTGGCCGGTCTGCAGATGCAGACGGTCTTCCGCAACCCGCTGGCCGGCCCGTCGGTGCTGGGTGTCAGCTCGGGTGCGAGCCTGGGCGTGGCCTTCGTGGTGCTGCTTTCCGGTCGCCTGGGTGGCGTGGCCCTGAGCCGGCTCGGCTACATGGGGGAATTCGCCATGACGGTCGCGGCCATCATCGGCGCCCTGGCCATCATGCTGCTCATCGTCTGGGTGGCGCAGAAGGTGCGGGGCAACGTGACCTTGCTGATCATCGGCGTGATGATCGGCTATGTGGCGACGGCCATCATCGGGGTGCTGAAGTTCTTCAGCGCTGAGGAGGACGTGCGGGCCTACGTGGTCTGGGGCCTGGGCAGTTTCGCCCGCGTCTCGGGCGGCCAGGTGATGACCTTCGTGGTGATCATGGCCATCCTGCTGCCGCTGTCGTTCCTGCTGGTCAAGACCCTGAACCTGCTGTTGCTGGGCGACGGCTACGCCCGCAATCTGGGCCTGAACATCCGCCGGGCGCGCATCGCCGTCATTACGTGTGCGGGCGTGCTGGTGGCCATCGTCACCGCGTACTGCGGCCCGATCTCTTTCCTGGGCCTGGCCGTGCCGCACCTGTGCCGTGGCATCTTCCGGACCTCGGACCACCGTGTGCTCATGCCCGCCGCGCTGCTGGCCGGCGCTGCGCTGGCACTGCTGTGCAACCTCATCGCCCGCATGCCGGGCTTCGAGGGCGCCCTGCCCGTCAATTCCGTCACGGCCCTCATCGGCGCGCCGGTGGTGGCGGTCGTCTTGTTCAAACGCAGAAAGGAGGACACGGGCGAATGAAACGTGAAGCCACCATCCAGCTTGTCAACCTGGCCATCGGGTATACGAACCGCCACAGTGTGAAAACCGTGGCCGAAGGGATTACCGAGACCATCTACAGTGGGGAGCTGACCTGCTTGCTGGGCGAGAATGGCGCCGGCAAGTCAACCCTGCTGCGTACGCTCTCCGGTTTCTTGCCGCTGCTCTCGGGCGAGATTTCCATTCTGGGCAGGCCCCTCAGCGTATATAAAGAGAAAGAACTGGCCACGGTCATCGGCGTCGTCCTGACCGAACGGACCAACCTGCAGAACATGACGGTCGAAGAACTGGTCGGCATGGGCCGCAGTCCCTATACGGGTTTCTGGGGTCGGCTGTCGGCCGAAGACCGGACAAAGGTGATGGAGGCGTTGGAACTGGTCGGCATCACCGCGCTGCGTGGCCGCCTGGTGCAGACGCTGAGCGATGGCGAGCGGCAGAAGGTGATGATCGCCAAGGCGCTGGCGCAGGAGACGCCCATCATTTTCCTTGACGAGCCCACGGCCTTCCTCGACTATCCGAGCAAGGTGGAGATCCTTCGCCTGCTGGGCCGTCTCTCCCGGGATTTCGGCAAGACCATCTTCCTCTCGACGCACGACCTGGAGCTCGCCCTCCGCGTCGCCGACCGCGTCTGGCTCATGTCCCGCCAGGGCGGCGTTCAGACGGGCATGCCCGCCAACCTGATCGTCGACCCCGAAACGGGCCGGTTTCATTTCGAATCTTAGCTTTAGAAACAGGAGAAGAATCGCGCTGCTGCGGTCAACAGGACCATCACGATTTCGGCGCCGCGGTTGACACGGACGGCGCATTCCATATCTGCAGTCGTCAGGGGCCTTTCATTTTCGCCAATGTATGGCTTCCAGACTTCTTCACCGAAATAGTCATGGGGGCCACCGAAGCGGCAATCGAGAATGGCGGCCAGGGCGGCTTCCGGGTGGCCGGAGTTGGGGCTCAGGTGTTTTCGGCCGTTCTCGTGGACCCATTTTGTCTTGCTTAATTTGCCGGATACCAGCAGCATCAGGAAGGCGGTCAGCCGTGCGGGAATCCAACCGGCTATATCATCCAGCTTGGCAGCAAAGCGCCCGAAATCCAGATAGCGTTCGTTGCGGTAGCCGATCATCGAGTCGAGTGTGTTGATCATCTTGTAGGCCACCATGCCGGGCACGCCGAGCAGCGCCAGCCAGAAGAGCGGCGCGATGACGCCGTCGTTGAGGTTCTCTGCCAGCGTTTCAAGGGCAGCAGTGCGGATCTCCTGAGCCGAGAGATTCGCCGTGTCGCGTCCCACGATGCGGGCCACCTGCGTGCGACCTTCCTCGAGCGAACGGTCCACGGCGCGGAACACTTCCCGCACTTCGCGGATGAGGGTGGTGCCGGCCAGGCAGTAAAAGATCAACACGGCTTCGACGGCGATCCGGAGCCACGGATGGATGGCTTCGCATCCGATGAGCAGGGCCATGGTAAGGCAGAAACAGCCCAGCACGAGCAGAACGGTCAACAGGGCGCCTTTCCGGCGGCGGTGACCGCCTTTGTTCCAGCGTTTTTCCCCGGCGGCGATGAGTTTACCAAAACCCACGACGGGGTGGGGCAACCAGGCGGGGTCACCGATCAGGAGGTCCAGCAGCCAGCCGGCCAGCAAAGAGAAGACGCGGTTCATCGGCGTTCCTCCAGATATTGTCGGATGGCTTCTACGAGCGCGTCGTTTTCTTCGGGCGTCTGGGTGGCAATGCGGAAATGACCTTCGTCGAGCCCTTCGAAATTAGATGCATCGCGGATGAGGATGCCGTGGTTCTCGGCTAGCCAGGTCTTGAGGTCGGCGGCGCTGACTTTGTCCAGGTGGCAGAGGAAGAAATGGGTCTGTGTGGGCGCGGCGCTAAGGCCGGGGAGGGCGTTGAGGGCGTCGCGGAGGCGCTGGGTTTCAGCAAGCAACCCATCCAAGTCAATGGGTCCTGTCTCGGGGTGTTCGCACAAGTACAGGCCGGCTTCAACGGCCAGGGCGTTGACACTCCAAGGCATGCGGACGGCGCGGATCTTTTCTGTCAGGGCAGGATTCGCTGTTATGTAGCCGAGCCGCAGGCCGGGCATGGCGTAGCGTTTGGTCATCGAGTGGAGTTGGATGACGTTGGGATAGCGGACGGCTTCGGCGGCTCTGAGCAAGGGCTCTTTGGTAAAGAATCCATAGGACTGATCAATGACGAACACCGTCTCAGGATTCTCTTCGATTTCCTTTGTCAGCTCTTCTTTTGGAATGACTCCGCCTGTCGGATTGTTCGGATTACATAGCCAGATCATCGCTCGCCGGGCGCCTCTGGGCTCGCTTTCATATAGTCGGCAGGCGTCGGCGTATTCGCTGAAGGTGGGGCCGAGGATGGTGGGGTGAGCGTCCTGGAAGGCATGGGCCGTCAGATAGATGGCTTCGGTGGCGCCGTTGGTGACGCAGACGGAGGCGGGGGAGATGCCCAGCCGTCCGGCCAGGGCTCGTTCCAAGCTGTACGGCTCCGGCTCGGGATAGTGGCCTATGGCGTCGAGCCGCTGGCGCAGATGTGCCTTCAGCGGTTCCAGGTCTACATGGCCGTAGACATTGGAACTGAAATTCGCCACCATCGGGCGGCTGAAATGAAAAGCATCGTCGCCGTGTCCGCTGATCATCGTTTTCCGCTTATAATGTCATACAAAAGGGCTATGTCTACGTACTTCCGTACATGGTCGGCGAGCTTGTCGTATTGTTCCTCTTTGAAGGCGTGGTAGTCGAAGCTGGAAGACGCTTCCGCCAGTTTGCCGGCATGGGGCGCCAGCAGGCGGTCGATGAAGGCAGGATTGTCGAGGATGCCGTGGATGTAAGTACCCATGCACATTCTATCCATGAGGCAGCCGTCGTCCTGTCCGTCTTCGAGCCGGTTCAGCGGCGTAAATCCGCCTTCTTCCAACGGAAGCGTTTTGCCCATGTGGATCTCGTAGCCTTCCATCGGCTCGCTGCCGTCGGCCAGCGTGAAATGCACTTGGCGGGTGACTTTTTCACCCAGCATCTCGGTAGTCATGGGAAGGAGCCCAAGCCCGGGCAGGGCTTCGATGTCGCCTTCCACGTGCTGCGGGTCGCGGATCTGCACGCCCATCATCTGGTAGCCGCCGCAGATGCCCAGCACCGTAGCGCCTTCGCGCCGGGCGCGCAGAATGGCTT
>CAJODQ010000018.1:33918-37390 GCA_905233345.1 uncultured Bacteroidales bacterium
AAAAGATGGACGCGCGGGTCGCGTTCCAATGCATTGAAATCGGTGAAATTGCTGATGTGGCGCAGCAGTACTACGGCTACGTTGATCTTGCCCCTTTGCGCCGAGGCGCTCTTGGCGGCCAGTGCAACGGAGTCTTCTTCTTCGATGTGGATGTCGTGGTAGTAGGGGACCACACCCAGCACGGGAATGCCGCAGAGGTCCTCGAGCATCTTCCGTCCCTCTTCAAAGAGCCGCAAGTCGCCGCGGAATTTGTTGATGAGGATGCCTTTGACGTATGTCCGCTCTTCGGGCCGCAGCAGCATGATGGATCCGTATATGCTGGCGAAGACGCCGCCGCGGTCGATGTCGCCAACCAGAAGGATGTCGGCGCCCGCGTGCATGGCCATGGGCACGTTGACCAGGTCGCTGTCGCGCAGGTTGATCTCGGCGAGGCTGCCGGCCCCTTCCATCACGATGGGGTTATGTCGGGCGGACAGGCGGTCGTACGCGGCGTAGACGGCTTCGCGAAGTTCGGCCCGACCTTCCTTGCGGAAGTAGTCGTAGGCATCGCGGTTGCCGATGGGCTTTCCGTTGAGCACGACCTGGGAAGTGTGGTCGCTCTGCGGCTTGAGCAGCAGGGGATTCATATCGGTATGGCAGGGCACTCCGGCGGCTTCGGCCTGCACGGCCTGGGCGCGGCCGATCTCCAGGCCCTCGGGGGTGGCGAAGGAGTTCAGGGCCATGTTCTGGGCCTTGAACGGAGCGGGGTTATAGCCGTCCTGCCGGAAGATGCGGCAGAGCGCGGTGGCGAGGATGCTCTTGCCGACGTCGCTGCCGGTGCCGGCCAGCATCACGGGATGGAGTCGTTCCTTCATGGCTGGTTTTTATAGGCAAAGGCTTGCCAGCGTTCTTCGGGCCAGTTCTGGCGGGCCAGTTCGTGGCGGGCCATGACGAAGAAGAGGTCAGAGAGGCGGTTGATGTATTGGAGGATGGTCTCGGGAATGGGGTCCAGTCGGTGGAGGGTCCAGAGTCGACGTTCGGCGCGACGGCAGATGGCGCGGGCCATCTGGAGTTGGGCGGCGAGGAATTTCATGGTTTCGATACGCTCGGTAAAGATAACGATGCGGTCATCCGTTTCCGCAGTCCAGCCGTAGTCCTTGCTGCTCGCAGTCTGTCACCAGATTGTCTGGCAGCGGATTGGGGTTTTTGTCTCTGTCGGCCGCCGGTGTCGCCACCTGGCTCATGACGGTCATCAGCGTCTTCTGGATCGTATGCAATAGCTCATCATACATCTCGCTCGCTTCGCGGCTCAGCATCGAGCGGATGACGCCGAGCTGGCAGTTGAGTTCGTCGAGATCCCCGTTGGCTTCAATGCGGATATCGTCTTTCGGGACGCGGGTGCCGCCGTGGATGCCTGTCGTTCCCTGGTCTCCGGTGCGGGTGTAGATGCGATGTGTTGCCATAGAACAAAGATAACAAAAAACGATGAATTCAGATCCCTCGACTACGCTAGGGATGACAGTTATTCCGGGACGTAGATGATCTCGCCGTTTTCGAGTTCGTAGGCGGTGCCGACGCGGTGGCCGCGGGCGCCGGTCTGCTCCTGGTTCTCGCTGGGAGTGTAGCGCTTGATCTGGTTGCCTTCGCGGGTAATGATTTCCATGTCGGCCTTGCCGGGGTTCTTGACCATGGTGAAATCGTCTTTCGTGAAGATTTCCGTCATGTTGAAGCGGGCCACCAGCGCGACCATCAGGGCTACGGCGAAGACCATGGCCACGTCAAACAGATTGGCTACGGTCGACATGGGATCGACGTCCCCGTCGGCATGCAGCAGGTGGTTTCTATGCTTTCTCATCGCTCAGTTTTTGTGCTATGAATTCCAGGTCATTGCTTTCGCGGGCATACCAGCGCTGCCGCACCTGAAGGGTTACGACGCCGATGGCGGCGATCAGCATGCCGACGACAGTTGTGGCAAAGGCCACCTGCATGTTGTAGGCCATCGAGGCCAGGTCACCGGCGGCCAGGCCCACGAGGGCAGGGCCCATGGGAATCAGCGTTCCCATCAGGCCGAGCATCGGACCAAGCTTGGCCAGCGTCCGGGAGCCTCCCAGCTCTTTTTCAGCATCCACCTCAAAATTGGCCAGCAGCCGTTCACGCCAGGCGGAATCGTCGCTGTGGGCGAGCAGCTGGCGGAGCGTCCGCAGCAGGAGACACCGGTCGGAACCGGTCTGGCCGGCCAGACGCTCGAGTCCCGGCCTGAGTTGTGCGGCATCGCCTTCCAACAGCGCCGTCAGTTCCTGCTGACGTGCGCGACGGCGGTAGTATTCACCGAAAAAGGATGCAGCCAGGATTACTGCGCGGACCAGGAAAAGCAGCAGCAGGACAACCACCGGCACCAACAGGCCGTTGGAGATCCAGAACAAGGCATTCGATATCGTTTCCATAAGCAAAGAATAAAAATCAAAAAGTGATGGCTCCCGTGGCCGCAACAGTCAGCAGGAGCAGGAACAAGTTGACGAGAAACAATCCCTCCAGCCGCACGTCCTCTTCCGGAAGAAAACGCCGGATTGCCCAGGATCCGCCAAGAGCCACGACCAGCGTGCAGAAAGCAGACAGCCAGGCGAAGCGTGTGAAATCGATGCCCGGTCTGGAAAAAAGCAGCTGGCTCCACGCCCAGCAAACCGCCGGGAACGCAAGTACTCCAGGGTAGTACAGTAGCGAGCGTAGCAGCGGGTGGTATCTCGTTTCGGGAGCTTTTTTTCAGCGAGCGAAACGAGATACCAGAGCAGCGAAGCGAGCATAATAAAGATAGATATGCATTATATATCACATGAACATCTGAAGCTGGAGCATATCCAGCACATCATCGAGGAGCACGAGCCGCTTGCGCTGTCGCCGGAGGCGGTCGCGGCCATCGAAAAATGCCGTCACTATCTCGATGCCAAGATGGAAGACCTCGACCGGCCGGTCTACGGCATCACCACCGGTTTCGGATCCCTCTACAACGTAACGATCCCCGCCGAGGACCTGTCGCAGCTCCAGCACAACCTCGTTATGTCGCATGCCTGCGGCACCGGCGAAGAAGTGCGCCCCGACATCGTCCGCCTGATGCTCCTGCTCAAGGCCCAGTCGCTTTCCTACGGCCATTCCGGCGCCCAGCTGGTCTCCGTGCAGCGACTGATCGACATGTACAACAACGACATCCTCCCCGTGGTCTACCAGCAGGGATCGCTCGGCGCCTCCGGCGACCTCGCGCCCCTCGCCCACTTGAGTCTTCCCCTCATCGGCATGGGCGAAGTACGCTACAAAGGACAGGTACGCTCCGCCGCGGAAGTATGGAAAGAACTCGGCTGGGAACCCATCCGCCTGCAGTCGAAGGAAGGCCTGGCCCTGCTCAACGGCACCCAGTTCATGAGCGCCCACGCCATCTGGTCGCTCATCCAGGCCCGCCGCCTCTCGAAATGGGCCGACCTGATCGGCGCCATGTCGCTCG
>CAJODQ010000019.1 GCA_905233345.1 uncultured Bacteroidales bacterium
CGGAAGAAAAGCTCGACGAATCCAAGGACATGAGCTTCTGGGATCACCTGGAAGCGCTTCGACAGGGGCTGTTCCGTGTGCTCATCGCCCTTGTCGCGGCTTTTATCGTGCTCTTTTTCTTCAAGGATTTCCTGTTCGACAAGCTGATCCTGGCGCCGACCCGCAATGATTTCTTCTTCTACCGGTGGTTCGGCATGAAAACGAGCCTGCAGCTGGTCAATATTGAGCTTTCCACGCAGTTTATGGTACACATGCGCGTCACGATGATGTGTGCGTTGATCGTGTGCTGCCCGTATATACTGTTCGAGATCTGGCGCTTCATCGCGCCTGCGCTCTACCAGAAGGAAAAGCGCGCTACGCGGCGGGCCTTCATTTTCGCGTCATTTCTGTTCTATCTGGGCATAGCGGTGGGTTACTGCATCATCCTGCCACTGATGATCAACTTTTTCGACGGATACAAGGTGAGCGAGGCGGTGACCAATACCATCTCGCTGAATTCCTATATTTCGACCGTCAATTCTACGGTGCTGCTTTTCGGCATCGTGTTCGAGATTCCCACGCTGCTGGCAGCGCTTTCGCAGATCGGCCTGATCTCGCGCCAGACGCTCATCGGCGGCTGGAAGTGGGCGGTGCTGGTCATCGCCGTGCTGGCGGCCGTCATCACGCCGGCCGATCCGTTCTCGATGCTGATTGCTGCCATCCCGCTGGCGCTGCTTTACGGCATCAGCATCCTGGTCTGCAAGAAGGCGGAGCCGGAAGAGGATGAGGAGGAAGAAAAGAAGGAGGCGACGGCATGATTTCCCTCGACGCCATTACCGTTTCCTACGGGGGTTTTACGCTCCTCGACAACGTGAGCCTGCACATCGGTGACCGCGAGCGCCTGGGCCTGGTGGGCAAGAACGGGGCGGGGAAGAGCACGATGCTCAAGCTCATCATGGAGCTGCAGAGTCCCACCTCGGGCAAGATCACGCGTACGGCGGGACAGCGCATCGGCTACCTGCCGCAGATCATGGAGCACCACAAAGGCCGCACGGTCCTCGAAGAGGTGATGACGGTCTATGACGAACTTGACCGGCTGAACCGGCGGGTGGATGAAATCTCGCAGGAGCTTGCTGAGCGTACGGACTATGAGTCAGCTGCTTATCATAAGTTAATTATAGAACTGAATGAGGTAAACGACGCGCTGGTGCTCGCGCAGGAGCGCACGCTGACGGGCTTGGGTTTCAAGAAGTCGGAGTTCGGGCGCAAGACGGAAACTTTCTCGCAGGGCTGGAACATGCGCATCGAGCTGGCGAAGATCCTGCTGCGCAAGCCGGACGTGCTGCTGCTCGACGAGCCGACGAATCACCTGGACATCGAGTCGATCCAGTGGCTGGAAGATTATCTGAAAGGGACCTACACGGGCTCGCTGGTGTTAATCTCGCACGACCGGCGCTTCCTGGATAATTGCACGACGCGGACGGTCGAGGTGATGCTGGGGCATCTGTACGACTACAAAGTCCCTTATTCCCAATATGTTGAGCTCCGTAAGGAGCGCATCGCGCAGCAGAAGGCGGCTTACGCGAACCAGCAGCGGATGATCGAGAAAACCGAAGAGTTCATCGAGAAGTTCCGCTACAAGCCGACGAAGAGCAACCAGGTGCAGTCGCGCGTGAAGCAACTGGAGAAGATCGAGCGGATCGAGATTGACGAGGAAGATCTCTCGGCGATTCATGTGAAGTTCCCGCCGGCGCCGCGCAGCGGCGACGTTGCCTTTGAGGTGAAAGACGCGGTGATCGGCTATCCGCAGAAGACCGTCCTCAATGGAGCCAACCTCATCGTCAAACGCGGCGAGAAGGTGGCGTTCGTTGGGCGGAACGGCGAGGGCAAGACGACGATGATGCGGGTGCTCATGGGTGAGCTGGAGCCGTTCTCCGGTGAAGCCAAGGTCGGCTACAATGTCGATATCGGCTATTATGCCCAAAATCAGGAAGATATACTGGATAAAAAGGCGACGGTCTACGATACGCTGGACCGGATCGCGGTAGGGGATATCCGCACGAAGCTGCGGGATATTCTCGCTGCCTTCCTGTTCAAGGGCGAGGATATTGACAAGAAGGTCGCTGTACTCAGCGGCGGCGAGCGTTCTCGCCTGGCGATGGCCAAGCTGATGCTCAAGGCGCACAATCTGCTCGCGCTCGATGAGCCGACGAACCACATGGACATCCGTTCCAAGGACATCCTGAAGCAGGCCCTGCAGGCCTACGACGGCACGATCATCGTGGTCTCACACGACCGCGACTTCCTCAACGGTCTGGTCGACAAAGTCTACGAGTTCATCGACGGCCGTGTCAAAGAGCATTTGGGCGGTGTCGACGACTTCCTCCGCCACAAGAAGGCTGAGTCGTTCCGTGACATCGAGGTTGCGGCTTCGGGCCGGCCTGCCAATCCGGGGCGCGTTCAGAACTCTCGTGGCAGCGAGGGCGCTTCGCCACGAGAAACGCTGAACGCTCCACCAGGCCAACGCATGCAGGCCGCCCAGAAGCCTGACTATCAGCAGCAGAAGCAGCAATCGAAGGAAGAAAAGCGCGCCAAGAACCGTCAGAACCAGCTGGAGAAGCAGATCGCCGAACTCGAAGCCAAGATGGTCGAAATCGAAAAGGTCCTGGCTGCGCCGACGCCCGACGTCGACATCATGGACCTTACCCGTAATTACCTCGAACTCAAGCGCGACCTCGACGCCAAGATGGACGAGTGGGCCAGCCTGTGACCCCGTCCGTCATGACCGGCTTGACCGGGCATCTCATTGAAAACTTTCCGGCAAACAAATATTCGGAACCTCCTTCGCAGCAGCGAAGAGGGGCGCGATTTCTTCGTCGCGGAAACCGGCGATGCCGCAGCCGATGCGCGTCACGTAGAAGAATCGTTCCGGGTGCGCCTTTGCGAAGGTAATGAAGTCGTCGACATAGGGTTGGATGGTCTCTACGCCGCCCTGCATCGTGGGAATACCGTAGCTTTGGCCCTGCAAGCCGACGCCCTGGCCCATGATGGCGCCGAACTTCCGCCAGGCGGCGTAGGCGGCTCCGCCGCCGTGCATCCCCGCCAGATTGCTGCCGAAGACGAAAATCTCATCGGGTTTCAACTCCGTGATAAAGTCCGGCGTGCTGGCCGGCCGTTCGATGCCGTTGTATTCCATATCCGAGAATTGTCGTTGAACAAAGTTACGCATTCTTTTCGTATATTTGTTACGTTATAAGCAACCATCGACATGAAGAATTCGCTGTATTCCCTGCTGAGCGTCCTGCTTTTCGTCCTTCCCGTTTATCTGTTTGCCCAGCCGCGCTGGGTGATGACGCCGCCGAGCGATCCGTCCTATACTATGTGTGAGATCTCCTGCGTGAGCGACGGTAATAAAATCTATGGCGAAGCATTTATTCCCAAGGCGCCGGGCCGGCATCCGGCCGTAATCCTGTCGCACGGCTACAGCGGTACGCACCATGGCTTCTATCCGATGGTAGATACCCTGGCCAAACTGGGCTACGTGTGCTACTGCTATGACTTTGCGGGCGGATCGCCGTATAGCCAGAGCGAGGGCCGCACGGAAGACATGTCCATCTTCACGGAGCGGCAGAACCTGATGGACGTGCTCGACATGGTACGCGGCTGGGACTGCGTGGATCCGGATCATGTTTTCCTGCTGGGCGAGAGCCAGGGCGGCTGCGTGTCGGCGATCACTGCGCCGAAGGTGGCGGATAAGATCAAGGCCATCCTGCTTACCTTCCCTGCGCTATGCATCCCGGACGACGGCTTTGCCCAGTATCCCACGCTGGCCAGCGTGCCCGATACCGTAACGATCATGGGCATGCGCATCGGACGTGCCTATTACGAGAAATTTTACGACAATTATGACATCTACCAGGATATCGCCGGCTACCCGGGCGATGTGCTCATCGTCCATGGCACCGACGACGGCCTGGTGAAACCCGAATATTCTGCCAAGGCCTCGAACATTTACGACCACTGCGAGCTGCACCTGATCTTCAAGGCCGGCCACGGCTTCTGGAAACCCGAAGACCGGGCGCTGTATCACCAGTATGTGCTCGACTTCCTCGGCCGTCATCTTTCTGAATAATCAATTAACAACCACAGTACTATGAGAAAACTTTCTATCATCCTGATGCTGGCTGTTGCCTGCATGGCCCTGCTGCCTTCCTGCAAGAAGGACAAAACCGCCGCTGTATCATCCGAAAAGACGGAAATCGACGGAGACTGCCTCTTTGCCATCAATTATATGCTGGCCAATGAGATCGGCGCTGCTTACGCACCGGGTGAATACACCATTCCTTGTGAGACGATCGTCGCCATTGACGACAGCAATCCCGATGATGTCCGGGTCTGGGGCGATTTCTGGGTCTTCAATTACAACAAGAACGGCGATGTGCTCGAAACCGTGTCGGGCGGCAATCATCCGGGCCTGATCCATCTTGATAAGGTGGAATACGGCTATGAGTTGCGGGATTTCGAACAGGTGGCCGATGGCGCTGATTTTGAGCCGAGCGCCAAGGCCATCTTTGGCGAACATTTCGAAGCCTTCCAGAAGGTTCTGTCCGACGAGGAAGCCCGCGAAGAAGTCCGTCGCGCTGCCATCGAAGCCTTCGTCAAGGACCAGAACCTCTCCGTAACCCAGTACCAGGACTTCGGCTGGCCCGCCCGTCCCATTTCCAAATAAGTTGCTATGATCCTTACCAACGGAATTCTTTCCATTGAGGTGGCGCCCCACGGCGCGGAACTCGTCAGTCTGGTCAAGGACGGCCGGGAATATATGTGGAGCGGCGATCCGGCTTTCTGGAACCGCCATGCGCCGATTCTTTTCCCCGCGGTCGGCAAGCCGTACAACAACGAAATCCGCATCGACGGGAAGACCTATCCGATGAAACAGCACGGCTTCGCCCGCGACTGCGAATTTGAAGAAGTGGGAGGGGGGCGTCTCCGAATGAAGGATGTGCCCCATGAGAACTATCCCTACCGCTTCGCGCTGGAAGCCGAATACCGGCTCAAAGGTGGCAGCGTGGAGATCGTCTGGACCATCTTCAGTCAGGATGGCTGTGACATCTACGCCCAGATTGGTGCCCATCCCGGCTTCCTGCTGCGCGATTACAATGAGGCCGACGCCGTGCATGGCTTTGTGCGGTATTACGACAAGGAGGGCCGTCCTGTAAGCCCTGTTGAGGTCTCGGGTTTGAAAGAAGGGAACCGCGTGCCGCATGAGGCGCCCGTGCACTATACGGCTGAGACGCCCGTGACGGCCGAAACCTTCGCCCACGACGCCCTGATCTTCGAAAATGGTCAGGTCGCCTCGACGGAACTCTGTGACAAACAGGGCCATCCCTTCCTGCGGGTATCCTGCCCGCAGGCCGAGGCCTATGGCATCTGGGCGCCCAACAAGCCCGGCTGCCCCTTCGTCTGCCTGGAGCCCTGGTGCGGTATCTGCGACTCCTACGGCTTTACCGGCGACATCTCCGGCCGCACCTATGTCCACCGAATCGCCCCCGCCGGTAAGTACACATTTACCTACACAATCGAGATTCTATAGTTCAATGCTATTGCTGTCCTTCCCTGAAAATAGCCATTTTCAGGGAAGGACAGTTGTTGGATTTTCGCGGAGATTTGATTATCTTTGTCAATTACGCAAAATGGACATGGAAAACGGCAAAGAATCATACTATCTCTATGGAATGCATCCGGTGACGGATGCGGTGCGGCAGGGCCGCAAGTTTGAACGGATTCTCTTCAAAAAGGGGCTGGAAGGGGAGCAGTTCCGTGTATTGCTCGAGGAAGTGACACAGCGGGAGATCCCGTATCAGTTCGTGCCGCTTGAGAAGATGAACCGGCTGGTGAAGGGCGCGCACCAGGGTGTGATCGCCTTCCTGGCCCAGATCGAATACGTCCCGTTCGAAGAGATGGTTGAAGGCGCGTTGTCGCGCAAGGCCAATCCCGTGTTCCTGGTGCTCGATGGCATCAGCGACGTGCGCAACTTGGGCGCTATCGCGCGCAGCGCGGAGTGTGCCGGCGTCGACGGCATTGTCGTCCCGGCCAAGGGCAGCGCCGCCATCAATGCCGACGCCGTCAAGACTTCGGCTGGCGCCCTGCTCCGCATCCCGACCGCCCGCGTGGCGAACCTTCGCACCGCGCTCTACTATTTCCGCGACTCCGAGTTCCAGATCGTCGCGGTCAGCGAAAAAGCCGAAGACACAATGTACGACGTCAACCTCCGGAAAGCCTCCGTGCTGGTCATGGGCTCCGAAGGAACCGGCATCTCCGAGCCCGTGCTGAGCCTCTGCACGGTGGGCGCGCGCATCCCCATGGTGGGGGAGACCGGCTCGCTCAATGTGTCGGTGGCCACCGCCGTCCTGCTTTTCGAAGTCGTCCGCCAGCGGACCCGTTAACATGAAAAACAATTTCTTCAAAAATCTTTACTGATATGAAAAAAACAATTCTTGCGCTTGCAGTCCTCCTGTTCGCCTGTACGCTGGCGGATGCGGGTACCGTGAAGAAAACCTTTAAGATGGACGGTTTTTCCGGTATCCAGGCTGACGATGCCTTTGAAATCGTCGTGGAACAATCTGACAATTTCAAGATCGAAGTAGAGATCACCGAAGAATTCCTGCCGTACCTGGTGGTGAGGAACCGCGCCGGCATTGTGGAGTTCAGTTTCTCCAAGCTTCCAATGAAGCTCAAGCAGAAAAACCGCAACAAAGTGGCGAAAGCCGTCATCCAGCTGCCCGAACTGAATTACGTGGGCCTGACGGGTGCATCGACGCTCAGCTCGAACGACCAGTTCTCCAGCGGCATGCAGACCTTCGCCATTGAATTGAGCGGCGGCAGCGATATTACGAACCTCAATGTCGAAGCCCCCGAAGTGGATGTCAAGCTCTCGGGCGCGTCCAAAGCCATCGTCAGCTTCCGCTCGAGCGATGTGAAGGCTGACTTGACCGGCGCATCCCGCCTGGACGTCGTTGGCCGGACTACGGATTTTACCGTCAAGGTCAACGGCGCTTCGAAAGTCAACGCGGAAGCCTTTGAGGCCAAGAACGTGGAGGTCAAGGCCGGTGGCGCCTCCACCGTGCGCGTCTGCCCGGTGGAAGAACTGACCGTGGACCTGGGCGGCGCTTCCAAGTGTGAATATTACGGTGATTCCGAAGAACTGCGGATCAAAAGCGACAAGATCGGCGGCGCTTCTACCCTCAAACGTCATAAATAAGCGATGGCCATGTTCCTGCTCGATTCCCACTGTGACGCCCCGCTGATGCTGGCCAAGGGCGCCGATTTCGGACACCGCGTGAATGTCGGCTGCACGCCCGGCAGTTTTCCCGTTTCCCAGATTGACTTTCCCCGGATGAAGAAGGGCGGCGTAGGCGGCGCCTTCTTCGCCATCTATACTTCCAATTTCCTGACGCCGGACCAGGCGACGCGCCGGGCCCTGGAACTCGTATCGTATGTCTACGACGCGGTGGAACAGAACCCCGACAAGGTGGCCTTCGCCGAGACCCCGGCCCAGGCCCGCCGCAATGCCAAGAACGGCCTGATCTCCATCTTCATGGGCATGGAGAACGGCGCGCCCATCCAGAAAGACCTTTCGCTGCTGCGCATGTTCAACCGCATGGGCTGCACCTACATGACCCTGACGCACGCCCGCAGCAACGAGATCTGCGACTCCTGCACCTCGCCGAAACCCGTCTGGAACGGCCTGAGCCCCTTCGGCCGGGAAGTGGTGGCCGAGATGAACCGCCTCGGCATGCTGATCGACGTGTCGCACATCTCCGACGCTTCGTTCTGGGACGTGCTAAACTACTCGCAAGCCCCCGTGGTGGCGACCCACTCCTGCTGCCGCGCCCTCTGCGACCATCCGCGCAACATGACCGACGAGATGATCGTGGCCTTGGCGGAAAAGGGCGGCGTGATCCAGATCAACTTCTATCCTTCCTTCCTGGACAAGGAGTATGCGGTGAAGGCCGGTGCATTGATTGACGCGCAGGAAGAAGCCCAGGATGCCTGGCTGCAGAATCCTGCCGACCCAGTTGTCCAGGAGCGGATGCAGAAAGCCATTGAGGCCCTGCAGGCCATTCCGCGCCCGTCCTACAAAAAGATCGTGGATCACATCGACCACGTGGTGCAGCTGGTGGGCTTCCGGCATGTGGGCCTGGGCAGCGACTTCGATGGT
The DNA here is from genome assembly GCA_905233345.1 of uncultured Bacteroidales bacterium. Lineage (GTDB taxonomy): Bacteria > Bacteroidota > Bacteroidia > Bacteroidales > UBA932 > Cacconaster. The sequence continues at coordinate 8,201 of CAJODQ010000019.1, forward strand.
ATCGAAGTCACGCCCGACGGCCTGGAAGACGTGAGCCGGATGCAGAAGATCATCATTGAAATGCGCAAACGCGGCTATTCCGAATACGAGATCCGTCACATTGCCGGCGGCAATTTCCTGCGGGTGATGGAACAGGTCCAGCGGATGGCCGAATAACCCAGAAAAGCATACGCGATCCATGAAACGATTCCTGATACTCGTGGCAGCAAGCTTCCTCTTGTTCGCCTGCGAAAAGGAGGAAAAGGTCTCCTTCCAAGTGACGGACCTGCAGGTCGACTACATGACCACGCCGCTGGGCATCGACACCCCGGCGCCGCGCTTCAGCTGGAAGATGCAGAGCGAGGGCTACGGCCAGCGCCAGGCGGCATACCGGATTACGGTGCTCGAGTCGGACAGCGGCACACCGGTGTATGATTCCGAAAGCTGCTTGTCGGACGTTTCGGTGGGCGTGGTGTATCGAGGCGCTCCTTTGAAGCCCTGCACCCGCTACGACTGGACCGTGGAAGTGACCAATGCGGACAATCAGGTACAGTCGGCCTCTTCCTGGTTTGAGACTGGCCTGATGGACAGCGGCTGGTCGGGCGCCCAATGGATTACGAGCGGACAGCCGCATTTCTCGAAATACCGCGCCAGCTTTGTGCTGGACTACGACGTGACGCTGCCCGCCGGCAGTACCGAGGCCGATCTGTTGATGGGCTGGCTCGATCCGGAACACTATGTCCGGGTGCAGCTGCTGCGGGGTGCGTCGAATCTGGGTTTTGCGATCCGCCATCCCGGTCCCGAGGGTCCGGTGACGGATTTTGAAACGGCGGTGAAGGGCGTTTCGGACGCTACAGCCGTTGAGGCCCGGCACCATGTGCAATTGCGGGTCGTGGCGATGGACTATGCCAAAGGCTACAAGATCTGGCCCTCCGTGGACAGCAGCCTCCTCGTGAAGGAACCCGTGGTCGTGGAATTGTTCCCGGGCCAGGAATGGCAGCCTTACTGCCGCTTCAACCAGGTCGGCTTCGACCAGCCCGACGGCAGTCCGGCCACTTTCTCGAACCTGACCGTGACGGAGCAGGCCTGGGGAACGACCCTCTACCACAGCGATGCAGTCTATGCCGTGGCTGGTGGCGAGCAGAAGATCATATCTCCGGCGGACGAAAGCGGGGCCCCGATGTTCCGCCGCACCATCGAGCTCAAGAAGACCCTGAAGTCAGCCCGGCTGTATACCACGGCGCGGGGCATCTATGAATATGCCGTCAATGGCGAGCGGCTGGGCGGCGACTGGTTCAATCCCGGATCGACCGACTACCGCTTCCGCCTGCTCTACAATACCTACGACATTACCCCGCTGCTCAGGCACGGGCACAATACCGTGGGCGCCATGCTGGGTGCGGGCTGGTACAGCGACTTCACAGGCTATGCCACCGCATGGCAGGACCAGTACGGCACCGAACTGTCCCTGCTGGCGAAGATCGTGCTGACCTATGCCGACGGCAGCCGGGAGGTGATCGTTTCCGATGGGGAATGGAAGGCTTTCAACGGAGGCCCGATTACCAGCGATAGCTTCCAGAATGGCGAGGACTACGACGCCCGCCGGGAATGTGTGGGCTGGAGCGATGCCCGCTTCTCTGACGAGGGCTGGTCCGCCGCCAGTGTGGCGGAACCGCCGGCCCCAGAGGTCCAGATTCAGTATTACATCGGTTCTCCCGTCCGCAACCACCTCGTCCTGAAGGCCGTTTCGGTGTCGGAACCGCTGCCTGGTGTCTTCGTCTACGACATGGGCCAGAACATGGTGGGTGTGCCGCGTATCCATCTGCAGGGGAACAGCGGCCAGGAAATCACCTTCCGCTACGGCGAGATGATCTATCCCGAGCAGGTGCCGGAAGACCCGCTTCCGCCGCTGACCGCCGAAGTCTATGCGGCGCGCAAGGGACAGGTCTACAATGAGAACTACCGCGGTGCACTGGCTACCGACCGCTACATCTGCCAGGGTAGCCATACCGAGGTGTTCCAGCCGCACTTTACTTTCCACGGCTTCCGCTACATTGAGATCCACGGTCTGGACCGGGCCCTGCCGCTCGATCAGGTGGAAGGCCTCGTCCTTGAATCCGTGGGCGCACAGACCAGCAGCTTCGAAACCTCCAACGCCGATGTGAACCGCCTCTACGAGAACATTGTCTGGGGCCAGCGTGGCAACTTCCTCTCGATCCCGACCGACTGCCCGCAGCGCGACGAGCGTCTGGGCTGGATGGGCGATGCGCAGGTTTTCGTTCGCGCCGCCACCTACAACATGCAGGTCGATCCCTTCTTTACGCGCTGGTTCCACTCGCTGCGCGACAGCCAGGCCGAGGACGGCAGTTATCCCGATTTCGTGCCGTACGTCGGCATCCCGCCTTATGGCGCGCCGAAAGGCAGGGGTGCGATGGGCTGGATGGAAGCCGGCATCATCATCCCCTGGCAGCTCTATCTGCAGTATGGCGACAGCCAGTTCATCCGCGAGCATTATCCTTCGATGGTGGCCTACATGGATTTCCTGCAGCACCGGGCCGTGAAAGACATCCAGCCCGGCAGCGGCTACGGCGACTGGGTGGCGGTGGAGCACACCAACACGCCGCTCACCAACACGGCTTACTACGCCTACGATGCGCTGCTGATGAGCAAGATGGCCGAAGCCATCGGAAAATACGCTGATGCAGAGCGCTACCAGTCGCTCTATGAGCGGATCAAAGCGGCCTTCAACCGCGAATTCGTGGGCCCCGACGGCATCACGAAAGAATCGAAGCACGTGCCGCCGTATCACGAATGGATCGCCGGTGGCGCTGACGCCTCGTTCACAGCCAATACCCAGACGTCCTATGTCGTGCCGCTCCAGGCCGACCTTTTCGACGAACACCACAAGCCGCTGGCCGTCCAGAACCTGGTGGACAACGTGGCGGCCCATGGCTACCGGCTCACCACCGGCTTCATCGGAACGCCCTACCTGAACCTTGTGCTCTCGCAGAACGGCTTCGACGAAGTGGCCTACCAACTCTTCGAGCAGACGGACTATCCTTCGTGGCTCTATCCCGTGCTGCAGGGTGCCACTACCATGTGGGAGCGCTGGAACTCCTATACCATCAAGCGAGGTTTCGGTCCCGTGGACATGAACTCCTTCAACCACTATTCCTTCGGCGCCATTGAGGAATGGATGTTTTCCTACATGCTGGGCATACGGCCCGTGGAGAGCGATCCGGGCTACCACAGCTTCATCCTGGAGCCGCGTCCCGGCGGAACGATCCGTTATGCACGCGGATCCTACGACACGGTGTATGGCCGCATTGAGAGCAGCTGGCACTGGCTCGAGGGCGACGACGGTGTGGAATATGAATTTGTGATTCCGACCAATACGAGCGCCCGGCTGCAGCTACCCGCCTCGGAAGGTGTCTATTGCGAGGTGGTCGAAGGCGGTGAATTTGCCGAAGTGTTGGGCGAGGAGGGCAGCGGTGGCTACCTGCTCCCGTCCGGCCATTATGTATTCAGGGTCAGATAGTATGTTTCAAAAATTGAAAAACAAGGTAATCGGCCATTCGCTGTCCTCTCGGATCAGCTTATGGGTCGTGCTGGCTGCCGCCCTGCTGCTGGCCATTCTGATCGGTCAGCTCTGGATGGGTTGGTCCCGTTCCATCCGCCTGGAACTGGAGAAAGACTCCATGCAGGTGCTCGACAACACAGTCCTGCGTGTCAACGGCTTCCTGGAAGATGCCGAAGTGGCGGCCGACAATGCGATCTGGATCATCGAGCGGGATATCGACCAAGCCGATGAGATGGTGCGCTATGCCCAGGAAATCATTCGCAACAATTCCGTCCTGAACGGTTGTTCCATCTCTTTCGAGCCATATTTCTATCCCCAAAAAGGAAAGTATTATTCCATCTTCGCTTATCAGAATGCAGACGGTCAGGTTTCGTGGGAACAGGAAGGCAAGCCGGATTATGAATATTTCAATTGGGAATGGTATCAGCTGCCGAAATACTACAAGCGTCCCGTTTGGACCGAACCTTATTCCGACCTGTCCGCCGATGACTATCCGGACATGGATACGGTGCTGGTTTCGTATTGCTGCCCCCTCTACGCCAAAGATAAGAGCTATGCCGGTTCGCTGTCGGTCGACATCTCCCTGAAAGTGCTGTCACAGGTCCTTCAGGACGTGCAGCCCTATCCGCATTCTTCGTGCATCATGATCGGGAACGACGGTTCCTATCTGGTGCATCCCGACGCCGACAAACTCGTGTATGACAATTTCTTTACCGAGGAGCCGGATAATCCGGACATGTATAAGCTTGGGCAGGCAATGGTACGGGGAGAGACGGGCATGCGCGAGCTGAGCATCAAAGGCAACCGTTCCTTCGTGTTTTTCAAGCCCCTGCAGACGACGGGCTGGAGCGTGGCCATCATCTGCCCCGAAAAAGACATTTTCGGTAATTTCTACCGGATTCGCGCGGTCATGACCCTCAATGTCCTCTTGTCCCTGCTGGTCATGTTCGTCGTGTTCGGCTGGCTGATCCGCAAGCAGATCGCCCCGCTGTCCGAACTGGCGAGCGAAGCCGACTACATTGCTTCCGGCAATTTCGCGCATCCTTTGCGGGAAACCGCGCGCCAGGATGAGATCGGTCTCCTGAACCAGTCGTTCCGCAACATGCAGGCGTCGCTCATCCGGCACATCCGGGACCTGACGGCAGCCACGGCTTCGCGCGAGCGCATGGAACGGGAACTTCAGATCGCCCGCAACATCCAGATGGGCATGGTGCCGCACGATTTCCCCACCCGGGATGATCTGGACTTGTACGCCTCGATGACGGCGGCCCGTGAAGTGGGCGGTGACCTTTACGACTTCTTCATCCAGAACGACAAGCTCTATGTCTGCATCGGCGACGTGAGCGGCAAGGGTATTCCGGCCAGTTTGATCATGGCGGTGACCCGCGGCATGTTCCGCATCCTGGCCCGCCAGGATCTCTCGCCGGCTGAAATCGCCTGTGGCATCAACAATACGCTTTCTGAAGAAAACGAAGAGATGCTTTTCGTGACCATGTTCTTTGCCTCCCTCGACCTGAAGACCGGGGTCATGGAGTTCTGCAACTGCGGGCACAACGCGCCCGTCCTGCTGACCTGTGACGGAAAGGCACCGAACTTCGTGGACTGCAAGCCCAACATGGTCGTCGGCGTGATGCCGGGCTTTGCCTTTGAAGGACAGCGTATCGACGATATGCGCGGCAAGGCGCTCTTCCTCTATACGGACGGCCTGAACGAGGCGGAGAACGCCGCCCATGAGCAGTTTGGCAACGATGCGATGCTGGCCGAACTGGGCCGCTTGCCGTTCAAGGATGCCCGTACGCTGGTCGAACAGGTAAAAGCGGCGGTGGCTGTCCATGTCAACGGCGCCGAACCCAGCGACGACCTGACGATGTGCTGCTTCAAGTTCAACGCTTAACCTTTGCGCCCATGGATACGTTAACCCTGATCCTGCTGATCTCGATTCCGGTGGCCGTCGCCCTGGCGGTGATCTTCACCCGCGCGCTGACCCGGGCCTCCCTGCTGGCGGCCCAGGCCCGCCTGGAGTCAGACCTGGAAAATGCCCGGAAAGACGTGGTGGATGCGGAAAAGGCCAAGGATGCGGTGATCGAGGCCCGCGACCGGGCCCACGAAGAAGCCATGAAGGCCATGAAGCAGCAGTTCGACGAGGCGATGGCCCAGATGAAAGACCAGGTCCGCCTGGCGACCGACGAACTGCTCAAGGCCCGGCAGCAGGAGTTCAAGGCTTCCAGCAGCGAGGCCCTCGGCACGCTCCTCAATCCGGTCAAGGAAAAAATGGATGAGCTCCGCAAGGAGATGCTTGCCAACAGCGACGTGCACAAGACGGCCCAGAGCGCCATCAAGAGCGATGTTGAATCGCTGATGAAATACACGGGCCGCGTGGCGCGGAGTTCCGACCAGTTGGCCGCTGCGTTCAAGTACGGCAACAAGTTGCAGGGGACCTGGGGGGAGACCATCCTCGAAGAGCTCCTCTCCTCGCAGGGCCTGACCAAGGGCGTCCATTTCGATGTCCAGCCCACCATCACCGATGCCGACGGCCACACGGTCCACAACGAGGATGGCTCCGTCCTGCGCCCCGATGTGATCATCCATCTGGATCGCCGGCGCGAGGTGATCGTCGATGCCAAGACCTCGCTGGCCGATTACGTGAACTACGTCAACGCCGAAAACGAAGAAGACCGCGCCCGCTACCTGCGCGCCCACATCGAGAGCATCCGCAAACATGTGAAAGAACTGGCCCGGAAAGACTACGCTTCCTATATCCAGCCGCCGAAGATGTCTGCCGGCTACGTCATCATGTTCGTGCCCAACATGGGCGCCCTCTGGACGGCACTCAACCAGGAGCCCGATCTCTGGCGTTGGGCGGCCGACCAGAATGTCTATATCGCGGACGAACAGTCGCTCTATGGCGCCATCCGCATCGTCCAGCTTACTTGGACCCAGGTGCAGCAGGCCGAGAACCATGAGAAGGTCTATGCCCTGGCGGGCGAGATGATGGATCGTGTCGACAAATTCCTCTCGTCCTACGAGTCGGTGGGCAAGTCGCTGGAGAATGCCATGAAGGCCTACGGCGAAGCCGGCAAGAAGCTGGCGCCGAACGGCCAAAGCATCACCACGACGGCCATCAAGCTGGCCAAGATGGGTGCCCGCAAAGGCAAACAGATAGAAAAAGCCCTCCTCGATGTCGATGAAATCGGCGCACTCGAAGAGGGCGATAGGGAATAGCCGCTACGCTATCAGTCTTTTTAACTCAGAAGGTCCTCGCTGCGCTTGATGAAGTCGGCGAGGGCTTTTCCTTTCAGCATGCCGTTTGACAGCAGCGCGAGGTCCGTAGCCTGTTTGAGCAGCGTGTTGTCGGCCGTCAGGGCCTTGACACCCGTTTCGCCCAGGATCTTCTGGATGACTGGGTTCTCGGCGTTGACCGTGATGTTGTAGCTGTCCGGCAGTTCACCGTAGAAGTTCATGCCGCCGCCGAGAGCCGCCATGTCGCGGTACCGGCGCATAAATTCGCTCTGCGTGATCAGGATCGGGGCCGCTTCCGCGCCCAGGTTCTCCACCTTCACTTCGTATTTGTTTTCCTTCGGCAGAATCTCCTCGAAGACACCGCTCACGTACTTGGCATCCTCTTCCGAGATCTCGAATTTCGCCCGTTCGTCCTTTTCCACGAGCCGGTCGATGGCCTCGGCGTCCACCCGCTTGAACGTGGCATCTTTCAGCTTGGTTTCCAGCAGGTTCACGAAGTGCGCGTCGAGCGGGCAGTCGAAGACCAGCACGTCGAAGCCCTTGGCCTTGGCGGCTTCGATCTGCGGATACTGGGCCACCGGGTCGGTGCAGTAGAGGTAGACGACCTTCTTGTCCTTGTTGGTCTGGGCCTCTTTGATCTTCTCACCGTATTCTTCATAATTGAAGTAAGCGCCCTCCGTGTTCTTCAGCAGGGCGAACTTCAGCGCGCGCTCGCAGAACTTCTCGTCGGTGAGCATGCCGTATTCGATGAAGAGCTTCAGATTGTCCCATTTCTGCTCGAATTCCTCTTTCTTGTTCTTCGCGATTTCTTCGAGGCGGTCGGCCACCTTCTTCGTAATATAGGTGGAGATCTTCTTCACGTTGGCGTCTTCCTGCAGGTAGCTGCGCGACACGTTGAGCGGGATGTCGGGCGAGTCGATGACGCCATGGAGCAGGGTCAGGAACTCCGGCACAATGTTCTCCACGGAGTCCGTGACGAACATCTGGTTGCAGTAAAGCTGGATCTTGTTGCGGGTGACTTCCAGCCGGTCCTTGATCTTGGGGAAGTACAGGATGCCCGTCAGGTTGAAAGGATAGTCGACATTGAGGTGTATGTGGAAGAGGGGATCCTCCTGCATCGGATAGAGCTTGTTGTAGAAGGTCAGGTAGTCCTCGTCCTTGAGCTCGCTGGGCTTGCGGGTCCATAGGGGCTCGGTGTCGTTGATGATGTTGTCCTTGTCGGTATCGACGTACTTGCCGTCCTTCCACTCTTTCTGCTTGCCCAGGCAGATGGGCACGGGCATGAACTTGCAGTACTTGTTCAGCAGGGCGCCGACTTTCGCCTCGCTGGCGAACTCTTCGCTGTCCGCGTCGAGGAAGAGGGTGATGGTGGTGCCCCGATCCGCTTTCTTGCTGGCGGTCATAGTGAAGTCCGGTTCACCCTGGCACTCCCATTTCACGGCATTGGCGCCTTCCTGCCACGAGAGGGTCTCGATGCGCACTTTCTGCGACACCATGAAGGCGGAATAGAAGCCCAGGCCGAAATGGCCGATGATGCTGCCTGCCTTGTCTTTGTATTTCTCCAGGAACTCGCCGGCCGAGGAGAAGGCAATCTGGTTGATATACTTGTCCACCTCTTCTTCGGTCATGCCGATGCCGCGGTCGGTGATGGTGATGGTCTTGGCCTTGTCGTCCACGTCCACGCGGATGGTCAGGTCGCCGAGTTCGCCCTTGAATTCGCCGGTTCCTGCGAGGGCTTTCAGCTTCTGCGTGGCATCGACGGCGTTCGCTACGAGCTCGCGCATGAAGATGTCATGGTCAGAATACAAGAATTTTTTGATGACCGGAAAGATATTTTCCGTGGTCACGCCAATTTTACCTTTTGTCATAGTATCGTATTTTAATATTTTTCGTTTCCGGCCGGTGTAAAATCAAAAAAGATACCAGCGCCCGGGGCGCGACATTTTGTCAGTTATTTGTAAAATGGCTTTTCCCAAGCCCTTTTCGCCCCGTCAAATCTGCATTTTTCCGCACTTTCCCGACATGCTGAAAACTTTGACCAGATAAGCGATCCGAGTTTTTTTTTCGAAATGGGCCGCGCTAGTTTTGCCTTCCCAAAACACACGAGGCTTATGAAACGATTTCTACTTCCAGCCCTTTGCCTGTTGCTGGCCGCTCCTTTGTCTGCGCAGGTTTTTTCCCTTTCCACGAATCTGCTGGACTGGGCAAACCTCGGGACGGTCAATGCGCAGGCAGGGCTTTCTTTCAGCCGGCATTTCTCCCTGCATGCCGGCGCGCGTTACAACAACTGGAACTTCGGTTCCGCTGAAAAAGAGACCGCGTTCCAGAATCGCGCCCGCACGGCCTCCCTGGGCCTGCGTTACTGGCCCTGGAACGTCTATTCCTCCTGGTGGGTGAGCGCCCGCGCCCAGGTGGAAGAATACAACCGCGGTGGTCTGCTCAAGCGCCCGCTGACCGAAGAGGGTGTGGCGGCCGGCCTGGGCCTGGGCTTCGGTTACAGCCGCATGCTCGCCCGATCTCGATCTGGGCCTGGGCGGCTGGTTCGGCAAGGCCTGGTACACGCAGTACCGTTGCCCGCGCTGCGGTCGCTTCGTCAGTCGTGACGACGGTACGCCCGTGCGCGATGCGACGCGCTGGTTTGCGCTGCCATCCAATGAGTTACAAATATCCATCAGCTATGTTTTCTAAGACGGTGAATCGATCTGCGCTGCTCATGCTGCTGCTGGCTGGCACTCTGGCTGCGTCCTGTGGAACGTCCCGGAAAGCCGGCCGGCTGCAGGATGAACAGCTGACGGCTTCTCTGGTCCTGCCAGAGCAGGACCAGCGTGAACTGCGGGACCCGGAACTGCCGCATTTCGAGGCGGACAGCTTCGCGGTGCATGATTTCATGGGACACGAGGTCATCATCATGAACGCTGTGCGCGACGACGCGACGGGCGAGATGGTGGCCAACGAGACCCTGCAGGCGGCGCGGGTGACGGCCCGTTTCCGGAACGTGGCCGAGCGCCATGGAAAAGTCGAACTGGCGTTCCAGGTCGTTGTGCCCGCCGCCATGCAGGACAGCCGCTGGCAAGTCCGCTTCCATCCGCGGATGAACGTGCTGGGCGAAGATCAGGAGCTGGACGATATCCTGATCACGGGCACAGACTACCGCAAAGCGCAGCTCCGTGGGTATCAGCAGTATGAACGATTCCTGCGCAGCATCGTCACCGACTCCACACGCTTCATCGACATGCACCAGCTCGAGATCTGGATCCGGCGCAACCTGCCCCGGCTCTATGCGCTGCGGCAGGACAGCACCGAAGTCTCAGACGAAGATTTTGCCTCGATCTATGGCGTAACCGAGCGCCGGGCCGTGGACTACTATACCTATGGTTGGCTGGTGCGCCGCAACGAACGGCGCATCCGCGACAAGGAAAAGATGTTCCGTCGCTATGTCAAGGCGCCGGTGCAGACGGAGCACCTGCGGCTCGACACGCTGCTGGTCAATGAGGCGGGGGAGTTCGTATACAACTATGTCCAGACCCTGCAGACCCGGCCTCGGCTGCGCAAGGTGGATATCCGCCTTTCCGGTGAGGTCTGCGAACAGGAGAAAGTCGTGTACCAGGTGCCGGAAAGCGATCCGCTGACGTTTTACATCAGTTCCCTGAGCGCCTTCGTGGACGGGCGCGCGCGTTACCTCGACCAGGTGGTGTCGCGCCGGGTGGACGTGCAGGCCGATGCCCGGCTGCATTTTGAACTGGGGGATGACAGCGTTCGGGAAGAACTGGGCGACAACCTGCCGGAAATCCTGCAGATCCGTGCCACGCTGGCCTCCCTGCTGGAGAACCGGGAATTCGACCTCGACAGCATCGTGGTGACGGCGCACGCTTCGCCCGAAGGCAGCTGGCCGGCCAATGCCGCGCTCTCGCAGCGCCGCAGCCAAAGCGTCGGGCGCTACTTCGAGCGCTTCATGCAGCAGTATGCCGATTCCGCCGACCGGGCCGACGGCATCTTCTTCAATATCGATGGCCAGCGCACCGTTGCGCCCTTGCGTCCCAGTATCCGTTTCCGCAGCCATGCGGTGCCCGAAAACTGGGAGCTGCTCGACCGCCTGGTGGAAGCAGATTCCCAACTCACGGAGGCCCAGAAGGAACGCTACCGCGTCCACCGGGCCGATCCGGATCCCGACCGGCGCGAAGTGGCCCTGCGGCGGGAGGAGTTCTATCCCTATCTGTTGCAGGAACTGTATCCGCGCCTGCGTGTCGTGGCCTTCGATTTCCGGCTGCACCGGCGCGACATGGTCCAGGATACCATCCATACAACCGTGCTGGATACCAGCTATATGGCTGGTGTTCAGGCGATCCGAGACCGCGATTACCAGCGCGCGCTGACGCTCCTGCGCCCGTACGCCGACTTCAATACGGCCATCGCTTATTGTTGTCTGGATTACAACGCCAGCGCCCGCTCCATCCTGGAGACGCTCGATCGCAGTGCCGAGGTCAACTACATGCTGGCCCTGGTCTATGCGCGGCAGGGCGACGAGCGCAGTGCCGTGGAATGTTATCTCCAGGCCTGCGGGCAGAACGGCAGTTTCGTCCATCGTGGCAACCTGGATCCGGAAATCAGCGCCCTGATCCGCAAATACAATTTGAATCGAGAATCTTGAAATATCCTTATTCTATCATGAAAAATTCCTTCATCTTATTCCTGACGGCGCTCTGCCTGGCCACTGCCTGCGACCCGGGCGAGCCCTGTGCGGCCTGCACGGACATTCCGGTGCCGCGCCGTCTTCAGCTGACCCTGCTGCAGGCCGGGCCGGATACGAAAGGATCTGAGGCCCTCCAGGATCTGGAGAGCCGGGTCACGCGATGCGTGCTCTATGTGTTCAGTCGCGACGGACAGCTGGTGAATTGTTATCAGTCTTCCGACGGCCATTTCGACTTTTTCCTGACCGATGAGACCTACGATTTCATGGCCGTGGCCAACAAGGAAGCACTGCCGCTCCTCGGCATCAGCAAAAGTGAACTCTGCCGCACGGAGACGACGCTCGAAGAGAACGGGTATGGCGGCTTCGTCATGGTCGGCCACCTCGACAACCATACCATCGATGCAGATGAGAAGCTCACCGTGGAGATGCAGCGGCTGGTCGCCAAAATATCCTATACGATCCAGACGCGCTTTTCGGGTGCGCTGGCGCAGGCTTCCTTCCAGGTGGAAGACGTATTCCTGACCAATGTGGCGGGGGTCAACAACCTGGCCCTGACCGATACGCTGCCGGCTACCAAAGCCCTGTGGTATAACCGGATGAACCGGGAGGAAGGCGCGCCCACCGCCCTCCTGCAGGGTGGTCCTTGCCTGTATGCCTATCCCAACGCGTCGCCCGACAGCCACGACAAGACGCAGTGGGGGAGCCGCTGCACCCGTTTCGTAGTGAAGGCGTCGCTGGACGGCCATACCACTTACTATCCCGTGACCCTGGAACGCGTGCAGGCCAACCACCATTATCACATCGACCTGACCATCGCCAATTTCGGCATGGAACATCCCGAAGATCGGCCGGAAGACTACAGCGGCTTCGAAACCCGGCTGACCGTCGTGCCCTGGCAATCCGGCGCCTCGCTGCAGGGAGACTTTTGACACGAACCAACATTTTTGCTTTATTGATCATGAAAAGAGTTATTTATTGCCTGGCATGCGCCTGTTTGTTTGCGGTGGCATGCCAAACAAACTTCGATCCCTTGTCGGAGACCGGCACGGGAACGCTGCACATTGCTGTTGCTCCGGCAGGGGCTTCCGGCACCAAATCGGTGACGGATGCCGTGGGGAAGGAAGACTATCTCCATGATGTGCAGGTTTTTATCTTCCAGTCGAACGGCCAGCTCTATCAACGGGAGGTCTTCCCGGAAAATACGGTGGCCCGTTCCCTGAGTGGCGTAAAGGCCGGCTATTATGATGTGGTGGCGGTCGCCAACGCACCGGCGATGCCGGATATCGCGACCCGCAGCGAACTGGAGCGGCAGGCCGTCACGCTCTCGCTCAACCGGCCGGACGTCGGTTTCGTCATGTACGGCGCGTCGAAAAACAGTGTGCAGGTGAGTGGCGACAGCCATGCGCCGGCCGACGTCAGCATCGAACTCCGGCGCCATGTCAGCCGAGTCCGGCTGACCACGGTGCAGAACAAGCTGCCGGCGGACTGCGGCGCCCTGAAAGTCGAAAGCGCCTTCCTGATCAACGGCCTGGGCGAATGGACCCTGTTGGCTGACGGCGCGCCTTCGGCTTATGTGAATTATGCCGGCCGCAAAAAGGGCCGGAACCTGTCGTCCGGCACGGACGATTGCATTGTTTCTGCCGCCGATGCCGAGTGTGCCGCCCTGACGTTCCAGGCACCGGCGCACCAAGTCGGCAGTAACAGCACCTCCGACAGTTTCAATCTGCCGTTCTACTGCTTTCCCAACCCGCTGGCCGCATCGGCCGACCATTTCTCCGGTGCAACCGGCGAGGCCGTCTGCGCGCGTCTGGTCCTGCTGGTTTCCTACGGAAGCCCGGCAGAACGCTGGTATTATCCAGTGACCCTTCCCGGCATGGCGCGCAACACGAGTTATGACGTGTCCTACGTGATCTCCGGTCCGGGCACGAAAGATCCCAACCAGCGGGTCTCGAACGGCAATCTGAACGTGGAGGTGACGGTCCAGGCCTGGGGCAATGGAACCATATATCAGGGGGAATTCTGATGAAAGCGACGCTCACTTTCCGTATGCTGCTGGCAGCCTGGTTGCTGCTGGCAACGATCGCTGCCTGTGCCCATTGGCAGCCAGCGGGTGGGGAAGGGTCCCTCTCTCTGGTCTTGCCGGGTCCCGGCGGTTCGACCAAAGCGCTTTCCGACGCAACGGCCTTTTCCTATGAGGAAGTCGTCAATCAGGTACAGGTGCTTCTTTTTAAAGACGGCAGGCGCTGCGACTACCTGCAGCTGGACGCCCATTCTGTCTCTTTTCCCTATACGAAACAGTACCCGTCGCTCGGCGCCGGGGTATACCGGGTCTATGCCGTAGCGAACGGCCCGGATCTGCAGGCGGCAACGACGGAAGCATCGCTGCTGGAAACAGCGGTCAACCTGACGGACTGCGGTCTGAGCGATGCGACGGGCTTCGTGATGATGGGAGACGCCGAGGTGCAGATCCATCCTGGCGATGTCAGCCGGGTGAACCTCTCCATGCGCCGCTATTCCGCGCGCGTGCGGGTCAGCGTCATTCGCAACCGGCTGCCCGCCGGCTATGCCGATGGTGGAGCCATGACCCTCAAGGGCATTTTCCTGATCAATGCCGTGCAGGGATGGAACCTGGGCGCCACGGGTGAGCCTGCGGGCTGGCTGAACCTGGGCGGCCGGGTGGCCGGACGCGCTTCTTCGACTGACAGCCAGGACTACATCCGTACGGCGGAACAGGTACCATCTGCCTATCGCGCGCATCTGTTCCACGCCTTGTCCATTTCCCTGGCCCGGGGACAGGAATATGTGCCCTCCGGGGCCTGCCTATACAGCTTCCCCAACGCGGTCGTGAAGGACAGCCCGGGGCCGGAAGCAACGGATCTGTCCGGCGCACCGGCGCGCCTGGTGGTTTTGGCCCGTGTCAACGGGCAGGACTGGTGGTATCCGGTGACCCTGGTCCACGACGGAAATGGCCTGGAGCGCAACAAGACCTACGATGTCGCCCTGACTATTTGCGCCAGCGGCTCGGCTGATCCCAATGAACCCGTCACGGAAGCCCAGGTGATCGCGCAGCTATCCTCCAGCGGCTGGACCACTGGACTCAATTATTCAGAACCCTTATAAATGAAGCGCTTATGTTGAAATATCATTTCATTCGTGCGCTCTTCGGCTGTTTTCTTCTCTGTGCCGGCATCGGGTGTACGGTCCGCGAAGACCGGCTGCCCTGTCCCTGCTACCTGGATATCGACTATCGGACCTTGCTCGCGACGGCGACGGCTGTCGGGGCAGGTGGCCAGATTGACCTGCTCTTGCAGGATGACGGCCACCAGTGGCGGACGCAGCATCCGCTGGAGGAATGTCCCGATCTGGAAGAAATCTCCGTGGACAAGAACCGCTTGCAGGTCATTGCATTGGTCCACGACAAGCCCTGGATGGATTTCCTGGCCGAAGATACGCGCGTGACCTATGAACCTGGCAACGAGATGGATGCCCTCTACGCCTGTACGGACTGGGTGGATTGCCAGGAAGAAGAGGCCTGTTGCGTGCTCCAGCCGCACAAGCAGTTCTCGACCCTCCAGTTTACCGACGAGGCGGATGGCGCCCTGTGCCGGCGCTACAACATGGTGATCCGGGGAACAACCTGCGGCTTCGATGCGGTAGACCTCTCTGCCGTGGAAGGTGATTACCTCTATACCGTGCAGGAAGACGACGGGCAGGGGAGGATCTGTGTCCGAATTCCCCGGCAGGTCCGCAGCGACCTGCAGCTGGAATTCTGGGAGAAAGATCGGCAGCGTCTCCTCTTCTCCTGCCCGGTCGGGCTCTATCTCTTTGCTGCCGGCTATGATCCGGCCGCCGCGGACCTTCCGGATTTCTCGCTGCGGATCGATTTCCGCGACGCCCTGCTGTATCTCCGGATCGCGGACTGGAAAGACGAATACATCTATAGTCTCTATGAATAAAAATGGATGCATCATGAAACGATACCACAAACCACTGATCCTCCTGACAGGATGGCTTATGCTTTCGCTCACCGGCTGCCAGTCTCCTGCGACGGGCGAGGGCGGGAGCCTTACCCAAGGGCAGATGCTCTCCACGGCGCTTTCGGTCCTTCCGCCTGCCGGCCAGCCCGCCACCAAAAGCAGTTACACCGGTGCGGACGACCAGGTGAACAATTGGAATCTGCTGGTCTTTGAAGGCGGTATCCTGCAGGCGAAATACTACCAGGACTCCGCCAGCGATCTCAGCCTGGATATCATGACGGACCGTCCGTACCGCTATTATGCCCTGGCCAATGTCGGCGACCTGACCGGCCGTTTCACGGTCGGGACGACCACGGTTGATGACATGCAGGCGCTGCGCATCGACGCCAGCATTGCCAACGGGCTTCCCATGGCCTGGCACAGTCCGGATGCCATCGCTTTTTCCCGGCGGCAGCTGGCCGGCGGACAGAAACTTCCCGTCCAGTTGACACGGCTGGTAGGGCGCTACGATATCGTGGTCGACCAGACGGGCCTTTCCAACTGGTCGTTTACGGCCACCAGCCTGACGCTGAGCGGTGTGTCCAGTGTAACGCCTTTTGCCGAACGCTCCCGTTCGACAGCTGCTTCAGCCGTGACCGATGCGGCCACGGCCGCGGACCTGGCGGCGCTCAATGCGGGTGGCGCCACTTCCTATTATCCGCTTGAAAATTGTCTGGGTACTTTGCTGCCGGAAGGTGGTAGCCCCTGGAACAAGATCCCGGCCAACATTCCCGCGGATGCCTATCCCAGCTTTATCGAGATCGGGGGAACGCTGCGGATGACGGATGGCAGTGATCTGACGCGGGATGTGACTTACCGCTTCTGCCTGGGCGAAAATGCCACCGACAATTTTGACGTGCTCCGCAACCGGACCCATACGGTCACCCTGCAGCTGAGCGATGCCCCCGTATCGGGGGAAAGCCATCACTGGAAACTGGAGACAGGCTATTTCACGGATACCCGCTCGCTGGCTTTTGCCAACGAAAGCATCCTGCTGCTCCCCGGCGGCCAGGTAGAAGCAACCATCAACCGGACGCCTTCGGGCCTGCGATACACCGTTCAGGCTGATACGTCCCTGATCGAAGCGGGTGTGACCCTTCAGGGCTACGCCTGGGGCTCCGTCCTGGACAGTGACCAGCTGACCCTGACAGCCCCCGCCGGTGCTGCGCCGGCCACCGGCACGCTCTGCCTGAAAACGCTGGACGGTAGCAAAACGGCCAGCGCCACACTCATCGTCGGGAAGGTCCCGACTTCGCTCATCGTCAGCCCGAATACAACGCAGACACTGTTGACCGGCGGCACAACGGTGACCTACAGCTTCAAGGTGACCTATCTGGGCCAAAGCGGAGAGCAGAGCGTGGATCCGGATGGCGTGGTATGGACCATTGAGGACGGGGATATCGTGGAATACCTCGGTGGCGGGACACTGCGTTCCAAGACCAAGCGCGGTCAGACCAGCATCGGTTTTGCCTATACCGAGAATGGCACCACCGTCACGGCCACCCGTTTGGTCAGTACCTACGCCAACCTGAAAAGCATCCGCGTGGAACCGGCGGAAATCTATCTGCCCGGCTGTGGGACGGAAAGCTTCGCGAACAGCCAGAGATCCAAAAATTACGCGACCGCGAACAGCGTCCAGATTCGTGTCTATGCCACATACCACGATGATCTCGAGTTCGACGTGACCGAAGCGGCGACCTGGGCGGGCAACTATCCGATGTACTACACCTGGAGCGGTGACAGTTACCGGCATGCGGCCAACGCGGTTGCTGCGACCCATTGCAACGGCCAGATCTCGGTATACCGGGCGTATTCCGATGGTGATGCGAATGTCTATCTGGGGCCGACCTCCAGTGACTACCGCTATTATTTTTCCGATCTGCCCCGTCTGGGCAACGCGACCAAGACCTTTGTCTCGGTGTCGTATACCGAGGGCCGCTATACCAAGACGGCCGAAGTGAAAGCAACGCTGCAAAATCCGGCCTTGCCGGTGAGCATGGTCATCACGCCCGGCGAGGCTTCCGCTTTCTCCGGCGGATTCCGGACCCGATTCTCGGCGATTTGCACCCTGGAAGACGGCTCGGAGAAAGATGTTTCCGGCAGTGCCGAATGGAGCGCCGACGGCCTTGTGACCAGCGAGGGCGGCGGGCGATTCCTGACCGGCAGTGCGACGGGAACGACGCTGATCCATGCTACGTACACCGACCGGGGAGTCACCTTGCAGGCTGATGCTTCTTTGCTGGTCCGGGAACGTGCCGTGACGAAGGTGGAACTCTGTGTGAAGGAGGGGGTCGACTGGATCTGGGACCGGAGCCAGGTGGAGCTCGGCTCCAGCCAGATCTGGCGTATGCGCGTCATCTATGAAGACGATGACATCACGTTCCTGTATGGTGGTTTTTCCCTGACGAGCAGTGATCCATCGGTCATCGCGGCATCGGGTTCTTCCAGCCAGGCCGTGGGCCTGGGAACGGCCGTCGTGACTGCAACTTTCGGAGGACAGACCAGCAATAGTGTAACGATCGATGTTTTAGAAAGTATTTAATAGCCAAATTTTTAATTAGAACTATATAATCCAACACTTTAAATAAATACAATCATGAAAAAAAACATTTTGATGGCCGCAAGTATCGCACTGGCCATGCTGTGTGCATGCAATCCGCTGGAGACAGAGCAACTCCGTGACATCCGTTTCGTGACTTCTCCGCATGCGATGACCAAGAGCCCGATTGACGGAACAACGCTTCCCAACGATTATAATCTGGTCGTCTCATCGTACCGCAATCTGGGCGACCACGCGGGTTCTTCCGATGCGGCCGGCAACTATTTCACGAACGTCACGTTTTCCAAGCAGGTGAGCCACTGGACGGAATCCCGTTACTGGCCGCTCGACGGTACCCTGGATTTCCTGGCCTATGCCACAGCGGGCCTGAAAAACCCGAACGTCGGCGTTGTCCCGACGGCCGTCTGGGGAGATCAGGGCGGCAATGTCGCGAAGAAAGTGGTGCTGACCGTTCCCGACAATTCGACGCTGTTCGATGATATCCTCTTCGGTGCCAGCAACGGCCAAGCGTATGATGCAGAAGGTACGGTGCTGACACTCTGCCATGCCGAGACCGTGGTCTGTTTTGCCGCGAAAGCCAATGTCGCCTACGATGAGACGAACAACAGGGGCGTGACCATCAACAGCATCACCCTGGACGGTGCATATTACAGCGGCAGCCTGACCATCGAAAACCCCGGCGCCGGGGGCGGCAGTGGCAACCTTTCTTCCAACTGGTCGTCGCTGGGCAGCCAGAAAGCTCACATTCCCGCCCGTGTTTATGGCGGCGCCCCTTGTGCCGCCAATGAACCGGCGCTGGCGGATCTGCACCTGGGGACGAGCGCCACGACCTTCAACGAGAAGCATTTCGGGGAGGCCTATGTGATCCTGCCGCCGCAAGCCGCCGTGTCGTTTACCATCCACTATACCGTACACAACGGAAAAGCAGGGGATACGCCGATCAACAGTACGATGGAGTATACCTATTCCTGCTCCGGCAACTGGGCCCAGGGAACGAAAAATCTCTATACCATCGAGATAACGCTCAACGAGATCGTCATCACGCCGACGGTCACGGACTGGGAGCCCGGAACGGCGACGACAGTCCAGATCTAGGCGGGGCGCGAATAATTGGCTTTTTGCCGGAATATTCGTACCTTTAAGCCCTGTGAAAGCCAGGGTCCCGAATACGTACGTCATCATTGCCATCCTGATCGCGCTCTGCGCGGTTGCGACCTGGTTTGTGCCGGGGGGTAGCTATGTGACGGCCGCGGACGGGACCCTGTCTTACGAATCGGTTGACGCCGCGCCGCAGACCTGGCAGGTGTTTTCCGCCATCTACCACGGTTTCGTCAAGCAGGCCGGTATCATCATCTTCATCCTGGTGGTGGGCGGCGCATTCTGGCTCCTGAATGCCACGGGGGCGGTATCGGCCGGTATCAGCCGCTTTATCCAGCGCGTGGGCCGCTACGACAAGCTGGTGTTGGTGGCGCTGACCCTGCTCTTTTCGCTGGCTGGCGCCGTCTTCGGCATGAGCGAGGAGACCATCCCTTTCATCGGCATCGTGGTGCCGCTCGTCGTGTCGCTGGGCTACGACGCCTTCATGGGCATGCTCATCGTCTATGTGGCGTCGAACGTGGGCTTTTCCAGTGCTTTCCTCAATCCTTTCACGGTCGGCATCGCGCAGGGGATGGCGGACCTTCCACTGTTCTCCGGCATGAACTACCGTATTTTCTGCTGGGGCCTGCTGACGCTGCTGATGATCCTGTTTGTGGCCTTCTATGCACATCGAACCCGCCGCACCCAGCCGGCCGCCACGGCCGTGGAAACGGCGTCGGTGCCCGCCCTGACCAGCCGCCAGCGAGCCATCCTGCTTGTGCTGCTGGCCACGGTGGTGTTACTCATTGTCGGCGTTACTTGCTGGGACTGGTACATGCCGGAGATTACCGGTTTATTCCTGCTGATGGGCATTGTCTGCGGCATCATCGCGGGTTTCGGGGCCAACCGCATCGCGGATGAATTCCTCGCCGGTGCCAAGGATATCCTTTCGGCGGCGCTGGTGGTGGGCTTTGCCTCCGGCATCGTGGTTATCCTGCAGGACGGCCACATCATCGACAGCATCCTCCACAGCCTCCAGAACGGTCTGGAAGGCTCGAGTCCGGTTGCATCGCTCTCGGCCATGTATGGCATCCAGGCCCTCATCAACTTCCTGATTCCCAGTGCAACGGCCAAAGCGGCCATTACGATCCCCATCATGGCGCCCTTCGCCGACCTGGTAGGTGTTTCCCGGCAGGCCATGGTGCTGGCTTTCCAGTTCGGTGACGGCTTCACCAACATGATCACCCCGACTTCGGGCGTGCTGATGGCCGCCCTGGCCATGGCCCGCATCCCGTACGAGAAATGGGTGAAATGGGTCTGGAAGGGGGTCGTAGTGCTGCTGGTGCTGGGATTCCTGCTGCTCCTGCCCACCGTTTTGTTCCCCATCGAAGGTTTTTAAATGCTACACAATATGAAACATGCTTGGATCGCCGCCCTGGCGGGCTGTTGCCTGCTGGCGGCCTGTGCGCAGAAGATCGAAACACCCACTGGCGCTTCCGTCCCGGATATCGGCTGGCTCTTCACGGGCCAGGCACCCTACACGCTCAGCACGAAGGTGGATGCGGCGCCCGGCCCGGCCACTTTGCAACTGGTGACGGACCTTTCGCTCATGGCAGATACGCCGGAAGTCGTGCTTTCCCGGGACGTTACCATCGCACCGGACAGCACGCTCATCGTGGCGCTGGGGGAACTCGCGCCGGGCTTCTATGAAGTGCGCCTGCGCGATTCCGTCCGCTGGAACATCGGCGTGCGCCCCGACGCTGTCGTGAGCGTACCCGACCCGCAGCCAGATTTCGATGCGTTCTGGGAACAGACGATCGCCGATTTGGACCGAATTCCCCTGGAGGCCGTTTGGACTGAAATCCCGGAGTTCTCCAATGAGCTGCGGACCTGCTACGAAGTGCGTTACCCGTCGTGGGGCGGAGGCATCTCGGGCGGCATCCTGTCGATTCCCGTGGCAGCGGGCAAGTACCCGGTCTATCTGCAGTACATGGGCTATGGCGCGCCGGTTTTCTATTTCGATCCTACGGCTGCGCCGGATCACATTGATTTCCTGGTGAGTGTGCGCGACCAGGGCATCTTCAAGGGTGACCAGGATCGCTGGATCGACCGGGGCCTTGCTGCCAAGGAGAACTTCTATTACCGCGGCGCCTTCGCCGATGCCAAGCGCGCCGTGGATTTCGCCGCCTCGCTGGAGAAAGCCGATCCGGAGCGCATCGTCGCCCTGGGCGAGAGCCAGGGTGGGGCACTGACCTGTGTCGCGGCAGCGCTGGATGGCCGCATCAAGGCCATCGCGCCGGCCGTTCCGTTCCTCGGAGACTATCCCGACTATGCGAAGATCGTCTGGTGGCCGGTACACGAAGTCTTTGAGCAGGCCGACCAGGAGGGGATTGCCCGCGAGGACCTCTTCCGGATGCTCTCGTATTTCGATGTGAAGAATTTCGCACCGCGCATCCACTGCCCGGTCTACATGGCCTTCGGCCTGCAGGATCCGACCTGCCCGCCGCACACCAATTTCTCCATCTACAACAACCTGGGCACCCAGGAGAAACGCTACTATTGCGTGCCGACCTGCGGCCATGCCATGTGGGAGGTCCCGGCCTGGTCGGCCGAACGCGACGCCTTCCTGTCCGCCTTTTAGGCTTTTTTCCTATATTTGCTCACAAATTCTCAATCCATAACCATGAAAAGAATTCTCGTACTTTTCGCTGCACTGACCCTTTCGTTGGGTGCAGTCGCTGATGAGGGCATGTGGTTGCTGCCGCTCATCCAGCAAATGAACAAAAAAGACCTGAAAGAAGCTGGCTGCAAGCTCACTCCGCAGGAAATCTACAACATCAACAAGTCGTCGCTCAAGGATGCCATCGTCCAGTTCGGCGGCGGTTGCACCGGTGAGATGATCTCCAACCAGGGCCTGCTGGTAACGAACCACCACTGCGGCTACGGCAGCATCCAGGGCCTGTCGACCGACGAACACAACTACCTCATGGACGGTTACTGGGCCAATGAACGCGCCGAAGAGATTCCGGTTCCGGGCCTGACCGTCACCTTCCTGGTGTCCATGGAAGATGTGACGGACCGGATGGAGGCTTCCGACGATCCGGACAAGACCCGTCAGGAAATCACCAAGGCCGCAACGGAGCAGAATCCGGGCTGCCGCGCCGTCGTCACCGGCTTCTACAACGATAACATCTGGTACCTGATCCTCTACCGCACCTACCGCGACGTCCGCTTCGTGGGTGCTCCTCCGGCCTCCATGGGCAAGTTCGGCGGTGAGACCGACAACTGGATGTGGCCGCGCCACACCTGCGACTTCTCCATGTTCCGCGTCTATGCCGACAAGAACAACATGCCGGCCGACTACGACGTCGACAACGTGCCGTACCGTCCCGCACACAGCCTGAAGATCTCGCTCAAGGGCCCGCAGGAGAACGACTACGCCATGATCATGGGCTATCCGGGCCGCACCCAGCGCTACCAGACGGCCGAGCAGCTGAAGCAGATGATCGCCACCAACCGCATCCGCATCGACGCGCGCACCGTGCGCCAGGACCTGATGTGGGAAGCCATGTGCGCCGATCCGTCCGTCCAGTTGAAATATGCCAACAAGTACGCCGGCAGCGCCAACGGCTGGAAGAAGTGGCAGGGTGAGGAACTCGCGTTCCAGAACCTGAACATCATCGGCCGCGAGGAAGAGAAAGAAGCCGCGCTGAAAGCCTGGATTGCCGCCGATCCCGCCCGCGCTGAGCGCTATGGCACCCCGATCGAGGACATTGCTGCCTATGTGGCCAAGAATGCAGCGGACAACCGCGCCGTCACCCTCATTTCCGAGGCGCCCACCCAGATCGAACTGTTGACCAATTTCTCCGCCCTGGCCAACGCCTATAACCGCGCGCACCAGCGTGACACGACGGTCACGATGAAGAGTGTTGTTCCCAGCCTCCAGGGCCGTTACCGCGACTATGTGGAGGCGCTGGACCGCAAGGAAGCCGTCGCCCTGCTGGAATTCTACCGCCAGCACGCGAATCCGGAAGATTACATTCAGCTTCCCGGTGAGGATTTCGCCACGATGGACATTCCCGCCTATGTGGAGAAACTCTTCGACAACAGTGTGTACACCTCGTATGAGAAACTCTCCCAGGCTACCGAGGAACAGCTTCAGCTGGATCCGGCCGGCGCCCTGACCATGGCTGTTACCGCGCCGCTCATGAAGCATTACATGGCCCTCTACGGCAGTGCAATGCGTCCCGGTCCGGGCGGACGCCCCAGTGTCGACGAAGCCGAAGCCAAGTACAACAAGGCCCGCAAGAACTTTGCCGCTGCCCTCATGGAGTGGCAGAAGGGCCAGGCCATGTATCCGGATGCCAACTCCACGATGCGTCTGACCTACGGCCACGTGCTGCCGTATTCGCCGAAGGATGGCCTCTCGTACTGGTACTACACCACCGCGAAGGGCCTGCTGGAGAAGGAAGATCCCACCAATCCGGAATTCATCCTTCCGCCGAAGGTGAAGGAGTTGATACTCAACGGTGACTATGGCCGCTGGGCCGATGCTGACGGCACGCTGCACACCTGCTTCCTGACCAACAACGACATCACGGGCGGCAACTCCGGCTCGCCGGTGCTCGACGCCAAGGGCAACCTCATCGGCCTGGCCTTCGACGGCAACTGGGAGAGCATGAGCTCCGACGTGATGTTCGAGCCCGAACTCCAGCGCTGCATCTGCGTCGATATCCGCTACGTCCTCTGGATGGTGGAGAAGTTCGGCGGTGCGACCAACATCATCAACGAGCTGACCTACATTAAGTAGGCAGCTTCGAGGCAAAAAAAACGGGAGAGGTTCTTGGCCTCTCCCGTTTTTGTTATTTCTTCTTTTTGGGCGGTGTGTAGTTCATGCGAACTTTCTCGTAGTCGATGCCGCCGTCCTTGTCGATGTTGAGGCGGACCAGGTAGTCGCCGGGATTCGGATTGTTGGCTTCGCACATGGAGTCAAGCGTCAGGTAATGCACGCCGTTGAAGTTTCGCTCGTCCCAGGTGTGCACGTGTCCGCAGAAGACGCAGGTGACTTTCCATTTCTCGAACTGGTCGAGGAGGAAGAAGGTCTCTTCGCGGGGGAAGGTGGACGCGAATTCGTTGAACTGCGGGTGGAAGATGTTTGTGTGCGTAAAGACGAACGTATAGCGATAGATCGAAGTTCCGTCGTCATATTTTCCGTCCAGGACACCTTTTTCGATGAAGTCGATCTGTGTCCGTCCCAGCGTGCCGCTGGCAGAATCCAGGAAGATCAGGTGGTCAAAAGCCACTTCGCCGTTGTCCAGGAAGACCACCACGTCGATTTCATAGAAGGAGGAGTGGAAGATGTTCGACCAGAGTGCCCAGCCGTTGCGGGTGATGTCGTGGTTCCCGACGACGGGGAAGAAGGGATAGACGATCTCGTCGTAGGAGAAGATGATGGACGGGTCTTCTGTGCCGCCCTTGTAGATGTACTGATTATCGCCGATTTCGTCGAACTTGGCGTCGACGTAGCGATGTTTGGCTACCTTGATCAGTGAGTCGAGGGTGACATAGTATTCCGCCTTGGTGTCGGCAATGTCGCCCAGGTGTGCGTAGAAAAGGTCTCCGTGCTCAAGTCCGTTGGCGAGCATCTCGTCCATGCGGCCGGGATCGGTGGTCACATGGCTGTCGGCGCCGACCAGGAAAGAATATCCGCCGTCGGGTGCGACGAGCCAGACCTTGTCATCGTACATCTTCTTGTAATAGAGCTCGGACATCTGCATGCGGTCTTCGACGGCCGTATTGGCGATGAAGATGCCGGGAAGGTTGATTTTCTCCTGCAGTTTTTCGCAGGAAGAGGCCAGGACGCAGGCCAGGGCCAGCAGAAGGAAGATTCTCGTTTTCATGTTACCAGACATATTTCACCCCCAAATTATAAGATACTTCATAACGCGTGGCCAGCTGGCTCATGCTGCCGGCGGGACGGGCGGTCAGTTCGCTGATGATCTTCAGCTGGTCGTTGATTCTGGCGTGCGCGCGCACACCGAGGTTGATGTTCCAGTTTTCGTAGAAGAACTGGTCGTAGTTCCGGATGAAGAAGCCCACGTTCCACGGATGGTTGCGGGGGCGGATGTTGACGCCTAGCCCAACGATGAGCGTAGGGGGCTCGATGTAGGATCGATCGGTGAAATAGTATTCCTTCTTGACGTCGTATTTGTGGTACATGATGAAACTCATGCCAAAACGGAAGTCCATGTAGTTGCCTTCAAAATAGGCGGACGCGTTGGCAATGAACTCGTTGGTCTGCCAGGGATAAAACATGTTGTCGACCAGGTGGGCGTCGAAATAGAGGTTGGTCCGTTTGAGGGGAAGCCGGTAGGTGCCCCAGAAGTCCAGGGAGCCGACATTCTTCATGAACTGGTACTGTTCGCTGCCGCTGATGCTCCAGCGATCCGTGAAGTGGTGGGTGAAGAAAGCGGCCTGACCGACAAACATGCCCGTGATGACATTGTATCCGGCGGTAATGTCGGTAATGATTTCGTTTTTGTGCACGCCGTCGAATTTCCGGTCAAAGCTGTATGACTGGCCAAAGGCGCAGACGCAGCCCAGCAGGAGGACGACGCAAGCAAAACATTTTTTTCATAATGGAAAAATTCCTGGTTAAATTATCGTTTTACAAAGATAGAATTTTTGCTTTTTGCGGCGCAACAATTCGGATATTTTTCGCATCTTTGTAATGAATCAAAAAAAAACCGACCGTATCATGAAATGGCTTCACAACCTGCTCAAGGGCATGTCGCTGACCGCTTGCCTTTTCGTATTCCAGGCCTGTTACGGCACGCCGCCCGGCTATCCCGACGATTTCTTCAATGACGAGACGGTCTCTGTCACCGATCCCGCACCGGAGACCATCGTTCCGGAAGCCGTGCTGCCTGAAATGGAGGAACCGGAAGCCGAGGCCGTGGCTGAATGATCCGCGACGCGCTTTTCCGGCTATTCCGGGCCAACGAGACGAAGGTCCACGAACTGAACTACCTGTTCTGGGAGTGTACCACCCGCTGCAATCTTCACTGCCGCCATTGCGGCAGTGATTGCATGGCGGCGAGCCATGATGTCGACATGCCGCTGGACGATTTCCTCCTGGCACTCGATACGATTCCCCCCAAAGAACGTCCTCCTGAATTTACCGTCGTGCTGACGGGCGGCGAGCCCTTGCTGCGGCCCGACATCGCGGAGGTGGGGCGCGCCATCCGGCAGCGGGGCGTGCGCTGGAGCATGGTTTCCAACGGCTGGTTCTACGACGAGGCCATGCACCGCAAACTGATGGGCGCGGGCATGGGCGCCCTGACCATCAGCCTGGACGGGCTGGGGGAGAACCACGACTGGATGCGGGGCCGCGCCGGTGCTTTTGAACGCACGGAACGGGCCATCGCCCTTGCCGCAAAGGAAGCCCGGCTCAATTTTGACGTCGTCAGCTGCATCAACCGCCGCAGTATCGGGGAGCTCGATGCGCTGTACGACAAGCTGATCTCCCTCGGCGTGCGGCAGTGGCGCATCTTTACCATCATTCCCATCGGCCGGGCCAAGGACGATCCCGACATGCACTTGACAGACGCGGAGTTTGTCCGCCTGATGGATTTCATCCAGGTCAGGCGCGAAGCGGCCGCCGCCGCAAAGGACGGCCGCATGAATGTGACTTTCAGCTGCGAGGGCTATCTGGGCCGCTATGAGCGGCAGGTGCGCCAGAATCCGTTCTTCTGCCGGGCCGGGGTCACCATCGCCTCGGTGCTCATCGACGGACGCATCTGCGGCTGCCCGAACATCGACCGGGACCGCTTCTCGCAGGGGAACATCTACCAGGACAGTCTCTGGGAGGTGTGGCAACAGCGCTTCCAACCCTTCCGCGACCGTCGCTGGACACGTTGTGGCACCTGTGCCGAGTGCCCTGTCTGGCGCGACTGCCAAGGAAACGGCATGCATAACTGGCATGGCGACTGCCACCAGGTCATTAACTGTCATTACCGCAAAACCCAATCATAAATGCGCATCACTTTTTCCGACATCCCCTGGGTCCGGGTCGGAAACGCCCAGGCTGAAGACGCCGCTACCGGTGTTACGGTATTCCGTTTTACGACGCCCGTTCGGGCTGCCGTCTCCATCTTCGGCGGCGGACCGGCCTCCCGTGAGACGGAAACCATCGCTCCCGAACGGAACCATCCCCTCAATGCGCTGGTCTTCTCCGGTGGGTCCGCCTATGGCCTGGCCGCTTCGGACGGCGTGATGCGCTGTCTGGAAGAGCATGGCGTGGGTTACGATACGGGCATCGCGCTCGTTCCCATCGTCTGCCAGAGTTGCATCTACGACCTGGGCTATGGCAGCGCCAGCGTCCGTCCCGACGCTGCGATGGGCTATGCGGCCTGTGAAGCCAGCTTCAGCGCCAGCGATCCGTGCAGCGGCAACGTGGGTGCCGGTACAGGCGCCACGGTGGGGAAGGCCGCCGGGATGCGCCAGTCCCAGAAAGCCGGCATCGGCTATGCAGCCCTGAAGCAGGGCCCGCTGCAGCTGGGGGTGGCGGTTGTCCTCAACGCGTATGGAGACATTTTTGCCGCAGGCCAGAAAATCGCGGGTATGCGCACGCCCGACCGCCAGGCCTTCGGCGATTCTTTCCGGACGCTGCTGCAGACTACGGGAGGCAATCTCTTTACGAGCGTCACCAATACGACGCTCGCCGCCGTCTTTACCAACGGCGACTTCACGCCGGCCGAATTGAAGCACCTGGCCCAAATGGCCTCCGCCGGCATGGCGAGAAGCATCTCCCCGGCATTCACCACCGCCGATGGCGACACGGTCTACGCCATTTCCGGCGCCGAATCAGAAAGGGTTACGGCCAGTCTCGATGCGGTCGGCGCCCTGGCCGCTACGCTCCTCGAGGCGGCGATTGTCGACGCTGTCCGCTCCGCTGCGCTCAGCGAGGCGGAATTCCTGCAGAAAGTCGTTCAGTAAGAATCAGATGACATTGGAGGCCCGGATCACGCCTCTGCGGAGGCTGTGGAGGCCGTGGCCGTCGTTCATGTCGGTGTACATATAGCCAGGCTGCGTTTCCGTCTGATAGCCGATCGCTTCAAAGAATTGAAGCAGGTCGGCATAGTCCGTCGTGCGATGGTAGGCACACACCGCCAGGGTGATCGGGTTGGTGGCTGTCCGCAGGTATTCCTGTGCTTCCCGCAACACCTCCAGTTCCTGGCCTTCCATGTCCATCATGACGAAAACGCGCTGTTGGCCGCACCGTGCCAGCAGATCAGCCAACCGGATCGTTGCCTTTTTCTTCTTTTTCTTTGGGTCTTGCTTGTCCTCCAGCAGGTCTCCTTTGACGAACTCCACTTTGTCCTTGTACGGCGCAAAGGTCGCGTGCAGCGGTTTCCACCAGCGCTTGGACTTTTCCACCAGATAGACCTTGCTCACGCGGTCGATCACGTCGAGCGCCAGCAGGCCGCGCGCACTCCCGATATCTTTCTCGACATATCTTTGTTCCTTGTCTGCGGGGTTTTCCGGACTGTTTTTGTGGACTTTGTCCTTCACTTTTTCCACCGCATCCTCGACGATTGCATTCAGAACATCATTGAGCACCTCATCGGTCGAATCGTCGATCATGTCTTTGGCGACCCAACCGCCCGCATCGATCAGGACGTCGCCCGCTTCGATGTGATAGCGTTCGGACTGGAAGGCATGGGGACTGCGTTGGCGATACCCGTTGCCCAGGATATCGTCATCCACCAGGGCATAGAGGTAGAGGAGACTGACCAGCTTTGCGTTTTCGGCTATGGGAAAATACAGGGGCTTTCCATCATGCAGCACATAACACATTTTCAACTTCTTGTCGAAGTGGACGTCCACGGAAGGCATCTCCCGCACCAGCTCATAGGGAAACAGGGCTGCGCAGAACGGACGCTGCTTCAAATATTCGTATGCGAGCCGGATGTCCGCATCGTCGCTGTCCTTGTAGCGCAACATGGAAAGTTCATAGTTCAGGGCCTTTACGCTGTCCTGCAAGGCTTCCACGTTCTGGTCGCTGAGGCGCGAAGTGACCTTGTCCCATAAAGCAGTGAAGATTTCAAGCATGCCGGATTGTTTTTCGTTAAAAAATCACAGTTGGAAGCTGCGGGAAATCGGGAACAGGCCGTAGAGGCCGCCCGTGTGGATGAAGAGGATGTTCTCGGATGAACGGAGACGGCCGCCGGGACGCAGTTCGTTGACCATGCCGTAGGTCGCCTTGCCCGTATACACCGGGTCGAAAACCGTCGCCTCGAGTTGGGCCATGCGGTGGATGTGTTCCAACTCTTCCGGACGGCTCAGTGCGTAGCCGATGCCCACGTACTCTTCGAACAATTCGAAGTCCGTGGGTTTGAGGGTAGCCGCAAAGCGGTCGGCCCGGTCCTGCGAGAGTTCGCCCTGCGCGACCAGATAGGGGAGCGCATCGCGCGAGATCCGCGCGGCGATCTCCTGAAAGTAGGCGGTATCGTCACAGACGCAAACGCCGATCACCCGCTTCCCGTAGCCGTTCAGCAGATTCGAGAGCTGCAGGCCCGCCAGCGTGCCGCCGGAGCCCGTCGCCACCACCACCGTGTCGAAGCTGATGCCCATTTCCCGCTCCTGCGCGACAATCTCTTTCATCGCAAAGTAGTAGCCCAGGGTGCCGACGCCGAACGAAGCGCCTTCCGGTATGATATAGGGCTTGAAGCCCTGGGCTGCGTATGCGTCGGCCATCTCCTGCATGATTTCCGCCCGGTGGTCGCGGTATTCATCGCGCGTGCAGAAACGCACGTCGGCGCCCATGAGCCGGTCGAGGAAATAGTTGCCGTCGAGGGGCGGCTGTTCGCTGATGCGCAGCAGGACCGCCGCGCGCATGCCGAGGTGCGTCGCCACGGCCACCGTCGCCCGGCAGTGATTCGACTGGATGCCGCCACAGGTGATCAGCAGGTCGCAGCCCTGCGACACGGCTTCCGCTGCGGCGAACTCCAGTTTCCGGATCTTGTTGCCCGACCATTCGCTGCCCGTCTGGTCATCGCGTTTGATGTAGATATTCTTTCCACATTCGGCCGACCAGCGGGCCAGGTGCTGGATGCGGGTGGGAAGATTGGCAAGAGACAATCTAAAAATTTCCATACTACAAAGATAAAACGTTTATGATGGAATTGACGCTTCCTCCCGGGAAGAAACGGGGAACACTGCGGCAATATTCCGCGTATTCGGGATACTTGCTGCCGCTGATTTCTTCGGCCAGCGAGGAACTGCCCTGGAAGAGGACGATCAGCAGCAGGGCACCGATGATGCTCCAGTTGAGGATGCCCATGCCGGCGCCGATGGAGAAGAGATAGAACGATGCCCAGGTCCCTTGTTCAGCAAAATAATTGGGATGCCGGCTACGATTCCATAAGCCCGTGGTATTGAAGCCTTTGTTGTAAGGTGCGGGCAGGTCTTCCAGCTTCTGTCCGGCGTTGATCATGGCCCATTTCTTCGTCTGGAAGGCCCACTGCTGCTCGTCGGCGAC
Source organism: uncultured Bacteroidales bacterium (assembly GCA_905233345.1). Lineage (GTDB taxonomy): Bacteria > Bacteroidota > Bacteroidia > Bacteroidales > UBA932 > Cacconaster. The sequence goes on from CAJODQ010000019.1 coordinate 38,885, forward strand.
GGTCTCCCAGATGATGAACCCCAGCATCAGAACGGCGGCGATGCCGTCCACCACGCCGAAAGGCTTGTCGGAACCCATGGAGACCAGGGCGGGGAAGGTGGTCATCAGCACCAGGGCATTCTGGTAAATGGAGATGAATCCCAAATCAAAAAGTGCCCATGCCCAACGCTTCTTGAAAGCGGGGCCCGAGCGGACAATGGCCCAGCGGTAGTCTTCCGTACCTTCCCAGAACTTGAGGCTGTAAGCCCCTTTACGGGCAAAGTTCCACGTGAGCCGGATGCCCCAGATTGTGGCCAGTACGGCCATGACGACCAGGCGCGGGCTCATGCCGCCTCTTGCGGCGATGATCCAGGTATAGGCAATGGGCAGCAGGCTCCAGAGTTTGTCCATCTGGCTGTTGTTGCCGGTGGCCTCACCCACGATGAAGCAGAATGCCGCACTGCAGGCCGCAATGATGCCCAGAATCTTGAGTGTATCCAGTTGTGTGGCGTCCAGTTGGGGTCCGACGGTAAAGTAGAGGATCGGGCATACGACGATGGACAGCACCAGCAGCGTGGCCATCAAGGGAATGTTCATTTTTTTCATGGGTGATGACAATAGTATCGACAAAGATACTACTTTTGCAGATTTATTATTGCTACATTTCTTTTCGGAAATATTGAGTATCTTTGTAAAGACTCGCAATAATAGTTCCTATGAAAAAGATCGTCATCTCATGTTTCTTGTTTCTCTGCTGCCTCTCTGTGGTTTCGGCACAGGAGGTGAAAGTGTCTGACGCCCGTTTGTGCAAGGGCGATCATGCCGCCTGGCGTGCGCCTGGCTTCGACGACAGTGCCTGGCCGCTGCTCTCCCTGGAGAAAAACTGGGATGACCAGGGTGTCCGGATTACGGAGGGCTACGGCTGGTACCGCATTCATGTCGTCATTCCTTCTGTTTTGAAAAATGGAACTTCTGGCCAGGTTCTGCTGGACCTGGGGCCCATCGACGATGCCGACGAGACCTGGTTCAACGGCCAGTTCGTGGGCAAGACTGGTTCGATGCCTACAGATCCGGACGGGTATTCGAGTCAGTGGAGCACGCCCCGCAGGTACATCGTGGACGCAGTGAAGGTACGCTGGGACAAGGACAACGTGATTGCCGTCCGTGTGTATAACGGGGGCGATCCGGGCGGATTCTTCGATCGTGCCGTCCGTATCGGGAAACCCGAATTGTCCGATCTGGTGCAGATGACGATGACGGGCGAAAAGAACAACTGCCGGCTGGTGCTGAAGAGTACTGTCAAGACCACGGGTGCGCTGGATGTGACCATCAGCGAGCCTGTGGAAGGAGAGATCTCGGGCATCCTGGAAGAAAAGGCTCCAGACCTGAAGAAGGTCAAGCTCACGCCCGGGAAAGAAACTGTATTCTCCTGGGTGGTTCCCGAACAGGGGCGCATCAAAGTGATCTATCGCGACGACTGTCTCGACGGCGCCCTCACGGCCAGCTACGCCGCTCCGTATATCCTTACTCCACCCGCGCCCGCCATGCCGCGCTACAACGGCCCGCTGGTGTTCGGCGTTCGTCCCGGCTCACCCGTGATCTTCCGCCTGGCCTTCTCGGGCGAAAAGCCCATGGTTTATGATGTCGAGGGCCTTCCGGAAGGCGTCCTGCTCAACCCGTCCAAGGGAGTACTCAGCGGCAGTGTTGCGGAAAAAGGCGATTATCCCCTGGTCCTGGTGGCCAGGAACGCGCATGGCGTGACGCGTCAAGCATTCCTGCTCAAGGTGGGCGATCAGATCGCCCTGACCCCGCCCATGGGCTGGAACTCCTGGAACTGCTGGGGCCTGAGCGTCTCGCAGGAAAAGGTGATGGCCTCGGCCGCCGCCCTCATCAACCGGGGACTGGCCGATTATGGCTATTCGTACATCAATGTCGATGACGCCTGGGAGGCGGAGGAGCGGGCTGCCGACGGCAGTATCGTATGCAACGAGAAATTCCCCGATATGAAGGGCTTAGGAGACTGGCTGCACGCCAACGGACTGAAACTGGGCATCTACTCCAGCCCTGGCGACCGCACCTGTGGCGGATATCTGGGCACGCTGGATCACGAGAAGCAGGATGCAGAGACCTGGAACAGCTGGGGTGTGGATTACCTGAAATATGACTGGTGCGGCTACAGCAAAGTATTTCGTGCGCAGGCCGACAAATCGACGGCTTCCTATGTTCGTCCTTACCTGAAGATGCAGGAATATCTCCGCCAGCAGCCGCGCGACATTTTCTATTCGCTCTGCCAGTACGGCATGGCCGATGTCTGGACCTGGAGCCACGCCGTGGATGCCAACTCCTGGCGGACGACCGGCGACATTGCCGATACCTGGAAGTCTCTGTATAACATTGGCTTCCAGCGTCAGACGGAGCTCTATCCCTATGCGGGCCCCGGACACTGGAACGATCCGGATATGCTGGTGGTGGGGAAGGTGGGCTGGAGCGACCATCTCCGCGACAGCCGGCTCACGCCGGACGAACAGTATACGCATATCACGCTGTGGTCGCTGCTGGCTGCCAACATGCTTATCGGCTGTGACATAGCACAGATCGACGACTTTACCTTCAACCTCCTTTGCAACAACGAGGTGAATGCCGTGAACCAGGATGTCCTGGGCAAGCAGGCGCACCGTGACATTAACGAGGATGGCATGCAGATATGGAGCCGTCCTCTGGCCGACGGCGGCACGGCCATCGGCATCTTCAACCTGAACGAACAGGATGTTCCCGTGGATCTGCGCGGCGCCCTGGCCAAGATCGGCCTGACCGGCCTCGACAGGGTCCGCGACCTCTGGCGCCAGAAAGACATTCCCGTAAACGCTGTCTATATCATACCTTCCCACGGTGTCCGTTTCGTCAAAGTACAATGATGATAAGATGATTTCCCCATGCAAGATTATCCGCAAATAGATCTGTCAGCCTGGACGCAAGTGGGCGAAGGTTACAACGGGCAGGCTTTCATCTCGGATGCCTATCCCGGGAAACTGCTCAAGCTGGTGCACGGTACGCTCTCATCGGCTGAGAAGGTAGAACAGGAATTCTTTGCCGCGCAGGCGGCGTTTGAGGCCGGTCTGCCCACGCCCCGGGTCTATGAAATCGTACGGAACGGCCTGGATCACGGCTATATTTCCGAAAGGGTCGTTGACAAGAAATCCTTCTCCCGCCTCTGTGCCGATGCTCCGGAGCGGATCTCCGAATATGCCGCCCAGATGGCCCGCTATGGTCATGAACTGCACGCGCATCCCCTCGCTGTTAGCCGCTACGTTCCTTCCCTCAAACCTTTGCTGCGGGAAGCTGTGGCCTTTGCTCCCTTCGTGACGGAGGCCCAGAGAAGCCGCCTGACTTCCCTGGTGGAGGAAATGGCCGATACGGCCACCGCCGTGCATGGAGACTTCCAGCCTGGAAATTTGATTCTGTCTCATGACAAGCCCTATTGGATCGATCTGGGCTGGCTGTGCGTGGGAGACCCAGTGATGGACCTGGCCCATCTGTTCAAAATGATGATGGAAGACAGCGTCATCCCCGCAGTACAAGACCTGACCCATATGACCCGGGAGCAGATGATGTCCTTCTGGCAGGCATTCGCCAGATCCTACACGGGACAGGCCGATCTCTCGGGTCTGGAGCAGAAACTGCGCCCTTACGCCGCCCTGGACGTTGTGCGCACCTATTTCTTCCATCCCAATGAGCATCCCCAGTTCCTTGCTTTCTGCAGGGGAAGGATGGATGAGAATTTACCCTAGTTGTCTATTTCGGAGCAATAATATGTTAGTAACAAATGTCTCATTGTGGGGTGCCGCTATCGTAGCGTGTTTTGTGCTTGTTGGATCGATCGTCCTGGGCTTCTTCGACAGGAAGATGTTGCGGCGCGTGCTGGCCGTGTTCGGCGTGACGGTGGCACAGATGGCCGTCATCGCCGTCGTCGTCTGGCTGGTCTATGAGACAAACGCCTGGTGGGCCTATCTCGTTTTCTACCTGCTGGTTTAGGATTATGCGAAAAGCCATTATCATTGGCGCTACTTCCGGCATCGGCCGGGAAGTGGCTGCCCGCCTGGTCAAAGAAGGCTGGCAAGTCGGAATTACCGGAAGAAGAAAGGATGCCCTGGCCTCATTCAGGGAAGAATTTGGCGCCGAGGTGCATACGGCCGCGATGGATGTCACCCAACCCGAGGCGACGGAAGCCCTGGACCGGTTGATCGAAGAAATGGGAGCGCCCGACCTCTTCTTTTATGTTTCCGGTGTAGGCTATCAGAACCGTGAGCTGGATCTGGACAGAGAGATCCGCACCGTGAAGACCAACTGCGAAGGAATGGTGCGCATGGTAGACCACTTTATCAATTATGTCCGCGCGCATCAGGAGATTTACAACCAGGCGCACAAGGCGCACGTGGCCGTCATCAGTTCCATTGCCGGTACGGCCGGTATGGGCGCGGCACCGGCCTATTCGGCCAGCAAAAGGATGGTGCAGACCTATATCTCGGCCCTGGTCCAGCTCAGCCGGATGGAAAAAATCCCCGTACAGTTCACCGATATCCGGCCAGGATTCGTGGCCACGGATTTGCTCAATCCCGAGAAACACTACCCGATGCTGCTCAGCAAAGCGAAAACGGCCGATGAAGTGATGAAGGCGCTTCGCCGGAAGAAGCGCATCCACACCTTCGACTGGCGCTTCCGCCTGATGGTATTCGCCTGGAAATGCACTCCCCGCTGGCTTTGGGAGCGGTATACCTGGGTGAAGAATTGAAGACGAATACTTTCTTTTCCATGAAACAATTAATTATCCCGTAGGAGCGGGTCGGCGGCCTGGAGGATCTTGTTTTGGAGCAGGGGCGGGTAGCCCGGATGGGCGTCGATCCAGCCCCGCACGAGGGCTGCGGCCTCGGGGCTGTCGTGGCCGGAGAGGGTGGCGGCGATCCAGTTCTTGGGGAAGAAAATATCGCCGGTGCGTTGGATCTCCTGCATTTCATCGAGCGCTGGCACGATGTATCCCAGCGCTTCCTGCTGCCGGAGCGGATGACTCAGCAGACGCATGCTTTCCAGCGCCCAGGGCTCTGTGGTGCGGTTCTCAGGTTCGAGCAGAGATGCAAACACGGAGTCCCGTACGGCCTTGTCCGGAGACAGGGAAGGCCACACGAAGTCAAAGCGTGCCAGCCTGTCGACGTTAGTTATCCGGCTTTGCTGGATCGAGCGGATCTGCTCCCTGTCGGCAGGCCGTCGCAGCGCCAGCTCGCAGGCGAGCGTGTTGTAGTCTTCCGCTGAGAGCTGCAGCCCGGTCCAGGGCTTCTGCAGGAGCCAGACCTGCCAGAGCTCGTCGTCAACGCCAGCGTCGCGGTGCAGATGCGTCAGGCTCCGGAACGCCGACAGCCGCACCTGCGCGGGAATGTCTCCGCCCTTGGCCAGGCCATGCAGCAGCACTTCTACCTCGTCGGGACAATGCCGCCAGACTTCTCCTAAGTAGCCAAGCGCGGAAGAAGCAACGAGCGGATCCTTCTCATTCCGGAGGGCTTCCTCTAGGCATGCGAGCAGTTGCTCCGGCGCCAGACGCCCGTGCAGCATGTTCTCATACAGGTTGGCCAGCGTCGACAGTCGCTCGTACGGCTTCTCCAGCGACGTGACCGATGTCAGCGCTGTCGCAATGGCCTTTTCGGACATGGGGTAATAGCCGTATCCGAGCGCTGACAGATTGGGCAGGAAGTCCGATTCCGGATATTCCGCCATCCCTTTCTCTTCGACCCATCGATGGCTCCATGCCTTGAGGTCAGCATCTGTATATCGGTCCAGGATGTCGATCAACGCCGGCCAGGTGGCGTTGCCGTACAGATATCGGTGCAGGTATTCCTGCAGCCCCTGGCGGAAGGCCTCCGCACCCAGCGTGTCGGCCAGCATGCGCATCACAACAGGTGATTTGTCGTACACGATGTTGCCATAGATGAGTCCGGCATCCTGCAGGTTGTTGAGCCGCTGCCGGATGGGCGTGGTCCCCGCAGTACGGTCTTCCTCGTAGGCGCGCACATTGAAGTTCCTGAAATCCATGGTGCGGAAGTCGATGTCCGGGAATAGCGGCCGCGTGATTTGGGCTGCGAAATGTCCCGCAAATACCTCCTTGGTCCAGACGTCGTCGAACCATTCCATCGTGACGGCGTCCCCGAACCAGAGATGGGCGGTTTCGTGCGAAATCAGGTCCGTGCGTGAGAGCTTTTCCACGTCCGTCGGGGCCTCGCCGAGGAACATCCTGGACTCGTTGAAGAGGATGGCGCCCGGGTGCTCCATGCCCCCGAACTGGAAGCCAGGGACGATGACGCAGTCGTATTTCGGGAAGGGCATCGCGATGCCCGTGTAGTCCTCCATCCAGTTCAGGGCGCAGTCGATCTGTCGGTATATCTCAGGCAGCTGCGCCAACTTCGCAGGATCGGTCTCTCTGTAGTAAATGTGGACAGGCTGCCTGTGGCGGTCGAAAGTGGTGATGTTCCATTTTCCTGCAGCGAAGGAGAAAAGATATGTGGGCAGGGGAGCGCTCTCCTCGAAGTGGATGTGCTTCCTCCCGAGCGAGAGGTTTTCTTCCAGCGTAGCGCCATTGGAGACGGCCACCCATTCTTCGGGAATATCCAGCGTTAGGGAGAACTTCGCCTTCAAGTCCGGCTGGTCGAAACAGGGAAACATTGTCCGGGCCCGGTCTGGGACAAGTAGGGAATACAGGAACTCCGGCCGGCGGTTGAGCGGAGCGTCATCGGGCGTGAAAGAGACGGTCACTTCGTTCGGTCCTTTCTGCAGGGCCTTGCCTGGGATGACGATGTGCTCGTCCCGTACGTCCGCCGGCCATTCGCGACCGTTGACGGCAAGGCCGTGCACGGCTTTAGCCCCTGGCCGGAAATCCAGCTGTAGCGGACCCTTGCCGCTAAGGTTGAAGCGGAGGGTAACTTCGCCGGAGCAAGGTTTTTCCTGGGCTTCCGGGATGCTGAAGGCCAAGTCGTAGCGCAGGTCCGAGATCCGCGCCGCCCGTTCCCGGGCCAGGTTGCGGCTGACGCCGGGCTCGACCGGCGAGATGTTCGAGCAGGCCGCCAGGGCCAGCAACAGAACCAGACAGGTAAAGACATGCGGGAAGTGTTTCATGGGTTAAATATACGAAAAAAGACAATTGAAGATTTCTTGTTAACTTTGCATAAGACCATCATTTTCGAATCCATGAAACGTTTCTTATTCTTCGCCTCTCTTCTTCTGCTGGCCCTGTCCCTGTCAGCCCAGCCTTCCAGACAGTTCATAACGGTCTATGCAGAACCCGACCACCCGGACTGGGTCTACACCTGCGGCGAGCCCGCCTCGTTCACCCTCTACGCCGTGAAGGAGAATGTCCGTATGCCGCTGACAGAGATCGAATACAGCTACGGACCCGAGAAACTCAAGGCCGAGAAGACTGGCCGGGTGACCACCGGAAAAGACGGCTATGCCCATATCAAGGTGCCCGGTCGCAAGGTGCCTGGATTTACGACGGTCAATGTCAGCGTCAACTGGGACGGCAAGAAATATTCGGGCATGACCAATATCGGCTATGACCCCGGGAAGATCGAGCCGACGACTTCACTGCCGGACGATTTTACGGCGTTCTGGGAGGATGCCAAGTCCAAGGCCGCAAAGGTGCCGATGCTGGTGCGCGAGCGCTATGCCCCTGAGGAGAGCGATGACCGCGTGGATGTATATTACGTCCGCATCCAGTCTTACAAGAAGGGCAACTATGTGTATGGAGTGCTCTCCGTCCCGAAGACGGAGGGGCCCAAGCCCGCCATCCTGCGCCTTCCCGGTGCCGCCGTGCGCAAGTTCAGCGGCATCAATTCCCTGGCGTATGAGGGCTTCGTGGTGCTGGACATCGGCGTCCACGGCATCCCCGTCGACCAGGATGCGGAGATGTACCGCCAGCTGGAAAATGGTGCGATGTCGGGCTATGTTCTCAAGGGCATTGAGAACCGGGATACATACTACTACAAGCGCACCTATCTGGGCTGCGTGCGGGCTGTCGACTACCTGTGCAGCCGCGCCGATGTGGACGCCTCGCGTATCGCCTGCTACGGCGGCAGCCAGGGCGGCATGCTGTCCATCGTGACAGCTGCGCTTGACAAGCGCATCAGTGCACTGTTTGCCTATTATCCCGCCTTCTGCGACGTGACCGGCTACTACTATGGCCGCAGCGGCGGCTGGCCGCACCTTTTCCTCGACAGGAGTGACCCGCTCATCGAGCAGAAGGTCGCGGTGTCGAAATACTACGACGTGGTGAACTTCGCCCGCTTCCTGACCCAGCCCGGCTTCTATGCATGGGGCTTCAACGATATCGTATGCTGCCCCTCGTCGACGTTCTCTGCCTACAACGTGATCACGGCCCCCAAGACCCTGAAGGTCGCCCGCGACACCGGCCACTGGCTGTATCCCTGGCAGACCGAAGAGGCCCTCCAGTGGCTGAAGGCCCAGTTTAGGATGGAGTAAACAGCGGGTCGGCGGCCTGAAACCGGTGAGACGTTCGGTAACTTCGCTAATAATGCTTAACTATTTGAAAAGGAGATTTTTGTACTATGGAACCTAAACTGATTGATTTGAATGACTTCATCCTAGCCTGAGGAGGTTTTATGGGGGAGAGCTACAACCACAAGGACGACCCCGGGATTATGCTGAAGTTGTATCCCATTGATTGGACGAGGTTGGCCGAGAAAGAATATGACCGTGCGGTAAAGGCCTTTGCTCTGGGCGTTTCCACGCCCGAAGCCAAGGACCTGGTCAAGGTCCCGGATGGGCGCATGGGCATCATTTTCCAGAGAATCCAGGGCAAAAAATCCTTTGCCAGGGCCGTTGGCGATGACCCTTCCCGGACGGAAGAACTGGCCACCCGCTTCGCAACCCTGTGCAAGACCCTTCATTCCACCAGGGTGAACAAGGAGGAACTTCCCTCCACGGAGACCTGCACTTCGGAAATGCCATTTTCCGGGGCAACGAGAGTTGGTTTATCGACATTGGGGAGCTCTGGTACGGATACCCCCTTTGGGATCTGGGCGTATTCATGTCGGCCGTCAACTATTCTCCCGAGGAGAAGATTCGCGAACTCTATCATATGGACAAGCGTACGGCCCTCAGCTTCTGGCAGACGTTCCTGCGGGCTTATTCCGGAGGGGACCGTCCCCTGAAAGAACTGGAAGAGGAGATCAAGCCCTATGCCGCCCTCCGCTCCCTCTTGGTACAGCGGGTGATAGGCAGACTGATTCCGGAACGCCAGCCCCTGGTCGAGTGCCTGTTTGCATAGGAAAATCGTTCAGTCGAAGGCCCGGACCATTTGGCAGACGAATAGCCGTAATTATAGATTACTCTTCAGGAAGGTGGTTATTGTTTCAACCAGACGCGCTTTATCGCCATTCATCAGATGACCTTCACCTTTCAGAATATGTAATTCGCTGGTTTTATAGGATTGATGATATTGTTCGCTGTATTTGAGCGGAACGATCTTGTCTTTATCCCCGTGAATCAGACAGACTGGCCCTGAATACTGAGCGGATACCTCATAAATGGGCAGTTTCTGGGCTTCCAGGATAAAGCTGCGTCCCAGTTTATGGAAAAAAACATTGACATATTCCGGCGGATTGGATGCGTCATATTTTGCATGCATGCACCTTCCGGCAATCGCATCGTCTTTCAGCACAGCTGCTGGCGCTAATTGAACGACACATTTGGGTCTGTCCGGTCCGTTTTCCAGCTCGCCTGCCAGCATGCCTGCCACTACGCCACCCTGGGAATGACCGATCAAGACAATATCAGTCACAAAGGGTAAGTTGTGGGCATACGCCAATATCGCTTGGGCATCTGCTATCTCGCTGGAGATAGTCATATCCATGAATTTCCCTTCACTTTTTCCGTGCGCGTCAAAATCAAATCGGATGGAAGCGATCCCGGCCTGGGCAAGGGCTTTTGCGATGGCAGGCATCGGATACATCTCTTTCTTTGACATAAATCCATGCATCAAGATGGCCAGAGGACACTTGTCTTTTGATGGATCAAACGAATCGGGAAGTGTGAGCGTAAAAGAGATTCCTCCCTGGGGGCCAAATACTTCGTACGAAGGGCGAGGGGAGAACAATGAAAACAAAGCCATATTAAATTCTATTGTATTCGCCGTATTCGCAGCCGATGTTTTCGGCGTGAATACGGTCAATCAGATTGCCGTGGCGATCAAAGAGTTGGATGGTTCCAATGCCGTTACCACCATTCCATAGTCGGTTGTGGCGTTTGGCTCCGTCCGGGGATTCGTAATTGACAAGGAGCATGTCTTTCTTCTCGCAAGTAACATCGGTAACCATGCGACCGGATGAGCTGCGCTGCTCCACATGCCAGATAATCTGGGTCTCCGTTTCCTTGCAATCAAATTCCGTGTGCACATGTGTCCAGGTTTTTGAGAAGTTGAACTCGTAGGGCTTTCCTTCATACCAAAAGGCGGAAAGGAGCTTGCGCGGGAGGGCGACAGGACCCACCTTCGGCCGGCCGCCGCCAATATCAAAAACGCTGTCGGTCAGTTTCTTGCCAGAAATTTCGCTGGTGAGGTTATTGGACGAAAGCCATACCCAGGGCGAGGTGAAATCCTTGCCCCAGTTTTTGTCAGCATAGCCGTAGCAGTCTTCCGGACGGACAATGAATTTGCGGCCATTCCAGATGACCTCTCCTTCGAATTCCGACTTCATCCCTTCGGCATGCCAGAACATCTCGAAGGCCTCGGCATGGCGGAAGATCTCGTCGGCACCAAATCCTACGTTGAATGCCGTGATTTTGCGAATCTTCAGATCCCAGGACATCTCACCGTCCTGACACATCCATTCGGGATGCGCTGCGGAACCTTCGATTTTGACGTGGCCGTGGGTACTGTCTTCGGAGAGGAAACAGTCTTCGGCCGCTACGCTGAAGGGAACGCCCCAATCCACCTTGATGCGCTTCCAGCCCCAGAAACGGTGCAGTTGGGCGGCATCCTCGCCCCAGGCGCCGGCCTTTACCATCAGGTAAGACGGCTTATGCGCTTTGCCGGGAAGCTGGCCGAAAACAGGTTCCTCTTCTCCCAGTACGGGGTTGCAGAGGAAAAACTCGATGAAGAAGGGTTTGGACTCACCCGTTTCAGCGTCATATCCTGTGAAGGAATGCCACCACCAGTCATAGCCCTGGTGTGCCTGCGCTCCGAAGAGTTGGCATGCGTCGCGCGCGATATCGTGTTTGTTGAATCCGGATTTCATGAGCGCGTATTATCTATCGGAATTGTAGCTCGCTAAATCGAAATCGGCCCTATTCAAGAATGATGCCGCGCTTCAAGCATGTGGGTTTGCCGTAAGGAGATCCGGTAGTCCGAAGGAGACATTCCCACAGCCCGTTTGAAATAGCGCCCGAACAGGGACTGGCTGGGGAAATTCAGATCGAACGCAATCTGCTGAATGGTATTCACGGTCGAGGACAATTGCGCTTTGGCGTCCAGGATGACGTAATCTTCTATCCACTGAATGGCCGATTTGCCGCTGGCTTTTTTGACAAGCGTGGTCATGTATTTAGCTGAAATACTCATCTTGTCGGCATAAAAACCAACATCACGGTGATCCCGATAGTGGCGCCTCAGCAACTGCAGAAACTGCATCATGACCTCCCCATGGCGCTGCCCCGTTTCCTGAGCGTCGGAAGAAGGGTTGATAATCCGGCTGATCATGATGTAGAACAATCTTGAAATCAAGCTGAAGATCTCCTCCATGCCGGAACTGTTATCTCCACTTAGCATTAAATTGTGCACCAGTTCTATCAGAGAGCGGAATGTTGTGGCCGTGCTTTCATCCAGCTTATAAACGGGATTATTCTCTACCTGCTTATGAAACAGATATACATCACCGATGTTGATGCGGGACAGGAAATGCTCCGACATCAGCAAAAACGTTCCTTTGAAGTTCTCGTCCACATTATTGGATTCCGCAATCTGGGAAGGAAGCGCGATGAGCAGGGTATCTTTCTGAAGATGTATGGGGTGCAGGTTGATGGCCCCATAGCCATTACCTCCGTTACATAGGATAAGAAGAACATGTTTGAGCTTATACGGCTCCCAATCGCCTCTGATGCGGGGGTTGTGGAGGATAATGATATCGTCCCTGAAATGCTCAAACCATTCTGTACGCGAAAGATCTATATGTAGCATCTGGAGGTCATCCAGACGCTTCTGGCTGAGCTTTTCGTTGTGATTCATGCCTTGCGCT
>CAJODQ010000020.1 GCA_905233345.1 uncultured Bacteroidales bacterium
TATCCACATAAGAAAGGCCCGTAAAAGCAGAGAACAGGAAGAGGTCGCGCACCAGTTCCTCGACCGGCGAGGCGGGCGGTTCCTGCATCAGCCGCACCAACTCCTCCTCCGACAGGTAGCCCCGGTCCACGGGGGTGTAGCTGTTGACATAACCCGCAAAGGGATCATCCTTCATGAGCCGTTCCCGTTTCGCAAGTTCCAACACATGCTTGAGTGCAATCATGTAGCCCCAGACCGTATTGGGCGAAAGCTTGCAGTCCTTGCGCAGGTAGCGGTCGAAGCGGTTGATGAAGGCGGGACTGACAGAACTGAGCGGCAGGTCTTCCCTGCGGCAGCGCTCCCGAACATAGCGCCGCAGGTGCCCGTAGACCGTCTGGTAGCGCGCAAGGCTCGACATGGACCGGCTGAATCCCACCTTCTCGGCGAAGGCGAGGTTATGCCGGTCGAAATAAGCCAGGAGTCCTGTCATCGTCTTTTTCATATACTAATTAGTCCTAAATCTAGTTTGAAAAATCCGAATTTCAAAATGTTTTTTCATGAATGAAAGTTTAACCTAAAACATCATTTATGAGGAAACTTAGAATTTTGTTCACCTGCCTTTTGACTGTTTTAGCACTGGGTACCGCCCTTGCACAGAACATCAAGGTGAAAGGTACGGTGACTGACGCCGCTACCGGCGAGGGTGTTCCTTTTGCCTCGATCCAGGTGAAAGGCACGATGACCGGTACCGCCACCGATGGAGACGGTAACTACTCCATCGACGTCCCCAAAAATGCAACGCTGATCTTCAGCTCCATCGGTTATCTGAACCAGGAAGCTGAAGTGGCCGGCCGGACGATCATCAACATCCTGCTGGCTTCTGACACGGAGAACCTGGACGAAGCGGTGATCACCATCGCGTACGGTGCCGCGAAGAAATCGACCCTGACGGGTGCTATTTCGAACGTGGATGCCGACAAGATCGCCAATCGTCCTACTTCGACCGTCACCTCCGCCCTCGAAGGTACGGTGACCGGTGTCCAGGTGAACAGCACCTTTGGTAACCCGGGTTCCGACCCTTCCATCATGATCCGTGGTAACGGTACCATCAATGGTAGCTCGAGCCCGATGTACGTGATCGACGGTGTCCCCTACGGTGGTAACCTGTCCGACTTGAACCCGGCCGATATCGAAAGCATGACCGTCCTGAAGGACGCTGCCTCCGCCGCCCTCTACGGTAACCGCGCTTCCAACGGTGTGATCCTGATCACCACCAAGAAAGGCAAGCAGGGCCGCCTGAACGTTTCGTTCACCGCCACCGCCGGTGTGTACGAGAGAGGTATTCCCGAGTACGACCTCGCTGACGCCCGTGAGTACATGGACATCACCTGGTCCGCCCTCAAGAACGACCGCCAGTATTACTACGGTGATTCCCCTGCCGACGCCGCCGCCTATGCCAGTGCGAACCTGATCAGCGAGCGCCTCAAACTCAACATCTGGAACAAATCGGCTGACGCCCTCTTCCAGAACGGCAAGCTGGTTTCCGACGCCGCCATCAAGCCCGGCTATGTGGACGACCTCGACTGGTTCGGCCAGACCATCAAGCCCGGTTTCCGTCAGGAGTACAACGCCACCGCTGCCGGTGCCACCGACAAGAGCGACTACTATTTCTCCGTCGGTTACCTCGATGAGAACGGCTACCTTCGTACTTCCGGCTTCAACCGCCTCTCCGGCCGCGCCGCCGTCAACGTGAAACCCACTTCCTACATGAAACTGGGCTTCAACATCAACGCCACCCACCAGAGCTACCTCAATACTTCGACGAGCTCCAGCGCTTATGTGAACCCGTTCATGTATTGCCGTAACATCGCCCCGATCTATCCGGTGCACCTCCACGACGTGAACACCGGCGAGTACATCCTGGACGCCCTGGGCAACAAGCAGTACGACCCCGGTTACTACTACGATGAGAACGGTATCCAGATCGATACCCGTAACCAGTATGTGGACCGCCATGTGATCTGGGAGAACGAACTCAACCAGGACAAGAGCACCCGCAACACGATGAACGCCATCGCGACGGCAGAGTTCATCTTCCTGAAAGACTTCACCCTGACCATCAACGGCAACATCAACCTCCGCAGCGACATCGAGCAGAGCTACGACAGCGGCGTGATCGGTGACGGTAAGGGTAACAACGGCCGTGGCAGCCGCAACGAGTACAACTACAAGAACTACACCTTCCAGCAGCAGCTGCGTTGGGCACACCAGTTCGGCGACCACACCGTGAACGTCCTGATCGGCCACGAGAACTACGCCAACCATTACGACTACCTCTACGGTTACAAGACCTCCGAGGTGTTCCCGAACATCAACAACCTCCGCAACTTCACGGAAATCACCAGCCTCTACAACTACGGTAACAACTACCGAACCGAGTCCTACCTGAGCCGCGTGCGCTACAATTACCTGGATAAGTACAACGTGGAAGCTTCCTTCCGTCGTGACGGATCCTCGCGCTTCTCCTCCAAGGCTCGCTGGGGTAACTTCTGGTCCATCGGGGCCAACTGGATGATCTCCAAGGAAATGTTCATGCAGAATGTGAACTGGGTCAATTCCCTGAAACTCCGCGCCGACTACGGTGAGGTGGGTAACGACGCCGGTTCTGGCTATTACGGCTACCAGGCCCTCTACACTTCCGGCCAGAACGCCAACAAGGGTGCCTACTGGATCTCCCAGCTGCCGAACTATGACCTGAAATGGGAAACCGGCCAGTCCTGGGGCGTCGGTATCGAGTCCCGCCTGTTCAACCGCTGGAACCTCAACGTCGAGTACTTCGACCGCCGCAATAAAGACCTGCTCTTCGACGTGATCCTCCCGATCACCGCTGGTGCAACCTCCACGGGCGGCACGAACCCCTCGATTACGCAGAACATCGGTACGATGTCCAACCGCGGCGTCGAGATTGAGACTGACTTCGACATCGTCCGCACGAAGGATGTCCGCCTCAACATCTTCGCCAATGCGACCTTCTTGAAGAGCAAGATCCTCAGCCTGCCGGAGCAGAACCGCAAGGAAGGTATCGTGGACGGTACCAAGCGTTATGTGGAAGGCGGTGACCGCTATGCATACTGGCTCTATCAGTTCGCCGGTGTCGACCAGATGACCGGTCTGTCCCTTTACAAGTTCGATGACGAGCGCTTCTACATCACCGACGACAACACCGCGACCGGTAACGTCATCTACGGTACGGCCAAGGATGAAGAAGGCAACGCCCACACCCTGATGAGCGGTACGAACTATACCATCATCAACGGTGAGCCGTATGTCTGGAACCCTGGCTCCTATGGTAAGAAAGACTGGTCCGGCACGGCCACCCCGACCGTGTACGGCAGCTTCGGCCTCAACTTCAGCTGGAAGGGCCTGAGCCTCTCGACCATCTTCACCTACGGCCTCGGTGCCAAGGTCTATGACGGTATCTATGCTGGCAAGATGGGCGTCAGCGCCAACCCCGGCAGCGTCCACGAGGACAACCTCTATGCCTGGACGGAAGCTCCCGCCGGCATGACGGAGACTTCCCCCGACCGTATCGATCCCAACGGTATCCCGATGAACTACACCTTCTCCACCTACAATAATGTGAGCATCTCCAACAACGCTGGTACGTCCACCCGTTGGCTGGTTTCCGGCAACTACCTGGTGGTGAAGAACATCGCGCTCTCTTATGCACTGCCCAAACGCTGGCTCACCCCGCTGCAGATCCAGGGCCTGTCCATCACGGCTTCCGGTGAGAACCTCTTTACCTTCGCAGCCCGCAAGGGTCTGAACCCGCAGTACAGCTTCGGTGGCGTGACGAGCACCAACACCTTCGTCACCGCCCGCGTGTTCACCGCCGGTATCAATGTCAAATTTTAATTCAAGGAGATGAACGTCATGAAAAATATCATCAGAATCTCTCTCTGCGCCGTAGTCCTCACGCTGGCAGCCGCCTGCGCCAAGGATTATATGGAAACCACTCCGGAGAGCTCCGTCTCTCCTGCTACCATCTTCTCCACGACCGACAACGTGAAACTTGCGATCAACGGTATGTGCAAGATGATGACCACCCAGTACCTGAGCACCCAGGGCCTCAACGGCGAGGGTACCATCAAGACTTGGTACGGTAACTTTGGTAACGACCTCCAGCGTAGCAACCAGACCGGTTGGGCTTCCCTTTGGAACCACACCATGCACGAGAGTGTGAACTCTACGTATCTGGTCTATCCCTGGTACTACTATTATAAGATCATCGGCAACGCCAACCAGGTGATCGAGAACGTGGACAATGCCGAAGGTTCCGAGGCTGAGCGTCAGTTCTACAAGGCACAGGCCCTCGTCTTCCGCGCCCATGCCTACACGATGCTGATGCAGTTGTATGCCTATCGTTGGGCCGACAGTAACAACGGCAGCGCCAATGGTGTGGCCCTTCGTCTGAGCAGCGCTGCCAACGAGGACGGTTCCTATGACATCGCGCTGTCCACCCAGGCTGAGTGCTACGCCCAGATCTATGCCGACTGCGACGAGGCCATCAGCCTCTTCAAGTCCAGCGGTATCGACCGTGACGCTGACGAGTTCTACAAACCCAACCTGAACGTGGCCTATGCCGTGAAGGCCCGCGCCGCCCTCGTCCGCGAGGACTGGGCGACCGTTGTCGCCTGCGCGCCGGAAGCCCGCAAGGGTCACCCGCTGATGAGCAAGAGCCAGTATATGGACGGCGGTTTCTCGGATGAGAACAACGAATGGATCTGGGGTGTCTATGAGGCCTCCGACCAGACCATCTACTACTATTCTTTCTTCGCTTATCAGGCATCCAATGCTTCTTCTTCGATGCAGCGTACTTATCCGCTGGCCATCAGCAAGGAACTGTACGATCAGATTCCGGAGACCGATGCCCGTCGTGACATGTGGCTGGGACCCACGGAAGAAGAATGGGCTGCCTGCGATGCCAAGAATATGGCCAATGCCGCATTCAAGAAACGTGCGCAGAATAAGTTCGGTGACAAGCTTTACAGCACCAGCCAGGTGTATGCGTACATGCAGGTCAAGTTCCTGTGCACCTTCCTGCCGGGCGGTGGTAGCTTCAACATCTACCGCAGCGCCGAGATGTATCTCGCCGAAGCCGAGGCTCGTTGCCATCTGGGCGGCCAGGACGCTACGGTCCAGAGTCTGCTCAAGGAGCTCAACAAGAACCTCAACCCTTCGTATGACTGCACCAAGACCGGTGCCGACCTGCTGAAGGAAGTCAAGCTGTATCGCCGTATCGACCTCTGGGGCGAAGGCTTCGACTGGTATGACTACAAGCGTTGGAATGAGCCCATCATCCGCAAGACCAAAGCACAGGGTGGTAGCTTCCAGAGCGCTTTCGCCGTGACCATCAATGTGGGCGACGGCAACAAGTGGACGTGGAAGATCCCCAGAAACGAGACCGACTACAACAAGCTGATCTCGCTCGAATAAGCTTCCGTCCAAGGATTATATGATGAGCGGGCGACTCTTCGGAGCCGCCCGCTTTTTTTTGCCGCTGAAGATATGTGAGTATTTTTCGTAACTTTGCAAAGATGCTTATTATTTGATCAAAATGAAAAAGACATTTCTTCTCGTATTTTCCCTACTGCTGCTCTGCAGTTGCGGCGGCGGCAAATTGATCAATGACGGTGCGAACAGCGACCAGCCCTGGCTGAACTACCGCACGCTCGACGAATACATCGAGGTCATCGCTCCGCACTTCTTCGAAGGTGCCGCTGCACGCGGCGTCAGTACGGTCAACGGCAGCACCACGCCGCTGCTGATGGTCGACGGCTTTGAAGTCCAGAGTTTCGACAGCATCGACATGCACGACATCGTGTCCGTCGAAGTCATCACCGACTCCCGCGTCGCCAGCTACGGTGTACGCGGTGCCAATGGCGTTGCCCTGGTGACCACCAAGGCCTCCATGAACGCCAATAAGAAATATAAAGACAGGAATTAATTTACCAGCTGACTTTCAGCAGGTAGGGGACGCCGTTCAGGACATCGGTGCGGCCGGTGTACTGGACGCCGTAATAGGTGTCGATGGTGTCGACCGTGGTGGCGCAGAATACCGAAATGTAGTAGCGGCCGGGCTTCGCGACCGGGATCGTGAAGGACTTGTCGGTGCCGTGCCGGACGTCTTTCCAGCGGGCATTGTCGCGGAAGGCGAAATCAGCGCCGTCGGCGAAGAGCCAGAGGTCGAAGCGGTCGGTCCAGCGCTCCGGCGCAGCGAGTTCCACTTTGATCTCTTTCACGCCTTTGGGCACATCCACGGCGAAATGATGGTACTGGCGGTCGCCGATGCGGGTGAAGTCGGGGTCGTTCTCATCCGTGGCGCGCGTCATGGCGCGGGTCTCTCCATTGGCCAGCATGCCCTTGAGCCGGGGCGTGCCGTTGCCGTCCATCGCGTAACGGAGCAGGGCTGCCATGAGTTCCAGGCGGTCGCCTTCCACCATCCGTTCGGGATGCGAACCGATGACCACGATACGCCCGGTCTTCGCATTCTCCTTCCAGGCCCAGGCACTGACCTTCTGGTGGATGGATTTCTTGAGTTTCAGCGTGTCGCCGATGTAACGCAGTAGAACCTCCGTCCCTGCGGGGACATTCTCCTCCATGTAGGCGTAGCAGCCGCCGTTGTGGCGGATGGAGTCGATCTGCATGTCGCCGCCGAAATCATAGTATTGCAGCAGGGGAGAGCCCGGTTCTACGGTCATGCCCGTGGCGGATTTCTCCAGGCCCGTGCCCACCACCCAGCCCGGGTAGATGCACAGGTAGTCGGGGCGGGGGACATAGCCCGTGTCGCGGACCGAACCTTGGGCGACCATGAAAGCGCCGGCACAGGTACCGACGTAGCTGCCGCCGTTCTTCAGGTATGTGCGGAAACGCTCGCGGCCCTCCGCGGTCAGGGAGCGGGTGTGTCCCAGCGCCTTGCCGCCGTTGACATACACCACGCGGAAACGGGGCGCGCCGTCGGGGTAGAGCAGGGCGCCGTTCTCGTCAAGCCGGTTTCCTACCAGCAGGTAGTTCTGCATTAGCGTGTCGAGGGAGGTCATCTCCAGGCGCGGTGCGGTGCTGAGCTGTTCCATGCTGAGTCCCAGCCAGTCCGCGGCAGGCAGGTCGGGGTAGGCGTTGAGCGAGCAGCCTCCGTCCATGAAGAGGTCTTTGTAGTAGCCTTTGTCGCCGGCTTTCTGTGCGGCGGGCTGAGCGAAAGCGGCCGTACACGCCATCGTGAAGGCGAGTACGGCCGTTGCTATCTGCCAGTGTTTCATTGTCAGTATACTTTTGCGACTTCGCGGCCCTGCATGACGCTCAGGCCGTTGTGCGCCAGTGCGCCCATCTCGTCTTCGCCGGGATAGATCTTCACCGGAGCGATCCAGTCCACATATTTGGCCAGGTCGGCCATCATGCCCTTGCCGTAGGCGATGCCGCCGGTCACGAGGATGGCGTCGACCTTGCCCTTGAGGACGCAGGCCATGGCGCCGATTTCCTTGGCAATGTTATAGAGGTAGGCGTCGGCGATGAGCTTGAAGTGCGGATCGTCGACCATCTTGCGCTCGATTTCCATGAAGTCGTTGGTACCCAGATGGGCCACCGTGCCACCTCGGCCGTTGATCATCTTCTTGACTTCCTGCGGGGTATATTTGCCGCTGAAGCAGATGTCAGCCAGCTGCTGGGCCGGCAGGCCGCCGGAGCGCTCGGGACTGAACGGGCCGTCGCCGTTGAGGGCGTTGTTGGTGTCGATCACGCTGCCCTTGCAGTGTGCGCTGACCGAGGTGCCGCCGCCCAGATGGACCACGATGAGGTTCAGATCTTCGTACTTCACGCCCTGCTGGGCCGCATACGTCTTGGCGATGGCTTTCTGGTTGAGCGCGTGGAAGATGGAGATGCGCTTGAAGAGCGGATGGCCGGCTATGCGGGCCAGGTCGCAGAGCTCGTCGACCACAACCGGATCGGTGATGAAGGCACGGCAGCCGATCTCCTTGGCGATGGCGTGGGCCAGGATGCCGCCCAGGTTGCTGGCGTGCTCTCCGTAATCGCCGGAACGCAGGTCGGCCAGCATGCGGTCATTGACCTCGTACACGCCGGAAGGAATGGGGCGCAGCAGGCCGCCGCGGCCTACGATGGCTGAGATCTCGTTCAGCACGATGTCGTTCTCGTTCAGCGCGTCGACGATCATTCTCTTCCGGAACTCGAACTGCGAGACGACGTTGGGGTATTTCCCGATTTCCTCGGCGGAGTGGCGGAGGGTCTTGGTGAACACCTGTTCGTAGTCTTCGAACACCGCGATCTTGGTCGAAGTGGAGCCGGGATTGATAGCAAGAATCTTCATGATGTCGGCTTATTTGGCGGTCAGGGCTGCCAGGGCGATGGAGTTCAGTTTGGTGTCGATGCTGTCGGCGCGGCTGCTGAGCACGCAGGGGGCCATGCCGCCGGCCATGATGGCTGCCTGACGGACGCCCGTGCAAAGCTTCGAGTTGACCTTGTAGAACACGTTGGCGCTCTCAATGTTCGGGAAGAGGAGGCAGTCGGCGTCGCCGGCCACTTCGCTCTTGACTTTCTTGATGGCGACGGATTCCGGGTCGATGGCCACGTCGATGGCCAGCGGACCGTCGACCACGCAGCCGGCGATCTGTCCGCGGTCTGACATCTTGGCCAGCAGGGCGGCCTCGACGCAGGCGGGCATGCCGTCGAGCATCTGCTCGGTGGCGGCGATGGCAGCCACCTTCGGCTTCTCGATGCCGAGGGCCTTGGCGGTGGCGGCGAGGTACTTGCAGATGGCCAGCTTCTGCTTGAAATCAGGCAGCGGAATGACGGCCATGTCGCTGACGATCATGAGCTTGTGGTAGTTCGGGTTCTCAATCACGGCCACGTGGCTCAGAACGGCCTTCGGCGGCAGCAGGCCGCGCTCCTTGTTGAGGATGCCGCGCATGTATTTGTCGGTGCTGCAGAGACCCTTCATCAGGATGTCGCCTTCACCGTCGCGGACCATGCCCACGGCCTGAGCGATGGCGTCCAGCTCTTTCTTGTTGTCGATGATCGTGAAGATGGACGGGTCGATCTTCTCGTTCCGGCAGACTTCGAGGATCTTGTCCTTGTCGCCCACAAGGGTGACTTCGACGATGCCTTTCTCAATGGCCTTGGCGGCGGCGGTGATGGTGTGATCGTCTACGCCCCAGGCGGCGACCATGCGTTTCTTATCCCGTGAACGGAGGGTTTCAAAGAGTTCGTTAAAGTTGGTAATCATTGTAGTATTCAGTTATTTATTGTTTACGATGTTCATGGTGTCGGTGGCGATCACCAGCTCTTCGTTGGTGGTCACGGCCACGACTTTCACTTTCGAGCTGGGACGGCTGATGAGCACGTCCTTGCCGCGCACCTGGTTGACCTGCGGGTCGAAGTCCACGCCGAGGTATTCGAGGCCTTCGCAGACCTGTTCGCGCACCGGCCATGCGTTCTCGCCGATGCCGCCGGTGAAGACGATGAGGTCAACGCCGCCGAGGACGGCCGCGTAAGCACCGACATATTTCTTGATGCTGTATGCCAGCATCTTGCGGGCCAGGATGGCGCGCTCGTTGCCGCTCTTGGCGGCGGCTTCGATGTCGCGGTTGTCGGCCGAAACGCCCGAGATGCCGAGGAGGCCGCTCTTCTTGTTGAGCAGGGCGTTGACCTGATTGTAGTCCAGGTTTTCTTTCTCCTGGATGAAGGTCACGGCGCCGACGTCGAGATTGCCCACGCGGGTACCCATCACCACGCCTTCGACCGGGGTGAAGCCCATCGAAGTATCGATGCTCTCGCCGTTCTTGATGGCGGTGATGGAACTGCCGTTGCCCAGGTGGCAGGTGATGATGCGGCTCTTCTTGATGTCCATGCCGACGAATTTGCAGGCCTTCTCCGCGACGTATTTGTGGCTGGTGCCGTGGAAACCGTAGCGGCGCAGGCGGTATTTTTCGTAGAAACGGTAGGGAAGGGCGTACATGTAGGCGTAGTCCGGCATGGTCTGGTGGAATGAGGTGTCGAACACGGCAACCTGCGGCTTGCCGGGCATCAGTTTTTCGACGGCCTGGATGCCCATCAGGTTGGCCGGATTGTGGAGCGGTGCGAGCTCGCAGCAGCGGCCGATCTTGTCCATCACGTCGGGGGTTACCCGCACGCTGCCGGAGAAGAATTCGCCGCCGTGTGCCACGCGGTGGCCGACAGCCTCGATGCGGTCGAGCGAGTCGATGACGCCTTCTTCGGGGTTGACGAGGGCGTCAAGCACGATTTTGATGCCGGCGGCATGGTCGGGGACTTCGGCTTCGCCGATCCGTTCGACAAGGCCCTTTTTCATGAGGGTGAAATCTTCGGCGCTCCGCATGTCAAGCAGCTGGTATTTCAGCGAGGAGCTTCCGCAGTTCAGGACAAGGATAATCATGTTATTTTTCGTTTTTTGAGTTGTCAATCAGACAAAGTTAGGAAAAATAATCGTACCTTGCAGAAAAATCGAAAGGATGTGGCAAGGTAGGGGAATCGTGCTGTGCGCGCTGGCCGTTCTGGCCGGCAATGTGTTGGGAGATCTGCTGACGTTGTCGCCCGTCGTCTATCTTTCTCTCTCGCTGATGTTTGCCATCGTTGCGACCTGGCAGCCCCGCAGGGGCTGGCTGCTGGCCTGCCTGCTGATGCTGGGGGCGGCTTCGGTGCAGCTGGGGCGGATGCCATCGGCGGCTGGTCCCTCTGCGCTTGCTCTCTGGGCTTCCGGGGTCAAGGCCTCTTTTTCGACCTGGCTGGGCGGGTTGCTGCCGCCGGGCGACGAACGGGCCGTGCTGCAGGCTTTGTCCATCGGCGACAAAAACGGTCTGACGCGGGATCTGCGCCTCGCGTACCGCGAGAGCGGCGCAATGCACCTGCTGGCGTTGAGCGGCCTGCATGTCGGGCTGGTGTATGCCTTGCTGGGTTTTCTGCTGCGGCCTCTCGGCGGGCATCGCGCCGCCCGGCTGCTGCGCAGCCTGCTCATCCTGGGGCTGCTGTGGACCTATGCGCTGGTGACCGGCATGAGCGCGTCCATCTCCCGCGGCTGATGATTACGTTCTACGAAATTTCCGGCCTGTTGTCGGGTGACCGGGACGGGTTGTCGGCACTGGCGGGCAGCGCCCTGATGCTCATGCTTTTCCGGCCGGAGTCACCGCGCGACATCGGTTTTCAGCTGTCGTATACGGCCGTGCTGTCCATCCTCCTGCTGCATCCCTGGTTGAAGGGCCTCCTGCAGACGCGTTCGCGGCTGTTGCGTCGAGTGTGGGAGCTGCTCAGCGTCAGCATCTGCTGCCAGGCCACCTGCGGCGTCCTGGCCTGGCACTATTTCGGCACCTTTCCGCGTTATTTCTTGCTGACAACGCTCTTTGCGATCCCCCTGACCACCGCCGTCATGTACGCCACGGCAGCCACCGTCGCCACTGCCGGCCTCTCCAGCCTGCTGCCTGTCCTGACACCCGTCGTCGCTGCTGCCGCCGAAGCCCTCCGCTGGCTCATCCATCTGCTCAACACCCTCCTCCGCCTCATCGCCTCCCTGTAATTATTTAACCTCTCCTTTCGCTGCAATGTACGCATCAGCCGTTCAGCGACTTACACAAAGTCCTCCCCTCTGTGGCGGAGGGGAGGACTTTATGTAAACATCAGTCAATCAGTTGCGTCCGTTGCAGCGCATAAAAAAGTTAAAAGAGCACCTTGATGACGAACCAGAGGCCAATGGCGCCCAAAAAGACGATGATGATGGTGGGCCAGAGGCCGAGCGTGGCGGCCATCGAATTCCAGACCAGATCGAAGTTGAGGGCCAGCCAGATACAGAGCATCGTGAAGAGCAGGATCCCCAGCGCATACAGGAGCGACTTGCCGCGGTAACCGAGAATCAGGAACCAGGCTTCCAGCACCAGCGCGCCGCCCAGCAGATAGACCAGGCCTTTCCATCCCGAGAGTACCCGCTCGAAAAACGTTTGGACCGCGGGGACTGCAAAATAACTGAGGACACCGACTGCCACCAGCGCAATGGCGAGCAGCGTGCCGTTGGTTTTCCGGTCGGTCTTGTCCTTGGTCTTGGTTGTGCTCTTGGTCTTGGATTGTGATGCCATCAAACGAAGGGTATTAGAAGATCAGGCTGAGGATAAACACTTCCAGCATCGCAGCCAGGCCAATGACCAGCGTCATCAGGGTCTGGGTGCGGTAGCCGTCCCGCAGGGTCAGCCGGCCAAAGCTGGTGACCACCCAGAAGTACGAGTCGTTGGCGTGGGAGACCGTCATAGCGCCGGCGCCGATGGCGACCACGACCAGTGCGACATCGACTGGTGTCACAAAACCCAACGCGGCCATCAGCGGCGCCAGGATGCCTGCCGTTGTGGTGATGGCCACCGTCGAGGAACCTTGAGCGCTCTTCAGCACCGCGGACAGCAGGAACGGGAAGAAGATACCCACGGCTTTAGACATATCGGCGTGGGTTGTAATGAAATGCACCAGGTCAGACGAACCAATGACCTTGCCCAGTACACCGCCCGCCGCCGTCACGAAAAGGATGGGCCCGACGTTTTTCAGCGTGTCGTTGGTCAGCGAATAGAAGTCTGCGCCTTTGCCGGAGCGGAACAGTTGGATGATGGCCAGCACGACCCCTACCGATAGGGCCATGATGGGCGTTCCCAGAAAAACCAGAATGTCGGCGAAACGGCCTTCTGCATGCATCATGGAAACGAAAGATGCGATGGCCATCAACAGAATGGGCACGAGGATCGGCGCAATGGCGTCCAACGCGCCGGGCAATTTGCCGTATTCGGCTTTCAGTTCTTCATAGGTCTTCACGGTCTCGCCGCTGGCTGCCGTTTCGTCGGCACTCTTGACTTTCTGTCCGATGCGCCGGGCAAAGAAATACCCCGCGATCAGCGGAAAAACGGAGCAAAGGGCGCCCATGCCGATGACCAGCAGCAGGTTGTGCTCCATGCCAAGTGCCTGCGCTGCAGCGAGCGGGCCGGGCGTGGGCGGAATGAACACATGCGCGATGAACAGGCCGCACGACAGGCACATCGTCATCGCGACGCTTGATGTGCCGGTCTGCCACACCATCGCCTTGCGGATGGGATTGAGCATCACAAATCCGCTGTCACAAAACACGGGGATCGAGACCACCCAGCCCATCAGCTCCATGGCGAGTTCCGGATGCTTGCGCCCTACCAGCCGGATGACCAGGTCGGCAAGTTTGAAGGCGGCGCCCGTCTTCTCGAGCACGGCGCCGATAAAGGCGCCCAGGATAATGACGATGCCGATGCTTGTGAAGGTCCCGGCAAAGCCACTGCCGATGACGCCCGGTATCTGTCGGAGCGGAATCCCCGCCAGCAGCGCCAGCACCAGCGAAACAGCCAGGATGGCCAGGAACGGATGCACCTTGAGCTTTGATATGAGCAGGATCATGGCAACGATGGCCACGACAAATGCAATGATGAGGGGGATGCCGGTCATAACAGTTGGCAAGTTACGAAAAAAAACGATGTCCTGTGCCGTCCGCCCCAATTTCCGCTGCAATGTACACATTTGATTAACAGTCGTTTGCGAGAACTCCTCCCCTTGAAAACAATGGGGAGGAGTTCTCGCAAAGTGTTGAAAGACTGCTGTGTACATTGCAGCGGAAAAAGGCGAAAAGCTTGCTGAAACAGGAAGAAATCTGTAAATTAGCAAGCATGAAACGCAGAGATTTTATCAAGACTTCGGCGCTGCTGGCTGCGGCGGCGGGTTCGGGTGAACTACTGAAAGCATCTACCTTGGCGGCGGAACCAACTGATGACCAGCTGATCATTTCGGCACCGATGCTGCAAAACTTCGCGGCCACATCCATGGGCGTCGCCTTTGCGGTGAGTGCACTGGCGAATGGCTATGTACTTGTGGGTGAGCGCCCCGACCTGTCGGATGCCCGGAAAGTGCTGTGCGGCGGCTACCGCGTCACCGACTTGGATGACCGGGTCATCCGCGTCCGCCTGACCGGCCTCAAGCCGTCTACGAAATATTACTACCGGATTGGCGCCGACCGTATCAGCTATAAAGGCGGATACAAGATGAAAGTTCTTGGTAACGAAGAAGATCCGCGAACATATAGCTTTACGACGGCCGGCGAAGGATCGGATGCGCATTTCTGTGTCATCAACGACACGCATGTCCGCATGGAGCCTTTCGGTCTGGCCATCGAGAAGATTGCAGAACTGGCACCGGCCTGCGTCATTTGGAACGGCGACGCCAGCAACGTGGAGGAGACGGTCGAGGACCAGATCCGCATCTTCCTCAATCCGGCCATCAAGCGGAAGGACTATGCCGCTGAGATACCGTATCTTTTCTGCCCCGGCAACCACGACAACCGCGGCATGGCCAACCGGCATCTGGAGCGCGTGTGGATGTTCCGCCAGCCCGAGGAGCGGCTGCCCCGTGACTGGGACCTGGGCCGGAACTATGCTGTCCGCCTGGGCGACGTGGCACTGATTGGCCTGGACACTGCTGAGGATAAGTTGGACACCAACCCGAAATTCGCTGGCCTGTTCACCAGCGGGCCCTATCGCGAAGCGCAAACGGAATGGCTGCGCGACGCACTTGCGCGCGAAGAAATCCGCACGGTCCCTTTCCTCGTGGCGTGCTGTCACATTCCGCTCTTCGACAGCAATCCCCGGCACAATCCGGGCGATGTAGCCCCCGCTGACAGCGATCCGCAGTATAGCACGGACTATGCCTACTGGCAGCGCACTTGTGCCCGCATGTGGGCACCGCTGCTGGAAGCGGCAGGCTGCCAGCTGGTTATCACTGCGCACCAGCACCGCTACCGCTATGATGCCCCGACGCTCGAGCGCCCTTGGGCACAAATCGTTGGCGGCGGGCCGGAGATGGGCTTCACCGGCTCTGGCGACAAGCGTCGCGAAGACGTTGGAAAGTTTCCTACTGTCATTGAAGGTGCTGTCCGCAACGGCCATCTGGAAATTGCCGTCCACAATCTTGCGACCGGTACTGTCCGGGACCGCTTCTCGTTCGAACCCCGTCGATAACGCTCCTGTTCTTTCATCTCCAGCCATCCTGCCTTGTCCCGCCCTTTTTGCGCTGCAACGGACGCGGCTGACTGACAGTCGCTTATAGGAAGTCCTCTCCTCTACTGAGAAGGGGAGGACTTTCTGTAAGTCGCTGAACGATTGCTGTGTACATTTCAGCGGAAGGAGGGGCGGAGGGATGGACGCGAAACTTGATTTGCATTTTTCAGAAACGTTCCCGAACTTTGAACAGCAGGAGTTGTATGAAGCGGCTCCAGACAAATCAATCAAGAGGGGAACGATATGAAGGGAAGGAAAATACCGATTGTCAAGGCAGATACAGTACATCACGTCTATCAGAATACCCGGAACGGATATTTGCTCTTTTATTCCGTCAAGGACTATTTGATTCTTTTTTCAGTCATCACGGTCATTGCTCGCCGCTACGGGATTCAGATCCTGGGTATCTGCATGATGCCCGACCATATTCA
This sequence comes from uncultured Bacteroidales bacterium, assembly GCA_905233345.1. Lineage (GTDB taxonomy): Bacteria > Bacteroidota > Bacteroidia > Bacteroidales > UBA932 > Cacconaster. The sequence continues at coordinate 15,530 of CAJODQ010000020.1, forward strand.
CCTCATCGTCTATGTGTGTGATCCTGAACGGTTCAGGGCATTTGTCAGAGACTACACCAGTATTTTCACCAGAATCTACAACCATCATTACGGCTTGTCCGGCTCACTGTTCAACACCCCCTTCGGGTGCGCGCCCAAGATTATCCACAAGAAGATCCGGTCGGCCATCGCCTATGTGTATAACAATCCGGTGGAAGGACATCTGGCGCTCAGGGCTGAGGAAGACCGCTGGAACTTCCTGGCCTATGCCGCCGAGAAATATCCTTTCTCGGAGAAACTGCGTATTGACAAGGCTCGCTGGGCGCTGCGTAAGGCGCTCTATACCGTCAAGGCCTGCAGAAAAAACTGTAGATGGATGGATTATACTGAAATAGAGAAAGTTACTGACGGACTTTCCTCTCGCGAACTTCAACAGTTTACGGACTACACGATCCGGAAATACAATTGCATCGACTATGATGCGGCTATCAACTATTATGGGTCATACGACAAAATGGTGACAGCCCTGAATGCCAATACCGGCAGCGAGTATGACTTGACGGAAGACACATTCGCTAAGGATTATCGGATCTATAAGACGATGATCTTGGCACTATGTCATGGAATGAAGATGGAAACGATGGAAAATGTGCTCAGTCTTCCCCGTGCGAACAGGTATCGACTGAAACAGAGGCTGATACGAAACAAGGGCGCGACTGACAAGGAAGTCGCCAAGTTGCTACGCTTATGAGTGGGGAATGGCAGTGAGCAGGGCGCGGCAGCCTGTGAGGATGTCGGCATAGGCGGTTTCGAAATCGCGGGTGTACCAGGGATCAGCTACGTTGCGGTGTTCGCCAGCGTAATCAAGCAGCAAGTGAATCTTGCCTTTCGGGTCGCCGCCTGCGATGCGCTGGATGCCGCGGATGTTGGCCTCGTCCATGGCAATGATCAGATCATATTTGTCGTAGTCGGATGCTTTCATCTGACGTGCAGTCCTTTGTCCGTCGTAAGAGATACCATAACGGCGTAAGATTGCAGCAGCCGGCGGATAGATCGGATTGCCCCATTCTTCCTCGCTGACGGCAGCCGAAGCTATCTCAAACTCGTCGGAACGGCCGGCCTCGGCGGCCAGATGCTTCATGATGGCCTCGGCCATCGGGCTTCTGCAGATATTTCCCAGACAGATAAACAGAATCTTCTTCTTTGTCGCCATGACTGCAAAGATAGTCATTTTTTGCTGCAACGGACGCAACTGACTGACAGATGTTTACATAAAGTCCTCCCCGCCGCCATAGAGGGGAGGACTTTCAATAAGACGCTGAACATCTGATGTGTACATTGCAGCGGAAAGTTGGGGGAATTGCCAGAAGATGTGTAACTTTACGGTCATGGATACGGAACGACATCCTTTTGAACCTTTCCTGCCGGAAAAGGCAACCATCCTTTTTCTCGGGAGTTTTCCGCCGCAGCCCAAGCGGTGGTCAATGCCGTTCTATTACCCGAACTGGAACAACGATTTCTGGCGGGTGATGGGCCTGTTGTTTTTCGGCGACAAAGACCATTTTGCCGTGCCCGGCCAGAAGCGCTTCGACCAGCGCAAAATCGAGGCTTTCTGCAGGCAACAGGGCCTTGCACTCTACGACACGGCCTGCGAAGTCAGGCGCCTGAAAGACAATGCTTCCGACAAGTTCCTCGAAGTTGTCACGCCGACGGATCTGCCGGAACTGCTCGCACGCATCCCCGCTTGCCAAACGTTGGTGACCACCGGCCAGAAGGCGACCGACGTCATCGTCGAAACCTTCGGCTGCGTGGAGCCGCCCGTCGGGGGTCAGGTTGAACTAACTACGGGCCTTTGCGCGCTAAGCTTCTGGCGGATGCCTTCCACCTCCCGTGCGTATCCGCTCGCCCTTGAGAAGAAGGCTGCCTACTACCGGCGGCTATGGCCCCATTTGCGCTAACGCTTTTTTTGTAACTTTGCCAAATATGGCAGAAAACATTCCTCTTGAACTGGGCACGGAGCCGGTCGGCAAACTGCTGAAGAAGTACGCGATGCCAGCGATCATCGCGATGACCGCCTCCTCGCTCTACAATATGGTGGACAGCATCTTCATCGGGCAGGGATGCGGGCCGATGGCCATTTCCGGCCTGGCGCTGACCTTCCCGCTGATGAACCTCTCCGCCGCGTTCGGTACGCTGGTGGGCGTGGGCGGCGCCACCCTGATCTCGGTGCTGCTTGGCCAGAAGAACTACCCCGTGGCCAAGAAGGTGCTGAGCAACGTGTTCATCCTGAACGTGCTGGTCGGCGTCCTTTTCGCCACCATCGCCTTGGTTTTCCTGAACCCCATCCTGCGCTTTTTCGGCGCGAGCGACGCCACGCTGCCTTACGCCCGCAGCTACATGATTCCCATCCTGCTGGGCAACGTGATCACGCACCTGTACTTCGGCCTGAACTCCATCGTGCGTGTGTCGGGGCATCCGCAGAAGGCCATGTATGCGACCATCCTGACGGTGACGCTCAACATGATCCTCGACCCGATCTTCATCTTTGTCTTTAAGATGGGCATCCAGGGCGCCGCCATCGCGACGGTCATTTCCCAGGCCACTTCGCTGGTCTGGATCATGTACATCATCTGCGACAAGCGCGAGTTCCTGCACCTGTCGCATGAAACCTTCGGCCTGGACTGGGGCATCGCCCAGCGTTCGCTGGCCATCGGCCTGGCGCCGTTCCTGATGAACGTGGCCTCGTGTTTCGTGGTGATCTTCATCAACAACCAGTTCAAGAAATACGGCGGCGACCTGGCCATCGGCGCCTACGGCATTGTGAACCGGCTGGTATTCCTGTTCCTGATGATCGTCATGGGCTTCACGCAGGGCATGCAGCCCATTGCGGGCTATAATTACGGCGCGAAGCAATACGACCGCGCGCTGGAAGTGCTGAGGCTGACCATCAAGTGCGCCCTGGCGGTGACATTCACCTGCTTCCTGGTGGGCATGCTCATCCCCCGTGCCGCGGTTTCGCTCTTTACGCGTGATGAGGAACTGATCGGCCTGGCGGCGCATGGCTTCCGCATTACGGTGCTGGTCTTCTGCATCGTCGGCCGGCAGATGGTTATCTCGAACTTTTTCCAGAGCATCGGCATGGCCAACAAGGCCATCTTCCTGTCGCTCTCCCGTCAGCTGATCTTCCTGCTGCCTTTCTTGGCCATCCTGCCAATCTGGTTCGGTGCGGATGGCGTGTGGTTCAGCATGCCGGCTTCCGACCTCGCGGCGGTGGTGGTCTCGGAGATCATGCTGGCTGGTCTCAAGAAGGATTTCCGGCGTGAAATGGCGGCCGCGGCGAAACCTGAGGAACCTGCGACGGTACCCGAACCCATAGAAGTAACCGATACAATTTGACGCGATATGGAACATCATCTGATCATTTCCATCGGACGACAGATCGGCGCGGGAGGCCTGGGCCTGGCCCGACGCCTGTCTGAAGAATTCGGCCTGAAGGTCTATGACAAGGAACTGCTGGCTGAGGTGGCCCGGGAAAGCGGCTTGGACAAGGCCTGCTTTGAGCAGCGCGACGAGCATTCCACCCGGGGCTTCCGCACGGCCCTGCAGGGCTTCCGTTCCCTGATCGGGAGTGCTTTATACAACCGCGCCGGCACGAACACCGTGATGACGGAGGAACAGCTCTTCAAGATCCAGAGCGAGGTCATGCAGAAGATCGCTTCCAAGGAAGATTGTATCATCGTAGGCCGCTGCGCGGACTACATCCTGCGCGACGAGCCGCGGCTGGTGACGGTTTTCATTTGCGCGGATCTGGAAGACCGCGTGCAGAATCTGATGCGGGTCGGCGGGAAGACCGAGGAGGAGGCGCGCCGCTTCATCGAAGTGGGCGACCGTAAGCGTGCGGAGTATTACAACTACTATACGTTCAAAAAATGGGGTGATTCGGCGAGCTACGATCTCTGCATCGACGCATCGAAACTCGGCAACGACATCGAGAAAGTCGTGGACCTCATCAAATTCTACCTGAAACAACGCAATTTGATCTGACATGGCTGACGAAAAGATCATCTTCTCGATGAACGGTGTGAGCAAGATCCTGCCACACAACAACAAGGTTATCCTCAAGGACATCTACCTCTCCTTCTTCTATGGCGCCAAGATCGGCATCATCGGCCTGAACGGCGCCGGTAAGTCGACCTTGATGAAGATCATCGCCGGCCTCGAGACGCCGACGCACGGCGAGGTGGTCTTCGCGCCGGGCTACACGGTGGGCTACCTGGAGCAGGAGCCGAAACTCGACAACAGCAAGACCGTGCTGGAAGTGGTGCAGGAGGGCGTGCAGGAAGTCATGGACCTGCTGAAAGAATACGAAGCGGTGAACCAGGCCTTCCTGGAGCCCATGGACGACGACAGGATGAATGAACTCATCGTCCGCCAGGGCGAGCTCACCGAGGCTATCGACCACGCGGGTGGCTGGGATATCGACGCCAAGCTGGAACGCGCGATGGACGCCCTGCAGTGCCCCGACCCGGATGCGTCGGTGGCCACCTTGAGCGGTGGCGAACGCCGCCGCGTGGCCCTGTGCCGCCTGCTGCTCCGCGAGCCGGACGTGCTGCTCCTCGACGAGCCCACGAACCACCTCGACACGGAGTCCATCCAGTGGCTGGAAGCGCACCTGCAGCAGTACAAGGGCACGGTGATCGCCGTGACGCACGACCGCTACTTCCTCGACAATGTGGCGGGCTGGATCCTGGAACTGGACCGCGGCGAGGGCATTCCCTGGAAGGGCAACTATTCGTCGTGGCTGGAGCAGAAGAGCGCGCGGCTGGCCATGGAAGAGAAGCAGGAGAGCAAGCGCCGCAAGACCCTGGAACGCGAGCTCGAGTGGGTGCGCATGGCCCCCAAGGCCCGCCAGGCCAAAGGCAAGGCGCGACTCAACGCCTACGAGAAGATGCTCAACGAAGATACGAAGCAGAAGGAAGAACGGCTCGAAATCTATATTCCCAACGGCCCGCGCCTCGGCCACAAGGTCATTGAGTGCAAGGGCGTCAGCAAGGCCTACGGCGACAAGGTGCTCTTCGAGAACCTGAGCTTCTCGCTGCCGCCGGCCGGCATTGTGGGCGTCATCGGCCCGAACGGCGCCGGCAAGACCACGCTCTTCCGCCTGATCATGGGCTACGAAAAGCCGGATGCCGGAACCTTCGAAGTGGGGGAGACCGTGAAGATCGCCTACGTGGACCAGCAGCACAAGCAGATCGACCCGGACCTGACTGTGTATGAGACGATTTCCGAGAATTCCGAGTACGTGAAGCTGGGCAACCGCGAGGTGAACGCACGCGCCTACATCTCGCGTTTCAACTTTGCCGGCGCCGACCAGGAGAAGCTCTGCGGCGTGCTCTCCGGCGGCGAGCGCAACCGCCTGCACCTGGCCCTGACGCTCAAGGAGAACGCCAACGTGCTGCTCCTCGACGAGCCGACCAACGACGTGGATGTCAACACGATCCGGGCTTTGGAGGAAGGTCTCGAGAACTTTGCGGGCTGCGCCGTCGTAGTTTCCCACGACCGCTGGTTCCTCGACCGCATCGCCACCCACATCCTGGCCTTTGAGGGCGACTCCCAGGTCTATTTCTTTGAAGGCACCTACAGTGAATACGAAGCCAACCGCAAGATGCGCCTCGGCAACGCAGAGCCCAAGCGTTTTAAATACAAGAAACTGAAAGACTGACGATTATGAGTTTCGAAACAGGCACCAATTTCATCGATTACGTCCGCATCTTCTGCAAGAGCGGCGATGGCGGCAACGGTTCGATGCACCTGCACCGGGCCAAGTATGTGCCCAAGGGCGGACCCGACGGCGGCGACGGCGGCCGGGGCGGCCACATCATCCTGCGGGGCAACCGGCAGATGTGGACGCTCATCCACCTCAAGTACAAGAAGCACATCAAGGCGGAGGACGGCGGCGCGGGCAGCGGTCAGCTCAAGCACGGCAAGCAGGGCGAAGACATCATCCTGCAGGTACCGCTGGGCACCGTGGCGCGCGACGGCGAGACGGGCGAGGTGCTGTTCGAAATCCTGGAAGACGGCGAGGAGAAGATTCTGGCGCGCGGCGGCCGTGGCGGCCTGGGCAACAACTACTTCAAGAGTGCGACCAACCAGACGCCGCGCTATGCCCAGCCCGGCGAGCCCGGGGTCGAAGGCTGGTTCGTGCTGGAACTCAAGGTGCTGGCCGACGTGGGCCTGGTTGGCTTCCCGAACGCAGGCAAATCGACGCTGCTCTCCGTGGTATCGGCCGCGAAGCCCAAGATCGCGGACTACGCCTTTACGACACTGGAGCCGCAACTGGGCATCGTGAACTACTATGACGACCGTTCGTTCGTGATGGCCGACATTCCCGGCATCATCGAAGGGGCGCACGAAGGCAAGGGTCTGGGCCTCAGGTTCCTGCGTCACATTGAGCGCAACGCGATGCTGCTCTTCATGATCCCTGCCGACAGCAAGGACATCGCTGAAGAATACCGCATCCTGCAGCGCGAGCTCAAGCTCTACAATCCGGAACTGCTTGACAAACAGCGCGTTGTGGCTATCACCAAGTGCGACATGCTCGACGACGACCTCCGCAAGGAAGTCCGGCGACACCTGCCCCGCAAGGTGCCTTCCGTGCTGATCTCCTCCCTGACGGGCGAGGGCATCCCGGAGCTGAAAGACCTGCTCTGGAACACCCTCAATGCGCCCGTTGCGTAGGGCTTATTTCATGAAAATCAGTTCGTACTGACGGCTTCCCAACCCGATTTTCTCCCCGTGAATGAGTTGGGTCTCCCACTCCGATTCCGGGGTGGTGTTCTTGAAATGGTCGTGGTGATGATGGTGGAAGCCTTCTTCGTGCAGATGGTCCCCCAGCACCGAATTCCGCAGGGGCTCGGCGGCCAGGCACGCATCCGCGCACGCCTGGTCGAGGGCGACGGGATCTTTCGACGCAAACATGCCGAGGTCCGGCAGGATGGGCGCGTCGTTCTCGGCATGGCAGTCACAATAGGGTGAAACGTCCATGATGAGCGAAATGTGGAAATTGTCGCGTCCGTCGACCACCGCTTTCGTATACTCGGCCATCTTGGCGTTGAGGATGGAAATCGCCTGGTTCTGGGAGAAGTCGATCGCATCGAAGTTGCAGGCGCCGAGGCAGCGTCCGCAACCCACGCAGTGGCTTTCGTCCACGCGCATCTTGCGGGCCGCTTCGTCGAACACCAGGCCGCCGTTGGCACATTCCTTCTGGCAGCGGCGACAGCCCCGGCACTTCTCCTCATAAATGAAGGCCTTGCCGGCGGAATGCTGGTCTTTCTTGCCGGCCCGCGAGCCGCAGCCCATGCCGATGTTCTTGATGGCGCCGCCGAAACCGGTCATCTCATGTCCCTTGAAGTGGGTCAGGCTGATGAACACGTCGGCGTCCATGACGGCGCGGCCGATGAGCGCTTCCTTCGTGTACTCCCCGCCTTGCACCGGAACGGCGATGTCGTCGGTTCCCTTCAGACCGTCGCCGATAATCACTGGACAACCGGCCGAGAGCGGCGTGAAGCCGTTCTCCCACGCGCACTCCAAGTGCTCCAGGGCATTTTTCCGAAAGCCCGGATACATGGTGTTGCAGTCGGTGAGGAAAGGCTTGCCACCGAGTTCCTTCACCAGGTCGACGATGGCTTTGGCGTAGTTGGGGCGGAGGTAGCTGACGTTTCCCAGCTCTCCGAAATGCATCTTGATGGCGACGAACTTGCCATCCATGTCGATGTCGGCGAGGCCCGCCCGTCGGGCCAGTCGTTTCAGTTTGGCCGGCATGCTTTCGCCAAAGGCGGTCGTCCGGAAGTCGGTGTAATAAACTTTTGCCTTTTCCATGGGATCGTTTTTGAGGGGTTTCAGGCAAAGATAATAAAAATATTGAAAAACGGCCGATGGGCGTTTTTTGTTAACTTTGCAGACCATGAAACTGATCGTCGACACCTGCACAGACCCGGCCTGGAACCTGGCGGCCGAGGATTATCTGCTCACGCAGCGCAGCGAACCCTTCGTGCGGCTGTGGCGCAACGCCGACAGCGTGATCATCGGGCGGCACCAGAATGCGTATGCCGAGATCGACCTCGACTACGTGACGCGGGAGCGGATCCCCGTGGTGCGGCGCATGACGGGCGGCGGGGCGGTGTTCCACGACCTGGGCAACGTGAACTATTCGTTCTTCGATCTGCAAGACAGGAAGTTCACCGACGTCGTGCTCGACGCCCTGCGGCCGCTGGGCATCGAAGGCGCTTGTTCCGGCCGGAACGACATGGTGCTGCCCGACGGCCGGAAGTTCTCGGGGACAGCCGTCTGCAAGCACAAGGGACGTGTGCTGGAGCATGGTACGCTGCTTTTCGACGCCTCGACCGAGCGGCTGGCCGCCGCGCTGAAGCCGCGCCCGGAGAAATTTTCGGGCAAGGCCGTACAATCAGTGCGCAGCCGCGTGGCCAATCTGGCGCAACAGATGCCGGCGCCGATCAGCGTGGAAGCTTTCATCGCGCACCTGGCCAGCCACATCGGCGAAGCGCTGGGCTGCACGCCTTATGCCTATACAGCGGACGATCACGAAGCCATCGAACGGTTCCGCGAAGAACGTTTCGGCAATCCCGACTGGAATTTCGGTGCCTCACCGGCCTGCGCCGTGACGAACATCCGCAAGTTCCCCGCCGGCCTGCTGGAAGCGCATTTCGACCTGCGTGCCGGCCGCATCAGCGGCCTGCGCATATACGGCGACTATTTTTTCGAGCGGCCCACGGAGGAATTCTGCGCCGCGCTGGAAGGCTGTCCCTACGATCGTGAAACGATCGCCGGCCGCCTCCAAACGGTGGCGACCGGCGCATTTTTCTCGGGCCTCAGCCCGGACGACTTGCTGTCGTTGTTTTTCTATTTGTAACGTCTTTCTTTTTCGGAGACCAGCAGGTCTTTCAGCGTGGCGACGCAGTCGTTGACGGCGCCCTCGAAGGTGTCGTTGTTGCGCTCCACGACGAGTTCGTTACCGGGGATGAAGACGTGGACCTTCACGTTCTTGTTCTGCGGATCGGCGAGCAGGGAGAGGTCGACTTCCGTGCGCACGATGTCTTCGTAGAATTTCTCGATCTTGCTGACCTTCTTGTCGATGTAGTCAAGCAGTTTCTGGTCTGCGTCGAACTTGATGGATTGTACTTTAATTTCCATGGTTACCTCCGTTTTTTGCTCTGGGATGAGCGGTTAAATATGTCTTTTTCAATTGTTCAAACGAGTTGTGCGTATACACCTGTGTCGCCGCCAGCGAGGAGTGTCCCAGGATCTCCTTGATGCTGTTGAGGTCGGCGCCCCGGTTGAGCAGGTGGGTCGCCAGGGAGTGCCGCAGCACGTGGGGCGACTTTTTGCCGGTAAATCCCTCCACACCGGCCAGTTCGCGCCGAACCACGTTGTCGGCGAAAGCCAGGTAGAGCGGAGTGCCGCTGTCGGTGAGAAAGAACTTTCCCTGCGGGTTTTCGGGATACGCTTCACCCAATTTTTCCAAATATAGCGAAATTTCCTGACATAACAAAGCCGGAACAGGGATTTCTCGCGTCTTGTCACCTTTGCCTGTGACGCGGAAAAGGCGCCGTCCGGGATCGAAGTCCGTCACTTTCAGGGCACAAAGTTCCGCGCGCCGCATGCCCGTCGCATAGAGTACCACCATCATCATCCGGTTGCGCAGCAGCGCGAAGTCGTCGGGGTTTTCTTCCACCCGGCGGCGGCTTTCGTCGAAGTAGTTGTCGATGGCTTTTTCGGTATAGAACACGGGGAGTTTCTTTTCCTGCTTGGGACGCGGCACTTTGCTCACCGGGTTGCTCGCCAGCAGCCCCTGACGCAGCAGCCAGTTGGCCCAGGTGCTGAGTGCGGAGAGCTTGAGGTTCATCGTACGGGCGGATAGTCCCGTGTCCAGGCCGTGTGCAATGAAGCTCCGCACATGGGGCGCCGTCAGCCCTTCCGGCGCGGGTTCCTCTTCCAGGAACGCATAGAAATCCGACACCGCCTCGTCGTAGAGACGGATCGTCCGCGGAGAGTATCTCCGCTCGACTTGCAGGTAGCGGATAAAATTTTCTTGCAACACTTGACAAAATTACGAAATATTTCTCTATCTTTGCGGTCCCTAAGAAAAAGGAGGTGTAAGCAAATGATTATCGTACAGGTCAAAGAAGGTGAGAACATCGAGCGCGCGCTGAAGAAATTCAAACGCAAATTCGAGAAGACGGGTGTCATCCGTGAGCTCCGCTCCCGCAAGACGTTCGAGAAACCGTCCGTGAAGAAACGCGAGATGATGAACAAGGCCATCTACGTGCAGAAGCTTCAGCTCCGCGACGAGTAAGTCCATAGAGAAAGCTTAAAAAGGCCGACGGATTTTTCCGCCGGCCTTTTTTATGCCGCTTTTTCTTTTTCTTTTTGCATGCGCGCCTTGACGGCGTAATAGGTGGTGCGGGAAGCAAATCCCGATTCGGCGATGACTTCACTCAGGGTGGCGTCGGGATGCTCTTTCTGGTAATTGTCGGCGTATTCCAGGCGCAGGTTGTTGATGAAATTGAAGAAACCGCCCAGCTCGGTCTTGAAGAGGCCGGCGATGTAGGTGCGGCTGTAGCCGGCTTTATCGGCCACATCCTGGATGGTCAGGTGCGGGTCGAGATAGGCCTGCTGCTCCACAACCACCTCGCTGATGGCGGAAAGGATGGTCAGGGCCTTGGATTCGGAGAGGGTGCGGTTGTAAAATTCAGTGGAAGAAGCGGCGGGTGCTTCCGCTGCTGCTTGTTCGGATGTCTCAGGACGTTCCTGTGCAAGTTCACGGTGTCGGTGCGGCTCAAGGACTCCGATGAGCAGTAGGAGGGAAAAACCGCTGAGGAAGAGCTGGAGGAGTGCCATCACGCCCGGATTGTCCGACAAGGCGGCGACCCAGAGGAAGACGATGGTCAGCAGCATGCGGTGGGCATTTTTCCGGGCAAAGACCACCGGAAAGTCATACGGGTTGGAATACTCATCATCGTCGTTCACGTTCTGGGCCCAACGCAGAACCCGCGCAACGGACCACAGGCAGATGACAGTCATGATGATGCCCAGTACCAGAATTACGCCGTTGGCCAGCTCAAAGCTGCCGATATGCCATTTCTGGAAGAGTCCGGCGATGAGCGGGGCGAGGATCAGGCCCGCGAGCCCCGGGATGCCCACCCACTTGGCCGGCCGCTCCCATTTTTTCCAGTCCATCACGTTCCCGAAATAGGAAAACAGCAGGATGGTCAGGAAATAGAGCTCTACGGGCAGGAAATAGGCCTTGACGATCAACCAGGTGGAAGGACTGGTGGGATTGAAGGCGTAGGGCAGCAGGAACAGCGATGCCAGGGCAATCAGGGTCGCAATTTTGCGGCCGGGGAAATAATAGTCCGGATTCTTGTCGTAAGGGCGGCACATGTGGAACCAGCGGACCGCTGCGAAGGCAAGGTTCGTTGCGATAAAGAAGGCTGTCGCCAGACCGGAGAGATAAACGATGTTCGCTGCCATTGCAGCCGCAAATATAGCCGATTTTCCATGGTTTTGTTCTCTATTGAACAAAAAGTGAACGGAAATGAACAGCCTGTAAATGCCGTTGGACAAAGTGTGAACGCGCGTGAACGCCGATTAAAATCAGGTCTTGTACATTTGCATTCGGAAATACACCCTTTCCCATCGGCTTCAATAAGCATTAGTATATAGGTATTTATGGAAAACGGCCCTCCACGCAGGTGGAGGGCCGTTTTAATGCTGCTCGGGGGAATATTACATCAATTCACAGAGCTTCGCGAAAACCTCGTCAATGGTGCCCAGGCCGTTGATCTCCTTGTAGACACCCTTGCCTTTGTAATAGGCGATGACCGGCTCGGTCTTGGCGTGGTAGGTGTCGATGCGGTTGCGGATGATTTCGGGCTTGGTGTCGTCCACGCGGTTCTCCACCTCAGCGCGGTGACGGATGCGCTCGAAGACCGTCTCGTCGGGAATGGCGAGCGAGAGCACGGCGTCGATTTTCTCTCCGCGTGCGGCGAGCAGGGCGTCGAGGTGCTCCGCCTGGGCCGTGGTGCGCGGGAATCCGTCGAAGATGAAGCCTTTGGCGTCGGGATGGGTTTCGAGCTCAGAGGCAATCATGCCTTCCACGACGGAGTCGGGGACGAGTTCGCCTTTGTCGATGAGGGTCTTGGCCTGCAGGCCGAGGGCCGTGCCGGCAGCGATTTCACGGCGCAGCAGGTCGCCGGTCGAGACGTGGCGCAGGCCGAAGCGATCGACCAGCAGGGCGGCCTGGGTGCCTTTTCCGGCGCCCGGAGGGCCAAATATCAGATAGTGTTTCATGGGTGCTTCTTTATCGAGAATGTAGATGTCCTTGTAGTTGCGGCCCAGTTGGTCGTAGTCAAGACCGAAGCCCACGATGAAGCGGTTCTCGATCTCCAGGGCCACGTAGTCGAGCTTGATATCCTTCTTGTACACTTCAGGCTTGAGCAACATGGTGCAGATCTTTACGTCTTCAGCGCCCGCTTCGCGGAGCAGGGCGTAGAGGTCCGTGATGGTCTTGCCCGTGTCGACGATGTCTTCCACCACGATGATCGTGCGGCCCTTGATGGAGGAGGTCAGGCCCAGCACCTTGCGGGTGATGCCCGTGGAGAGGGTGCCCTCGTAGGAGGAGAGGCGCACGCTCGAGAATTCGCAGGGGAAGTTGAGGCGTTTCATCAGCTCGCCCGTGAAGAGGATGGAGCCGTTGAGTACGCAGAGCACGATGGGAACGCCGTTGAAGTCCTTGAAATCGTGGTTGATACGCTCCGCCACCGCGTCGATGGCCTTTTCCAGGCGCTCATAGCGGATATAAGGAACGAAGTACTTGTCTTTGAGAAGGATTCTTTCCATGGGGAAAATACTTTTTTCAATTTGCGAAAATACACATTATCTTTGTTCGGTGGAAGCCCCGCAGGGACTTCTTTTTGACATTTTATCAACTTTTTCCATGAGAGACCATGTGCAGAATGATTGTGGGGTCGGGATTGCTCTCGCTTTTCCTGGTATTACCCTTTTCCGGTGCGCAGGCGCAAGGCAGCCTGCCCCGCTTTGTCGTTGACCAGATCGAGGCTGCAGCCGCCGATGGCGCGAATGCCGAGGATCTGATCCTCCACTATGAGGGCTTGCTGGCGCAGCCCTTGAACCTCAATGCAGTGACGCGGCGCGAGCTGGAAGCGAGCGGGCTGCTGACCCTGTTCCAGCAGGAAAGCCTGCTTGCCTGGCGGGAACGCTACGGCGCCGTCCGCTCTGCGGCGGAACTCGCGCTGGTGGAAGGTTTTACGCCCGAAAGCGTCGCGGAGCTCCGCCCTTTCGTGACTTTCGGCGAGGCGGCCCCGTTGCGCTGCCTCACCAACACGACCACCTTCCGGGGGCGCAAGAAATGGCAACAGCCGGGTATGTCCCTCACCGCCAAGCACGCCCTCGAGGCGCCGCAGCTCTCGCTCCATGCCGTGCTGGACAACGACCCGCAGGAGCGCTTTCCTGATTTCATTTCCCTGGCGGGGCGCTACCGCGGCTTCTGTCTGGGCGACTTCACGGCACGCTTCGGACAGGGGCTTGTGCTCTGGAAAGCGTTCAGCCTCTCGGCTTTCGGCACGCCTTCCACGGCGGCCCGTCGCGGCAATGGACTGCAGCCATACCGCTCCACCGACGAGTCCAACTTCTTCCGCGGTGTCGGATGGACGGGCCGCTTCCGGAACTGGAGCGTGACGGCGTTCTGCTCGCGCAACGCATTGGACGCCAAGATTGTGGACAGCTGCTATACCTCCATCGCCACTGACGGGCTGCATGTCACTGAAGCGGAGCGAACTAAGCGGCATACGTTGCACGAATACGTGCTGGGCGCGAATCTTTCGTACGAGCGGGGACGCTGGCATTTCGGTGTGACGGGCGCAGCCTACCGCTACGACAAACACAATGGCCGCCGCGTGCAGGACTACAACCGCTACCAGCAGTACGACGGCTGGTGGGGCAACCTGGGCGCGGACTGGTACGGTACGCTGGGAAGCCTGCGGCTTTTCGGCGAAATGGCCGTCGACGCGCACCTGGCCCCCGCCGTACTGGCCGGCGTGCTCTGGAGTCCGTCGTACAACTTCGAAACCAGCTTTACTGCACGCTGCTATGCGCCCGCTTACATCGCCACGCATGCCGGGGCCCATTCCACCCTCAGTTCGGTCTCCAACCAGATCGGCAGTACCGGCTCTGTCCGCTGGATTCAAGGTCCCTGGACCCTGCAGGGCGATCTGGAATACGTGTATTATCCCTGGAAGCGCTACCGGACCGAGGCCGGGACGCAGCAGCTCAAGGGCCGCCTGCTGCTGAGCTACGCTTTCCGTGGCGGTGCGCTGGTGCAAAGCCAGCTGGCCTACGGCAGCACCTGGAAGGCGCGTCTGCAGGGCGAAGTGCCGCTCGGCAAGGGCTGGCAGCTCACGGCCCGCGCCGATGCCAACCTGCACGGTATCGCAGCTTATGCCGGCGTGCGTTGGCAACCGTCCGGCCGCTGGAGCCTCGCGGCCCGTGTGACTGTCTGGAACACGGCGGACTGGGCCTCGCGCATCTGCTTTTACGAGCAGAACGTGCCCCAGAGTTTCGCGGTGGAATCGTATTATGGAAAAGGAATCGGGGCCTACTTTCTGGTGAAGTACGCCCCGGTCCGATACGTCGATCTGTACCTGAAGGTCCAGCAGGGATATGTGTCCTACTTCGTGCGGATCTTCATTCCCGGATAGATCTTGCTCTTGCTGTTGAGGTTGTTGAGCTTGTAGATTGTGTTGAGCGAGACGCCGGTCTTCTTGGCGATGCCGCCCAGCGTGTCCCCCGACTTCACGGTGTAGTACGAAGCGCCGGCCGTGCTGCTGGAAGCGGTGGAACTCTTCTGGCTGCTGCCCGAACTCTTCTGGGTCGAGGTTCCGCTGCCCTTGGGCGCGCTGCCATAGATGTAGAGGCGCTGCCCGACGCGGATGTTGTCGCTCTTGAGGCCGTTCCAGCGCTTGATGTTGGCTACGGTGGTGTGGTGCTTCTTGGCGATGCTGCCGAGCGTTTCGCCGCTCTTCACCTTGTGGATCACGCGCTGCTCGCCGCTGCCGCCCGTCTCCTTGATCTTCTTGACGGCCACGGGGTTGAAGAATACGGAGTCTTTGTAGTTGTAGATGTTTTCCTCCTGGTCTACGAAGGCCAGAGTGTACTGGTGGGGCAGGTTGAGAATATAGGTGTGCTCGGTGCCCGGGATGATGTCGTGCAGATACTGTGTGTTGAGGTCGCGGAGGGTTTCCATCGGGATGCCGATGTTCTCGGAGATCTGCCCGAAGTGGAGGTTCTTGTTGATGTGGAAGGTGTCCACGTGGGCCGGCAGGCTGACCTGGGCCGGCACGATGCCGTGCTCCGGATAGTAGTTCAGCGTGTAGAGGGCGGCGATGAAGGCGGGGATGTAGCCACGGGTCTCCCGGGGCAGGTAGTCGTAAATCTCCCAGAAGTCGGTCTTGCCGCCGCTGCGGCGGATGGCCTTGCTCACGTTGCCGGCGCCACAGTTGTAGGAGGCGATGGCCAGCGACCAGTCGCCGAAGATCATGTAGTTGTCCTTGAGCAGCTGTGCCGCGGCCCGGCAGGAAGTCAGCGGGTCGAGGCGCTCGTCCACATAGGAGGTCATCTCCAGGCCGTACATCTTGGCGGTATTGTACATGAACTGCCACATGCCTTTGGCCCGGGCGCGCGAGACGGCACGCGGGTTGAGTGCCGATTCGATGACAGCCATGGCCTTCAGTTCCTTGGGAAGCCCGTATTCGTCGAAGATTTCCTCGAAAAGCGGCATGTAATAGGTCGACAGCCCGATGATGCGGGAGGTGACCATGGGCATGCGCTCGGTGTAGCGGATGATGGCGTTCTTGACCACCTTGTTGAACTGCACCGGGATGAAGGAATTCATCTTCTTGAGCCGTTCGATGTACACCTCGTCGGGGATGTTGCTGGTCAGCGAGTCGAGATCAAGGGTCGCCACGTCGAAATCGTTGACGTCGATCTGCTTCTGGATGTAGTAAATGCTCAGCAGCGAATCGATGTTGTCGGAATTGTAATCGATGAGGTTCTCGATGTCATCGTCCACGAGGATGTCACCGTCGGTGTCGTTTGCCGGTGCGGTGAGCATCTGGTATTCGTTGTACAGGGAATCGTAAGCCTGCTGCAGGGAGTCCAGACGGTGGGTCAGCTCTTCGATGAGCTGGGTCTGTTTCTTTTTGTTCTGGGCCTGACCGGGGACGGGGACCAGCAGCAAGGCAAGCATGAGGAGCAGGGGAAGGCGTTTCATTATGTCAGAATGTTAATTGCAGGTTGAGGCCTACTGCCGTGTTGCTGAAACCGGAGCCGGAGCCGCCGGAACTGAAGGCAGTGTATTGCGGGGTGATGGGCTGGATGATGGCAGGCTGAACCTCCATCCAGGCGATGTTGTCGTTGACGTCGAAATCGGCCATGTAGGCGAAGACGTGGGCGTCAATGACATTAAGGGCGTAAACGAGGACGGTGGCCAGGATGGAGTAGTCGCGCCAGCGGCGGTACTTGTCGCGATAGGCTTCCGCCTGGGAAGCGGTGATCTGGCCGATGTAGCCGGTTTCCTCGGTGTTGCGGTCCATCTGGGTGATCCAGCGGAAGCGCTTGTACTGCATGTCGTTGAAATGGCAGAAATAGCCACAGGCCAACAGTCCGCCGGTCCAGATGGGAATCTTCCAGTAATCGCCGTTGTTGGCCTGTCCCAGGCCGGGCAGCAGCAGGGAGTAGATGGTGGACTTGGCCGGGACGGGAGCCTTGATGCTGGTCTTGTAGCAAATGGCCCCGTCGAGCATTTGTCCCCAGTAAAACGCGCCGGCCGCCGCATAGCTGGCCAGGCGCAGGTATTTGTATTTGTCTTCGCCGGTATGCTGGTATTGCCGGTTGAAATAGATGCCGCCGTAGATGCCGGCGCCCATGCCGGCATAGATGATGGGCACCTTCCACCAGTCGCGGTTGTACAGCTGGGCGGCACCGGGCACGATGGCCGTGCCGAGGAGCATGTAGCCCGGGGTCAGGGTGTCTCGTCCGGCGTAACCCCGGAAAAGCTTGCGCAGGGAGAAACCCTGGGTGGTGTCGGTAGCGACGGAAGTGTCGCGCTGGGCCTGTGCGTTGGCATCCTCAGCGCCCGGAGGACCCGTGACGGTGCCGACGTTGGATCTGCCGGAGACGTCGTTGCGCGTGCTCCGGAACTGGGCACTGGCGCTGAGACAGACGACGGTCAGCAGCAGGAGGGTAACGATCAGGCGACGCACGGATTACGCTTCTGGGTTGAGTTGGCGAATTAATTTTTCTACTTGTTCGGGACGGTCGAAACGAAGGGTGAGGGTGCCGCCGCCTTTGTTGTTGGAACGGACGGTGACGGGGCCGTCGAAATGGCGCCCCACGCGCTCGGCGAGCATCTGGAACAGGGCGCTCAGGTCGCTGTCTTCCACAGGAATTGCCTCCGTTTCCCGGGGCTTTTCCTGCGCGCTTTCCTCGAGCTTGCGCACCGACCAGTCGTTTCGGACAGTCTGTTCAAACAGCTTGCGCTGCCGGACAGGGTCTTCGATGCCCAGCAGCACCTTTGCGTGCCCCGCAGAAATCTTGCCAAGCTTGAGTGCTTTCTGCATTTCTTCGGGCAATTTCAGCAGACGGAGGCTGTTGGTAATGGTCGAACGCTTCTTGCCGATGCGCAGGGCCATGGCTTCCTGGGTGAGGTTGCACTCGTCGATCAGGCGCTGGAAACTGAGGGCGGTCTCGATGGGATCGAGGTCCTCGCGCTGGATGTTTTCCACGATGGCCATCTCCAGCATGGCGGCATCGTCGGCCTGACGGATATAAGCGGGGATACTGGTGAGCCCGGCGGCACAAGCAGCCCGGTAGCGGCGTTCGCCGCTGATAATCTGGTAGCTGCGAGGGCCGGTCTGGCGCAGGGTGACGGGCTGGATGATGCCAAGGGTGCGGATCGAGTCGGTGAGCTCCTCCAATGCCTCGGGATCAAACTCGGTGCGGGGCTGGTAGGGGTTGGGGACGATCTGGTCGACGGGAACGTCGTTGACGGCGGCGGGATTGCCACTGACGATACGGTGGATGTCCCGCGTATCCTGCAGCGGGTCGACGTCGCCCAGCAGGGCGCCGAGGCCTCTTCCTAGTGCGTCTCTTTTTGCCATGTTTCGTTCTTTTGGATGATCTCGCGGGCCAGGTTCAGGTAGTTGTCGGAACCGGACGAGCGGGCGTCGTAGAGGATGGCGGGCTTGCCGTAAGACGGCGCCTCGCTCAAGCGTACGTTCTTGGTGATCATGGTCTTGAATACCATCTCGGGGTAGTAGGTCTTGACTTCTTCCACCACCTGGTTGTGCAGGCGGAGGCGGCTGTCATACATCGTGAAGAGGAATCCTTCGATGGTGAGGGAGGGATTGAGCCGCGTCCGGACGATGTTGATGGTGTTGAGCAGTTTGCCAAGACCCTCCAGCGGAAAGTATTCCGGCTGGACGGGAATGATCACGCTGTCGGAGGCCGTGAGGGCGTTGATGGTGATCAGGCCCAGGGAAGGAGCGCAGTCCACCACGATGTAGTCGTAGTTGTCGCGGATGCCGGCCAGGGCGTTGCGGAGCACGTTCTCGCGCCCCGGCACGTCCAGCATCTCGATCTCCGCACCCACCAGGTTGATGTGCGAGGTGATGATGTCGAGCCGGTCGAGGGCTGTGGCCTTGATGATCTCCTCCACTTTCCGTTCCCCGATGAGCAGTTCGTAGAGGGTGTCCTGTTCCTTCGAGTCGGGATTGAAGTTGAGACCGGAGGTGGTGTTTGCCTGCGGGTCGGCGTCGATGATCAGGGTCTTGTATTCCAAGACGGCCAGCGACGCGGCCAGGTTGATGGCGGTCGTGGTCTTGCCGACACCGCCCTTCTGGTTGGCAATTGCGATGATTTTTCCCATAAACTGCAAATTTAAGAAAAAAAATAGTAACTTAGCAGAACTAAAACCTGAACTAGAATCCAAATCATGACTGATCATTCCGCTTGGCGTGTCATCGTCAGCAGCCGTTCCGGCGGCGGCAAGGCGCGCAAAGACTGGCCCCAGATCGAGAACCTTCTTAAATCCAGCCAGATAGATTACTTGGCTACCATGACGGACCATGCTTATCATGCCATTGAACTGGCCCGGGAAGCTGTGCGGGAAGGTTGGCGGAAATTGCTGGTGGTCGGCGGCGACGGCGCCATGCACGAGGTCATCAACGGCTTGTATTCCCAGGAAGAAGTGTCTCCATCCGAAGTGACCGTGGCGCTGATTCCTGTCGGGTCGGGCAACGATTGGGCCCGTTTCCACTGCATCCCCTCCGATTATGCCGCCGCGGTGCAGCTTGTGGCCGAAGCCGCTGCACATGTCCGGGTACAGGACATCGCCCGGGTGGATACCCGCATGGACGGTGAGGCGTATTGCCGTTACATGGTCAACGTCGGTGGTTTGGGTTTCGATTCGGAAGTGTGCCGGCGTTTCGACCTCGCCAAAGAACGGGGACATGCCGGCGACAAGCAGTATCTCAAGTCGTTGCTGTCTGGTTTCGTTTCCTATCGCTGCCTGCAGTTCCGCGTGTCGGTCGATGGTGAGGAATTCTTCCGGGGCCCTGCCTTCTCCGTGGCGCTGGGACTGGGCCGCTACTGCGGCGGCGGCATGATGCAGACGCCCGAAGCCATTCCCGACGATGGCTTGATCGACCTGACCGTGGTTCGCAAGCTCAGCAAATTGAAATTCCTCGCCAAGGTTCCCACATTGCTCAACGGGACGATCTTCCGGAACAAGGAAGTGATCCATACCCGGGGGCGGAGGATCGACATTTCAGCAGCGCCGTATTCGTATATGGAAGTGGACGGCGAGGCCGTCGGTATTACACCGGTTCATATCTCGGTGATACCGAATGGAATACAGGTGATTTCGAATATTTATTCCACCGACTCGATGTAGAGCCAGAATACGAGGGGGGAATACTCCGGAATGGAGGGATTTTTGCCGTCCTCGCCATAGCCCAGCTCGGAGTTGAACAGGGTGACGGCTTTTTCGCCGCTGTTCATCTTCAGGATGGCCTGTCCGAATCCTTCCACGACGCTGTTGTTGCTGTTGAACTGGGTTTCGTCAGACTTATAGTAAGTCATTTCCAGGGCATTGTAGGAACCGCTGCTCGACCAGATACGATAGAACTTGGCCGTGTCTTCGATGTTGGTGTCGAACACCTGTCCGTTCATCAGGCGGCCGATGTAGCGGACGTTGATGGTGGCGCCTTCGGTGATGGTGTCGGAGTCGGCCGTATGCTCTTCCAGTTTCTTGAAATAGAGGTGGTCGGCGATCGTAGCTTCACTGTCGTAGTGGGTGCGGAACCATTTGCGCATCTCTTTCTCCTGGTAGTCGATGATGTCGTAGAGGACGGTGTCGATGGCGATCTCGAAGATATAGTTGTTGGCCTCTTCCAAGGAGGAGAAGGCGTCGTACAGGGTATATTCGTGGTCGGAGGCTGATTTCGGCAGGGCGATGGTCGCGCTGCCACCACTGCGCATGGTCCGGAACACTTCTTCCAGCGCGTCGGGGATATAACCCTGGGTCAGGCGCCAGGTGTTGCCCGCATAGTTCGAGGAGGCTTTGTATTCGCCCAGTTGCTCAGCAATCTCCCGGACGTCGCTCTCGACGATGGTGCCGTCGAGCATCCGCTTCGTGTAGTGAACGCGGATGTAGGCGCTGTCTCCGATGGACACGCCGTCACCTTTGTCCATCTCCAGGACATAGGCGCCGCCGTTGCCGAAGGGCTTAATGTCAGGATGGTTGACGCGCATCCAAGCCTTCATGACGTGGTCGTAGGAGATATCACTGTCCTCTTCAGGGTTGACGGCGCAGGAAATGGCCAGGGAGGCCATCAGCAGGAGGGAGACAAACAGGGTTTTGTAGCGTTTCATACGTTAGTCATTCTTTTTGATCGCCGTGACGAGCACGTCGAACATCAGGGCCGTGTTTTTGGGCACCAGTCCGACGGACTGCTTGCCATAGCCGAACTGGGCAGGGAACAGGATCAGGGATTCCTGGCCCAGGCGGGCACCGATCAGGCCGCGGTCCAACCCGGTGATCAGGTCGCCCTTTCCGACGCGTACCGTGATGCTGTCAACGGTAAACTGGCTTTCCGGGCCGCTCTGCCCAAAGGTATAGCCGATCAGGCAGAGGCTGGCCGAATCGCCGGACTCGATCGCGGTCGTAACGGGCAGGTTGTTGGCCAGCACCACGCGGACCACGCCTTCGTAGCGGACGATCTCCTTGTCGGAAAATTCCCGCTGAATGTATTTGTCAATGTATTCGTTCTGGTTGATGTTGGCTTCGCGCACCTCGCTTTCGCAGGAAAGGGCGAGCGTCAGGGCAGCGGCCAGGCAAAGGCAGAGACGGAACATCAACTTCATTCGGATCAGTTCGGATAATCCGCAAAATTATACAAAAGATGTGCCTTATAAAAATTTTTCTTCCTTTGCCCAACTGGCCAGGGATGCTTCGAAGTAGGCGGGAACCGCCTCCAGGGGCATGTAGAGCCGTCCACCCGCGGCGTTGCGGTGGCCGCCGCCGTTGAAATAGCGGGCGGCGAAGCGGTTTACATCGATTGTTCCCTTGGAGCGGAGCGAAACGCGGACATACTGGCTGTCAAAGTTTTCCGTAAAGAAAGCGCTCACCAGGACGCTGCTGATGGCCAGGGGAAGGTTGACGAAGCCCTCGCTGTCGCCCGGCTTGAAGTGGTAACGGTCCTTCTCCTTGTTGCTCAGGAGCATGTAGGCCGTCCTGTATGCCGGCAGCACCTTCATTTTGTCTTTGATCAGGTGACCCATCAGTCGCGTGCGGGAGACGCTGTAACAACTCAGCACTTTCTCCTGGAGGCCGTCTTTGTCCACGCCCCGGGCGATGAGCTTAGAGGCCATCTCGAACGTACTGGGCAGCACGGAGTTCGAGAAGTTGTTGGTGTCGGTCATCATGCCCACGTAGAGCGATTCGGCACAGCGCGCCCCGATCCGGCCGGTGTCACCGTCGATGTCCGGCATGGCCAGCAGGATCCAGAACAGCAGCTCGCAGGTCGAGGAGACGTTGACGGTGGAGATCGCCAGGTCGAAACGGTCCAGTTCAGCCGGGATGTGGTGATCGATCAGGACTTTCTTCCCCGGTGCGTGCAGGATATCTTCTTCCAGGTATTCGGTACGAGCCAGGCGGTTGAGGTCGAGGCAGATGACAACGTCTGCACCGGCTACGAGGCGGCGGGCGCCGTCCAGGTCGTGCTCGCAGATCAGCATCCGGTCCTGCGGGTCGTCCGGCTCAAGGAAGGCCATGTTGTCGGGATAGGGGCTGGGCAGAATGATGCGGGGATGCATTCCCCGTCCCTTCAGGTAGTGATAGGCCGCCGTGACGCTTCCCAAAGCGTCGCCGTCGGGATTGAAGTGTCCGACCAACGCCACTTTGTCGGCTTTCTGGAGCAGGGACTCGAGGGAAGAGATGTCGATCTGCATGGGAATCGCGCAAGTTTCTTGCTGCAAATTTAAAAATATATTGTAGTCTTGAGATTTATTTTTTACTTTTGTAAGTCCAATCAATTTTGGCGTACTAGGCAGACAATATTAAAAATTAACCGATATGAGAAAACTTTTGACCTATTTCATTCTCCCTCTCTGCATCATCGCACTGGCGTTCCTGCTTTACCGGAGCATCAGCGAGCCTGTCAAATTCAACAAGGAACGCGACCAGCGCCTGAGCGTAGGCATTGAGCGGCTGAAAGACATCCGTACGTTGCAGGTTACTTTCAAGGATACCTACGGCCACTATGCACCCGTGATGGATTCCCTGATCGACTTCTATAACAACGGCAAGATCACCATCATGCAACAGATCGGTTCGGAAGACGACTCCGTGGCCGTGCTGCACACCGAAGCCGTGAAGAAGACCTTCCGCAACCTCAAGGGCGAGCAGATGATGCAGAAGCTCTATGAACTCTACCAGAATGGCGACGAGCACCTCATCATCCGTATCCCGCAGCTGACCGCCGTGAAAGACACCCTCTTCCGCAACCGTCCGGATTTCAAGGTCAACGAACTTCGCTACATCCCCTTCTCCGAAGGCGACACCGTGATCATGCGGAGCATCATCAAGCAGGTGTCCGGCGTGGACGTGCCGCTTTTCGAGGCCCAGATGCCGTATTGGTCGATCCTCAAGGGCATGGACCATCAGCAGATCGTCAACCTCGTGGCTGAGCGTGAGGACACGGGTCGTTACCCGGGCCTGATGGTCGGTTCCATCGATAACGCCAACAACAACGCTGGTAACTGGGAGTAGTGCTGAAGTATACCCTCATACCCGAAGGGTACTTCTCGGAAGAAACGGCGGCCAGCCAACTTGCCCAGGTTGTCATCCTCGAGAAGTCCACACCGGTAAAAAGTTTGGAACTGCCTTGTTACAAGGCAGTTCTTGTTTATGCCGGTGACGATGCGGCGGCACGTCGTATCGCTGACATGCTGTTGGCCGCATCGGCCCTGGACCGTTACAATAAAGTGGTGGTGCACCTGGGCGAAGATGCCGTCGATATCGTGCTGGCGGCGGGTGACAAGTTGCTGCTGTGCAATTCGTTCCCGGCCCGGGACGAAGTGACGGCCCAGTACTATCTCTTCGCGGCGCTCAAGCAGTTCCAGATCAACCCCGAGCTGACGCGCGTCCACTTCTACGGGGAGGTGGGCGAAGGCATCATGGGCGACCTTTTCCGCCACTTCGCCAGCGTGGAGGTTTTATGAGAATCATCGGCGGCTCCTTGCGCGGGAAGGCCATCCTTCCGCCAGCCGGCTACAAGGCCCGGCCAACGACTGATTTCGCCAAGGAGGGCCTCTTCAATACTTTGAACAACGAATTCTGGTTCGAAGACATGGCCGTGCTCGACCTCTTCGGCGGCACGGGCAGCATCGCCTTCGAGTTCGCGTCCCGCGGGGCGGGGGAGGTTATCTCCGTGGAGATGAACCCGGCCCACGTGGCCTTCATCAAGAAGACCGCAGCATCCCTGGGCATTGACAAAGTCGTCAAGGTGCTGCACCAGAATGTTTTTGATTTCCTCGACATCTGCACAAAGCGTTTCGACATCGTCTTCGCCGATCCGCCTTATGCCATCGAAGGACTTGACACGATCCCCGACCGCGTCCTGGAAAAAGGGCTGGTGAACGAGGGCGGCTACCTGATTTTGGAGCACCCCGCCGAATACGACTTTGCCGCACATCCCTCCTTTGTCAAGGAGCGGAAGTACGGCAATGTCCATTTCAGTTATTTCAGGCCGGCCTAGTTCCAGGGATCTTCGCTGGCCGGCGTCCGGATATCACTCAGGCAGAGGATGTCGTTGAGGAACCACTGTCCCGTGCTTCCTTTTTTGCGCAGTTTGATGTGGCGCGGGTTGTCTGCGCCGCCCGAAGTCACCATCAGCGAGCACCACTCATGGCCGGAGCCGTCGGTCGTGAAAGAGTACTGGTTGCTGTCGACCGTGATCTTATAGGGCTTGCTGGGAGTGTAGTTGTTCTGGGGCGTGGCGCCGTGGAAATAGGAAAGCGGGATATAGCTCTTTCCCTGAAGCCGCTCGCGGATGAACTGCGCCTGATAGCCGGATACCGGTTCGGGTCCTTTCAGGTAGTTGAGCATCTCGATGCAGTCGCGGGAACTTTCACCGTAACGTGTGAGCGCGGCGACGGTCAGGGCTGCCACGGCGTAGGGGTCGGTCATTTCGGCCGCTCCGGGGAGTTGCAGCAGGTCATCCAGATTCTTGGGCAGGCTATTGTAGGTGTAGGTCCGGCTGGGCTTTCCGCTCAGGCTGAATCCGTTTCCGGTTCCGCCCGTCAAGCCGCACCCGCTCACCAGCAGGATCATCGTCAGCGACGGGATGAGAAGAAGAAGTTTTTTCATAGAAGCATGCTTTGATCGTTCTTCAAAGATACACATTTTTTGTAAATTTGAAGGATCAAAGTGACGGTTCTTATGCTATCCTGGAAAAAATTAATGGGCGTACTGCTGCTCGGCCTGGCTCTCTGCCTTTCTGTACAGGCTCGGAACAACAGCCGTTACGTGAATCTCTTCATGGGTACGGCGGGAGACCACGGGCAGGTGAGTCCGGCGGCGCAACTCCCCCTGGGACTGGCCTCCGTCTGCCCGGACAGCCGCGTCCCTTCGCACGTGGGCTATGATGATGCGGTGCCGGAGATTTCCGGCATTTCGGTGACGCGGGTCAGCGGCGTGGGCGGCAATGGGGGCGGCGGCAACCTCCGGATTTTTCCCGCGCCGAAAGACGCCGTGGTATCCCTGGTCAAGGGCTCTGAAACGGCAGTCCCCGGGTACTACGCGGCCCGTTTGGACAATGGGGTGAAAGTGCGCCTGACCGCCACCAGCCACTGTGCGCTGGAGCAATATCGCTTCCCCCGGAAGGCCCCTTCCACCTTCTACGTGGACTTCAATTCAGCCATCGATCCCCGGCGCAGCCAATGTGCCTATACGATATTGGACGACCAGAACATTGCGGGCTGGGTCGTCTCTTCCACCGTCTGCAACGCAGGCGCCTACAAGTTGTATTTCCACTTGCATACCAACGTTCCCTTCACCGTGGCGGACCGGGATTCCCTGAGCGCGCAGCTGCAGTTTCCGACAGGGACGCGGAAGGTGGAAGTGCGCATTGGCCTGTCTTCCCTCAGTGAAGCTTCTGCCGCGGCAGAACTGGATGCCATTGCCGGACGCAGTTTCCGAAAGCATCGCGCCGCTGCCGCGAAAGCCTGGGCTTCTGTTTTGAACAAGGTGGAAGTGAAGGGCAGCACGGCTGAACAGCGCACGCTGTTTTATACCGGCCTGTACCGGGTGTACCTGAGCCCCTTCCACGCTACTTTCGGCGGGAAATATCGCGGTACTGACAGCATCGTGCGTGAAGCCGGGGACTGGACCTTTTACAGTGGTTGGAGTCTTTGGGATACATACCGGGCCAAATTCCCGCTGATCGCCCTGCTGGATCCCGATGTCACGGCGGATTTCTGCCGCTCCCTGGTCAGCCTCTACCAGACCGGCAAGCGGAACTGGGCCACCTTGCAGGAGCCCGTTCCCACGGTTCGCACGGAGCACGCCCAGATTACTCTGCTGGATGCCTGGGTGAAGGGTATCCGGGATTTCGACCTGGCCGCCGCCTTCCCTTATATGGAGGCTGAGGCAGATGCGGGCCGCCCTGCCGGTGCCAAAAACGGCCTGACACGCAACTCACCGGACCAGAAGATGGAGACCGTCTACGACCTGTGGGCCATGGGACAGATCGCCCGGATCATTGGCAACGACGAGGCTTCCGCCCGGTACCTGGCGGAATCCGAAACCCTCTTCGCGAGAACCTGGCAGGAAGAATTCATGACCATCACCCCGGCGTTCGCACAAATGAAGGGCAATGGCCTGTACCAGGGTACGCGCTGGCAATACCGCTGGGCCGTGCCGGTCTATGCCGACCGGATGATCGCGTGGGTGGGCAAGGAGCAGCTGGCCGATGAGTTGAGCGAATTCTTCCGCCAGCATCTCTTCAACCAGGGCAACGAGCCGGACATCCAGACGCCGTTCATGTTCAACCTCTTCGGCCATCCGGAGCGCACCGACGCGCTGGTTCACGCCCTGCTGACCGACGATACCATGATCCATCGCTACGGCGGCAACGCGGAGTATCCGGAGCCCTTCGTGGGCCGTGCTTTCCGCAACCGGCCGGACGGCTATGCGCCGGAAATGGACGAGGATGACGGAACCTTGAGCGCCTGGTACCTGTTCGCCCAGTTGGGATTCTATCCTGTCTGCCTGGGAACCGACCGGTACGAACTGTTCACGCCGCTGTTTGACCGGGCGGTGCTGCATCTGCCCGGCCATGACCTCAGGCTGGTCCGTCGCTGCGCGCCTGCCTCCGCCCAGGCCATCTCCGTCGATGGTGTCCGGCTTCCCGGCTTTACCATCACCCATGCTCAACTCACTTCTGCCCGGGAAATTGTCTGGTTGCCCTGACGGCCGGATGAAATTCTTTGTTTTTTGGCGCTGAATTACTATTTTTTCGCCCGCAAACAGGTGTTCGATGCCGTGACCGCGGCGGAGAAAGAATAGGGAATCCGGTGGGAATCCGGAGCAGTACCCGCTGCTGTATGTTCCGATCTGTTGCTTCAAGCCCTCTTGCAGTCACTGGCCGGCGGCCGGGAAGACGCTTGGAGCGGGACGAGTCAGAAGACCTGCCTGTTTGTATGATTAACGGAGATCCCGGGCAGTGGGCTCTGTAATTGGAATGATAAATTTGTCCCGATATGTTTAAAAGCTTTACTGGTTTTCATCTGGTGGAATCCATCTATCAGATGGGTATGGAATTGAAGCACCAGGCACAGCGGATCAAACGCAGGACAGCGTCCCTGCTGTTCGTCGCCGCCGTGACGATCGTTCTATTCCTGATTCCGGCCAGTTCCTTCGGCATCGAAGGGCTGACCATCGTCCAACAACGCATCATCGCTGTATTCGCCTTTGCCACGCTGATGTGGATCCTGGAGCCGGTTCCGGCCTGGGCCACCTCCATTGCCATCATGACGATGCTGCTGTTCTTCACCTCGGATTCCGGCGTCAAA
>CAJODQ010000021.1 GCA_905233345.1 uncultured Bacteroidales bacterium
AACCTCTCAGTTCCCCTAGACATCGCGGTCTTGGTGGGCCGTTACCCCGCCAACTAACTAATGTCTCGCGAGCTCATCCGTATCCACCGAAGCTTTCAAGTCGGAAAGATGCCTCCCCAACTGTTATGCGGTATTAGACGACGTTTCCATCGCTTATCCCCCTGATACGGGCAGATTGCTCACGCGTTACGCACCCTTGCGCCGGTCGCCGCCATCGTATTGCTACAACGCGCTGCCCCTCGACTTGCATGTGTTAAGCCTGCCGCTAGCGTTCATCCTGAGCCAGGATCAAACTCTTCATTGTATAATTTCTATATAACTCAAGTCAGATCCTGCAACTTTCAATTTCAAAAAGAAATCAACGCTTTGCTCTTCTGATTTTAATCGTGTTAAAATCGGTACTTGCTTGTACTTGTTCTTCCTATTCTTTCAATGAACTTGCCGTTCTTTCCGAAACGGGCTGCAAAGGTATGCGAATTTTTTTAATCCGCAAAATTATTTTCAAAAAAAATTAATTTTTGTTTTGCCTTTCTCAGAGGCTCACATCTGCAGCACTATGTCAACTCACTAACCTTGCCCTATCGTTTCCCGAACGGGACTGCAAAGGTACACATTAATTTGACAAAACAAACTTTTTTTCGTCTTTTTTTGAATCTTTTTTTCAGAACAAACGGGGGTAATTGTCGTCCATTTGCTCCAAAATATGGGAGATCACGATGTTACGGATAAAGGCCGATTTGTTCCGGACAGAATACTTCTCACAAAACTGGTTGATCAGCGAGAGTTCCTTCTCGTTGAAGAGGATGGTCTTGCGGTAGCGGCGCACCAACTGGCTCTGCCGCTCGCTCCTGAAATCAGGGGCAAGACTGTGTTTCTGGGATTTCTTCTTCCGGGCCATACCTATTATATAGATATAGATTATTCAATCGGCTCTCCGTCGGCATTGCACCAGGTCGCCTTGAGGAGCGAGTAGTCAGTGTCGCCGACAATCTTGATCTTACAGCCGTATTTACGGCACCACTTCCTGCGGATGCTGTTGAAACCCTTGGTCAGATAGGCCTCGAAAATCGGGCTGACCTTGAGCACGAACGCATTCATCTTGCGCTCCTTCACGAAGTACGCGAGCTGGCGCTCAACGGCTTCGTCAAACAGGATGGTCGGGCCGACCTTTCCCGTACCGTTGCAGGTGGGGCACACTTCCGTGGTATTGATTTCCGTCGCCGGACGGACCCGCTGCCGGGTAATCTGCATGAGTCCGAATTTGGTGAGCGGGAGAATGGTATGCTTGGCGCGGTCACCTTCCATGAGCTCCTGCATGTGCTTGTAGAGCTGAAGACGGTGAGCGCTGTCGTCCATATCGATGAAATCGATGATTACAATACCGCCCATATCGCGGAGGCGAAGCTGGCGGGCTATTTCTTCTGCGGCGTTCTTGTTGACTTCGAACGCGTTGTTTTCCTGGTCCTTCTGCTTGGCGCGGATGCCGCTGTTGACATCAATCACATGCAAGGCTTCGGTATGCTCGATCACGAGATAGGCCCCGGACTTGATCGACACGATCTTGCCGAAAGAGCCCTTGATCTGGCGGCTTACCTCGAAATGATCGAGGATCGGCTCATGGCCTTTGTAGAGTTTGACGATCTTCTCCTGCTCGGGAGAGATCATCGACACGTAATCGTCGACCTCCTTGTACACCGCCTCGTCGTTGACGTAGATGTTGGTGAATGAGTCGTTGAGCAGGTCGCGCAGAATGGTGGTCGTGCGGCTGTTTTCCGTAAAGAGCAGCTGGACGCCCTTGTTCTTGGCCATCTTGGGCCAGGAGTCCTCCCATTTCTTGATGAGGCTCTTGAGCTCGGCGTCGAGCACGGCGGCACGTTTCCCCTCGGCCGCTGTACGGATGATGACACCGTAGTTCGGCGGGAGGATGCTGTAAACCAGGCGCTCCAGGCGCTTCTTTTCTTCGCGCGAGGAGATTTTCTGCGAGATGCTGACCTTGTCGGCAAAAGGAAGCAGCACCAGGTTGCGCCCCGCGATCGAGATTTCGGCGGTCAGGCGCGAGCCCTTGGTAGAGATGGGCTCCTTGACAATCTGGACGACAATGGGCTGGCCGGGCGACAGGAAGCGCTCGATCTTGCCTTCTTTCTCCAGAATGTCGTCGATCCGCTCGCTCCGGTAGAGCTGGGTCAGATCGCTGTTGGGGTTGATGCTGCGGACAAAATGATCGAAGGCCTTGAAATTCAGGCCCAGATCGAGGTAATGGACGAATGCGTCCTTCTCGTCTCCAATGTCCACGAATGCGGCATTGAGCGAGGGAAGGATCTTTTTGACTTTTCCAAGATAGACATCTCCCACACTGTAGCCACGTCCCTCCGTCTTCTCCCGGTTCAGCTCAATGAGCCGCTTGTTTTCCAGAAGCGCGATGGAGATCTCGGACGGGCCTGCATCGATGATCAGATCTTTGTCCATACTTGTACAAAACAAAAATAATCTAAAGCAGACGCGGTCTGCTTTAGATTAATCGTTGATTAGAATTTCGGAGACAAATTATTTCTTCTTATGTCTGTTCTTGCGCAGGCGTTTCTTACGCTTGTGCGTAGCCATTTTATGTCTCTTATGCTTCTTTCCGTTAGGCATAATATGTAATTTTTAAAGGATTTACTTGCTGACCTTGGCGATGAAAGTCTTGGCAGGTTTGAATGCCGGCACGTTGTGGGCGGGGATCACGATGGTCGTGTTCTTCGAGATGTTGCGGGCGGTCTTCTTTGCGCGGGTCTTCACGGTAAAGCTACCAAAACCACGAAGATAGACGTTCTCACCATTTGCCAACGAATTCTTCACGCTTTCCATGAAGCTCTCAACCACGCTCTGCACTTTGATCTTTTCAACACCAGTGCTCTTTGCGATTTCGTTTACGATTTCAGCTTTTGTCATGATATCAGTAGATTTATATACGGTTAATTGCTATTTTTGGGGAGGCAAAATTAGAGTTAATTTTCTAATTTTCAAAAAATAGTGTGCATTTTTTTTGTTTTTTGTTTGGCACAACAATTGACCATATAGGGTGCCGGCTTTTTAACAGCCGGAAAACTGACATTTTGACACATTGAACATGAACAACAACGATATATTGAAAGAGCTGCTCGGCGGTTCCGGCGCCGAAGTCAACATCATTCCTGTCAACCTGGAGAGTTCCTCCCAGGACCTGAAGGAGATGGAACTCCCCTCCCTGCTGCCCATCCTGCCCCTGCGCAATGCCATCCTGTTCCCCAACACGGTGATCCCCGTCACGGTGGGCAGGCCCAAGTCCATCCAGCTGATCAACGACACGTTCCGCGCCGGTCGGCTGCTGGGCGCCGTCACGCAGCTGGACGCCAAGGTCGAAGAGCCCACGCCCGCTGACATCTACCGCATCGGTACGCTCGGGCGCATCGTCAAGACCATTGAGATGCCCGACGACACCATCACGGCCATCATCCAGGGTGTGCGCCGTTTCGACATCCAGCAGATCAACATCACCGCGCCATACATGATGGCAGAAGTCAGCTACCGCCGTGACAGCATCCCCGCTGCCGGCGACGCAGACATGGACGCCCTGACCGGCTCCATCAAGGATGCCGCCATCCAGATTGTCAAGCTGACACCCCACATCCCCCAGGAAGCGGGCTACGCCATCAAGAATATAGAGGGATACGAATTCATCGTCAACTTCATCGCCTCCAGCGCCGAGATCGACCCGCCCACCGAAAAGGTGCCGCTGCTCGAAATCGACGACCTGCGGGAGCGCGCCCGCAAATTGCTGGTGCTGCTCAACAAGCACATCGAACTGCTCAAGATCAAGGATGACCTCCAGAAGAAAGTCAAGTCGGAGATCGACCAGCAGCAGCGCGAATACTACCTCAACAACCAGTTGAAAACCATCCAGGAAGAGCTGGGTATCAACGACGAGCAGCAGGATCTCGATGAGTTCCGCAAGCGCGCCAAGGACAAGAAATGGTCTGCCAAAGTGGCCGAGATCTTCGAGAAGGAGTTGCGGAAACTCGAGCACACCAACCCCAACTCCGCCGACTACAACGTCCAGTACGCCTACGTCGACTTCCTGCTGGAACTGCCGTGGGACAACGTGTCGGAAGACAACCTCGACATGAAGAACGCCCAGCAGGTGCTGGATGAGGACCACTTCGGGCTCGAGAAAGTGAAGGAGCGCATCGTGGAATACCTCGCTGTGCTGAAACTCAAAGGGGATATGAAATCGCCCATCCTCTGCCTCTACGGCCCTCCGGGCGTGGGCAAGACCTCGCTCGGCAAATCCATCGCCCGGGCCCTGGGACGCCAGTACGGGCGCATCTCGCTGGGTGGCCTGCACGATGAATCGGAGATCCGCGGGCACCGCAAGACCTACATCGGTGCCATGCCGGGCCGCATCATCCAGACCATCAAGCGCGCCGGCACTTCGAACCCCGTGATCGTGCTCGACGAGATCGACAAAGTGACGGAGGATTTCCACGGAGACCCCGCCTCCGCCCTGCTCGAAGTGCTTGACCCCGAACAGAATACAACCTTCCACGATAATTACCTCGACATCGATTACGATCTGTCGAAAGTGCTCTTCATCACCACGGCCAACGACGTGAGCGGCATCCATCCCGCCCTGAAGGACCGCATGGAGATGATCAACGTGTCGGGATATCTGGCCGAAGAAAAAGTGGCCATTGCCGAGGGCTATCTCATTCCCAAGCAGCAGCAGGCCCACGGTCTGAAGGAAGGCCAGCTGAACCTCACCAAGGAGGCGATTGACACCATCATCGACAGTTACACCCGTGAATCGGGCGTGCGCGGCCTTGACAAACAGATCGCCAAGGTGGCCCGCCTGACCGCCAAGAAGATTGCGCTCGAAGAGCCCCTGCCGGAGGTGATTGGCCCTGAGGAGGTCAAGGCCTACCTGGGCCTTCCGACCAACTTCCACGACCTGCAGGAGGGCAATGAAGGGCCCGGCGTGGTGACGGGACTGGCCTGGACCCAAATGGGTGGCGTGATTCTCTTCGTGGAGTGCAGCCTGAGCGAAGGCAAGGGCGCGCTCTCGACCACCGGCAGCCTCGGCGACGTGATGAAGGAATCCGTGACCATCGCCTACCAATACCTGAAAGCCCATCCGCAGCTGGCAGGAACTACGGCCAAAGAGCTGGCCAAGAAGGATATCCATATTCATGTGCCGGAAGGAGCCATCCCGAAAGACGGTCCTTCCGCCGGCATCACGATGGTCAGTGCCATGGCCTCTGCCCTCAAGGGGCAGGCCGTCCGCAGCCACATCGCCATGACGGGTGAGATCACCCTCCGCGGCAAGGTCCTGCCGGTAGGTGGCATCAAGGAGAAGATCCTGGCCGCCAAGCGGGCCGGCGTGAAAACCATCGTCCTGTCGAAAGAAAACGAAAAGGACATCCTGGACATCAAGCCGCTCTACGTGGAGGGCCTGGAATTCCGCTATGTCAACACCATCGACGAAGTGCTCAACTTCGTCTTTGCCAACGAATAAGGACCATGGACGTCAAGATCGAAGAGAGTTGGAAGCGCGTGCTCGCGCCGGAATTTGAAAAGCCCTATTTCCAGGAACTGGCGCGGCAACTGCACGAGGAAAAGCGCGCCGGACGCGTGATCTATCCGCCCGGCCCGCTGATTTTCAACGCGTTCAACCTGACCCCTTTCGATCATGTAAAGGTCGTCATCATCGGGCAGGATCCCTACCACGGGCCCGGACAGGCCGAAGGACTCTCCTTCTCCGTGCCGCACGGCGTTCCCCTGCCGCCCTCTCTGGTCAATATCTATAAGGAGATCGAATCCGACCTGGGTGTGCAACTGCACAAGGACGGTTCGCTGCGCGGCTGGGCGGAGCAGGGCGTATTCCTGCTCAACGCGGTCCTCACGGTCCGGGCCGGCCAGCCCACTTCCCACAGCCGCATCGGCTGGGCGGAGTTCACCGACGCCGTAATCCGTACCCTGTCGGAACAGCGCCAGGGCCTGGTGTTCCTGCTCTGGGGCAACTTCGCCCGCTCCAAGCGCGAACTCATCGACACCCGTCGCCACACCGTGCTGGAAGCCCCTCATCCCTCTCCCCTCGCCCGCGGCGCCTTCTTCGGCTGCCGTCACTTTTCAAAGACCAATCAAATCCTTACTTCACAAGGACTTACACCCATTGACTGGACCAAGTAAAGAAGTACCTTCGGGTACTTTTTTTTATTTCCAGACCCACCCTATTTCTCTTTTTTATAAATTTGTATGATTTATAGATAACGAGCCGAGCTCGCTGCCGAGCGGGTGGTATTTCGGAGCGCGAGCATTTTTCTGCGAGCGATATGAAATACCAGAGCGAGGCAAGAGCGAGGCCAAAAGAATGAACATAACAATTTATTAATTTATACTATGAAAAAAGTTTTAGCAGCAGTGCTTTGTGCGGCGCTCGTCCTGTCGGGCTGCGGCACCATGTCTAATACCGCCAAGGGCGGCGCCATCGGCGGCGGCTCCGGTGCCGCTGTCGGCGCAGGCGTCGGCGCCCTGGTCGGCAAAGGCAAAGGCGCAGCCATCGGCGCGGCCATCGGTACCGCCGTCGGTGCCGGCGTCGGTGTCCTGATCGGCAACAAGATGGACAAGAAAGCCGCCGAACTGGCCGCCCAACTCGAAGACGCCAACGTCGAAGTCGTCACCGACGCCAACGACCTGAAAGCCTTGAAAGTCACCTTCGAGAGCGGTATCCTCTTCAAAACCAGCAGCTTCGCCCTGAGCGACGCATCCAGGGCACAGCTCGAGAAATTCGCCAAGGACATCGCAGACATGCCCGATACCGACCTGACCATTCTCGGACATACGGACAATACCGGCACCCCCGAGTATAACGAGAAACTGTCCATTGACCGCGCTGAATCCGTGGCCACCTACCTCAACAAAAACTGCGGCATCGACAAGAACCGCATGACCATCGAAGGCCGCTCGTTCCGCGAACCGATTGCCGACAACTCCACCGTGGAGGGCCGCCTCCAGAACCGCCGCGTCGAAATCTACCTCACGGCCAACGAAAAAATGATCAAAGACGCCGAGGCCCAGGCCGACGCCAACTAATCCTGTATTACCATGGCATATCAAGAAACCACCCGTACGAGCTACGGGAGCAAAGTAAAAGGCTCGTTCCAGGGCATCCTCTGGGGCCTTATCCTGATTATCGGCGGCACCATCGTTCTCTGGTGGAACGAAGGCCGGGCCGTCAAATCGAGCGATGCACTCAAGGACTTCCAAAAGAATTATGTGGAATTGTCCGACATCAACACGGTCAATCCGGAATTTGAAGGAAAAGCTGTCCACGCCACCGGCGTGGCCACCACCGACGAAATCCTTCGTGACGCCTCTTTCGGCATTGCCGTCAACGCTTTCCGCCTGACCCGTGACGTGGAATACTACCAGTGGTCGGAAAACAGCGAATCCGAGAGCAAGGACAAACTCGGCGGATCTACCGAAACGACGACCACCTATACTTACGAGCCGCGCTGGTGCAGTGAGCCCGTCAACTCCGCCGAATTCAAGGATCCCGACTACAAAGGCAAGAATTTCGTCTGGCGTGTCATCGAAGAAAGCGACCAACATGCCGGCAACGCCACCTTCGGAGCCTATCGGCTGAATGACGGCATCATCAGCTCCATCTCCGGCGAAGAACCTGTAGAACCCACGCTCACCGAAGAACAGAAACAACAACTGCTGGCCAAGGTCTCCGACTCGACCGTCGTCGTGACCGTCCGCGGTAACCAGGTTTATATCGGCGCCGATCCGGATACGCCGCACATCGGAGACGTCCGCATCACCTTCAATCAGGTGACGTCACCCAAGACCATCTCCATCCTGCAGAAGGTCGTCAACGGTACCTTCGAAAGCTACATCGCAAAGAACGGCAAGTCCTTCTCGAAAGTGGAGATGGGCACCGCCAGCGCCGCGAACATGATTGAGCACCAGAAGAGCGCCAACAAGATGACACTCTGGCTGCTCCGCCTGGTCGGCATCCTGCTCGTGGTCGCCGGTTTCCGGGGCCTGCTGGGATTCATCAGCACAATCTTCGCCGTGGTCCCGTTCGTCCAGCGCATCATTGGTGCCGGAATCGGCGTCGTAACGACTTTGGTCGGCCTGGTCTGGAGCCTCGTGGTGATCGCCCTGGCCTGGGCTGCCCACCGACCTTTGCTGGCCATCTCCCTGCTGGTGGTGGCAGCTGCCCTGATTATCTGGCTGGTGACACGGTCACGTAAAAAAAAAATGAATAATGTCGCTGCCCTGCTGGCCCTCTGCCTGATGGTCAGCCTGGCCGGATGTACCGGCAAGAGCGGCGAAACAACGAATCCGGAAGGCGGTGACGGCACAGCTGTCGCCGCCTCCGTCGTAAAAGGCCCCGTCCAATCCGTCAAAGTCACCGAATTCTACGGCGAGGGCGACCCCGGTGTCACCATTTTCGAATATGACGAAAAAGGGAAGCTGATCAACACCATTGAACAGTATGAAGAAGGCGTCGACGATTACAATCTCATCGAATCCCTGAGCGAAAAAGACGCCGAAGGCCGCTATACCAAGGAGGTATGGGGCAGCGCCGGTGTTCCCGACCAGATCACCACCCACGAATACGATGAACGGGGCAACATCACCCGGACGGAGTCGACCCGTGCCGACGGCACCTGGAACTACACCACCCTGAACCGCTACGACGCCAACGGACGCATGGCGCTCAGCTCGAACAAATCGCCCTACGGCGAGAATTCCAATTCCTACGAATACGATGAGCGGGGCAACCTGGTCCGGAGTACCTACACCTCGAACGGCCAGCTCTGGTCCACGACGGAATCCCGATTTGACGAGAACGACAGATCCGTCTACCGCAAGGAAACTTTTCCCCAGCTGGGACGCGTCAACGAAGTCTATACCTCATATGATGCGGAAGGCGAACAGAACGGCTATCGGATCTATGTCACCGACAGCGAAGGATCCCGCCTGGAGAACAGCGACTCAACCTTCACCGACAAGAAAGGCATGCTGCATCAGCGCCAGTTCGCGAACTACGACAACAAGCCGCGCACCTATGAAGGAACCTACAACAAGCATCATTTCCTGACGCACTACGAATATTTCGAGGGCACAGCCAACAACCCGTCCGTCGTCGTCGATTTCGACTATGAAAAAGATGGCCAGACCCTGAACGGGATCACATGGAAAGAGCTGTCGCTTGGCACGGTCAAGAACACCCTCTCCCGCTCCTTCGCGCCCCGCTACGATACCTTCGGCAACTGGATCCGCCGGACCGGCGGCATCGCCTGGCTGTTCGACGCAACCTTCACGAAATTCGACAACCTGGAGGAAATGCTGTCCGAATCGACCCGGGAGATTACCTACCGCGGCGAAGACCAGGGCCAGAACTACGGTTTCGAGGGCAAGGTCGGGAACGCGGACATCTGGCTGCACTGCACGGAAGACAATGACGTCTTCCGCGGCGAGCTCTCCGTCGACGGCAATGTCTTGCGCGCGGTCGGCACGCGGGACAACGACGGCAACCTGTACTTCGTTGCCCTGGAAGAGGAAGGCGAGATTCCGTGGTCCCTTTCGGTTCCGGCCGGCAGCGGCAAGCGCAGCGCTTCCCTCTACGACATGCGGGACATGGATCCCGTCCCCACTGAAGTGACGCTCACACCCACCCGCAAGGACCTGAAGACCTACCGCTTCGCCACGACCAGCGCCGAGACGCCCGGCCTCTACCGCTATGCGTTCAAGGATGGCTCCACCTCGGGCCAACTGGACGTTTCGCGCTGCGGAGAAAACTGGGAAGAGATCTGTTTCAAGATTGACAACGAATGGAATGGCCAATTCCCGAAGATTGCGAGCGACGAGCAACTCGACTACCTGGGTGACAGGACCAATTTTTACGTGTACAAATGGGAGGAAGGCCACGACCAGAGTCTCGAGTACACCGTCCGTTTCTTCGATGATTTCGCCGTCATCCGGATCCTGCGGGGCAATCCCAACGAATTCTTCCCCATCGGAACGACTGTTGCCGGCATCTACGCCAAATTACCTGCTGTCGGATAAGCCATGAGAATCGCTCTTTTCCCCGGATCCTTCGACCCCTTCACCCTGGGTCACCTGGATATTCTCCGCTCCGCGCTCACGATGTTCGACAAGGTCATCGTGGCCGTCGGCTACAACAGTGCCAAGAGCGGCTTTTTCCGCCCGGACCTCCGCGTCCGCATCATCCAGGACGCCGTAGCGGGCCTGGACAACGTGGAAGTCTGTTCCTACCGCGGCCTGACCGTCGATTTCTGTAAAAAGAAAGGCGTCAACTGCATCATCCGCGGCCTGCGCACGACCACCGACTTCGAGATGGAAAGCGTAATCGCTCAGGCCAATCGCACGATGGCCCCCGACATCCAGAGCCTCTTCATCCCCGCCGGGCATGAATACTCCTTCATCTCGTCGACGGTCGTTCGCGACGTCCTCAACAACGGAGGCAGCGCCAAGTGCTTCCTTCCGAAGAACGTTGATATCGACAAATTTTTAAAACTGAGAAAAGAAGAGATTTAGGCCATGAAACGGATTCTTGTCATAACGGTGCTGGCACTCGTACTGGGGCTGGGTTCCGCCACAGCGCAGGAATCCACCACCCACAGCTCGGTTACGGCCTATCTACAGACTCTGCTCACGGAGCCGGTCGACAGCATCAACCTGCATGTGGACCGGCTTATCGACTCGGTCGGGCGCCAGCAACCCGAACTCCAATCGAAGGTAGCCGGCATCGTCTTCGACTATTTCTCCACATCGCCGGTCATGGGTCACGAAGCCGTGGCCGTGCACATCGCTGACGAATGGTTCCTCAACAAACGGCTCCCGCTGGAGAACGAGAACCTCTACCCGATCATCTACACCTTCGCGGAATTCAACCGGAGCTCGCTCGTGGGCAAGGACGCCCCGGCCCTGCAAATGCAAAGCATCGACAGCATCCCCGTCGAGATCCGCGACATCAACACGCCGCTCAAAGTGCTGTTCTTCTACGATACGGAGTGCAGCACCTGCCGCAAGCAGACCCCGCTGCTGGCCGACCTGGCCCGCAACTACCAGGGCGCTCCCCTCACCCTGGTCGCCATCTACACTCAGAGCGACCGGGCTGCCTGGGAAGCCTATGTCCAGGAATGGTTCGGCGACATCGACAATCCGAATGTCCTGCTCGTCCATCTCTGGGATCCGGAAGCCGAGACTAGCTTCCACAAGAAATACGGCGTGCTGTCGACCCCGATGCTCTTCCTGCTCGATGAGCAGAACGTGATTCTTGGCCGGGGACTCGACAGCGAATCGCTCGCGCAGATGTTGGGCATGGAGAACGCCCAGATCCTGCAATACCAGAAACTCTTCGACAATATCTTCGGCGCCTTCGATCCCCTGACGGTGGAAAACGTGGAGGGCATTGCCGATGCATTGGCCGACCGTGTAAAAGACAGCCGGTCAATGTATATCGAAGTGATGCTCAACCTGTTCAACTATCTCCGCAGCAGCGACAATTTCGCCCAGCAGCAGGGCGCGCTCTACGTGGCGGAAAAATACATCGCCGCCGAGCCCGACTACTGGTCGCCCGAATTCCTGGAGCGCACCGTCTACGCCCTGGCCAAGGCCCGGCTCAATCCGGTCGGCCAGAAAGCCACCCAACTCTACCTCCAGAAAAAATGCGGCAAGACCGTGCCCCTGTACAACAACAAGTACTGGTACACCCTGGTCTTCTTCCACCTGATCGACTGCCAGCAGTGCCAGAAGGAGCTGGCGGAACTCAAACGCCTGAATTCGGATTTTTACGACCTGGACATCCGGGTGGTGATGGTCTACGTGGGCAAGGACCAGGAAAACTGGAAAAAATTTGTCCGCCGGCAGCAGCCCAGCCGCTGGACCTTTCTCAACGACTTCAAGGACCAGAGCAACATGCGGATGCTCTATGACCTCGACTATGTCCCCCATCTCTACCTGCTCGACCGGAACGGGACCGTGGTGGCCAAAGATATACGCGCAAGCGAACTCAAAGATTTACTCAAGCTCTTATGATCAGCGGCGAATACCGAAAATTCTACGAAGCGCTCCTCCCCGTCATTCCCAAGGAGCGGATGTTTCACGATGCGCTCAGCACCCTGGCCTACGGCACGGATGCCTCTTTCTATCGCTTGATTCCCAAACTGGTGATCCGGGCCAGGGATGAGCGGGAAATCTCAGCCATCCTGCACCAGGCCGACCGGCAGAACATCCCCGTGACCTTCCGGGCGGCCGGCACTTCACTTTCTGGCCAGGCCCTCAGCGACTCTGTGCTGGTGATCGTCTCGCACGGGTGGCAGCACTGGCAGGTGCTGGAAGAAGGCCGCAAGATCCGCCTGCAGCCGGGTATCCGCGGCGGCCGGGCCAACACCTACCTCACGCGCTATGGGCGCAAGATCGGCCCCGACCCTGCCTCCATCGACTCCGCGATGATCGGCGGCATCGCCGCCAACAACGCCAGCGGCATGTGCTGCGGCACTGCGGAAAATTCCTACCAGACGATGGCGGACATCCGCATCATCCTGCCGGACGGCACGGTGCTCGATACGGGAGATTCCACTTCCTGTGAGGTATTCCGCAGCACGCACGCGGAGTTTCTGGCCGGCATTGCTGCGATAGCGGCCGAGATTGCCGCCGACCCCGAACTCAGCGCCCGCATCCGCCGCAAATACAAGATCAAGAATACGACGGGCTACTCGCTCAACGCCTTCGTGGATTACAGCGACCCCATCGACATCGTCAAGCACCTGGTCATCGGTTCCGAAGGCACCC
The DNA here is from genome assembly GCA_905233345.1 of uncultured Bacteroidales bacterium. GTDB lineage: Bacteria > Bacteroidota > Bacteroidia > Bacteroidales > UBA932 > Cacconaster. The sequence goes on from CAJODQ010000021.1 coordinate 12,850, forward strand.
TGGCCTTTATCTCCGACATCACTTACAACACGGTGGTGGACCACAAGCACAAGGCGCTGGCGATGATTACCTATACGAACATCGCGCTGGCCTGCGAGGCCGTGCAGATCCTCAAGAAGCAGGGACTGGTTTCCGCCGTGGAACTCATTGACCGCGCCGGCGTGCGCAGCGTCGACTCTGCACCGGGCATTCCAGAATTCCTGAAGACCATCGGCGATGAGAGCTGCGTGATCCTCGTTGAGACGCGGGCTGCGTCGGCGGAGGAACTCGACAAGAAGGTGACCGCCATCACAGAAGGAATCGTGGGCGTGCCCACGGAACGGGACTGGGCTTTCACCACCGACGCCAAGGAGCAGGCCACGCTGTGGAAACTCCGCAAGGAGATGCTCCCCACCGTGGCGGGCATGCGCCGCAGCGGCACTACGGCCATCATCGAGGACATCTGCTTCCCCATCGAGAAACTGGCGGAGGCCACTGTCCGGCTCCGCGAGGTCTTTGCGGCCGATGGCTATGCCGACGCCGTGATCTTCGGACACGCGCTGGCCGGCAACCTTCACTTCATGTTCAATCAGGATTTCTCGACGGCCGCTGAGGTGGAAAAATACAAGCATTTCATGGACGACGTGGTGAAGCTGGTGGTAGACCGGTACGACGGTTCGCTCAAGGCTGAACACGGCACGGGCCGCAACATGGCACCCTTTGTCGAGTATGAGTGGGGCAAGCAGGCCTACGGACTCATGCAGCGCGTCAAGGCTTTGTTCGACCCGAAAGGCATCCTCAATCCGGGCGTCATCCTCAACACCGATCCGATGGCGCACATTTCGAACCTGAAGCCCTGCCCGTCGACGAAAGAGCTCGTGGACAAGTGCATGGAGTGCGGTTTCTGCGAGGGTTACTGCGTAGCCGAGGGGCTTACGCTCTCGCCGCGCCAGCGCGTGGCGGCCTTCCGCGAGATCGAGCGCCTGCGCGCTTCGGGCGAGGAGCCGCACCGGGCCGCGGAGATGCAGAAGCTGTATCGCTATGCCGGCGAACAAACCTGCGCAACCGACTCTTTGTGCAACCTGCACTGTCCGGTGAAGGCCGATGCGGGCAAGCTCATCAAAGAACTGCGGCACGAGGGGCATTCGGAGCGCGGCGAGAAGCGGGCAGTCTGGCTGGCCGGTCACATGGCGGGCCTCACCTCCCTGCTGCGCAGCGGACTGAAGTGCCTCTACGCCTTGCGGATGCTCTTCGGCAAGAAGCTGTTCGGCGCGATGGCCCGCGGCCTGCGCTGGCTTACCTGCAAGAAGCTGCCGCTATGGAATGAATACATGCCGACGGGAGCGACGAAGATCCGCGTTCCGGTGCTAAGCGGGGATATCCCGGGTCAAGCCCGGGATGAGGATACCGTAAGGGAGCTCAAAGTGGTTTATTTCCCGTCCTGCATCACGCGAAGCATGGGTACCACGAAGGCCTACAGCCAGGAGAAGGAAGTCACACAGGTGACGGCTGCCTTGCTGGAAGAGGCTGGTTTCCAAATCATTTATCCCGAGAAGATGGATTCGCTCTGCTGCGGCATGCTCTTCTCGAGCAAGGGGTACGTAGCGGCGGGCCAGAAAGCGTCCGACGACTTGAAAGCGGCGCTGCTGAAAGCCTCCGACGGCGGAAAGATTCCGATCCTCTGCGACATGAGCCCCTGCCTCTACACCATGAAGGCGAACTTTGGCGACGAGCTGCCGCTGTACGAACCGACGGAGTTCATCGAAAAGTTCGTGCTGGAACACTTGACATTGACACCGATCGACGAGAAAGTGGCGCTCTTCGCGGTCTGCTCGGCCAAGAAGATGGGCGTCGATCCGTGCCTGAAACGGGTGGCAGAGCGTTGCGCGCGCGAGGTGGTCGTGGTCGATTCGAACTGCGACGGTTTCGCGGGCGACCGCGGCTTCTTCTTCCCGGAACTCAATGAGCATGGGCTACGCGATCTCAAGCGTCAGGTCGAAGGCTGCGACGAAGGCTTCGCCGTGAGCCGCACCTGCGAAATCGGCCTTTCCCGCAACAGCGGCCTGGTCTTCAAGTCCATCGTCTACCTGGTCGCCGAAGCCTCCGGCGTGAATACACGAAAGTAATCTCAGAAAAGGCTCGAGCTAAACATGCGCGGGTGGGAGGGGTCGAGCGCAGCGAGACGGTTCTGAAGCAACTCCCAGAGCGCCAAGCTCAAGCCGATATAAATAATTATGATAACCATTATCATTATTATCATCACCGCTGCCATCAGCATCCTTTGCTTCTCGCGGCCGGCGGCATTCAACCGGTTGAAGTTCAGCGCATATAGTGTGTGGCACCGGCGGGAATGGGACCGGATGCTGACGTATGGCCTGGTGCACGGCGGCTGGGGGCACCTGGTGTTCAATATGATCACGCTTTACTGTTTCGGTCGGATTGTGGAACAGTATTTCGGCGTGGCTTTCGGAGCAACGTCAGGACCGATTCTCTATGTGGTTCTTTATGTAACGGCGCTGGTCGTCTCGACAATCGGCGACCTCCTTAAGTTCCGGAACGATCCGTATTACAGCGCCGTGGGCGCGTCGGGCGCGGTGTCGGCCATCCTCTTCGCCTCGATCCTGTTCGAACCGCGGATGGGCATTTATATCTACCTGATTCCCATCCCGATACCGGCCTACATCTTTGCGCCCATCTATCTGGTTTACTGCATCGTTATGGCCAGGAAGAACGTGGACAACATCGGCCATTCGGCACACTTCTGGGGTGCCGTCTATGGCCTGGTCTTCCCGCTTCTCCTCCGCCCCGACATTTTCACACACTTCCTCGCGCAGCTGCAGCGCTAGAAGAACTTGACGATTTCGTCAAAGTCGCGGTGTTTGGGCTGGTTGGGTTCTTCGGCGCGGTAGCCAAGGGCGATGACGGCCGTCACCGTCTCTTCGGCAGGAATCTGGAACAGGGTCCGCAGGGCACTGGCATCGCGCATGCCCATGATCAGGGTATCATAACCCATGGCCCGGGCGATCAGCACGAGATAGGCGTTGCTCAGGCCATTGTCGTACGCACCCCAGAAGTCGCCGAGTTCGTTGGTCTGCTGGCCACGGAAGAAGCCGGACTTGCCTTTTTCGAAGGTCGAGACAATGAGCACGGGAGCACCCATAATGCGTTCTTTGTTGCCGCCGACCATATCCTGCACGGCCGCTACTTTCTCGGGACTGATGGCCACGTAATACTTGCTGGGCTGAAAATTGGCCCAGGAAGGAGCATTTTGTGTGGCGGCCAACAGCGTCCGGACTTCCGCCTCGGAGATGGTCTTCGTGGCGTCATAACTGCGCACGCTCCGGCGCGAAGTGATCACATCGTTGAAGGAAAGGGTCTTGTTCCCGTCGCCGGCGCAACCCGCCAGGGACGTCAGGCAGAGCAGCGCAGCTGCCGCCAGTAAAATCATTCTGTGTTTCATGGCTTTCGGTTCTTTTCTACAAAGATACATTTTTTTCGCTGCAATGTACACATCTGTCCGTCAATCGGTTACAACAACTCCTCCCTCTTGTGACGGAGGGGAGGATATTCCATAAATAACTGAAAACCAATTGTGTACATCGCAGAAAAACAAGGAGGAATATATTATGTAAAAAGATGTAACTTTACTGCATGAAAACGACGTATTCCAACGTTAAGAATCCCAAACGGCTGACCTGGATTCTCGGTTCGGTAGTCATCGTCGGCTATGTCGCCTACTTTGCGATGATCGGAATCGATCATACCGGCTGGCAGATCCTGGGGATGGTCCTGTACATGATCGCCATCGCCGCCATAGTGTGGATTCCGCTGACTTCCGTCAGATGCACGGTCGACGATGAGGAAGGCACGCTTTCCACGCCCGAGAACAGAAAGTGGCCGATCAAGATCGCCGACATCGACCGCATCACCCGCGTGACCAACAAGAAGGGCAAACTGCGCTATCTGAACATCCACGAAGCCGGTGTCCGCTTCGTCGACGTCAAGTTGCTTTCCGCCCAGGCCGACGCCCTGATCGACCATCTGGTCCGGATCAATCCGAACATCACCGTCCAGAGCAGAAACTACATGTAATGGCAGTGAGTTTCGAAACCCAGAGCAGCCATGCGGCCTATTTGAACAACTTCTGCGCGAAGATCGTCAGATAGTCGCGCCAGTTGCGCCAGATGTGGCCGCCTTCCGATTCGTAGAAGGTGACGGGATAGCCGTGGTCGAGGCAATATTTCTCCAGCTTTCGAGAATTCACCATGATCCCGTCGGCCTTGCCGCAGCCGATCCAATAGAGCTTCGGATGGGCGGCGAAGACAGCGTCCAGCGCCGCTTCATTGCCTTCGGGCGTCGCCACGCCGGAGAAGAGGCCGACATATCCGAAGCGTTTCGGATAGTGCATGGACAACTGGCAGGACTGGCGGCCACCCATGGACAGGCCGGCAACGGCTGTGTTGGCATAACCTTTCGCCACACGGTAGTGCTTCTCGATAAAGTTCATGATGTCGGGGAAACTGTTCTCCACCTCAATGGTGCTCTGCGAACGGCTGTTCTCGAAGGTCGGCTGGAACATATTGACGGCAGCGCCAGGAGCAGCCTGGTTGAAATACACCCCGTTGGGCATGACCACGATCATCGGCTTGGCCTTGCCTTCCGCAATCAGATTGTCGAGGATCTGCGCCGTGCGGCCCAGGTCGGACCAGGCATCCTCGTCGCCGCCAGAACCGTGCAGCAGGTACAGCACCGGATATTTCGTCTTCAGGTTATCTTCATAGCCTGCCGGCGTATAGACCGTCAGGCGGCGCTGGGCGCCCAGCGTGGGACTGTCGTACCAGACGTGTGCCACCGTGCCGTGCGGCACGTCGTGCACTTCATAGTACCAGCCTTTGTCGCCCGGCGCGGCGCTCAGAGTGAAAATATTGGTCCAGGTCGCCACATCGCGGTTCTGATAGATGTTCGAAGGATCCATCGTCTTGCGACCGTCCACCAGGAAACTGTAGGAGTAGAGTTCGCCCGTCAACGGCGCTGAAGTATAGGTCCAGACACCGCCCGGTCCTTCCTTCAGGTCGACGAGACCCGGTGCGTCGTAGGTCAGTTTCTGGCCGCCCATCTCGTATTCGATGGGCCGCGTGGGGAGGAAGTCGCCCGTCAGCTGCACCATCTTGGCCTTGGGCGCGAACAGACGGAAGGTGACGGAGTGGTCGGGGTTGATCTCGGGCGAAACGAGCCCGGTGCCGGGACCCAGCGCCTGCTGGGCGAAGGCGGCCACGGTCATGCCTAGGACAGCCAACAAAGCGATAATCTTTTTCATAGGGGTGATTCGTTTCCCAAATTTACACATTTTTCGGATTTTTTGCATATATTGCATTTTTCTAAGAAAAATCGACTATGTACAACAGTCTGAAGGATTATGTCAGGTTTCTGGAGGAGAAAGGCGAATTGCGCCGGATCACGGAATTCGTGGACCCGGTGCTGGAGATTGCCTGTGCCACGGACATCGAGTCGAAGAAAGCTTTCGGCGGAAAAGCGCTGCTGTTTGAGAATACAGGTACGGCTTATCCCGTGCTGACCAATATGATGGGTTCCGAGGCCCGTATCCGTTATGCCCTGGGCGTCGATTCGCTGGAGGGCGTAGGCGCACGCATCGACAAGATGGTCGACAGCGTGCTGGGCGGCAAACAGGGACTGCGTGCCAAGCTGAAGATGTTGCCGTTGCTCAACCAGGCTGCAGCCTGGAAACCCCACCGGCACAAGGGGCATGCCCCCTGCCAGGATGCCGTGCAGTATACGGCACAGCTGAGCCAGCTTCCGATCCTGCAGTGCTGGCCGAAGGATGGCGGGCGCTTCATCACGCTTCCCCTGGTCCATACGGTCAGCCCGGTCACAGGCGTCCGCAACGTCGGCATGTATCGCATGCAGGTGCTGGACGACGCCACGACCGGCATGCACTGGCACATGCACAAGACCGGCGCCAAACACCTGTCCGAGTGCACGCACCGGCTTCCCGTGGCCGTGTGCCTGGGCGGTGATCCTGTCTATTCCTATGCTGCCACGGCCCCGCTGCCCGAAGGCGTCGACGAATATATGCTGGCCGGTTTCCTGCGCGGCAAGCCGGTGGAGCTGGTGAAATGCTTCACCCAGGATATCATGGTGCCTGCCGACTGTGATTTCGTGCTCGAAGGCTATGTGCAGAAGAGCGAAGAGAAGTTTATGGAAGGGCCGTTTGGAGACCATACGGGCTTCTATTCGTTGGAAGAACTCTATCCGAAATTCCACGTCACCTGCATCACGCACCGTTTCGACGCCATCTATCCCGCCACGGTGGTAGGCATTCCGCCGATGGAAGACAAATACATCCAGGAGGCCACCGAGAAAATCTTCCTTCCACCCATCAAGCTGGCCATCGCGCCGGAGGTCGAAGATCTGTACCTGCCCGAGGAGGGCGTCGGGCACAATTTTGCCATTGCAAAGATCCACAAGCAGTATGAAGGACAGGCCTTCAAAGTGGCCAATGCGCTTTGGGGCGCCGGGCAGATGATGTTCAACAAGTTCCTGCTGGTGGTCGACGAAGAGATCGACATCCGCAACTGGGACGCCGTCTTCGAAGCCATCGCCCGCAACGTGGATGTCACGCGTGACCTGCTCTTCAGCCGCGGTCCGCTCGACGTGCTCGACCACGCCGCTCCCATGACCGGTTTCGGCAGCAAACTCTGCATCGACGCCACGCGCAAAGCCATGGTCTACACCGACCGGAAGATCGAGCGGGTGATCCGGGTGCTGTACGACAGTGCCGAGAAGAATGCTTCCTGTTACCGCAAGCTCTGGCTGCTGGGCGCGAACTGCGACCCGCTGCGTGATGGCCGTGTGGGCGACCACCTGATCCTCGATGCCCGCACGAAACGCGGCATGCCGGGCTTCAACCGTCGCTGGCCTGACATCGTGTCCCACGATCCAGACATGATGGCACGAATGACAGAACTTCTGAAAGACTGATGATGAAGAACATAGCTGTTTATCTGGGCTCTGCGCCAAGCTGCAAGGATATCTACAAGGGCCTGGCCTATGAATTGGGGCACCGGCTCGCCCAGGCCGAGCTGACGCTGGTCTACGGCGGCGCGGCCGTCGGGACGATGGGCGCGCTGGCCGATGGGGCAGCGGCGGCGGGCGGCCGAGTGATCGGCGTGTTTCCCAAAGGTTTTCGCGGAACGAAAGAAGTGCGCGAGAGCGGGCTGGAGGTCGTGCAGCACGGCCTGTCCGAATTTATTGAGACAGCTGATTTCGCCGAGCGCAAACAGGTGATGGAAGACATGAGCGACGCCTGCATCGTCCTGCCCGGCAGTTTCGGCACGATGGACGAACTCTTCACCTACGCCTGTGACCGTGCCATCGACAAGCATACGAAACCCATCCTCGTCTTTAATTTCGAAGGCTACTACGACCCGCTGAAACAGCTCCTGGCCAACATGCAGGACGCCGGCTTCATGAAACCCGTCATGGCCGATGCCATTACCTTTTGCGATACGATCGAGGAGATCATCGCCTTGTGCAAAACCATCAGATGATGCAAGAAGGAAACGTTTTCGAAAGCCGTTACATCGTTGGGGATGACGATACGGCCCTTGTCGTCGGTTCCGGGGACCTGTCGGTGCTGGCGACGCCGCGGCTGATTGCCTGGATGGAGAATGCCGCCATGCGTTCGGTCGCTCAGACACTGGGTGACGACGAAACCACGGTGGGTGGAAAGATCGATGTCTCGCACCTCAGGCCTTCGGCTGTGGGAACGGAAGTGATTGTCACTGCGGTCCTCGACAACGCAGAAGGGCGCAAACGGACCTTCTCTGTCGTGGCCAAAGACAGCGAAGGCGTCATCGCCGAAGGCATGCACGTCCGTTTCGTCGTAGACAGGGAACGTTTTATGGAGAAACTCCATCGCTGATATTCCCGTTTTTATTATCTTTGCGCCCAGCCTGCAGGGTGCAGGCGAAGGGGTGCTGCGGCATACGAGTCGGTGAAAACCTTCTACCGGGCCGAGGCTGAGATGATACCCTCACTACCTGATCGGGATAATGCCCGCGTAGGAAAACCGCTATCTTCTTACCCCTTTATTGTATAAGTTATTTACAATTAAGGATTTATCATGAATTTTAAACTGTATTGCGCTGCAATGGTCGCCGCCGGGCTGGCCTTGTGCGCCCCATCTGCCCCGGCACAGGAGCCTGATTCCACGAGCGTCGAACAGTTGCAGGAAGTGGTCGTCAGCGCCGTATGGGCCCAGAAAGACGCGCCGTTTGCCGTTGCCAATATCGGCCACGCCGAACTGCAGGACTTCTCCAGCACGGGGCGCGAACTCCCCATGCTTTTCTCCCGGACTCCGGGCATCATTTCCTGGAGCGAGAACGGCGTGGGCACCGGCACAAGCTACCTGCGCATTCGTGGCGCTGGCGGCAGCCGCATCAACGTGACGCTTGACGGCGTGCCCCTCAATTCCCCCGAAGACCAGTGTGTTTTCTGGGCCAATATGAACTCCTACGGAAAATTGCTGGGCAGTGCTCAGATCCAGCGCGGCGTGGGTACCTCGACCAATGGTGACGGCGCTTTCGGCGGTACCATTGCCTTGGCTACCCAGGCCCCGGCTATGACGCTCGGCAGCGAAGTCAATTTCTCCTACGGTTCATGGAACACGATGCACCTGGGCACCCGCTTCACGAGCGGCCTGCTTTGGAACCGGCTTGTACTGGACGCTGCCTACAACCAGACTTCGACCGACGGCTACCTGCACGGTACGAAAGGCCGTTCCGGCAGCTACTACGGAGGTGTGAGCTATCTGAGCGGCAACTGGAAACTGAGTTACAAAATCATCGGCAACTTCGAGAAAACCGGCCAGGCCTGGAACGGCGTGACCGCCGGCACCGACGACCTCTCCCTGATGGACGGAACATGGGGCTACCATACAGGCATCCAGACCTACAAAGACATGTACCAGGCCGGACTGGGCAAGTACAACTCGCTGTACGAACACCTCATCATTGACAGCATGGATCCGCTGGACTGCAGCACAGAACGCTATGAGATGAATGACGGAAGCCTGTGGCCCCGCACCACCGACAACTTCTGGCAGAACCACCACCTGCTGAACTTCGCAGCCCAATTTGCCGACGCCTGGAAACTCTCGGCCACCGCGCACCTCACCACCGGCCATGGCTGGTATGAGGAGTTCCGCTACAACAACAAACTGTCGAAATTCGGCCTCCCCGTCTACGTGGACGAAGCCGGAAACACCATCAAACGCTGCGATTTCGTGCGCAAGAAAGGACTTACGCAACGCGCCGGCGGCCTGGTCGCCCATCTCTCCTATCAGAAAGACAACTGGGATGCCGTGGCAGGCTTTTCCCTGCAACAGTTCCATGGCAATCATTACGGCTACCTGCCCTATATCGGCTGCGAAGACCTGTACAATGAACTGACCAACTACGGCAAGCACCTGTACAAATATTACAACTCGAACGCCGGAAAGTTCGATGGAAACCTCTTCCTCAAAGCGACTTACAATCTGTCGCAGCAGTGGAGTTTCTTCGGCGATCTCCAATACCGTGGCGTCCATTACACGACGGACGGGTTCAACGACAAATACGTGGAAAACGAAGATGGCTCCATTGAGCGGCAGATGCTCGATATCGACGTCCACTACAACTTCTTCAACCCGAAAGCAGGCGTGAACTTCACCCAGGGTGCACACCGGGCCTATGCCTCGTTCGCCATGAGCCACCGCGAGCCCGAGCGCAACAATTTCACCGACAACGGCAAATACCCCGCCCCGCGCGCCGAGCGCCTCTACGACTTCGAGGCCGGCTATCAACTGACCGGCCACAGCGCCCGTGCCGGCATCAATCTCTATTACATGCGCTACCGCGACCAGTTGGTGCAGACCGGCGAACTGAGCGACATCGGCGAAGCGCTGACCACCAATATCCCCGACTCCTACCGCATGGGCGTTGAACTCACTGCAGGCTGGGATCCGACGTCCTGGCTGACCGTAGAAGCCAATGCCGCGCTGAGCCGCAACCGCCTGCTCGACTTCGACGAGTATGTGGAGGACTGGGACAACGGCGTGACCGTCATCCACTATGACGACGCGCCCCTCGCCTACTCGCCCGACGCCATCCTCAACGGCTTCGTTAACCTGCATTACAAGGGATTCCGGGCACAGTGGCACACGGGGTTCGTGAGCCGCATGTACCTCGACAACTCGGGGTGCCGCGAGCGCTCGCTACCCGCCTACAGCCTGACCGACCTGTCGCTGGGCTACACGTTCAAGATCCCCAAAGGTTTTGGCATCCGGGAGATCGACCTTGGCGCGACGGTCAACAACCTGTTCAACGCTCATGTCGCCCAGAGCGGCTGGGTCTACAGCGCCATCTATGCGAGTGGCGGCCATCCGAACGACCACCGTTACTACCAGATCGGCTTCATCCCCGTCGCGGGCTTCACCGCACTGGGCCACATGACGCTGCGCTTCTGATTTTTTCGTATCTTTGAAGATATGAAACTCTATATCGTTGACGCTTTTACGGAAGCGCCCTTCGGCGGCAATACGGCCGGCGTGGTGCTGCTTGAGCCGGGTGCCAGATTTCCGGATGAGGAATGGATGCGGCAGTTGGCCGCAGAATTGCGCTACTCAGAAACCGCGTTCGTCCGGCGCGACGGTGCGGCAGAATTCACCGTGCGCTATTTCACACCGGCCGGGGAAATTGACCTGTGCGGCCACGCCACCATTGCATCATTCGGCGTGCTATACCGTGAAGGCTTTGTACCCCACGGCACCCGTTGCATCAACCACACGCGGGCCGGTGATCTGGAGGTCGTTGCGGGCGAACAGGTCATGATGCAGATGGCATCCCCGGAGCTAGTGGGCAGTTTCGGAGAACCGACGCAGTTGGGCGAACTGCTGGTCGCCATGGGTGGCCTGAAGCCCGAACAACTGGGAAAATGGCCACCGGAGACCTTCTCCACCGGCTTGCCCGACATCATCCTGCAGGTACGCGACACCGCCACCCTGCATGCACTCAAGCCTGACATGCCCGCACTCACAGCGCTCAGCGAGCGGCTCGACGTGGTAGGCGTCCATGCCTTTGCCATTGATCCGGACGATGAATACACAGCCCACGTGCGCAACTTCGCACCGCGCTACGGCATTCCGGAAGAATCCGCCACGGGCACGGCCAACGCCGCCCTGACAGGCTATCTCTATCACCATCGCATGATCGGCGACGGCGCCCGCTGCTTCTTCCTGCAGGGCGAAGCCATGGGCCGCCCTTCCCTCATCCAGACAACGCTTCAATTGAAGAACGGTATCCCCGACATCCGCGTCGGTGGTCCCTGCGCCATCGTCGTCAAGGGCGACTGCTGACAGCAGCCGGCTCAGTTTCCTGGTTGAGTTTCCGTGCCAGCTGGAAACCCATGGCGCCCACGGCGAGGGCCATGGCAAAAATGATGACTTCCGTGAAGACCATGCTGGCGTTCTTGGAAATGACAACCGCACAGGCATCCACAAGGAAATGCAGCAGGATGGCGGCCGGGAAAAGCCACAGCCATTTGCCGCCTTTTCGTACGGCGGTCCACACCAGGATGGACAGGCCCAATTGCAGGATAAGGGCGGAGATACGTTCCCAGACACCCAGGAAGAAGCTGCCGGCGGCAGCCGTCTCCAATTGCTCGAACTGCCCCTGCACCTGCTCCAGTGCATTGGCCGGAGTGGCGGCGAGCAATGTTTCAGCAGCACCCGTGTTGATCATCACCGAAAGGACGAGATTGGAAATCATCGTAACGCCAAAGATCAGCATCATCTCCACCCCGCCGTGGCCAGCGCCATAGGCGATGGCCGGCAATGCTTTTGACGGTTCTTTCTTCAAGAGAAACTTCATGGCCAGAAAACGGCCGGTCTCTTCGAAGAAGCCGGCGGCCAGTCCGCCATACAGGGCATAGAGCCAGACGTTTCCCATGATCGCCGGACCGTGCGGTCCCTTCAGGACCACCATGTGCAGAATGGGCTCCAGCATCAGGGCGAAAACAATGAACACACCCGCGCCAATGAGAATGGTCGTCAGGCGCGCCTTCTGCTTTTTCACCAGCCACCAGGCCAGAGCGACAGGCACAGCCACGCCCACCAGGGCGCAAACCCCCATCGCGATCATCGAACTTACAGGTACCATATTTGGCAAAGATACACAATTTACCTCATTTACCACAGCTCGCTGATTGGCAACTGAGGGTAGCGTCCCAGATTGTGGCAGGCTACCATCAAAATCGGCCGTATTTGACGGTAGCGGTCCAAAGTCTAGGACGCTACCGTCACTTACTCCGTAACGATCTTTTCTTCCCAGGCTTTCAGGAAGGCAAGTTGTTCTGGTGTATGGAACCAATGCTCTCCATTTGGCATAATGGTGACCTGGCATTGGTGCTGGCTGATAAAGTCGCGGCCAGTTTCCTTGCTGACTATCAGGTCTACTTCTGGGCGAAGGATGTATGTAGGTGCCTTCCAACGTGTAATAGGATGATTGACAACCCACTCGTAATAGTCGTCCTCGCGTTGTGGCATCAGCTCAATAAACTTCTTCATATCGAGAAGTGGAGAAACAAGCATCGCCTGTTCAACTTTCATGTTTTGGAATGCCAACAACGCGAACCATGAGCCGATGCTGTTGGCACGAATGGACACATTCTTCCAATTCTCGAAAAGATAATCTCGAATATCTTTCAGTAACGGCAGCACCTCCCAAGGCTTGTGTTCTACAGACATATCGATACCCAAGACCTGATATCCTTTTGGCACGACCACTTCTGCAAAGGCCAAGGCCTCTTCCTTGCGTCCATGCAACCCATGCACAAAAAGGAATATCTTTTCGCTCTTTTCGCCTAAAAGCAGCGCCGGCGTAGAGCCGATATTTAATTCAATAACCTTCATGTCTTGTTATTCGCCAACGCGCATAATGCTATCGCTCAGCATAATTCAAGCGAGCCTGATTCTGCTTTCGCTTAACCGCATTATTCGGAATGTACAGCGGTCGCTCCCCCTAAGAATTGTATTCTCAATCCGAACCTCGAAATGGCTGCCTGGTTCAAGTTGCGACAAGATATATAGAATGCTTTGTCGTGAGCACTCACACTGCTGCGGATGGTTTCTCAGCCCACATTTAACTTTAGGGCACGTACATTCCAAATAACTCAGTTCATAAATCTTTCCTGGCTCAATTACCCTACCCTTATAGGACTTGCTGTTGTACCCTTCCGTATAGATCCTGTCAAAATCCCCTTCATACCTGTCATATATTTGCATATGTATTTGGAGGACATGATCCTTAACACATTCAATTGCTTCTTCTCTATAGCGCATACCTTTGTTTCATTACTTTTCAACAAACGAACCAATCTCTATCAGATTGCCGTCTGGATCGGCCACATAGCAGGTGCGTTGTCCCCAAGGCTCTGTGATGGGAGGAAGAACGGAGGCGGCGCCATTCGCGAGCGCATGCTGGTATTCCATATCGACATCGGCGAAAGTGGGTACATCGAATGCCAGTTCTATAGTACCGTTGAACCCCTCGGGATATTGGAACTTTCTGGAAACCATCTGTTCGAAAGCATCACGAGGATAGAGGATGATACGCATACCGCCCAGCATCATCTCCACGTTGGGCTGGATGCCGTCCCAATCGGTAGTGAATCCGAATGACTTCGTGTAGAAATCGACTGTCGCTTTGTTGTTGCGGGTGAAAAGACCTACGGTGTTGAAGTTGAATCTTTTCATGGTTTTATCGTTCTTAAATAATGCCCCTCTTGCGCAGCTGCAAACGTGGCAATAGCTGCCACAACAGCAATAGGAATCACAGACCAGGACACTGCCGGCACCGCCAGGAAAAGCAGGAATCCGGTCAGTTTGTTGGCCCATGTGTGAGGAAAACAGAATCGTTTATGGACGACCAGAGCAGACGCCTGGTTCACAATTTTGATGAAGACAATCACCCCGCCCCAGATCCACAGCCACGTGGGAATCTCCAGTACAGGCAGCAGCCGGATGGCGCAGCAGGCAACGAATACGATGTCGGCCACACTATCCAAGACAGCCCCGGCTTTGGTTTCTGCATGGAGTTTCCGGGCCAGTCCCCCGTCGACGATGTCGCTGAAGCCGCAAAGGCCATAGATGATCCAGAACACCACACCCGCCCTGTCACAAAGGAGCAGACCCAAAGCACATGCAATCCTGAACAGCGTGATGATGTTCGGCAGATGTTTCATCGTATTTCTAATCTCAGAATCCTCATCGGACGGTCGGAACCGGAAAGGGATTCATCTATACAGGTCTCACCGGTAGGTATGAAACCGCACTTTTCCATGACGCGGCCGCTGGCGGGATTGTCGAAAAAGTGACTGCTGATCAGCGACTTGATGTCCGTCTCCCGACGGATATGGTCAATCATCAACCCCAGGGCTTCCGTGCAAATTCCCTGGTTCCAATAGGGTTTTCCCACCCAGTAACCCACCAGCGGCTCGCCTTCGCGGGAGGGGAGATTGTTGCCCTCACAAGGCAGATAGCCCATTGCTCCGATGGCCTCGCCTGACGCTTTAAGTTCTATGGCCCAGGTAGTGTCATTGTGGAAGACGGTCCGGATCACTTCCAGGCTTTCCTCTACAGATTGATGCGGTGGCCAGCCGGCACGAGGCCCGACATCCGGGTCGGAAGCATATTTAAACAATACTTCGGCGTCACATTCGCGCCAAGGGCGCAGCAGGATTCTGTCGGTTTCCATTATTCTTCGTATCCCAATTGTCCGGGCAGGCGGAGTTTTTCTTTCGGCGGGAAGGTGGCCTCGTAGGCTTCGAAGGCCTCTGGATGCTCATCGGCTACGAAATAGCCTTTGGGCGGGCAATAAGTGACTTCCACTATGCCGTTGGCCTTCAGCCAGCCGGGGATGAGTTCCTGGGCCAGGAAGAAGGGTACTTCCTCTTCGTGCGGCATGTCGTGATAGTGGATGCCGAGGCGACAGGCGAGGCCGAAGCCGGCGTGTTTGTAAAAGTCGATGTTGCCCTCCATGCAGAGGAAGCCGACGCCCATTTCACGGGCCTTCTCCAGTGCATATTGAAGCAGCTGAAGCCCGTAGCCTTTGCGCTTGTAGTCCGGGTGAATGCTGATGGGGCCGAAGGTCCAGGATGGCTTTCGGGTACCGTCCGGCAGCGCCAATTCGGCATGTGAGAACATGATGTGGCCGATGATGCGATCATCTTCTTCCATCACAAAGTCCAGCTCCGGAATGAAGTCCGGGTTGCTTCGATATTGGTTCAGTACGTAATGTTCCGTGCAGCCGGGGCGATATACATTCCAAAAAGCCTCGCGTGTGAGGTTCTCCACCTCATAGTAGTCTTTTGTTTGTTCTAAACGGATAATCATTGTTCTGGTATTGTTACTCAATCACAAAGCTGCGCGGATAATAATCGCTGTAGAAGCGGCCGGCGGTGGCGGTGAATTTCAGGACGCAGTAGTTGGGGTCGGTGACGCCGCCGGGGTAGTATTCTGTATCACCTTCTCGCCAGATCATCTTTTTGCTTTCGGCATCTGTCAGCACTTCCATCGTGCCGCGCAGCATCATGCCTTTGAAACCTTCCGCATCGCAGAAATAAATGCTGGCTTTGGGGTTGGCCTTGTAATGGGCCACGCGCAGCGAGAAAGTATTGGTGGTAAAGTAGAATACTTTGATCCCCTCGCGTACGCGGGGTGACAGCATGGCCTTGGTGCAGGGATACCCATCTTCATCGACAGATGAAATAAAGGTGACAGGCAACTTATCAGCCATTTTCCCGATGAGTTCTTTGACACCCGCCAGGGCAGGATTCTCCGGTACTATATCTGAGACCGTCAGTTCCTTGTGCCAACGTTTCAGATGCGGGAAATACATCTTCATCTGGCCAATGTATTCCTCTTTCGTGATGGGCTGCGGCAGGCCCTTGTTGACCTCGTCCACGAACTGGGCGCAGTGTTCGATCATCTCGTCCATTGTGCAGTCCTGCAGGAACTTTCCATCCTTATAGCAGTAGATGCAGTAATCTTCATTCTTGCTTCCATCGGCATTGGTGCCGAGGATTTCCGGGGTGAGCGGCATTCCGCAGCTCTGGCAAAACTTCATGTCCATATCGTTACATTATTACATTCTTGCTTTCTCGTCTGCGCCGGCGCCGGTGCCGCGATACTTGCTCCGGGCGGGATTAAAGTTGTAGCGGATGGAGAACTTCACCTTCTGCGTGTCCATCCGGTTGGTCTGCATGATGGTGTGGCTGCCGAAATCGGAGTCCACATCATAGTGGGCCATGCCCAGCAGGTCGGCCCCCTCCAAGCGCAGGACCAGCGAACCGTCTTTCAGAAGGGTCTTCTGCACGGCAGCGGTCACGTCCACATAGGCGTTGCGCAGATACAGGTTCTGCGAGTAGCCGCGGCTGTTGACCTGGCCGCCCAGTTCCAGCTGCCAGCCGCCCTTGAGCGTAACGGTATTCTGCAGCTGTACAAAGAAGATGGGCTTGCCGTTGAAGGTGGTGACGCGCTTGCCGGATGCTTCGCGGGGGTCGTCCACGGTAATGCTGAGCCACTGCGGCTGGACACCCAGCGTATAGTTCATGTTCCAGCAGCCCACCGTCGGGGTGAGGTTCACATAAGCGGCCATCGTGCGGTACGGCTCCTCAATGTTGCGGGGCTTGACCAGTACCACGCCTTCGTCTCCGTAGGGGGCGCTCCAGGTAATCATGGCGTTGTTCATGCGCGTGTAATTCACCATGACGGTAATCCATTTGTATACGGCGGCAAGGCTCACGTTGTGCATCAGGCTGGGCTGCAGCTGCGCGTTGCCGCTCTGCCAGATGTAACGGCTGTTGTAGCGGATGGCGCTGGACAGGAGCGAGTAGCCCGGGCGGGCGGTCTTGGCGGCATAGTTCAGCATCACCTGCACGGGGCCGAACGCATTGGCATAGGTTGCATTGGGGAACCAGTTGCTGTACCGGCGCTCGATCCGGGCGTCAAGCCGCATGGCATCGTCGTAGACGTAGTGCACGTTCTCATAGCGCACGCCGGCGCTCAGCTGGCCCACCTTGGGAATATAGCAGCCATAGGAAGCAAAGCCCGCGATATTATCTTCCTTCACGCTCGCCTGCGAGGCGGGGATGACGATGCCGGTGATGCTGTAGTTGTCTTTCCGGCGGGAGAAAGTTTCCTCTGTTCCCACTTGCAGCTGCCCCATCCAGATGGGATAGGAAAGCACGGCCTTGGCGGCATACAGCCGGCTGGAATTGTCACTGGTCGTGCTGATGGTGGCATCGTGGGTCATGGTGCTGACTTCCGTGGATGTGGAATTGGCGCTGTCTTCCGTGCCATAATAGTCTATGTTGACGTCAACGCCCAGTTTCTGGCCGATGGTGCCATTATAATACAGGTTGGCGCCCAGGTTGTAGGGGATCTGATCCCCGATCACGTCCTCGGAGGTCGTCGTGAGCTTGTCAATCAGCGTACCGTTCTCATAGACATTGTCGTTCACCACCGTCTTTACGTTGTAGGTCAGGTGACGGCCCCATTCCACCTTGCCACCCAGGAAGTGGTTGTCGGCAATCTGCCAGTTCACACCGGCATTTCCGTACAGGGTGCTGCCGAAATATTCATTCAGGAGCGTGCCCTTGTCCTCAAAGAGCCAGTCGGTGCCATCGGCCTTTCTCCCGAAAGTCTGCTTCTCCAGATAGCTTTCCTGGCGCGAGGTGTTGCGGGCATAGTTAAGCCCCGCGAAGATATCCACCCCGCCCGTACGATAGTTCACGTTGAGGGCGCCGTAAGGATCGTTGCCCTTGGCCCAGCGCAGGGACTGCGCATCAGAAGCGTTCAGATTGAAACCAAAGCCGTCGCCCTGGCGCCGGATGGTCTTGATGCGCACCACTGCGCGCACCGTGGCATCGTATTGGGCTCCGGGGTTGGTGATGACCTCAATGCTTTGGATTTCATTACTTTGCAGACGATCCAGTTCCGAGGCGTCGGTGACACGGCGTCCGTTGATATAAACCATCGGCGAGCCTTTGCCGATCACTTCCAGGCCGTTCTGTCCTTTGATGAGCCCGGGGGTCTTGGCCAACACATCATTGGCGTTTCCGGCGTTTTCAAGGACCGACCCCCGCACGTTGGTCTGAAGGCCCTCGCCGGTCAGTTTGGTCTTGGGCATGACGGCCTGGATGGTGGCACCCTCCAGCATGGCGGTATCATCGGTGAGGGTGATCACTGCCCCGTCGACAGGCACCATATACACTGTCTTGTAGCCCAGCATGGCTACCATCATGATGCCATCGTTCTCTTTTGTCACGATATTGAAAGTGCCGTCTTCTCCGGTGACCACACCGCACACGACGGACGAATCGGTCTTTGAAAGCACGGCCACATTGGCGTAGGCCACCGGCTCGCCTTTTTCATCCACCACTTTTCCTTTCCAATCGCCCTTTGCCTGGGCGGAAACGGCTGCCAGCAGCAGCACGCTTGCAATCATCAATCTTCTCATTGTATTAAATTACTTCTTCTTGGGTTCAATATTGACTACTTCACGGCCCGACTTGATCAGCGTCAGCTGGGCCATAAACTGAGCGGACAGCATGTAGGAAATACGCTCGTCCGTATATACCTCCGGGTTCTTGTTGCAGAGCATGGCCAGGCCGCAGGCGAAAGTCCATTCCTGCTCGAAGATCTGCTCGGTCTGCGCTTGGGTAAGGCCGAAGGTGGCGGCCGTCTGTTTCAGGCACTCCAGTGCGATGGCATGGGCCACTTCGCCGCTTCCGCCTTTTTCCAGAAACAGGTAGTGGAACAAATTCGGCTCTTCTTTGGAAAAGCGGATAAGCCGGATGCCGAATTCCTTGAAAGCGGGGTCGTAGTTGACCGAATCGGCCAGATAATCAATGAATATTTTTTCGGCCGCCTTCCGTGCATCGGCATGGATCTCCTCCATATTCTTATATTCCCTGAAAAGCGGACTCACCGAGCATCC
>CAJODQ010000022.1 GCA_905233345.1 uncultured Bacteroidales bacterium
CATGCGAACTCGCGATTAAATAACACTGATTTCAAAGAACTCTTATTCTACGGCGTTCGCGCCGTGGCATAAAAACTATAAAACTAACGAACTATTGTATTGGATAATGAAACGGTTAATAGACCTTCAGTATCATCATAATATAACCCGTACCACTCATTAAGCGATTTATCGGTACACCAATTATCGTTATTCTTCCAATTCGGACCTCCTGTTTCTTTATAAAACTTGATCAGATTTTCACGAAGCTCATAATCTTCACTCACATCCTGTCGAACGGAAACACTCACATCAATGTAGCCACCGCTTTCAAGATAGCCCGTAACGATAATCGAGGCTGGTTCATGGCCCACTTCTGATGCATTGACATTTACCCAGAATGTGGTAGCTCTATAATTCCAGGTTTCTTGTTGATCTATGGTGCACCATTCGGGCCATTGCGTAACTTTCCAAGATTTAATATTCTCGCTATAATCCACCTGCACAGGTTTCGAACCGCCTTTTCGACCAAAGACCAACTCCTTCTCGGACAAGGCCATTTTATAGTCATGCTGTGTTATATACAACTTCACCGGGGTGATGTAATAGATATCGGAATTAACAGATCCTTTTACCGTTGCAAAACAGGATCGTTGCCCGTTCGGATGGTTTTCCGCAACCGACACCACAATGTGGTCATCAACCCTCCTCACATCACACCAACTATGGTCCACAGTTGAATCGTCAATTGTCCACATAGCTTTGGAGGACACTTCCACAATATACTCGCTGCTGGAGCCCTGACATGTAACAAACTGAGGACTCAGCTTGATGTTCCATTCGTCACCGAGCGCAGGCGCGAGATCCTCCTTCAACACTCCGACCATGGCCAATTCTTCATCGGCCATTGTATTCAATATCGAAAGTGCAGCCTGCAACTGATTCATTGTAAACAAGCCTTCGCTAAATGGTTTCCATTTAGGGAAGCCTTTCATAATATTGTAAGCAGTCATCCCGTTTTCTGCCCCTCGAACAGCACCTTGGCTGACATGGTAATCACTAAGTCTTTCTTGAATATTGAACCAGTCAGACTTGTATGTCTCAAACAAAACGGTAATTCCAAGATTTGCCAGAGCGCTAGGATTCAATGTCACGACAGAAAGGGCATTTCCGGTAAAATACGCCAACTTGAGCAAAGCCGACTTGACGATATGCTTTTGATCCTCACTCAGAGCCTTTGTCATCACTGATGAGTTCGCTACAGCAGGAACTGACGACCAATCATCACCGGCTTCCAGTCCGATTAAAATATTAGCATGCCCATCGCTCATGATGGCCATATTATAAATGTTCTCGCCAGCCTTGACAAGCATCAGTTTCTTCCCCTCAGGCAAATCAATCAGGATGGAGCCATCTTTCCTGTCGAGGAGAAAAAAGAGTCCGTCAGCAATATCGTTCTCAACAGAATGATTGTAATACAAAGACTCATAGGTTTCTCCCTCCACTGAATGAACAACCCAATATGAACCGTCCTCCAGCATGACAAGGGATTCGTTTCGCCCGGTGTCTTCTGACAAGTCGACGATCACGGCGGCCGGGTCCAGAGACATTTGCTCTATTTGGACAGTAGCACTCAAAGAACCGTCTTTTTGCTTGAAGGTAATGCTGCCCACTCTGTTTTCGTATGAATTATTCTCCGTTATATGAATGGAATAGACAGTGCTTGCAAGGCTCTTAGTCCCTGCTATCGAAATCCAATCCTGACATTCAGCCGGAATCACAGTGGAAAACTCCACATTGTATTTCACCTCCACTTCAATGGTCTGTGACTCATTGGAGAGATTATATTCGGTCGGCGTGACGAACAATCCTTTTGAACTATCCTGCTTGATGGTGATGGTTCCGCTCAGACCACCATTCTTCTGTTTCACCGACACCTTTCCCTCGCGGCCGTCGAAAGACTCATTCGCATCGATTTCCAGTATAATCTGCGATGTGGTCAACCCTTTCGTTCCAGCATAATGGATCCAGTCTGCTTCGGACATCACTTCATACTCGACATTGGCTTTCACTTCGACGGCAAGCGTATGTTTCTCGTTTGACAGTTCGTAGCAGGGCGTGGTCACGAACAACCCTGAAGCATTTGACTGAGACACAGAAACAACTGTCACTTTTTCCTCACAAGTGAAAGTAATTGTGCAATTTCGCCCATCGTAATCAGGGTTGGCATCGCATCGGATGTTGATCTTGCTGCCGGAAACGTCTTCACCGGAAGCTGGTGAGACACTGCACCAGGATTGATCCGAACTGGCCGTCCAGGGTTTGTTGGCAGTCAAAGCAATCGTCGACGTACCTCCAGCATCGGGGAATTCAAGCGATGTCTGGTCTATGATCAGCAAAGTTTCTTTTTCACACGAAAGAATGGCGAAAGCCACCCATAACAGGAGAACAAAAGGAAGGAGCCGCTTCATGGCTGGTTGCAGGTTTGTTCTGCCGGGGCCCGCCGAACTGGGTAAATAAAAAGAAAGTGTGGGCCATCTTATCTTCCCCGGTGAACTGGGCTCTGGACTGCCTCAAGGTCGGGGTCGATGAAGATCGCTCACACTTTGCTATGGCGTGACCCGAGGGTCGACGGATAGCCAGTGCAAGCGTCTCGCCGATACCGCACCTTGATTCGAATGGTCCAGATTCAGTTCAAGCGGTACAAGCTAAACGCTTTCTATGTTTGTCCTACAGGACTTTACAAAGATAATGATAAATTTTATTTTCTTGTATAAGATTTTGCTTTTTTGCCGGATTGGTCCGGAAATATCTGCTTATCTTGTCGACAAAAATGAGAGAGATGTATGAACGTGATTCGAACGACCGTTGTATCCATTCAAAAAGATGACTTATGCCTATGTCAAAGAAACAAACGATAAAGGTGTCTGACGAACAGGTTGCGAAAAGAAACCAGTTGAGTGCCCCAATAGAAAGGAGAATTTATATGGTCCGGGGCATTCAGATTATGATTGACCTCGACCTTGCTTCCTTGTATGGCGTTGAAAACCGTTCATTAAGGCAGACTGTCAGGAGAAATATTGACAGTTTTCCTGAAGATTTCATGCTCAGGCTCACAAACGATGAGGCAAACGCCCTGATAGCCAAAGGGGTGTCACAATCTGTGATACCCCCTGGATATAATACTGGCGGAGCGGAAATGTTTGCCTTCACCGAACAGGGGGTCGCCATGTTGGCCTCCGTACTCAAGAGTGCGAAGGCCAGAAAGATCAGTATTGAAATAATGCGTGCATTTGTCGCCATGCGCCAGTTCTTAATGTCTAACGCCCAGGTCTTTCAACGGCTTGACAGGCTTGAAATACGGCAATTGGAAACAGATAATAAGATTGAGCAAGTTTTTGCCATGATGGATGAAGGAAGCGAGGATAATAAACAATGCATCTTTTATGAAGGCCAAGTTTATGATGCCTATGACTTCGTCTGTAATCTTATTAAGGGCGCAACGGAACGCATTGTCCTTGTAGACAACTATTTGGATCATTCAGTTCTGACGATGTTGGACAAACGGGAACCCGGAGTTGATGCGACAATCTTTACGCAGAAAGCAGACGACCAGTTCAAACTGGATATTGCCAAACACGACGTTCAGTATCCTCCTATCCCGATTTGGATCTTCAAGATGTCTCATGACAGATTCTTGATTGTTGACAATCGGGTTTACCACATTGGGGCCTCCATCAAAGACCTTGGCAAGAAATGGTTTGCAGTGTCTCTTATGGAAGCCCAAGATGCTAACGCTATCATTACCCGGCTTCAAGAAGATGCATTACCTATGTAATGACGGAATTTTGAGTGTCTCAAAGATTCGTGTTTTTCAAAGTATCCCATGGAGAAATAATTCAGCTGCAAATCCCTGAACGACAAGAATGGACTGCCTCAAGGTCAGGGGAGGTGCCGGTCTTAATGGCCGGCACCATTATGTTTTCGGTGACGGGTGTTCCCGGATGGCCATTATTGTAAGGGTATCCTGCGGGGTTCCTTCGCGCACACGTCGGCACTGACAATCAACCCGTAATTCTAAAAAACGCCATCAGTCGATTAGCTTCCGCCGGTCGAGGAAACGGAAACCGGCGGCTTCGAGCAGGTGCGCGGGTAGAATCTCCGGCTCGCCGGCCAGGTCGGCGATGGTGCGGGCTACCTTGAGGATGCGGGTATAGGCGCGGGCCGAGAGGCCCATGCGATCCAGTATCTTTTCGAGCGTGCGGCGGCACTCGTCGGAGAGCTGGCAGTACTGCTCGATCTGGCGGGCGCCCATCGCTGCATTTGTGTAGATGTCAGTTCCTGCAAAGCGCTCTGCCTGTACCGCCCGGGCCCTGGCGACCCGTGCCGCGATCACCGCACTCGACTCTTCCGGCGGCAGCGGCCCTTCTCCCCCCGACAGGCCCAACAGTTCCACGGCGGTCAGACTTTTGATCCATATCTGTAAGTCAATACGGTCCATCATGGGACCGGAGATGCGCGAGAGATAACTTTCGACAGCACCGCGCGTACATGTGCAGCGGCCGGCTTCATCACCGTAATAGCCACAGGGACAGGGATTCATGGAAGCCACCAGCATGAAATGAGCCGGATAGTCCACTTTGTATTTGGCCCGGGAAATGGTCACCCGCCCGTCTTCGAGCGGCTGCCGCAGCGAATCGAGCAAACTGCGGCTGAACTGCGCGATCTCATCGCAATACAAAACGCCGTTATGGGCCAAACTGATCTCACCCGGAGCGGCGTTCTGGCCACCGCCGATCAGGGAAACGAGGCTGGCGCTGTGGTGCGGGGCGCGGAACGGACGCTCCTGCATCAGGCCTTCGCTCACGCGGGCGCCGCGCCCCGCCACGGAATAGATCTTTCCGGTCTCGATGGCTTCTTCGCGCGTCATCGGCGGCAAGATGGAGGGGAGACAGGAGGCCATCAGGCTCTTGCCGCTGCCCGGCGCACCAACCAAAATGAGATTGTGCCCCCCGGCTGCCGCGATCTCCATGCCGCGTTTGGCCAGGGGCTGGCCGCGGACCTGGCGGAAATCATTGCCGGAAGGCCGGAACGCAGGCCGCCCGGCTTGCCGGCGCACCCGCAGGTGTTCGCACTGTTCGCGATGGGTCAGCACTTCGATCGCCTCAGCCAGAGAAGAGACGCCATAGACCGCCAGTCCATCCACTTCGGCGGCCTCCCGGGCCGATTCGGCCGGAAAAATGCAGCCACCAAAACCCTCATCCCGGGCTTTTAATGCCACCGGGAGTACCCCGTTTACCGCCCGCACCCGTCCGTCGAGGGCCAGTTCGCCCATAATCAGGAATTTGTCGCAATCGACCAGGGAAACCTGCTCCGAAACAGCCAGTACACCCAGGGCAATGGCCAGGTCGTAGGCCGAGCCTTCTTTCCGGATGTCGGCCGGGGCCAGGTTGACCACGATTTTGCGTCCGGGAATATGAAATCCATAGGAAGTGAGCGCCGTGATGACACGTAAAAGGCTCTCCCGCACGGCGCTGTCGGGCAAGCCCACCAGATGGATACCGATACCGATGGAAAGATCGACTTCCACCGTCACCACGACCGCCTCCACACCGATGCAAGTCGCACAATAACTCTTGTTCAACATCGTTCGTCCATTTTTGGGTTCTGCCACAAAGATAGAACGCACGAAATGCAATAAAAAAAACGGTTGAAAGATTAACCGTTTTTTCTATTTTCCTGAAAAATGCGGGAAAGTTGAATCTCCAGAACGGGCTGATTATCAGATCTTGAAACGAAGTCCAAGCTCGAAATTCGCCTGCAGCGGCTGCTGTGTCCGAATGCTCAACGGCTGTTGATTGTCGAAGAAATAGACCAGGCTCGGATCGAAATAGATGCCCATGTGCGGGATGAACCAGTATTCGATACCGACACCGGCCTTGGCCGACCACTGGAGCCCTTTCACTTTTTCCGAAGCGACGTTGCTGCCAAACACATAGCGCTGGGCTACGCATTTCTCCGCGGTGCCGGCCACCGAGGCATATACGCCGAGGTGGGGCGTCTGAACGAAATGATAGGACAGTACGAGCGGAACGCCCACATAGTGCAGCTGGTTGTACGCACCCTCATACAACACTTTCTTGTAGAGGATGTCATACTGCGACACCAGGTAGGAATAATTCACGCCCGTCGCGACCGAAAGCCTGTCTGTCAGCGGAAAAGCCACTTGCAGACCGAAGGTCAGCGGGGTGTAGAATCTGGCGGCATTGGCTTCGGAGATCGGCTCGATATCTGAGGTAGCCTGGCCCTTTCCGCTTTGGGAAGAGGCATGCGAGGCGCTGGGGATATAGAGCAGGTCTCCGTCGGATGCGACCGTGGTCAGATTGGATAATATAGAGATTTGTGATGTGAATGTGCGGGAATGGGAACGTTCAGACGCTTCTTCGCGGGTCCAGAAATCGGCCGGGATTTCGTCTTCGGTGAGCAGGTGTTGCGGCTCGTCGGCTTTGGGATCGATGGCCTGCGGCTCGTCGACCGGCGTCGTGACGACAGGTTCTTCTACCGGCGTCACAACAGTGGGTTCTTCAGCAGCAGGTTCTTCCACCACCGGCGCTACCGTCGCTACAGGTTTGTTTACACGGGATGCCGCCACGGCCTGCTTCGGGAGGGCGGCAATCTGCTCCGCGATGGGAGCGATGTCAGGCGTTTCGAGGGCTCCGTCCGGGGCCACGACGGGAGCCACCACAGGCTCGACCGTCTCGGCAATCTGGACCGGAGCTTCGACCTGACCGTCGTTCCGGGGACCCCGGAAGACGAGCAGCGCAAGGGCCAGCACAGCAGCCGCGGCGGCCGCAGCCACCGTGAAGCGCCGGAACACGACCTTGCGACGGCGGCGCTCAAGCCCCTGGCTGATGCCTTCCCAGACATCAGGCGCCGGTTCGGTCACCCCTTCGAGGCGATCGCGCAGCCGCTGGTCAAAATCATCTCTTACCATGATATAACTCTTTTATCTTTTCTTGCAACAGGCTCCGGGCACGGCTCAACTGGGAGCGGGAGGACTGCTCGGTGATGCCGAGCAGGACGCCAACTTCCGCGTGCGAGTAGCCTTCCATCACGAACAAGTTGAAGACGCTCCGCAGCCCGGCGGGCAGTCCGGCGACCAGGTCGAGGATCTCCCGCGTACTGATCTGCTCCAATACGCCATACTCCAGCACACCGCCCGTTTCCGGCACTTCGTCGATGTCTTCCGTGCGCCGCAGCACGTCCGTCTTGCGGAGGTGCATCAGCGAGGCATTGACGAAAATCTTCCGCATCCATCCCTCGAAGGAGCCTTCACCCTTGTAAGTGCCAATCTTGTCAAAAACTGTCAGGAAACCCTCCTGCAGTACATCTTTTGCATCCTCCCGGCCCAAGTACCGCACACACACCGGATACATCACCGATGCGTATCTTTCGTACAATCTCCGCTGGGCGTCCCTGTCTCCATGCGCGCAGCCGGAAATCAGTTCAGCTTCAGTATATGGGAGTGTCTCACGCATCGCTGCTCACTATAGATGCAGAAAGGGGATCAAATGTTGCGTCTTTCCGCGCAAAAAATTTTTGGTTTGTTTTTTGTTAGGGTTTTTACCACTATTTTTGTAACGAATTTAGAAAAAAAGATGGAGAGTCCAAGATTTTTGCGCAAGATTGTCTGCGCGATCGCACTCCTTTGCGTCACCATCGGCCTGCATGCGCAGTCCGCCAAGTATATCGAAGCCCTGAAATACTACCAGAACGGGGAGGTGGCCGAAGCCCTGCGCCTGTTCCGGGAGGAAGTGCAGGAAAACCCGGCCAACGACGCCGCCTGCTACTATATCGCCGCCATTTGCTCGAACGATCCGGATCAGCGCGCCGAGGCGGAAACCTGGCTCAAGCGGGCCATCGAGCTCGACCCTGACAACTTCTGGTACCGGTACAATCTCGCCCTTTGCTACCTTCATACCGACCGTCCAGAGCTGGCCGTTCCGATGCTCGAACAGCTGACGGCTGACTTCCCGAAAAAGACAGATCTCTACTTCGACCTGATCAACGTCTACCTGACGGACAACGATATCGAAAAGGCGCTGACCACCCTTGACAAAATCGACGCAATCCGTGGAAAAAGCGAAATTGTGGGCCTGACCCGCACAGAGCTGCTGCTCAAGAAACCCGATACCAACCCCGACAGTGTCTACTGGATGCTGGGCGACTACTACCAGGAGTGCCGCACGCCCCGGCTGGCCAGCGTTCTGGGCGACTATTTCGCCAGCACCTACCGCGATTCCGTGGCCCTGCGCTATTACGACGAAGCCCTGGAAATGGAGCCCGAATACACGCCGGCCTGGTTCGGCAAAGCCGGTGTCTACCAGATGCTTCGGCAATACGGCAATTTCTTCTCGAGCCTTTCGCACGTGATGCGCGATCCTTACGTGCAACCGGAAATCAAGGCCGCTCAGGTGGAGCAGCTGACCTCCAATCCGCAGTTCGTGCGGACCTTCTCGGAAGAATTCGACCAGATCATGCTCGACCTGCGCACCGCGCACCCCACCGACAGCACCATCAACGCCCTGATTGGCGGCTTTTGGTATCGGACAGGGCGGCCGGAGCTGGCCGTTGAGATCATGCGGCAGAACATGGAACAGCACCCGGAGAGTTTCGACGCCGCCATGCAGTTCCTCTTCCTGCTCTACTACCAGCAGTACTGGCCGACCCTCGCCGACAACGCTACAGTGGCCATCCAGCGCTTTCCGGACAGTCCCGACCTGCTTCAATTGCGGGCCATCGCGCTGTCGCAGATGAAAGAATATCAGGAGGCACAGCAAGACTACGAGGCCATCCTGCGGATGCGCCCGAAAGACACGACGGTGCTGAAAGTCACCTATTCTTCGCTGGGCGACCTCTATCACCAGATGGGCGATTCCAAGAACGCCTACAAAAACTACGAGAAGGCGCTCAAGATCGATCCCGACTACAATCCCGTGCTCAACAACTACGCCTACTACCTCTCCCTCGAGGGGAAAAACCTGAAGAAAGCCAAGGAGATGAGCCGCAAGACCATCACGGCCGAGCCTGACAATCCTACTTATCTCGACACTTACGCCTGGATCCTGCACCTGCTGGGCCAGGACATCGAAGCCAAGGCCATCTTCAAGCATGCCATGCTCTATGGCGGCAAGGACAGCAAGACCATTCTGGAGCACTACGCCATCGTCCTGGAGACCCTGGGCGAGAAAGACCTGGCCAACATCTACTACAAGCAGGCGGCGGCCATGTCGGACGACGAATAACACACGACCATGAAACGCTGGCTCCTCTTCCTCTTTGTGCTTTTCGCCGCGACGGCCGCCTTCGGGCAGCAGGACGTCTCGAAGCAGAAAGAGCGCAAACGCCAGATCGAAGAGGAGATCAACTTCATCGACCGCCAGCTCAAATCAATCACCAGCAAGCAAAAAGCCACTACCGAGCAACTTTCGCTCATCCGCAAGCGCGTTACCAATCGCAAGTCAATCCTCAACGACCTCGACAAGCGGATCGCTGTCATCGACGATGCCATGACGCAGAAGCAGCGGGAGATCAATCGCCTCCAGAAAGAGCTCGACACGCTGGAGATCTACTACAGCAAGCTGATCTACAATACCTACAAGAACCGCGACTCGCGCGTGTGGTTCCTCTATATCCTGTCGAGCGAAAACATCGGGCAGGGCTACCGACGTTTTTCCTTCCTCAAGAGCCTGGCGGGCGAAGTCAGCAAACAGGCCGAAAAGATGCGCGCCAAGCAGGCAGAACTGGAGGAAGAGCGGACCAAGCTTGCAGAGATGCGGGCGGAAGCCAAGGCAACCCGCGCGGAGCGCGAGGATGAATATCGCAAACTCGTGGCCGAGGAGAAGAAGTCGAAAGACGACATGAAACGTCTGGCCAAGAGCGAGAAGCAGTACCGCAGCGACCTGGCGGCCAAGAAAAAGGAGGTAGACCGCCTCAACAAGGAGATCCAGAAGCTCCTCAAGAGCACCGTAGCCGAACAGAAGAAAGACAAGACCCAGATCGACACGGCCCTCTCGGACGAGTTTGCCAAGAACAAGGGCAAGCTGCCCTGGCCGCTGAAACAGGGCGTCATCGTGGAGCGCTTCGGCGTCCACAACCATCCGGTCTACACCAACCTGAAGCTGCCCGACAACCCCGGCATCACCTTCTCCACCACCAAGGGGGCCGACGTCTATCTTCGCAGGCGAGGTCCGCAAGATCATCGTCATGCCGGGCTATAACCAATGCGTCCTGGTGCAGCACGGCGAGTATTTCACCCTCTATTGCAAACTCGGCAAAGTCAGTGTCAAGAGCGGCCAGAAGATCGAGACGGGCACCAAGCTCGGCACCCTCGAGACCGACGGCAACAACTCCACCCTGCACTTCCAGCTCTGGAAGGGAACGGACAAACAGGATCCCGAAAAGTGGCTGACGAAATAAGCCGTCTGCGCCGGCGGGCGACCGGCTATTTCAATGCTTCCGGATTGTCGTACACCGGACCGGCGTAAATCTTCAGGAACAGTTCGCGGAGTTTGTCGGCATCGAGCGACGGATAGGCGGCGATGTCGTGCTCCATCTTGGAGATGAACTGCTCCTTCACGGCCGGGTCGTAGCAGCCCGCGAAGCGGGTGGTGCCGTTCAGCAGGTCGTAGGCCACGTAGTTGGTGTCCCAGAGGCGGTATTCCCGCCAGACCTGCGCGTCGATCTGCGTGGCAATCGCCGCGATGTCTTCCCGTTTGAGCGGATCGCTGAAACCCGACACGTCGATCGGCGTGCCGAAGGCCAGGTGCACATTGCCTTTCTGCTGCGTGATGCCCGTGATGATGCTCTGCAGGTCCTCCCCTTTTGCCTTAACATAAGGCTTCCCGTCGAGCGTGCGGTAACGCTCCACGGCCTTGAGGATATCGCAGGGCTCCCACTCGTAAGAAATGGACAGCGGGGTAATGTGCAGGGCTTCCACCTGAGCCTTATCGTTGCCGTTCATCAGCAGCATGCGCACCAGCCCCGTTTCGGTGCGATCACGGCCGTCCTTGGTGCGTCCGTTGCGCTGGGCAATCCACAGCGAATCGCCGTGGGAAACCACATAATTGATATAGTCCGACAGATGCATCGAGGAATGCAGGAAACTGCGGATATTGCTGGTCTTGCGGTCGGTGCGGAACATCTTGTTCGACATGCCGAAATCGACCACGAACTGCGGCTCCATCAGGTTGCTGCCGAAGGTGATGTGGCAGGTCGGCTTGTTGTATTGGTCGAGGACGATCTGGTGCAGATAGGCATCCATCACGATGTCGCGGTGATTGGACACGTAAAGAGTGCCGTAGGAAGCATCGATGTGCTCAGCGCCGGAAGAGGTGAAGCGGGTCATGGTCTTGGCCACCAGGGCACTGCACAGGGGCACCATCATCTCGTGCTGGAATTGCGCAATGGTACGGATCTTCCGCAGTTTCGCCCGGAAAGCATTCACATCAATATCCTCGTCCAGGAAACGAAGAGCGGGTGTCAGGATGGGATCGGAGGCCATCCGCTCCATCGCGGCGGGGATTTCCGAATCGTAGTAGGGACGGATATCGTCGAATTCAGGCGGCAATTGAATCATGGTGCAAAGATAGCAATTCGCTTATGAAACATCTATTTTTTTATATAAAAGCGTTAAATTTGTATTTTTAATGATATGACAAGAATTCTTTCAACCAATATTACTTCTCCCCTGGGCCTGACAACCGAGGAAAACTATGCAGCGGTCAAGCGCGGCGAAACGAGTCTGCAGCAGATGGACGGCTGCCTGGGTGTTCCGGGGCACTTTTGCGTCGGCATCTTCCCGGAAGACCGGCGCGCCGCCCTGCGGGTGGACGGGTTCAGTTGGTTTGAGTCGCTGGTGCTCCATTCCGTGCAGGACGCCCTGGCCCGCAGTGCCGTCGATCCGGCTTCTCCGCGGACGATCTTTGTCCTGGGCACTTCCACGGCCGGCATCGACGAACTGGGCGATGTTCCCGAAAAAGACAGAAACTATCTCGCGCCCGGCGTGGCCGTGAAGAAGGTCGCAGACAAGTTGGGC
Source organism: uncultured Bacteroidales bacterium (assembly GCA_905233345.1). Lineage (GTDB taxonomy): Bacteria > Bacteroidota > Bacteroidia > Bacteroidales > UBA932 > Cacconaster. Next base: position 12,077 of record CAJODQ010000022.1, read on the forward strand.
TTTGTCAACGATCCCATTACGGTCAGCAACGCCTGCATCTCCGGCGCGACGGCGCAAATGCTGGCCGACCGGCTCATCGCAGCAGGCGATTATGACACGGCCGTAGTCTGCGGCGTAGATATCCTCTCGGCCTTTGTCCTGGCGGGCTTCGAGTCCCTGAAAGCCCTGTCTCCGACCCCCTGCCGGCCTTTCGACATTGAGCGCCTGGGCCTCAACATCGGAGAGTGCGCGGCAACGGTCGTACTTTCCCAAGACCTTCACGCAGACGCAGCGGCCTGGTATATCCAGGACGGCTGCCTCAACAACGACGCATACCATGTCAGTGCGCCCATCCCCAGCGGCGATGGCGTACGCCGCGCCATCCAAAAGATCCTGACCCCGGAGCTGAAGTCCACGCTGGCCTGCGTCGCGGCGCATGGCACCGCGACCATGTTCAACGACCAGATGGAATCCAAGGCCATCGAAGGGGCCGGGTTGGGCGACCTCCTGACCACCACGGTCAAGCCGCACTATGGGCACACGTTCGGCGCTTCCGGCGTCGTCGAGTCCATCATCATGATGTGCGCGCTGGATGAGGGGCTGATTCCGCCCACGCCCGGTTTTGAGGAAATGGGCGTCAGCGGAAAAATCCGCATCTGCAATCAGCCCGTAGCAACCGACAAGAAAGCCTTCATCAAGTTGCAGTCCGGTTTCGGCAGCTGCAACGGCGCGATGATCTACACCCAGACGCCCGCACCGGCAACCGTTCCTGCAAAAGCGGACTGCCAGACGGTCAGGCGCGTTCGCATCACGCCTGATGGCTTGTGGGTGGATGACCAGGCAGTCCCGCTCGAAAACCGCGGTTCCGCCCTCGTCTCGGAAATATTCAAAAAATACCTGGCGGACGGTTCCCGCTTCTACAAGATGGACTTGTACAGCCGGCTCGCCTATGTGGGTACGAGCCTCCTGGCCAAGGATGCGCTGGAAGCTTCCGATCCGGAAGACCGGGCGCTGATTATTTTCACGCAGAACGGCTCCGTCCTGGCCGACCGGAAGCATCTTTCCACCTTCGCCAATCCCGAAGAGTTCTTCCCCAGCCCGGCGGTCTTCATCAATACGTTGCCCAATGTCGTCCTGGGCGAAATCGCCGTCAAGAACTGCATCAAGGGAGAAACCACGCTGGTGCTGCTGCCCGACAGGAATGAAGCCGTGCTGCAGCGCATCATCGACGCGACCGTGTCGGCGACAAGGCCGTCCGTGCTGATCTGCGGTTGGGTGGACTGCGACGCCGAAGATTCTTTTATTGCCGATCTTAAAATGCTGAAAATCCAATGAAAAAGATGAGTGGAACGATCTCGGTGACCGGCATGGGCATTCTCTGTGCCATCGGCAACAACCAAACGGAAGTGCTGACCTCCCTGCGGAACAAGGCATCGGGCATCGGCCGGATGAAGTATCTCCCGTCGGTCCATACGGATATCCCGGTCGGCGAAATCAAACTGTCGACCGAGGAAATGAAGCAGATGCTGGGGATTCCCAGCGAAGAGACGGTCAGCCGGACCTCCGTCATGGGCGCGATCGCCGTCCGGGAAGCCTTGCAACAGGCCGGCATCAACGATGTCTCCGGAAAAAGGGTTGCGCTGATTTCCGGAACCACCGTGGGTGTGATGGATGTGACGGAGCAGGTTTTTGAGCAAACAGGTATCGATCCCGAACTGCAGGGCATGCCCCACAGTCATGAATGTGGTCAGAGCACCCTGGAGATCGCCCGGTATTCGGGCCTGCAGGGCGCCCGGTGCTGCACCATCTGCACCGCCTGCTCCTCGGCCCTGAATGCCATCATGATCGGCTCCGAGATGCTGAAGAACGATGAGGTCGACCTGGTGGTCGCCGGTGGTTCGGAGCCCTTGAGCAAACTGCATCTGAACGGATTCAATACGCTGATGATCCTGGACCGGGAACGCTGCCGCCCCTTCGACGAAACACGGGCCGGCTTGAACCTGGGCGAGGGTGCGGCCTACGTCGTGCTGCAAAAAGACGTACCGTGCGGCTTGGCTTATGTCCGCGGCTATGCGAACCGCTGTGACGCTTTCCACCAGACGGCAACTTCCAAGAATGGAGAGGGTGCCACGCTCGCCATGACTGGTGCCCTCCGGATGGCGGGATTGCAGCCGAAAGACATCCAGTACATCAATGCCCATGGCACGGGCACGCCCGACAACGATGCCTCCGAGAGCGCCGCGTTCAAACGTGTGTTCGGCGCTGATCTGCCGGACATGTCCAGCACCAAGTCCTATACCGGGCATACCACTTCCGCCGCCGGCTCTGTCGAGACGGTCATCTGCCTCCTGGCCATGGAGAATGACTTTGTGCCCGCCTCGCTCGGATGGCAGCATCCCATGCCGGACGGCGTCATCCCTTCCCCGGGACGCACGGGCGTCAAGCTGGACGATGTCATGTGCAATTCCTTCGGTTTCGGAGGAAACGATTCGTCCCTGATTCTCAGCAAATCCCAACCCCTGGCGGACGAACAGCCCCTGCTGGACGAGTCCCGGATCCACGTCGCTGCACAAAGCACGGTTTCCAGCGAAGAGGAACTCAGCGGATTGCGGGAATTTCTGCCGCCCATGGAGACCCGGCGCATGAGCAAAATGATGAAAGCCAGCCTCTTGTCTGCCTTTACGGCCCTGCGGGAAGCCGGGATCGAGCGGCCCGATGCGATCATCGCAGCCACTGCGAAAGGAATGCTTGAACTGAGCACCATCTTCCTGGAAGATATCGTCAACAACCAGGAACAACAGCTCAAGCCGACCGTGTTCATGCAGAGCACGCACAACACCATCGCTTCCGCCATTGCCATCCAGACGCAGTGCCACGGATACAATATCACCTACTCCCAGGGAGACGAATCTGCTGCCTGGGCCGTCCGGGACGCGAAGATGCTCCTGCGGAAAGGCGAAGCCCGGAACGTCCTGGTCTGCGCTTTCGATGAAGCACTGACGGAAGGAAGAACAAGCCGTTTCAAGGCGGAAAGTACGATTTATACCCTTGCCTGAGATGTCCGCCGATAACTGGTTTCTGAAGATACTCCTTTTCCCGGTGAAGGCCGTGAAAACGGTGCTGATCTTTCTTCTATACATCGTTTTCATGCTGGTCTTTGTGACGCCCGGCGCATTCATTTACCTGAAATGCGGAAAGCGGTCAGAAAAAAAGAAAGAGAATCTTCACAAGTTTATCTGCTGGTGCGCCCATTTCGGCATATCACTATTCGGCCTGTTCGGGAACAAATTTACGTTTGCGGGGCGGACGGATGAAGATTTTTCCCGCCCTGCCCTCATCACCTGCAACCACCAGTCGCACCTGGACCTGCTGGCCATGCTGGCCCTGACACCCAGGCTGGTGATCCTGACCGCAGACTGGGTATGGCACAATCCGCTCTATGGCTTCATCATCCGAGAAGCCGATTTCCTGCCGGCATCAAAGGGCCTCGATGCCATCGCCCCGCGCTTGCGCGAATTGGTTGACAAAGGATACAGCATTGCCGTGTATCCCGAGAGTACACGTTCGCTGGACGGCAGTATCGGCCGCTTCCACCAGGGCGCATTCTATCTGGCGGATCAACTGAACGTGGACATCCTTCCCGTCATCCTCTATGGAGCGGGAAAAGCACTCCCCAAGCATGGCCGTCTGCTCAACCGGGGACCCATTCGGCTGGAAATCGATAAACGAATCACGCCGGAAGAAATGAAGACCCATGGAGATACGTATATGGCCCAGGCTTCTTACCTGCGGAAATATTACATTTCCCGCTATGCCGAGGTAGCAGAAAAAGTCGAACAGGCACAATGAGGACATGCAAGCCATGAAAATCACGGACATCTATGATTTCTTTTCCCGGAACCGGAGTATCCGGAGGATATCCCTCATCGTGCTCTCCGTCCTTTTTGCCGCTTTGCTGATCAAACTGGATTTCAGCGAGGACATCAGTGATTTCCTGCCGCTCGGGACGCGGGAACGGGAGCAGATGTCCATCTATCAAAACATCGCCGGTGCTGACAAACTGTTGATCCTGTTCTCCAATCCCGGGGATGCCGACCATACGGTCGAGGCCATCGACTGCTTCGTCAACACCGCTCTGGAACAGGATACCAAAGGTTGGTGCGCGCAACTGAGCGCCCAGATCGACATGGACGCGATATCCGGTGTTTCAGACTTTGTCTATGAACATATTCCCTACTTTCTGACTGAGCGCGACATCGCAAGGATGGACAGCCTGCTGGCCGAACCCGGGTATATTCCCGAAGCGCTGGCAAGAGACAAGCAGGTGCTTATGTTCCCGCACCCGGTCCTCGTCACGAAAAGCATCGCCCATGATCCGCTGGGGCTCTTCAGCCCGGTAATGGACCGGCTTCAGGCTTCCTCGAGCCAGGAGGGCTTTGAACTGTATGACGGCTATATCTTCACGCCGGACATGAGCCGGGCCGTCGTGATGATGGATTCTCCCTTTGGAAGCAGCGAGACGAGCAACAACGCCAAACTCCTCAACTACCTGGAGGATATCGCTCTGCAGATGCAGGAACAGTATCCGGACGTCAGCGTCGATCTGATCGGGGGTCCGGCCATCGCGGTCGGAAACGCATCCCGAATCAAGAAGGACAGCATGCTGGCCATCGCCCTTTCCGTCATTCTGATCATCCTGATCCTGGCCTATTCGTTCAGCTCATTCCGGAACATCCTGCTGATCTTCCTGACCGTCGGATGGGGCCTGCTCTTTGCCCTGGGCGGCATGGCGCTGTTCCGCGACAGCGTGTCGATCATCGTCATCGGGATTTCCAGCGTCATCATCGGCATTGCGATCAATTATCCCCTGCACCTGGTTTCCCACCTGGCCTACCAGCCGGACCGGCGGTTGGCGATGAAAGAGATTGCGACGCCGCTGGTGGTCGGAAATATCACGACGGTCGGCGCTTTCCTGGCACTCGTCCCGCTTAAATCGACGGCCCTGCGCGACCTGGGAATCTTCGCCTCCCTGCTCCTTGTCGGAACCATCCTGTTCGTGCTCCTGTACCTGCCGCATTATGTGACCAGCAAGCAGGGAAGAAAGCGCCGAAACGGCCGTCTCATCGAATATCTCTCTTCGCTTTCGCCGGAAAAACATCGCGGCATCGTCGTCGGCACGGTCATCATCACCCTCGTCCTGCTGTATTTCAGTTTCCATACGGAATTTGATTCCGACATGGCGCACATGAACTATATGACGGCGAATCAAAAGCGGGAGATGCAGTATTTCGAGGACCTGATGACCAAAGATGTCTCGCATACGGCCCAGAGCCTGTATGTTTACGGGAGCGGCCGCACGTTTGACGAGGCCTTGCAAAACATGGAGCAGAACGTGGCGCTCGTGGACAGCCTGTCATCGGTCGGTTTCCTGACGAAGCAGAACGAAGTCCTGTCCTTCATGACGACAAAAGAGGAGCAAGCGCAGCGGCTGATGCGTTGGAGCCGTTTTGTCGATCGCCATCGCGATGAAATGACAGGGGTTTTTCAGGAAGAGGCCCGGAAGGCCGGCTTCGCGCCCGCTGCTTTTGCCGCTTTCAACCAATTGATCGCATCTACGTCGTCTTTTGCCACGCAGAACCTGGATTATTTCGAGCCCCTGCTGCAGACCGTTTTCAGTCAGAATTTTGCCAGCTCCGAAGACAACGAAACAACCTATGTGGTGAGTCCGGTCAATATTCAGGCGGAAAGCCTGGAAGAAGCGAAAGCGATCTTCGGCGACCATTGTTTCGATATCGGCGGCATCAACCAATCCATGACCCGCAGCCTTTCCGACAATTTCAATTACATCGGATGGGCATGTTCCCTGATCGTGTTCATCTTCCTCTGGTTTTCTTTCGGACGAATTGAACTGGCCATCATCTCCTTCCTTCCGATGGCCATCAGCTGGGTATGGATCCTGGGCATCATGGCCTTGCTGGGCATCAAGTTCAATATCGTCAATATCATCCTGGCAACCTTCATATTCGGTCAGGGAGACGATTATACCATCTTCATGACCGAGGGCTGCCAGTTTGAATATTCGCGGGAGCGGTCCATTCTCAAGTCATATAAGAGCAGCATCCTGCAATCAGGCGCCATCATGTTTGTCGGCATCGGCACACTGATCGTCGCCAAGCATCCCGCCATGCATTCCCTGGCGGAAGTGACCATCATCGGCATGTTCTCCGTCGTGCTGATGGCCTACCTGGTTCCTCCTTTCCTGTTCAATGTCCTGACCAGAAAGAACGGGCAGGTGCGCCCGCAGCCCATTACGTTGAAAACGCTCATCCTGGGGCAGCCCAAAGACCTGGCCGCCCGCGTGCAAGGCCGTTATACCTACAAGGGAAAAGAGATCGAGCGCTGTGTACGGCGCCATCTGAACGAAAGCGCCGGAACGATCATCAACCGGGATGTGGCGGGACAGCAATCCGTGGGCTACCGCGATGAAGGATACGGGGAGTTGGCCCTGCTGCTGGCCCTGTCGCATCCGGAAATAACCGTGGTGGCACACATTGCCGACGAAGAACGGCGGCAGATTGCCACCGTTGCATGCAAAGGTATCGTAGACAATATTATTATTCAAAGTTAATAGATCATGAAAACAGAAGAAATTCATTCTTTGTTAAGAGATGTTCTCCCGGCCGTCGATTTTGATGCCGACTTCCTTTTCACCGAACTCGATTCGCTGGGCATCGCAACGATTCTTTTTGTTTTATCTGCCAAATATCATGTACAGCTTGACTCCGAGGACGTGACGCCCCGGAACTTCAAGAATGTCGAATCCATCGCGAACCTGGTGCGCGCAAAAATGTCCCTGGAAAACAAGATCAAACAATATGCGTCAGCCACGCCGGACAAAGTCGCCGTCGTCTGCGGCGAAGACAGCATGACCTATGCGCAACTGTGGGACGCCATCTCCCGCAAGGCTGCCGAACTGAAAGCCGCGGGTCTCAAGCCGCAGGATCCGTACGTATTCCGGACCAACCAGAACATGGATTTCCTTGTGACCTATTGCGCGGTCCACAGCCTCAAAGCCATCGCTGTCCCCGTGGGGCACGACGCATCTGAGGAAATGTTCCAGGCTGTCAAGCAGGAAGTGGAATCCTTCTCCTTCCCGGCCGGCATCGCCGATGCGCTCTTCACCACCGGAACGACCGGCAAGTCGAAAGGAGCCATGCTGTCTGAACTGAGCCTGACGTCCAGCTCCGAGAATTTTGTGGACCGTTTCCCGTTCAGTGAAAATCTTTGCTTTATCGTCAGCGGTCCGCTGAACCACATCGCCTCCCTGTTCAAGATCCATCCGACACTCAGTGCAGGCGGCACCGTATGCATTGTAGACGGGCTCAAGGACATGAATGCCTTCTTCAAGGCGTTTGACCTGCCTTTCAAGGAGTTTGCCGCTTTCCTGGTCCCCGCCAGCATCCGGATCATCATGCAGTACTCCTATGAGAAACTGTGCTCCCTCGCTTCCAAGATCTCCTTTATCGAAACAGGCGCAGCGCCCATTTCAAAGGATGATATGGAGCGGCTGAGCAAGGCCCTGCCCCATTCGCACCTGTACAATGGTTACGGTTCCACCGAGTTCGGCAGCGCCGCGGCCTACGACTTCAACGACGGAAAGTACATGGAAGGCTGCATCGGGCGCCCCTATAAGAACGTCACCATCGAACTGGCGCCGGATTCGACCCTTGTGGTCTCCGGCCCGGGCGTCATGAGCGGCTATGTCAACGATGAAGAGAACACGAAGATCGTGCTCGCGGACGGGAAGATCCATACCTCCGACACCGGTTATTTCGACGAGGAAGGCCTGATCCACCTCACGGGCCGCGTCGGCGACGTGATCAATGTGGGCGGCTTCAAAGTCAATCCTATTGACGTTGAGAGCGTTGCATCTTCTTATCCCGGCATCAAGGACTGCATCTGCATCGCTGCAAAACATCCGGTCATCGGCCAGGTATTGAAGCTGCTGGTCGTGACCGATCCGGCCACCTTCGACAAACACGCCCTGGCGGTCTTCATCAAATCCAAGATGGAATCCCACAAGGTGCCCACGATGTATGAGGTCGTCGACGCGATCAAATACACCTATAACGGCAAGAAAGACAGGAAGTCCTACAAAGAAGAGGGATAGAGCGCGCCCAGCCAGTCCAGGAATTCCTTTTTCCATTCCCGGCATTCGGCGCTGCCTTTTTCCTCGCTGGCCCCGAAGCCGTGGCCACCCGTTTCATACTGGATGTATCGATGCGGGATGCCCTTCTGTGTCAAGGCCGAATCCAGCAATTCTGAATTCTGATATTTCACGATCGGGTCGTCCACACAGTTGACCAGAAACACGGGCGGGCAATTGTCGGGGATATGCTTCTCCAGTGAGAGCGAATCCCGCATGGCCCGGTCCGCAACCCTATTGTCCCCCAGAAGCCCGCGGCGGGAACGCCGGTGCACATAGGGCGGATCCATCGTTACAACCGGATACACCGGCACGACAAAGGCGGGACGCAGGTTCGCATCGGTCTCAATGCCTGCAAGCTGCAGAAAATCGCTTTCGTTGAAGCAGGCGGCGGACATGACGAGATGTCCACCGGCGGAAAAGCCCATCATTCCGATTTTGTCCGGGTCAATGCCGTACTGTGCGGCATGCTCGCCCACATATTGCAGCGCCCGCTGAGCGTCCGTGATCATGTCCGGATGCCTTTTTCCGCGGAAGATAAGCCGGACCGGCATGGCCACTTCCACATGCCCCGCCGTTCTGTACAACAGGACGAAAGCCGTGATGCCATGGTCACTGAGCCATTCCCCCACTTTCATGCCCTCCGTCTCCTGGTCCAGCCAATGATAGCTGCCACCCGGGCAGACGATGATGCTGATGCCATTGGGCGTCTCCGGCCGGAACGCATAGAGCATCACCTGGTCGCCATGGCGCATCTTCTCGCCTTCCCACAAAGCGACCGTATCGGCAGGCTGCGAAGCCGCCGGACAAGCGATGGGAAGGATCACCAGCCACAACAAACACCAGAAAAAGGCTCTCCGTATATTCATATCAGCGTATTTTATCGAATCAGTTTATGACACAACATGCTGGGATAGCCGTATACGATGGCCAGCACGCAGAGCAGCGTGTTCAGCACGCTGATGCGGAAAAAGTCGCGGAAAGGACGGAAACTCGACACCCGGTCTTCCGGATAGCAGACCCGGATGGCCACGGGCACCAGTTCGATCCCTTTCCAGGCCGAGAACACCAGCAGCGTCAGCTCCGCCTCATAGCGGGATGTCAGGAGCCGAAGGCTTGGCAGCCGGTCGAGCGGATAGGCCCGGTAACCCGTCTGGGTATCGGGCAGGGAGTGCGCGGTCTGCGCCCGGAACCAGAAATTGGAGAAGCGGTTGGCGAAGGTATTGCCGCCCGGCATGTTCTCGGCTTCCAGGTTGCGGCTGCCCACGATCAGGGCGCCGGGATGCTGCGTGAGGGCCTCCACCAGCACCGGAATGTCTTCCGGGAAATGCTGGCCGTCGCCGTCGAGGGTGATGGCGTAGCGGAAGCCTTGCGTGCGCGCATACGTAAGCCCGGTGCGCAGGGCGTTGCCCTTGCCGCGGTTGCAGGGATGGGTCAATACGGTCAGCGGCAGATCGGACTGCGCCAGCAGCACGGCGGTTTCGTCGATACTGCCGTCGTTGACAACGACGACCGGGTAGCCCTGGGCCACGGCACGACCGGCAACATCCAGGATGGTCCCGGCATTGTTGTATGTCGGGATGACGATGCAGATGCTACCGGCAGCGGCGTCCATTAGGGTTTCAGCGTCAATTTCATCCGGGAGCAGAGCGTCTCGCCGGACAGGATGTGCACCGACCAGACATCCGGCTGTTCGACCGGAAGCGGACGGGAATACTGGAACTCCAGTTCGGTGATTTCGGTCGGAAGGACAGGATAGACGAAACGGATGTCGGAGGCTTCCTCCACATCCAGGGCTTTCCCGACACTGGCGCCGACCAGTTCACAGGCCATCTGGATCAGGCAGGCGCCGGGCGTTACCGGCATCCCTTTGAAGTGGGCCGCATAGATGGGGCTCTCGGGGAGCAGCCGGACCCGGGCCGATGTGGCCGAAATCAACTGTACAGTATAGAGATAGTCTTTTAACATAGGCTTGGTTTAGGGTTGCACGAAGATTTGGGGATCAAGGGCTTTTCCCCGGATGACCGCGCTGAATTCCAGCTGGGTTGTATCGCCGCCCTGCTCGGACAGCACCACGGAGCGCAATTCGCCCGTCCGGGCGTCGGTCAGCAGGGTGATGCGGTTGAAAAGCTGGCTCAGGTCGCGACGCAGGGGCTGCAGATCCACTTGCCAGCCCTGGGGCGAGGCATAGACCGTGACGACGAAATCCTCCTCATTGATCAGTCCTTTTTCGCCGAGCTTCTCGACATTGCGCAACAGGGTCTGCTGCCGCCGGTCACCTTTGTCCGTGCCGTTCATCACGAACAAGCTCTTCCAGGGCTGTTCCACTTCCCAGCGCACCTTGTCGGGGTAGGCATAGGCGGCGTGACCGCGGCTCACGAGGTCTTCGGTCAGCATGGCGCTGTGGCGGGTCATCACGAAGCGGAACTGCAGGGTGGTCTTCAGGTCATTGGCCTGAAGAATGGTGGCGATGGCTTTGTCGCGCGCCGGACCTTCAAGCACTTGCGCGGTCTGCGCACGAAGCGGCAGGCAGCACAGGCTCAGGAGCAGGATCATGCAAAATCTTTTCATGGCACTGTTATCTGACCATCAGCGCGGAGCCGGCCATGATGAGCAGGACGCCCAGCCACTGGCTCACGCTGACGTGTTCATGAAAGATCAGGATGGCAGCAATCGTGCCGAAAATGTAGCTGATGCTCGAAAGCGGGTAAGCGATGCTGAAAGGAAAGTGCTTGAGGATGTACATCCACAGGACGGTTGCGACGCCGAAGAAGATGCCGCAGCCGAGAAACCACCAGTTGGTCAGCTGGGATTTAAAGAAGGCCCAGGACCAGCTGAAGGGACCGGATGCGGACAAGCCGAGTTTCAGCAGCACCTGGCCGCCGGCCAGGAAGAAACTCTGGATGATCGCCAGTGGTACGATTCGCCACATCTCCTGAACTATTTCGTGCGGTGTTTCGACACGTAGTCAGCCATCACGGCCACCGACTGGAACACGGCTTTCCCTTCTGCCGGGTTGGAGAGCTTGATGCCATAGTTCTTCTCCATCAGCACGATGAGTTCCAAAACGTCGATCGAATCGAGGCCCAGGCCCTCGTCACCGAAAAGCGGAGCGTTGTCATCGATATCGGCCGGGGTCATTTCCTCCAGGTTCAGTGCGCTGATGATCTGCGCTTTAATTTCTTCTATCAGTTCTTTCATAGCTGTACTTTGTTATTCGTCAATCTCTTTGTCGCTGCTGGCGGTCTTGATGGCCGCCGTGGCGATGAGTTCATCCTGGCAGCGCACCTCCACCTCGGTCAGCGTGATGCCGAAGATATTCTCCCGGAACTTCACCGTGGTTTCGAGCAATTCACCGCACCGCGGATGCCGGTATACCTTGAGTTTGCGGACGCTGCCGATATAGCCGATGGTCACGGGAATGTGCAGGACGTAGCGGGCGATGTAGCCAACCCGCGCCGCGCTCGACTGGGCCATGTGCTCTACCAGACCGCCCGTCGCAAAACGGCCGTTCTCCACGAAGATGCCTTTTTCGGGAATCCGGAAGGACGTGCGTGTGCACTCTTCCTCGTGGTGCAGGAGATGGTCCACGAACACGAAAGGCGGACGCTGCGGAAGCAGGTATTCGATCGGAATCTGGTCAAAAGGGATCATTTCCAAAAATCATAAAAATTAAACCATTGCGTGGGATACTTGCGGACCACGCTTTCCAAACAGGTGGCGAATTCCTTCGCCATCGCCTCGGCGCGGACGCGCGCGGGCAGCGCCTCGTCGAGTTTCTCGCCGATCTGCCGGACGAAGACCGTGTAACGGCGCACGCTTTCCTTCATCACGAACACGGCCACCATCGCAACGGAGCGCTGGGCCGCCAGGATGAAAGGTCCGGCCGGAAACGGGGCGGGATCGCCGAAAAAAGGGCAGGAGAACGTCTTTTGCGATCCGAACACCCGGTCTCCCGGCATGCTCACGATGCCCCCTTCGCTCAGGATGGCATTCAGCGTGAACAGGTGGGACATGTCGTCGGAAACAGGCACCATCTCGACGTTCATCCGGGCGAACATGGCGGCGCGCTGTTGCATCACCGTATCGGTCTCGCCGGAGAACACCAGGGTCCCCATCTTTTTGACCGAGCGAAGCAGATAACCCGCGATTTCGAAGTTCCCCGCGTGGGAGCCCAGCTGCATGAAGCCCGGCTCTGCTTCCGCCAGCCGCGTGAAAACCGGCATCTCGTCACTCTGCAGATCGAATGAGCGTCCTGCATACAGCGCGAAGCGGTCTACCACGACCTGCCCCATGCGGAATTCGTTGGCATAGACGCTGAAAAACGAAGCAAGCGGCCCCCGCCCGATGCGGTGCCGGAAAAAGTTGTAGGAAGCCTTGTAGCCGCGACGGTCAAAGAGCATATAGAACGGAATGACCGGAGCCATGCACGCGTATGCCAACGGGAGGGGCAGGAAGCGGAAAAGCTTCAACATAGCCCGCTGCATCCACGTAGTGCCACCGGTCGAGCCGTGCCATTTGCTATGGTCGTACTGCGTCAAGCCTCTTTATCCGACTTTTTCCGTGATGTAGTCAACGAACTGTCCGAACGTCTTGATATCCTTGAATTCTTCCGATTTCATCTTGAAACCGAACTCGCGTTCCACGAATACCACGGTATCCACAACTTCCAGGCTGTCGATGCCCATATCCTCTTTCAGGCGGGCATCCGGGGTGATTTTTGCCGGATTGATTTCCATCTCGTCGACCAGGAAATTCTTGATTCTTTCTTCGATAGTCATTTCTGTAAAATTTAGATTTTTAGTATATTTTCAAAGTTATTAAGACGACAAAGATACTCATTATTATTTATAAATCCGAAAATTGCGTATCTTTGCGCGACTTAAACCAAAGATACTGAACACATGGACAGACGTGTCGTCATAACTGGTATGGGTATTTGGTCGTGCCTGGGAACGACCCTCGATGAGGTTCGTGACTCCCTGTACACCGGAAAATCCGGCATCATCCTCGACCCCGCCCGCAAAGAAATGGGCTTCCGCTCCGGCCTTACCGGCTACGTGCCCACCCCCGAACTGAAAGGTGAACTTCCCCGCTCCCAGCGGGTCTATATGCCCGAACCGGCCCAATACGCCTATTGCGCCACCCGTGACGCCCTGCAGCAGGCCCGCATCGATGCGGACTTCCTGGCGGCCAACGAAATCGGCATCCTTTACGGCAACGACAGTACGGCCGACGCCGTGTATAAGTCGGTTTCGACCATCCACGAGAAAAAAGATACGATGCTCTGCGGCTCGGGTGCCATCTTCCAGTCGATGAACTCCACCGTGACGATGAACCTGAGTGTGATCTTCAAGCTCAAGGGCATCAACCTCACCGTGTCGGGTGCCTGCGCCAGCGGTTCCCACGCCATCGGCCTCGGCGCCCTGCTGATCCGCAACGGCCTCCAGGACATCGTGGTCTGCGGCGGTGCCCAGGAAGTCAACGCAGCCGCCACCGGCTCGTTCGACGGCATTTCCGCCTTCTCCGTCCGCGAAGACGCGCCTGAAAAAGCCAGCCGTCCGTTCGACCGCGACCGCGACGGCCTCGTCCCGGGCGGCGGTGCAGCTACCGTCATCCTCGAGAGCTACGAATCGGCCGTCCGCCGCGGCGCTCCCATCATCGCCGAAGTGCTGGGCTACGGCTTCTCGAGCAACGGCGAGCACATCTCCAACCCCAACGTCGACGGTCCCCGCCGTGCGCTGGAGCGCTCGATCCAACAGGCCGGCCTGGCCATCGACCAGATCGGTTACATCAACGCCCACGCCACTTCCACGCATGTGGGTGACACCAACGAGGCCAAGGCCATCTACGCCGTCATCGGCGACCACCGCATCCCTGTGACCAGCACCAAGAGCCAGACGGGACACGAGATGTGGATGGCCGGTGCCAGCGAGATCGTCTATTCCATTCTCATGATGAAGCACGATTTCATCGGCGCCAACATCAACTTTGAAAATCCCGACGAGGACTCCGCCAAGCTGTTTATCCTGCCTGAACGGATGTCCTGCCACTTCGATACCTTCCTGTCGAACTCCTTCGGATTCGGCGGTACCAACTCTTCGCTGGTCATCCGCGACATCCGCTAGCATGGCCGGCCGGCAAGTCATCATCATCGGCGCCGGACTGGGTGGCCTGATGTGCGGAAGAATCCTCTCCCGCCAAGGCTACACTGTCACCATCCTGGAACAGGGCACACAAGCCGGCGGTGCTTTGCAGACTTTCGTCCGCGACGGCATCCGCTTCGATACCGGCTTCCACTCTGTCGGCGGACTGGAGCCCGGTGAGCCACTCGATCTGATTTTCCGCCGGCTCGACCTGCGCAACCTTCCCTGGTTCCGCATGGAGCCCGATGAATGCATCGGTTGCGACGAGCCCTTCTTCCGCCTCTCAACGGGTTGGGAGGAGGAGCGCAAGCACGTGCTGGATCCCTACCGGCACAGTATCTGGCGCCTGAAGGGCGGTGGAAAAACCCTGATCGACGCGCTGGCGGAAGGCCAGCAGGTCCTGCTCCGCAAGAAGGTCACGGCCATCGAAGACCGGACGGTTTTCTGTGCCGACGGCAGCAGCTATCAAGGCGACGTTGTCATCTCTGCCATTCATCCGCAGGTGACGTTCCGCATGGTCCGGGACCACGTCCGTCCCTCCTACCTGCAGCGTCTCGATACCCTGACCAACGGTCCCGGCGCGTTCACCGTCTATGCCAAGTTGCAGCCCGAAACAATCCGGCACATCCGGCACAGCATCTTTGTCGACAACGATTTCATGATCCACTTCGGCGATGAGGTCGAAAACGGCTTCGCCCTTTCGCTCGATATCGTAACGTTCCGGGCTTCTTCCGCTGAAGATCTCATCCGGAAAGCCGCCGTGCGGCTGCCCGGCCTGCCGGAAGCCATCGAGAAATACTGGACCAGTTCCCCGAAAACCTGGGAACGCTATACCGGTACGCCCGGCGGCACCGCCTACGGCATCCGTAAAAACAGCACCGCCGATTTCCTGGCTCCCCATACGCCGATTCCCTGGCTCTTCCTGACCGGTCAGAATCTGGGCCTGCACGGCATCCTGGGAACCTCCATTTCGGCTTTCAACACTTGTAACTCCATCTCCCTGCTATGAACTACGCACTCGTTACCGGCGGCAGCCGGGGCATCGGCCGCGCAGCCAGCCTCCGCCTCGCAGCACAGGGCTTCGCCATCCTGATCAACTATGTGTCCAACGAACAGAAAGCCCGCGAAACGGCCGACCTGGTCGCCGCTGCCGGCGGCACGGCCGAACTCCTGAAGTTCGACGTGGCGAACGCAGAAGAGACGGCCGCCGTGCTCGGCGGCTGGATGCAGGCGCATCCCGATGATTTCATCGAAGTGCTGGTCAACAATGCGGGGATCCGCCGCGACGGCCTGCTCATCTGGACAGAACCGGACGACTGGCACAAGGTGGTCAACACGACGCTCGACGGTTTCTACAATGTGACGCGCCCGCTCCTGCAGCCCATGCTGCTGAAGAAACGCGGCCGCATCATCAACGTCGCTTCGCTCTCCGGCCTGAAAGGCATGGCGGGCCAGACGAACTACTCGGCGGCCAAAGGCGGCCTGATCGCCGCCACGAAGGCGCTCGCCCAGGAAGTCGGCCGCAAAAAAGTGACGGTCAATGCCATCGCCCCGGGCTTCGTAAAGACGGACATGGTCGACGGCCTCGATGAGGATACCCTCAAGAAAGACATTCCGCTGCAGCGCTTCGGCGAGCCGGAAGAAGTGGCCGCCCTGATCGGCTTCCTCGCCTCCCCCGAAGCCGCCTACATCACCGGCGAATGCATCTCCATCAACGGAGGGTTGTATTCGTAATTGCTGCGGGGCTTCCTTCTCGTCATTCCGGGCTTGACCCGGAATCTCAATCAATAATGAAAACTGCTGCCGCCGATGAACTCCCGGATGATGGAGGTCGGAGGGATGTGACGGACATCGGCGGGGGTCATGGCTATGACGCTGCGGATCAGGCCGAGGAGGCGGCGCGCATCCGGGTAGGCGGGCGATTCTTTCGGAATAATCTGCAGCAGCGGTTCGGCGTAGCATTTCAGCATCGGAATCTCATAGAACAGGCTGGAGTTGAACTCGGCATCCGCCAAGCGCTTGTAGGGCAGGATGTAGCGCTCTTCGCCGAAACGGACGCTCGGCCAGCGCAGGATGGTCTCTTCGGCGTTCATGCCCCGGAACTGGTTGTCGCGCACCATGCGGCGCAGCAGGCGGTAGTCCGCTGCCGACATGCGGGTCTTTTCATCGATGGACAGCGGTGTCAGCACGGAAACGTATAGCTGGAATTTCTCTTCTTTATCGATCTGCGGCGTGAGGGCTGGATTCAGGCCGTGGATACCTTCCATGATCAGCACGTCGTTGTCGGTCAACTGTAAGAATTGTCCGACGAATTTGCGGAAACCCGTCGCGAAGTCGTATTTCGGAATCTCCACGCGCCGGCCCTGGAGCAGGTCTTCCAGCTGCTCGTTGAGGAAGGGCACGTCGAGGGCTTCCAGGCATTCGAAATCGTATTCGCCGTTTTCGTCGCGCGGCGTGTCGGCGCGGTTGCGAAAATAGTCGTCCAGTGAAATGATGATGGGGTTCAGCCCGTTGACGCGCATGTGCATGGCCATGCGCTTCGACGAAGTGGTCTTGCCGCTGCTCGACGGCCCGGCGATCAGCACGAGCTTCACGCCCGGCCGCGCTGCGATCTCGTTGGCAATCTCCGCGTAGCGGTGGTCGTGCAGGGTTTCCGACAGGTTGACCACGTAACGGATTTTTCCACAGGCGGTGGCCTCGTTGAGCGTACTTACGTTATTTTCGCGGAACAGGTTCCGCCACATCGACATTTCTTTGATCATAGCAATGCTTTCAGATAAGATCCGGTATAAGAAGCGGGATTGGCCGCCACTTGTTCCGGCGTTCCCGCCGCAACAATCGTTCCACCGGCCTGGCCGCCTTCCGGGCCCAGGTCGATGAGCCAATCCACCGATTTGAGGATATCGAGGTTGTGTTCGATGATGACCACCGTGTTGCCCTTGTCGACCAGGCGCTGCAGCACGCCGATGAGCACCTTGATGTCTTCGAAGTGCAGGCCGGTAGTGGGCTCGTCGAGGAGATAGAGGGTGTTGCCCGTGTCGCGACGGGCCAACTCGGTGGAGAGTTTCAAGCGCTGGCTTTCGCCGCCGCTGAGCGTGGTGGCGGGCTGGCCGAGCGTGAGGTAGCCCAGACCCACTTCCTCCAAGGTCCGAAGCTTCTGGGCAATGGAAGGGATCGCTTCGAAGAAGGCCGCTGCCTGCGTGATGGTCATGTCGAGCACCTCACTGATGTTCTTCCCTTTGTACTTGACGGCCAGGGTATCGGGCTTGTAGCGCCGTCCGCCGCATTCCTTGCAGGTCACCTGGGCGGAGGGCAGGAAATGCATTTCAATGAGCTGCAGGCCGGCCCCCTTGCAGGCCTCGCAGCGGCCGCCCTTGACGTTGAACGAGAAGCGGTTGGCTTTGAAGCCGCGGATCTTGGCGTCAGGCGTGGCCTCGAAGAGCTTGCGGATGTCGGTCATCACATCGGTGTAGGTGGCCGGATTGCTGCGTGGCGAGCGGCCGATGGGCGCCTGGTCGATCTCGATGATCTTGTCAATGCCGGCGATGCCCTCAATGCGGTCGTACGGCAGCACGGGATACTTCGAGCGGTAGAGTTTGTTGCTGATGATGGGCATCAGCGTCTCGTCGATCAACGACGACTTGCCGCTGCCGCTTACGCCGCTTACACCCACGAACAGGCCGAGCGGTAGATCGAGTGTGACGTCTTTCAGGTTGTTGCCGCGTGCTCCGCGCAGATAAATATGCTTGCCGTTGCCGGGGCGGCGCTCCGTCGGCACAGGAATCTGTTCGCGTCCGAGCAGGTAATCGATGGTCGGGCTTTTTCCGGCCGGAACTTTGCCGATGTCGCCGGGCAGGCCGTTGTAGAGCAGCCAGCCGCCCTTGTCGCCGGCGCCCGGCCCCAGGTCGATCAGCCAGTCGGCACTCCGCATCATCTCTTCGTCGTGCTCCACCACCATCACGGAATTGCCTTCGTCGCGGAGGGTCTTGAGTGAATAGATGAGCTTGCGGTTGTCGCGCTGATGCAGGCCGATGCTCGGCTCATCGAGGATATAAAGCACGTTGACCAGCTTCGAGCCGATCTGCGTGGCCAGGCGGATGCGCTGGCTCTCGCCGCCGCTGAGCGAGCGGGTGGTCCGGCTCAGTGAGAGGTATTCCAGCCCGACGTCTTTCAGGAAACCGATGCGGGCCTTCAATTCCTTGAGAATATCTGTTCCGATGAGCAACTGCCTGTGCGACAGGCGGGATGGCAAAGCGCACACCCAGTCGTACAGCGTGTTGATGTCCATGTCGGACACTTCGGCGATATTCTTTCCGTCGATCTTGAAACAAAGCGCTTCGGCCTTGAGCCGTGTGCCGTTGCAAACCGGGCAAACCACTTCTTCCAGGAAGAGTTCCTTGCGTTTCTTCTTCCAGGGGCCTTCCTCTTCCTCATCGTTTTCCGCATGCAGTTGGGCAATGATGCCGGGGAAGGTGGACATCTCCATGTCGGCGTCGGTGCCGATCCGAAGCAATTCGTCGGTGCCGTAGAGGATGACCTGCAGGGCTTCTTCCGGAATCTGCGCGATGGGGTCGTGGAGCGAGAAGTCGTAGCGGCGCGCGATGGCTTCGAGGTAGCGGAACATCGTATTGCCGCGCATCGGCCCGATGCTTTCAATGCCGCCGTCGGCAATGGAGCGCTGGCGGTCGGGGATGATCTTGTCGAGATCGGCGCGGGCGATGTGGCCCAGACCACGGCAATGCGGGCAGGCGCCCTGGGGCGAATTGAACGAGAAGGTATACGGTGCCGGAATGTCGAACGAAAGGCCCGTGTCAGGGCACACGAGGTTGCGGCTGAAATGCTGCAATTGGTCGTCATCGAGCGAAAGCACGGCCAGCGAGCCTTTGCCCTGGTTCATGGCATTGGCCACCGAGTCCTTGATGCGTTTACGGTCTTCCGCCTTGGGCACGAGTTTGTCGACCACCAGCTCCACGAAGTGGATCTTGTAGCGGTCCAGCGGCCCGGCTTCGCTCAAGTCGACCAGCTGCCCGTCGATCCGCACCTGCGTGTAGCCTTTGCGCTGCAACTGCGTGAAGAGGTCGCGGTAGTGGCCCTTGCGACCCCGCACCAGCGGCGCGAGGAGCAGCACCTTCCGGCCCTCGTAGCGCTGCAGGATGAGATTGATGATCTCATCGTCGGTATAGCGCACCATTTCCTTGCCGCTCTCCGGCGAAAAGGCCTGGGAGGCGCGGGCATAGAGCAGGCGGAAAAAGTCGTAGATCTCTGTAATGGTTCCCACCGTGGAGCGCGGATTGCGGCCCACGGTCTTCTGCTCGATGGAGATCACGGGGCTGAGGCCTTTGACCTCGTCGACGTCCGGGCGTTCCAGGATGCCGATGAACTGGCGGGCATAAGCCGAAAGGGTGTCCATGTAGCGGCGCTGCCCTTCGGCGCAGATCGTATCGAAAGCGAGCGACGACTTGCCGCTGCCCGACAGGCCGGTGACCACCACCAGGCTGTCGCGCGGAATCTCCAGGTCGATGTTCTTGAGGTTGTGGACCCGGGCGCCGGCAATCGAGATCTGCTTGTCTTCCGCCATGCTACGCTCCGTGCAGGAAAGGATTGGTAGCCCGTTCGTAGCCGATGGAACTGGCCGGACCATGGCCCGGAAGCACCATTACGTCGCCGTCGAGCGGCATGAGCTTGTGTTCGATGCTGTGGATCAACTGCTCGTAGTCGCCGCCGTCATGGTCGGTGCGGCCGATGCTGCCGGCAAAGAGGGTGTCACCGGTAAACACAATACCGTCTTTTTCATTGAGGAAGCACACGCCGCCCGGCGTATGCCCGGGCGTTGCCAGCACCTGCAGGGTCGTGTTTCCGAAAGTGATTATGTCGCCGTCCGCGATGTCGTGAATCATGCCGGTGAAGGGTTGCCAGGAAAGACCCAGCTGGATACACCATTCACTCGAACGGACCAATATATCCTGGTCGTGGAGCCAGGCTTCCAGTTGCCAGGTCCGGTGTACATCTTCCAGGCCGAGCACATGGTCGAAATGGCCGTGGGTCAGCAGGATCTTGACCGGCTTGAGTTGGTTGTCCGCCACGAAATCCTTGATGCGCTGCAACTCCCGTTCGCCGTAATTGCCCGGATCGATGATCACACATTCCCGGGTGTCGTCCCAGGCCAGGTAGCAGCATTCACGGAGCGGGTTGAAGTAGAAAGTCTTGATCTCCATATTTTTTCCTTCGAACATACAAAAATACGAAAAGAAGTTGTAATTTTGTAAGGAAACCCGAAACGCACAGAGATTATGCATATCGCGATTGCAGGCAATATTGGCAGCGGCAAGACCACCCTTACCCGGATGCTGGCCGGCCATTTTCACTGGACCCCGAAATACGAATCCGTTGAGTTTAATCCATATCTGGCTGATTTTTACAACGATATGGAGCGCTGGTCGTTCAACATCCAGATCTACTTCCTCAACAAGCGTTTCCTCGACGTGGTGGAGATCAACAAGCACCAGGAAGTCATCATCCAGGACCGCAGCATCTACGAAGACGCCTGCATCTTCGCCCCCAACCTGCACAACATGGGCCTGATGTCGACCCGCGACTTCGAGAATTACTCCTCGCTCTTCTCGCTGATGGTCTCACTGGTCAAGGCTCCCGATTTGCTGATCTACCTGCGCAGTTCCATTCCCCATCTGGTGGGCAACATCCAGAAACGCGGCCGTGAATACGAAAGCAGCATCCGCCTCGACTACCTCAAGGGCCTCAACGCCCTCTACGAGGACTGGGTCACCCACTACAAAGACGGCAAACTGCTGATTCTCGACGTCGACAAACTCAACTTCGAAGAAAATCCCGAAGACTTCAGTACCATCTGCGACCTCATTGAGGCGCAGATTAATGGACTTTTTTGACGGGGCGCTGCCCCGAACCCCGCCGCTCCAGCCTTGCTATTGCGCATAGCCTTCCCTGCTCGGCTTCCGCTAGCGCCTGATGGCGCGGGAGGTGCTGTTATTTTTCAACGATTCCCATCAACTGACGGATCTCCTGCTTGGCGAGTTTCCAGCGGGGGATGTCGATCTTTGTGCCGATGACTTCGACGACTTTGGCAGCGAGGGCGGAGCCCACTTCACCGCAGGTCTTCAGGGACATGCCGTTGGCGTGCGCATAGAGGAAGCCGGCCGCATAGGTGTCGCCGGCGCCCGTGGCATCCACGGCCTCGCCCGGCCAGGCATCGATGAAGTGAAACTCGTCGCCGCGCTGGATCATCGAGCCGTCCTTGCCGATCTTCACCACCGCAATGTCTGCCATCTCCGACATGGCCTGCAGCGCCTCGCGCGGCGGACGGTGCACGAAGGCCGCTGCTTCCGTCTCGTTCGCGAAGACGATGTTTACGTAGTTCTTCACGATATCCTGCAGGAACACATTGTTCGACTCCACCACGTTGTAGGAAGCCATGTCGAGCGAGATGATCATGCCCCGCTCCTTCCCCATCTCCACGGCGCGGCGCACCAGATACTGGTTCTGGACCAGGTAACCCTCGATGTGCAGGTAGTCGTAACCCTCGAAATACTCCGGCTTCAGGTCGTCCGGCCCCAGCTGCAATGCGGCGCCCAGATAGGTGGCAAAGGTGCGGTCGGCGTTTGGCGCCGTGATGAAGACCATGGCGCGGCCCGAAGCCACCGTGCCCACCAGCAGATTCGACTTGATGCCGTTCTGCATCTGCGACTGGCGGAAGAGCGAGCCCAGTTCGTCGTCGCCCACCTTGCCGATATAGCCCGAGGGCATGCCCAGGATGGCGGTCGCCGACACGGTGTTGGCGGCCGAACCGCCGGCTACGTACTGCACGCCGATCTCTTTGAGGTCCGACCAGATGGTGTTGCCCGTCTTGGCGTCTACGTGCTGCATGCTGCCCAGCGGCAGGTTGTATTTCTTGAGGAGAGTATCGTCGGGAAGAACGGCCAGGATGTCGGTCAGCGCGTTCCCGATGCCGAGGATTGCTTTCATGCTACAGGATTGGTTTTCAGTTTTCTACGATAAAACGCCCAGCTGACGAGCGAGATGAGGCCGCAGAGCAGCATCTGCACGATCTGCGACTCGTGCGAAAGCGTGGCGAAGAGCAGGCCGGTCTCACGGTCGACTCCGTAAACCGGCATCAGGGTCATGGCCACAATGAAATGGTAGGCACCGAAGCCGCCCTGCACCGGCACGATCCAGCCCAGGGAGCCCACCACCATCAGGAAAAGGGCATCCCAGCCGTCCAGCGCGTCAAACGCCGGCAGCGCCCGCATCGTCCAGAGGCTGCAGAGCCAGTAGCCGATCCAGATGATGAGCGTGTAGGCGAAAAAGCCCCATTTGTTCTTCATCCGGAAAGCCGCCGTGATGCCTTCGCCCAAGCCCTTGAAGAAGTTCAGGAAGGCAGCGCCGACCTTGTATCTGGCGATCTGCTCGCGGAAGGCGCGGATCAAAAACACCAGCCCCACGATGACGGCGATGGCGATCAGCACGATCCAGAACCATCCCAGTTGCATGTTGCCGGCCGCGGGGCGGAACATCTTCTCCACGATGAAGTCGCGGAAACGCCCGAAAAAGAGCAGCGGCACGCCCGCCAGGAACATGCAGAGCATGTCCCAGGTCCGCTCGATCACCACAGTGCCGAGCGCCCCCTGGAAGGTCGTCTTGCGCGTCTCTCCCATCAAGCCGCAGCGCACCACCTCGCCCGAGCGCGGGAAAGCGATGTTGGAGAGATAGCAGATGGCATAGGCGTCGTAGGTCTCGCGCTGCGTGATGGGGCTCGTGCCGGGCGTGCGAATGGGCTGCAGCATGATGCGCCAGCGGTTGCCGCGCAGCCAGGTGATGATCCATTGCACCGCAATGATGGCTACGACCCAGCCCCAGCGGCATTGCTTCATGTCTTCGAAGAAGGCACCCCAGTCCAGGCCGCGGAACGAGAAAAAGAGAAGCACTGCCACCAGGACCAGCAGCAGTGCATACTTCAGGGCTTTCTTCAGCTTCTCGCTCATGGTTTATCCCCAGAGGTTGCGCGGATAGACGCCTTTTTCAATGAGTTCGCCGATCTTGGCCACCACGTACGGACGGTCTTCCTTGTAGGTGACACCGAACCACTTGGCATCGCAGTTGAGCACCTTGAAAGTGGCGTCGTTGCGCTTGATCAGCACGTCGGCCACATAGGGAATGAAGAACTCCGCCTTGGGATTGACCTTGACGTCTTCGGAACGCAGGAAGGTCTTGAACAGTTCTTCAGACCAGCCGAAATAGTCGGGCGTGAAGCCCCAGAAATTCATCGAAACCAGGCTGTCTTCGGACACTTCGTGGTCTCCGGTCTTATCCGTGTAATACACCTTTCCGTCCGCCTTGCGCTGGATGGAGGTCCGCTCGGTGACCGTGGACAGGCAGCCGTTGTCGTCGAGTTCGCACACGCCGCGCGACACGCTGCCGAATTCCGAAAGCGTGTTCTTGAGGTAGTAACCCACGAGGGCATACTTGCCCCGGCAGCCTTCGACACCACGCAGGAAGTCGGCAATGGCCACAAAACCTTCCCGGCCGTAGAAGTCGTCGGAGTTGATCACCGCAAAGGGCTCATGGATCACGTCTTTGGCCATCATCACGGCATGGTTCGTTCCCCAGGGTTTCTCGCGGCCCTCCGGCACGGAAAAACCGTCCGGCAGGCAATCCAGTTCCTGATACACGAATTCCACGTCGATCTTGCAGCCGAAACGCTCTTTCGAATAGATCTTCTTGAAAGCGTCAGCGAACGAGTGACGGATGACAAAGACCACCTTGCCGAAACCGGCCTGGATGGCGTCGTAGATCGAGTAGTCGATGATGGCCTCGCCACACGGGCCCAGACCGTCCATCTGTTTGAGAGAGCCGTAGCGGGATCCCATCCCGGCAGCCAGAACTAAAAGTGTAGGTTTCACTTGTATCTGATTTTATTTGAATTCCAGGATCGCGGCTTCGCCCGGAGCTACGACAAGCTTGTCGCCGAGCCGGAAACGATCGCCGGTCATGATGTTTTTGCCTTTCTGCGCAAATTTAGCGGTTATTTCCGAGAAATGGGGCCAGTCGACCACATAATCTTTCTCTCCGCCGTTGAGAATGGTCATCACACTCTCCCCTTTCACAGTCCGGAAATACACGTACACGTTGGCGGCATCGGGCCGGAAGTGGATGAGATCACCCTCTGCCACGGCTTTCGAGCGCTTGCGCCAGGTGAAGAGGTCGGAAATATACTTGCGCAGTTCGATCTGCGGGCGTGTGAACTTGTTCCAGGGCATGTCGACGCGCTCCTGCGAGTGGCCCACCGTGCCGTCGGCACTCTGCAGGCCGTACTCGTCGCCGTAGTAGAGCTGCGGCACGCCGCGCATGGTGGCCAGCATCGCATAGGCCATTTTGATCTTCTGCGTGTCGCCGCCCAGCGCGTGGGCCAGGCGCTCCGTGTCGTGGTTGCCGAGGAAGATCAGGATGTCGGAAGGATCGTCGTAGAGGCGGTCGAGCGCGAGGGAATTATAGATGCGAAGCATGCTCGGTTCCCAGGACGTGCCCTCGTCGGTCAGGGCGCTCAGGGTCGCGAACAGCAGCGGGAAGTCCATCACCGAAGGCAGATGGGAGTTGTAGCCGTCTTTCTGCTTGACGCCTTCCCAATAAGCGCAGGAGGCCACGTCGCCGAACCAGACCTCTCCCACGATGTTGAGGTTCTTGTACTCGTTGCGGATGGCTTTCGTCCAGGCGGCAATGCCGGCCTTGTCGGAATACGGGAAGGTGTCCACGCGAAGGCCATCCAGGTCGGCGAATTCAACCCACCAGACCGCCACCTGCTCGAGGTAGTGCCGCACGAGCGGGTCGGCCAGGTTCATGTCGGGCATCGTGGTGTCAAACCAGCCCTTCACGCAGCTTTCCTTGTCCACTTCCGCGGCATGAGGGTCGTTGTGCGTCGACATGGCGGCATTGGTGCGGATGAGTTTGTCCCCTCCGCGCTCCAGGTTCTCGGGATAGTTGATCCAGGTCTTGGAAGGCAGGTCCTCCATCCACCAGTGCGCCGTACCGCAATGGTTCGGCACCATGTCCATGATGACCTTCAGGCCCTTGTTGTGGGCCTGCTCCACGAAATACTGATAGAGCGTGTTGGTGCCATAGCGCGGGTCGATGCGGTAGTAGTCGGCGCAGGCATAGCCGTGATACGAATAGGCCTTCTCGTTGTCGAAAGTCAGCGGCGTGGGCCAGATGGTGGTCACGCCCAGGCTCACCAGGTCGTCGAGATGGTCGATGATGCCCTGGATGTCACCGCCGTGGCGCCCGCCCAGGTTCTTCGGATTGGCTTTCTCGGCAGCCTCAGGCGAAGAATCGTTCTTCTTGTCACCGTTGGCGAAGCGGTCGGGCATCAGCAGATACACGGCGTCGGACGGGCCAAACGACTCGCGTTTGGCAGAGCCTTCGCGTCGCTTGAGGATCTCATAATCGAAATCAAACTGGCGGCCGTCCGGGGTCAAGATGTTGAACGTATAGAACCCGGGCTCCAGGCGGTTGCCGATCTTCACCTCCACAAAGAGGTAGTTCGGATTGTCGGTCTCGACCACCTTGCCGACCGAAAGGCCCTTGACGGAGGCGTCGACCGTCACCTTCGAACCGGCGATGCGGTCGCCATGAATCATCAGCTGGAGATCTGTCTCCATGCCAATCCACCAGCAGGGCGGTTCCACCCTGTCTATCTTCTCTGCCCGGAGCGTCGTCATACACAGCAGGGCTGCCAGCAGCAGCAGGATCTTATTCTTCATTTTCAAATTCGCTTTCATCGCAGTCGCCGAAGCAGTCGCCGACGCTGAAAATAATATGATAGCCATGGGCCGGCAGCGTGAATTCGCTGTCGGTCGTCACCAGGTGATTCTCTACCTTGAAGGTCACCACCTCGTCCGAGAAGTTGAACATGGCCAGGCACATGTCTCCTTCTTCTTCGCGCTCAAACGCGAACACCTGTTCAGGGTGATCGGTCGGCAGCACGGCCATCGTGCCGCCCCACGGGAAGGCCCAGAGGCAGGCGTGCAGGTCGCGCAGGGCGATGAGTTCCTTGTAGAGTTTGGTCATCTCCAGCGGGTCGCGGCTCCAGTCGATCGGATCTTTCTCAAAGAATTCCAGCCGCTTGTTCAGACCGACCTCGTCGCCGTTATAGAGCATCGGAATGCCCGGGAGCATGAAGGTCAGCACGGTGAACTCTTTGAGCATGGGGCCGAACATTTCGAGGTTTGTGCCCGTCCAGGAGTTCTGATCGTGGTTGGAGATGAAGTTCATGGCCCAGGTGCCGGCCGGCATGCCGGTCGCATCAGCGTAGTTTACATAGAAGTCGGCCAGGTCCCCGGCGTTCTTCTTGCCGGCGGCCACATCATACCACAGGTGCATCTGCTGCCAAGCATAATAGGCGTCGAACGCGTTCACCTGCAGGGCGGGCGTCTCGGCCTCGGCCAGGAAGAAGAGATCGTCGCCGCGCTGATCGCGGAAATCTGCAAAGGCCTTGTCCCAGAAATCGGTCGGAACCTCGGAAGCTACATCACAGCGGAAGCCGTCCACGCCGCGGTCGATCCAGAACTGCATCTGGCTCTCCATGGCGTCATAAACTTCGGGGTGGTTCACATAATCGAGGTGGGCGATGTCGGTCCAGTCGTACTGCGTGGCCAGGTTGCCGTCCTTGTCGAGGTGATACCAGTCGCGGTGCTCGCGCGTCCAGGCGTGGTCACGGCCCGTGTGGTTGGCCACCCAGTCGAGGATCACTTTGAAGCCTTTCTCATGGGCGGCGGCCAGGAAGTGATCGAAGTCTTCCTGCGTGCCGAACTCGGGGTTCACGGCACAATAGTCCTGCACGGCATAGTAGCTGCCCAGCGTGCCTTTACGGCCTTCCACACCGATGGGATGGATGGGCATCAGCCAGAGGATGTCAACGCCCATTTCAGCGAGACGGTCGAGTTGCGGTTCAATGGCGGCAAAGGTTCCCTCGGGCGAGAACTGGCGCACGTTGACCTGGTAGATCACGGCGTGCTGCGCCCATTCAGGATGGATCACATGGGTCACATTTCCCTCCGGAGCGGCCTTCTTGCAGGCCACCAGGCAGAAGAGAAGGAGCAGGAAACTCAGAATCTTTTTCATATGTTCGGATTATTTGATGATTGCATAGTAAACCGGGGCGACTTCCACGCTCAGCTGGTTCTGCCCGTCACAGGTAAGACCGCACGGCAAGGTGAGATCAACCTTGCGGGGTTCCCGGGCCTTGTTGAGCACGACCACCACGGTCTCGCCCATGTAACTGCGGCTATAGGCCATGACGTCCTTGTCGGCGTACAGCAGCTTGTAGTCGCCATAGATCAGCGGCATCGACGCGTTGTGCAGATGGGCCAGGAATTCCGTCTCTTCGAGGGTCTTCTGTTCGTCCGGGGTCAGGCCGTCGAACTGCATCCAGCGGCGGTTGTCCGGGTCGTTGGCGCCGGGCTGGCCGAATTCGTCGCCGTAATAGATGCAGGGGATGCCCGGAATCGTGAAGTTCATCGCGTGGAGCATCTTCAGGTAATCGTAGCCGATGGGGTCGGTCACTTTGATGTCGCGGTGCCAGCCTGCCAGCTTGTCGTCCTCGCCCGGGCGCACGTCGCCGGTGACCTTGCAGATGTAGCGCGGGCGGTCGTGGTTGCCGGTGATATTGCCCATCAGGTGGTGCGAGCCGTAGACCGAAAGGTCTTCTGCGATGCGGTTCGAAAGGCCCTCGAAGGAACCCTTCTCCTTGTCGGTCGTTGCCCAGGTGAAGGTGTCATAGACGTTGAAGTCGAACTGCGCGTCCTGCATGCCGGGCTTCACATACGAGTTGATGAGCGAAGTCGAGCCGTAGGTCTCGCCGATCTGGTAGAAGGTACGGCCGGGGAGGCTGTCGAGGAGCTTGCGCGTGAGCATGCGCCAGTACTGCTCGGGCACGTGCTTGGTGGCATCGTGGCGGAAGCCGTCGAAATCGAAGTGCTGCACCCAGTACAGCGCAGAGTCGGTGAGCTGCGCGCAGATGTCAGCCCGCTCCAGGTCGAGCGTGGGGATATGGTCGTCAAACCAGGTGGTCAGGCGGAATTCGTCGTAGAGCTGACGGTTCGGACGGCCGTCCGGCGTATCGGAGGGCGTGGTCCAGTCGGGATGCGCGGTCAACGTAGGGCTCTGGATATGCATATGGTTCGACACGTAGTCGAGGATCACGTTCTTGTTGTCGGCATGCGCCTTGTCGAGCAGCTCGCGGAGCTCCTCCTCTGTGCCGTAGCGCACGTCCACGGCCGTGGCGTAGTACGGCCAGTAGCCGTGATAGCCGCTGAACTTCGTTTCGGGATCGTGGATCTGGCCCCAGGCGGTGAAGGGGTTCTGGGTGATGGGCGACAGCCAGATGGTGGTCACGCCCAGCTTGTCGAAATAGCCGCTCTCCAGGGTCTTCGTCACGCCGACAAGGTCACCGCCCCAATAGTCCACTTTCGGATTCACGAGCGGCGAGTTAAGCGGCATGTCATTGTCTTTGCGGCCATTCACGAAGCGGTCGATCATCAGGGAATAAAGCACCTGCGCATGCTTGTCCGTGCGCTTGAGCTCTTCGGTGCCGCGCACGACCTTGCCGTATTGGAGTGGCACGAGGATGTCGTTGCCGATGCCGTAGGCGTTGGCGGCGTAGGCGCGGATGAAGGAGCGCTCCAGCTTGCGCGCGTTCCGCGGTACGGTAATCTCGAGCTTGCTACGGTCGATCACGCGGATGCCGTGCTCTTTGTCAAGCAGGGTGTTCTGCCAGAGCACCTGCACGTCGTCGGCTTGATTCTCGATCAGGATATAGAACTTGTCGTCTTTTCCGGGCACAGGAGCCGTGGTGATGAACGGAGCCTTGGCCGGATCAGCGCTCGCGAGTTTTTCAGGCAGTCGGTTCTTGAGCACCAATGCGGCTTTTTGGTCCAGTGCGGTGATCTCCAGATAGCGGAGCCAGGGATCCGACACGGTCGTCGGGATTTCGAGTGTATCCATCGACGGAAGGGTCGGGAAATAGTCGCGCAGGATCACGACATTGGTGTCCTGCTCCAGCAGGCAGGGACTCGCCAGCGGCGCGCTGTCGAACAGCGGCGCCGGTGCCACCTTCACGTGGCCACATCCCGCCGCCAAAAGTATCGTTAAGAAAAGAATCGCTTTACGCATAATATCTGGTTTATTGCAAAAATACCGCAGAAGCATACGCTCCCAGCGCCACGGCCCCGTTCGAGACCGTCACCGTGCCGTTCGAGACGATCAGTTTGTCGGTCTTATAATTGCTGAGCGGCAGCACCGGAGCGCCAGACCCGAAATTGTGGACCACCAGCACTGTCTGCCCTTCATGGATCATCTTCCACATGGCCACGGCGGAATTCGGGCTGGTGAGCACCTCCATTTGTCCCTGCGCCAAGGCTTTCCAGCCATTGCGCGCCTTCGCGAAATTGCGGTACACCCGCAAAACAGAAGCGTTGTTCTGCTCCTGCGCTTCCACAGAAATGTCCGCGCTGAGCATCGCGTTGTCCACCTTTCCGTTCAACGCAGCGGAAGGGACGCTGCCGCCACGCGTCCACTTGATGGGCGCACGGACGTACTC
>CAJODQ010000023.1 GCA_905233345.1 uncultured Bacteroidales bacterium
CATGTGCACCTCGCGCTGCCATTTCGGTGCGATTTCCGTCATCTAGTCGCGTATGGAAAAGAAAATCAATCTCAGTATCGATAAACGTCCCGTGCGCGTAGCGCCCGGAACGACCATCCTAGACGCAGCGGCGTCCATCGGCATCGCCATCCCCACGCTGTGCCACATCGACCTCAAGGGCACCTGCGTCAAAAACAATCCGGCTTCCTGCCGCATCTGTGTCGTGGAGGTGGAGGGTCGCCGCAACCTGGCCCCTTCCTGCGCCACGATGTGCACCGAAGGCATGGTGGTCTACACCAACTCCGCTCGCGTGATCCGTGCTCGCAAGACCATTGCGGAACTCATGCTCTCTGACCACCCGAACGACTGCCTCACCTGCCCGAAATGCAGCGACTGCGAGCTCCAGCGCCTGGTGATGCGTTTCAACATCCGCCAGATGCCTTTTCAGGGTGGCGAACAGTCGGCCCGCAAGAAAGAGATCACGGCCGCCATCACGCGCAACATGGACAAGTGCATCCTCTGCCGCCGTTGCGAAAGCGTGTGCAACAATGTCCAGTCCGTGGGCGTCCTCGGCGCTGTGCGCCGGGGTTTCGACACCACCATCGCCCCGACCTTCGACCGCATGTTCAAGGATACGGACTGCACCTACTGCGGCCAGTGCGTTGCCGTCTGCCCGACAGGCGCCCTGACCGAGCGTGACAACACCGACCGCCTGCTCGACGACCTGGTCAATCCCGACAAGATCGTCATCGCCCAGCCGGCGCCCGCCGTTCGTGTGGCTCTCGGCGAAGAGTTCGGCATGAAACCGGGCTCGATCGTCACCGGAAAGCTGGTGACGGCGCTCAAGTACCTGGGTTTCACCAAGGTATTCGACACCGACTTCGCTGCCGACCTGACCATCATGGAAGAAGGCGCCGAGATCCTCCAGCGCCTGAAGGCACACCTGGCCGGCGATAAGAGCGTCAACCTCCCGATCATGACTTCATGCTGCCCGGCCTGGGTCAACTTCTTCGAACACAACTATCCCGACCTGCTGGATTATCCGTCTTCCGCCAAGTCGCCCGGCCAGATGTTCGGCGCCATCGCCAAGACCTGGTGGTGCGAGAAGCGGAGCATCGATCCGAAGAAGGTGGTGGTCGTCTCGATCATGCCTTGTCTTGCGAAGAAATACGAGTGCGAGCGCCCGGAATTCACCCGCGACGGCCTGCCTGATGTAGACTACTCCATCTCCACCCGTGAACTCGCGCGGCTGATTAAACGAGCCAACATCCGTTTCCCTGAACTTCCTGACAGCGAGTTCGACACGCCGATGGGCGAGTCTTCCGGCGCCGGCGCTATTTTCGGCGCTTCCGGCGGTGTGATGGAAGCCGCGCTCCGTACCGTGTACGAAGTGTATACCGGCAAGGAACTGCCCAAGCTCGAATTTACGCAAGTCCGTGGCTTCGAGGGCATCAAGGAGGCGACCATCGACCTGGCGGGCTTCCCGCTCAAGGTCTGCGTGGCCCACACTCTGAGCAATGCGCGCATCTTGATGGACAAGTTGCGCAAGGGCGAGCTCGATTACCACGTGGTGGAAGTGATGGCCTGCCCGGGCGGCTGCATCGGCGGCGCCGGCCAGCCGTATCACCATGGCCACATCGAGATCCTGCAGGCCCGTGCGGCGGCGATCTACCGCGAGGATGAAGGCAAGGAAATCCGCATGAGCCACAAGAACCCCGATATCATCAAGCTGTACGAGGACTATCTCGGCGAACCGCTGAGCGAACGTTCCGAAGAACTGCTGCACACCCATTATTCCAACAAACAGATCCAGTAGTATGAGTGAGATGAAATTATCCTGTGAGGCCGTCCGCCAGGTGGAGGAGGTCTGCGAACAATTCAACAACGATCCCGGTGAACTGATCGCCATTCTGCATGAATGCCAGTCCAAGCTCGGCTATCTGCCTGAGCCTGTGCAGCGTATCGTTGCCAGGAAGCTGGGTATACCGGCTTCGAAGGTCTATGGTGTGGTGACGTTCTATTCGTTCTTCACGATGACGCCCAAGGGCAAGTATCCGATCTCGGTCTGCCTGGGAACCGCCTGCTACGTGCG
Source organism: uncultured Bacteroidales bacterium (assembly GCA_905233345.1). Taxonomy (GTDB): domain Bacteria; phylum Bacteroidota; class Bacteroidia; order Bacteroidales; family UBA932; genus Cacconaster. Next base: position 2,093 of record CAJODQ010000023.1, read on the forward strand.
GGGCGCCGACAAGCTGCTGGAAGAATTCAAGCGCGTGCTGGGCATCGACGTGGGTCAGACTACGCCCGACGGCAAGTTCTCGCTCGACTGCCTGCGTTGCGTGGGTGCCTGCGGTCTGGCTCCCGTAGCTACGATCGGCGAGAAGGTCTACGGCCGGCTGAATCCGGCGGACATCAAGAAGATTGTTTCCGAGTTCGAGAACCGGGAATGACGATTCTTTCGAGCATGCCCTGCAGTTTTGCCAGGGCGATGCCGTAATTGGTGATGGGCACTCCCGCAAGGAGTGCCTTTCTCGTACGCGCCCGTACCAGCGTCCGCGACGCAACGCAGGCGCCGCAATGGATGATCAGGTCATAGGGCGTCAGGTCTTCCGGAAAGTCGTTTCCTGCAGCGATATCAATCTTTTGCGTGCCGTGTACAGCGCGCAGAAGATTCGGAATCTTTACCCTTCCGATATCCTCTGTATCAGGAACATGCGAGCAGGCTTCCGCAATGAGCACGCGGGAGTCGGGAGTAAGCCGGTCGATGGCCTGCGCGCCTTCGACGAAGACGGCCGTGTCGCCCTTGGCGGCGGCCAGGAGCACGGAGAAAGCGGTCAGCGGCGTCTCGGGCGGCAGCGCTGCGTTGACGGCCTGGAAGACTGATGCATCCGTGATAACAAGCGATGGTTGTGCCTTGAGAGTGGCGAGGGCTGCTGGCAGGGAAGCGGGTGTACAGCAAAGCGGGTTGCAGCCGCGGTCGAGGAGTTCTCGAATGACCTGCACCTGCGGCAGGATGAGGCGGCCTTTGGGCGCCTCGCTGTCCTGTGGCATGACCAGCAGCACGGTGTCGCCGGCCGCCACCAGATCACCGGTCAGGAAGCGTTCCTCCGGCTTTGGCGCAGCCGCCGCGATTCGCTGCAGCAGCGATGCGACCGACTCTCCGTGCCGGTATACAACGACAGGTGTCGCCGATGTCCCGAATTCGGGGACATCAACGGCAGTTTCGGCCCCTTTTTGCGGCTGCTGTCCCACTTTCTGGGACATCGGCGGCACATAGACCGCCACATCCGTCTCATCGAGGATGGACAGCGTCAGGCGCCGGCGCTCGTCGCCGAGCACGGACACATCGTCGAGGCCGGCGGTATCGATGAGCACGCATGGCCCCAGGTCAGGCAGTTCGATCAGCTTCCGCACCGGATCGGTGGTCGTGCCGGGCACGGGGCTGACCAGCGACACCTGCTGGCCGGCGATGGCGTTGACCAGTGTCGACTTGCCGCTGTTGGTCGGGCCGAAGAAGGAAATGATAGTTCGTTCCATAGAGATTTCTCCACGCGCTTCGCTTGGTCGAAATGACATTAGAAGCGGAAATCGCGCTCGCCGGCTTCGATGCGGGCGAGGCGTTCGATGGTCTTTTCGCGGACGCGGCCTTCCGGGATATCGCCCAGCGAAGCAGCGATGAGCCGTTCACCTTCGGCACGTGTCGCCGGAGAGGCATAGTCCATGAGGTATTCCTTGAGGGTCATCAGGGCGTTGGGTGTGCAGCAGAGGCTGATCTTGCCGCTCTTGCACAGCGCCATGAAGCGGTCGCCGGTGCGGCCTTCGCGGTAGCAGGCCGTGCAGAAACTCGGGATGTGGTCCTGTTCCAGCAGCCAGCGCACCACGTCGTCGAGGGGCCGGGTGTCGGACACGTCGAACTGTGCCGTTTCATCGTGGCGCTCTTCGGTGGTGTAGCCGCCCACGCTGGTGCGCGAGCCGCCGCTGATCTGCGATACGCCGCAGTGCAGGAGCTGTTCCCGCATCCGGGCCGATTCCCGGGTGGAGATGATCATGCCGGTATAGGGTACCGCCACGCGGAGCACAGCCACGATCTTCCGGAAGATGCTGTCGGGCAGCGCATCGGGGAAACTTTCGAGCGACACGTCGTCGGCCGGGCAGATGCGCGGCATGCTGATGGTGTGCGGGCCGACGCCGAAGCGCGCCTCCAGGTGCTCGGCATGCATAAGCAGCGCCGTGAGTTCGTAGCGGTAGCCGCCCAGGCCGAAGAGCACGCCGACGCCCACGTCGTCGCAGCCACCTTCCTGGGCGCGGTCCATGGCTTCGGTGTGCCATTCGTAGTTGCTCTTGGGACCGGTGGGGTGCAGGCTTTCGTACTGCTGCCGGTTGTAGGTTTCCTGGAAAAGGATATAGGTGCCGATGCCCGCGGCCTTGAGCTTCCGGTATGATTCCACATCCGTGGCGGCGATGTTGACGTTCACCCGGCGGATGGAGTTGCCACCTTCCTTGACGGAATAAATGGTCTTGATCGAATCGAGAATGTATTCCAGCGGATTGTGCTTGGGATCTTCGCCGGCCTCCACGGCCAGGCGCTTGTGTCCGGTGCGGATGAGCGCGCGCACTTCTTCGGCGATTTCTTCCTGTGTGAGCTTCTTGCGGGGGATGCTGCGGTTCTTGGCGTGGTACGGGCAGTAGACGCAGCCGTTGATGCAGTAGTTCGACAGATAGAGCGGCGCGAAGAGCACGATGCGGTTACCGTAGAAGCGCTGTTTGATCTCGCCGGCCAGTTCGTAGAGCCGGGCTTCGAGCGCGGGATCGTCGCAGTCGAGCAGGATGGCTGCTTCCCGGTGGCTGAGGCCCTTGCACAATGAGGCCTTTTCGAGGATTTCGCGGACGCGCTGCGGCTTGCGGCTTTCGCGGGCCGCTTCGGCCAGGGTCTCAAGGACCTCGGCGTGGTCGATGAATTCGTCGGCGTGGGTGGAGGAAGGATTATACATGATATCCGATACTTTCTATTTCTTGGATGAGTAGTTTCAGGTTTTCTTCTGCTTCAACGGCCGGGGCGCTTTTGCCTGCATAAAGGGCATAGTCGCCGCGGTGGGAAGCCGGGGTAAAGTTGGGCATCACCACATTGGCGCCGGCCAGGATGCCGGCCTTGCGGCCGTCGGGGTGCAGGGTGGAGAGGGCTGTGGTGGAAGGGATCCACGCCTGGGGCAGCATGAGGCGCAGGATGGCGTAGAGCCGAAGAGTCAGCGTGGCGCTGCCGGCGGGGTACGAGCCCAGCGGGGTGTCGGGGTGGGGAATGAAGGGCCCCAGTCCGATCATGCCGGGTTGGACCTGTTCGATGAGGCGGATGTCGGCGATCAGGTCGCCGGTGGTTTGGAAGGGGCTGCCCACCATCATGCCCATGCCGGTCCGGTAGCCGAGCCGCTGCAGTTCCTGCAGGCAGGCCAGGCGGTGCTCCAGCTGCATGGAGGCAGGGTGGAGGCGGCTGTAATGGGCGGGGCTGGCCGTCTCGTGGCGCAGCAGGTAGCGGTTGGCACCGCTGCGGCGCAGCAGCGCATAAGTTTCAAAGGGGAGTTCGCCCAGCGAGAGGGTAATGGCGGCCTCGGGCCAGGATGCACGCATCTCGGCGACGGTGGGGGCGAGGGCTTCCGCGGCGGCCGGGTTCTCGCCCCCCTGGAGGACGAAGGTCCGCAGACCCAGTTTCCAGGCCTGGTCGCAGCTGCTGAGGATTTCGTTGGGGGTGAGGGAATAGCGGGGAAGGGTCTGGTTGCTGCGCCGGATGCCGCAGTAGTAGCAGTCGTTCCGGCAGACGTTGCTCCATTCGATCAGAGCACGCAGCCAGATCTCCCGCCCAAACTGCGCCACCGCCACCTCCCGCGCGTTGCGGAAGAGATCTTCTTCCAAAGATTGATCGTCACTTTCCAACAGTGCCTTCAATCCCTGGTCATCCAGCGTCTTTCGCTCCCTTAATTCCTCAACGAGATGGCTCATATTAACCTACAAAGATAATGAACTTCTCTAATTGCTCGCTCCTCAGCTCTGGTTTTCATTCCGGCCGGCAGAAAAAATGCCGTCCGATCTGAAAACCACCCGCTGATACGCTCGCTGACGATAACGGTAAAGCCCGCTTTAGCGGGCCGCGCGGAGCGCGAGGGGTGCGGGGATGTGCCCCGCACTAAGCTGAGGGAGCACGAAAAAGCCGCTGCAATCGCAGCGGCTTTTCGTGCTCCCTCAGGGGCTCGAACCCTGGACCCCAACATTAAGAGTGTCGTGCTCTACCAACTGAGCTAAGGAAGCATGTCCCTTTGTTTTGGGACTGCAAATGTAGAAACTTTTTTTCTACTTGCAAAATAAATTTAACTTAGTTTATCCCCATTCATTGAAATCAGGAATTCCTCGTTGTCGCGGGTCTTTTCGAGGCGGCTCTTCATGAATTCCATGGCTTCCAGCGAGGTCATGTCAGCCAGGTGGTTGCGCAGGATCCAGATGCGGTTGATGTATTCGGGATCGTAGAGCAGATCGTCGCGGCGAGTGGAGCTGAGGGTGACGTCGACGGCCGGGAAGATGCGGCGGTTGGAGAGCTTGCGGTCGAGCTGGAGCTCCAGGTTGCCGGTACCCTTGAATTCCTCGAAGATCACGTCGTCCATCTTGGAACCGGTCTCGGTAAGGGCCGTAGCCAGGATGGTGAGCGAACCGCCGCCCTCGATGTTGCGGGCCGCGCCGAAGAAGCGCTTGGGCTTGTGGAGGGCGTTGGCGTCCACACCGCCGGAGAGCACCTTGCCCGATGCGGGCTGCACGGTGTTGAAGGCGCGGGCGAGGCGGGTGATCGAGTCGAGCAGGATCACGACGTCATGGCCGCATTCCACCAGGCGTTTGGCTTTTTCCAGCACCATGTTGGCCACTTTCACGTGGTGGTCAGCCGGCTCGTCGAAGGTCGAGGCGATGACTTCCGCCTTGACGCTGCGCTGCATGTCGGTGACCTCCTCCGGACGCTCGTCGATGAGCAGGACGATCATGTACACTTCCGGGTGGTTGTCGGCGATGGCGTTGGCGATATCCTTGAGCAACACGGTCTTACCGGTCTTCGGCTGCGCCACGATCAAGCCGCGCTGGCCTTTGCCGATGGGGGTGAAGAGGTCCACCACGCGGACCGAGATGTTGCTGTTGTGCCCATGGCCGGTGAGGTTGAATTTCTCGTCCGGGAAGAGCGGGGTAAGGAAGTCGAACGGCACGCGGTCGCGGATGAATTCCGGTGAACGGCCGTTGATGCGGTTGATCTTCACCAGCGGGAAATATTTATCGCCTTCGCGCGGCGGACGGATCTCGCCGAGGATGGTGTCGCCCGTCTTGAGGGCGTACATCTTGATCTGGTTCTGCGAGACGTAGATATCGTCGGGAGAATTCAGGTAATTGTAATCGGAGGAGCGCAGGAAACCGTAGCCGTCGGGCATGATCTCCAACACGCCGGTTGCCTCCACGGTGCCTTCGAATTCGATGCGGGGCTGTTTCGGCTGCTGATTTTGCTGGTTTTGCTGATTCTGCTGCTGCGGCTGGTTCTGCTGTTGATTCTGCTGATTCTGCTGCTTGCGCTGCTGGTTCTGCTGGTTTTGCGGCTGTTTCGGCTGCTGCGCAGGCTGAGGCTGTGCTTCCGCCTTGGCTTCAGGCTGCTGGGCGGCTTCCGGCTTGTCGATGCGCGGGCGCTGCTTCTTGCCGCCTTTCCGGGACTGCTGCTTCTCGGCTGCGGGTGTTTCCGGATTTTCGGCTGCTGGTGCGTTTTCCGCTGCGGCCGGTGCTTCGGGCGCGGGAGCGAGCGGAAGCTCGGGCAGCGCTTCGGTGGCAGCGCTCTTCTTGGGACGGCCGCGTTTGCGTTTGTTCGTATTGTCAGCGCCTTCTGCAGCGGGCGCAGGTGTATTCTCGGCCGGAGCGGCGGGTGCGGGAGCGGTGGCTTTTTCGGCCGTTTCGGCCTTCTTGCCGCCTTTCTTCCGCTGCTGCCGTTGCTTGACAGGGGATTCCTTGCTCTGGATGGCCTGCTCGTCGAGGATGGCGTAGACCAGATCGTCCTTGCTCAGCGAAGCGGGTTTGCGTACGTTCAGTTCTTTGGCGATTGCAACAAGGTCTTCCTGACTCTTGCCGCTCAATTCGATTATGTCTAACATCTAGTTGGATTGGGAAGCCAGCGGGCAGGATGCGCCGCGCCGGGTCGATTTGATACCACAAAGATAGGAATTATTTTTTATTTATCCCAATAACTGGCGGATTTCTTGAACTGCAGGATGTCGCTCAGGGCCGATGCCTTGGCGGCGATGCGGAAGCTCCAGCTTTCCCACTGTCCGGTCGGGACCCACGATACGGAAATGGCGAAACAGTGCAGGTCGTAGGTGGCGCTGACCTGGGTGGTGCTGAGCTTCATCTGGGTTAGGTCGAAGCCGGTGTTAATGTTGAAGTTCAGGGCCTTCGTGAGGCGGATCTGGCCGGCCACGCTGAGAGTCTGGACATGCCGGTGCTGGATGGAAAGCTGCTCGTTGGCAAACTGATAGGACCGGGAATACGAATAATTGTAGTTGAAACTCAGCGACCAGGGGATGTTCGGATTGAGGTAGTAGACCCAGCCGCCCGGAATGTACTCGCCCGTGATGGGATGGTAGTACACGCGGGCATAGTCGGAACCGCTGTTGTTGCCGCCGCCCTTTCCCTGACCCTGGCCCTGGCTGTTGTGTCCGTCATTGCCATTGTAGCTGCCGTTGCCGTTGATGGAGTAGGAGAGCGAGGCGCTGGCGTTGACCAGACGGGCCGGAATGCCGGTCTTCACGACGTTCAATTTATTGATGCGCCGTCCGTGCTCGTCGATCGCATAAGGGTCGAAGGCCATGTTCGCGTTGATGCCGAGTTTGCCGAAAATCGTGGTACCGGCGGTCAGGTTGATATTCGACAGGCGCATGGAGTCGGCCAGGAAGTTGTAGGATCCGCTGAGGTTGAGCTGGTCGATCAGTTTGACCTTCTTGTATTTGTCCTTGGGGTTATCGGGCGGTGGCGCCATGGGGTCTGTATTTTTCAATACCTTGGCCTCCAGGTTGTTGGCAAAGCTGAACGAGAGCGAGGCATTGCGGCCCGCGCTCGGCGGGGAATAGAGCTGGCCGGCGTATTTGTTATATTCTATGGTGCGTTCCACCCCTTCCTTGTCCGTATAGGTATAGGAAGTGTAGCCGTTGAATTTCGTGGCCAGGTTCGGGCTGTACGAGAAACTCACCGACGGGGTGATCATGTGGCGGATCGCCTGCAGCTTGCTGCGCTTGCCGAACTGGAACATACCGTAGATGCGGGTGTTCATGGAAATGCCACCCGAATAGGTCTGGGTGATGCCGAAGGTGCCGAACTGGTCGCCCCAGACGGTTTCCACCTTGTCGGTCTCGGGGTTGTATTGGCGCGACTGCTCCCGGAAGAACCAGTTCATGCCATAGCTGACGCTCGGGGTGAACTGCAGGTATTTGAAGAGCGTGAAGCCGGGCAGGCCGATGGCAAAGTTGTGGTTCATGCCGCTCTGCATCTTGTTGAGCAGGTCCTTGTTGAAACCGAACTCGCTGGCCTTGAACGCCACCTTGTTCTGGAAGGTCGTTCCGTAGCTGAAGGAGATCTGCTCGTAAAAACGTTCTTTTCCGACGCGGTTTTTCCGCTTGAAGGGATAGAAACGGTTCACGTTGAAGGTGATGTTCGGCAGGGTGAAGCTGTAGGAACTGTCGCGGGAGTTCTGGCTGTGCAGCATGTTGGCCGAGAGGGAGACGCCGCTCCAGGTCTTGGACCAGGAGATGGACGAGGAGGCCTGGTTCTGCAGGGCATCGCTCACGCTGGTGGAGTTGTAGCGGTTGTTCGACGGGCTCGAGAAGTTGACGGAGGCGCGGAAAGAGGTACCGGGCCGGGCCTTGGCGTCCTGGGAGTGGCTCCAGTTGATGCCGAAGTTCTTCGATTCGGAGAAGGAATCGGTGCCGCGCTCGCCCGTGATATCGTCGGAATAGTTGATGGCCAGGGAACCGTCGAAGGCGTAGCGTTTCTTGTAGCGGGAGGTCAGGCGGGCGGCCCAGGAACCGTAGGAATAGATGTCGCCGGTCAGGGCCAGGTCCAGGTAGTCGCCGATGACGATGGAATAGCCGAAATCACGCAGGTACAGGCCGCGGGCGTTTTCCTCGCCGTAGCTCGGGATCAGGATGCCGCTGGCGCGGTCGGGACGCTCCGGGACAAAGCCGAAGGGGATGATGAACGGAATCGGGACATCGGCAATCACCGCATAGGCCGGGCCGAACATGGTGCGCTGCTTGGGCTTGGTCATGATCTTGGCCGCGGTCATCTTCAGGTAATAATGCGGGTGCTCGGCGTCGCAGACCGTGTATTTGCCGCCCGAGATGTTGATGGACTGGTCGGGCATCATCTTGAGTTTTTCACCCACCAGCTTGCCCTCGTCCTGCTGCGTGGCCATGTTCTTGATGCGGGCCTTGCGGGTCTCGAAGTTGTAGAAGACCTCGTCCATCTCGTAGCTCTTGCCGTCTGTGGTCATCACGGGACGGCCCGTGACCACGCCGGTGATGGTGTCGGTCGTACCCTTGGCGTAGACGATGTTGAGCTTGGTGTTGTAGGCCATATAGTCGGCCTTGAGTTCCATATCCTGGTATTTGGCCGTGACGTCGCCGAAATAATAGATGATGTTGTTTTCGATGTCCTCCATCACGGAGTCACGGGCCGTGGAGAAGGCCGGGCGGTCAATCATGCCCTTGGGCTGGATGAAGAGGGTGTCGGCGGGCAGGAAGGTGGAGTCGGGGCGGGCCGTCATGTCCAGTGTATCGGGCGCTGCAGCCAGTGTATCGGGGGTGAATACCAGCGAGTCGCGCACAGAAATGCGCGCCAGGGTGTCAGGCTCCTGTGCCCAAACCGGCATGCTTCCGGCAACGAGCAGAAGCAGGATGGTCAACATAGCCTTGAACAAGGATCCGGCTGATATTCTATTATGGAACAAAATTCGTATATTTGCTAATTAATCGGCAAAAATAGAAAAAAAATAAGCAAGTAATATGCCATCGTGGTCAAATAAAGCGCTGCTGCGGGCGGGTTTCTTCCTGCTAGCCCTTTTCCTGCTCCTGACGCCGTCTGTTCGCGTCTTTGCCCAGGAGGGAGGGCTGCGGCTCAAGACCGTCGTCATCGACGCCGGGCACGGTGGCCACGACCCCGGCGCCGTGTCGAAGCAGAGCAAGCTGAGCGAGAAGCAGATCAACCTCGACCTGGCCCTGCGCCTGGGCGCCCGCATCCAGCAGGAGTATCCCGACGTAAAGGTCATCTATACCCGCAAGACCGACAAGTTCGTGGAACTGGCCGAGCGTGGCAACATCGCCAACCGCAACCATGCCGACCTGTTCATCTCCATCCACGTCAATTCCGCCCGGTCCACGACGGCATCCGGCACGGAGACCTTCGTCATGGGTACCGACAAGAGCGAGTCGAACATGGCAGTCTGCAAGCGGGAGAACTCCGTGATCCTGCTGGAGGAGGACTATTCCACGACTTACGAGGGCTTCGATCCCGACAATCCGGAATCCTACATCATCTTCAACCTGATGCAGAACGCCCATTTCGAGCAGAGCATCGCCTTCGCCTCGCTGGTCCAGCAGCAGTTCATCAGCAACGGCCCCATCAAGAAGAGCCGGGGCGTGCGACAGGCGCCGCTCATGGTCCTCTGGCGGACCACGATGCCTTCAGTCCTGGTCGAGGTGGGCTTCCTCTCCAACAGCTCCGACCGCACGACGCTCAACAACGCCGACAACCGGCAGAAGATCGCCGATGACATCTTCCGGGCCTTCGCTTCCTTCAAGGAGACCTACGACAGCGACGGCTCTTTTACCTTTGACCCCGCCGTCCTGGAAAACAATGACGACGAGGAGCCCGTCACCCCCCCGGCACCCCCGGCCGCCATCGTGGGACCGCACTATGAAATCCAGATTCTGGCCTCCTCGAAAAAGTTAAAAAACGGCTCTCCAGAACTCAAGGGTGTGCAGGAATACCGCGAGCGTTTTATCAACGGTTTTTACAAATATTCTGTTGGTAACTTTTCCTCCAAAGAGGAGGCGGCCAGCCAGCTTCCGGCCATCCAGAAAAAGTTCCCCGGCGCCTTCGTCGTGAAGATCGACTGAAGCCCCTTAAAATTTTAAGCATTGTGAGGGTTATAAGTCAATAAGCCTCAGTGGAATATGCGTTTTACAACTTGATAACTCGTTGATTATCAGGTATGAACAAAAACATAAAATTTTTTTTCTTGATTGTCAGCATCTTGCGATTTTTTGAAAAAAAACAATAAAAAAAAGTTTTTTTAATCCCCATTTTTTCCCCAATTTTGTTGTTGGAAAGTAACCTGAACTGATGACTTCCGACAACCCCGTCATAGAAGTTTGGAACCGCTGTCTGGAGATTCTCAGGGATAACCTGAATGAAGAGTCTTTCAAGACCTGGTTTGGCCCGATCAAGCCGATCGCGCTTGATGCGCAACGGCTGACGATCGAGGTCCCTTCCGACTTTTGGCGCGAGTATATAGAAGAACATTTCATCGGCATCCTGAGCAAAGTGCTCCGCAGGGAGATCGGACCGGGCGCCTCGCTCGTTTACAAGGTCCGCATCCTCGATGATATCTATATGGAAGAGCGGCCGAAGGGCAGCAAACCCCGCAACGCCGAGATTCCCATCCCCGAGGTGGGCGACCACTACACGGGCAGTCCCTATATCATCCCCGGACTGCGCAAGCTCAACATCGATCCCTGCCTCAATCCGATCTACAACTTCGAGAATTTCATCGAAGGTTCGTGCAACCGGCTCGGCCGTTCGGCAGGGGAGAGCATCGCCGCCAATCCCGGTCGCAGCACCTTCAACCCGCTGTTCATCTACGGCGGTCCCGGACTCGGCAAGACCCACCTGGCCCAGGCCATCGGCATCGCTGTCAAGGCGCGCTTCCCCGAGAAAGTGGTGCTCTATGTCAGTGCGAACACCTTCCAGAACCAATACATGAACGCCGCCTGTTCGGCCAAGAGCGCGAACAACGGCAATAAGGTGGCCGATTTCCTGCGCTTCTACCAGCTCATCGACGTGCTGATCATCGATGACGTGCAGGATTTCGCCGAGAAGAAAGGCACGCAAGGCGCCTTCTTCCACATCTTCAACTACCTGCACCAGAGCGGCAAGCAGCTGATTCTCACGTCCGACAAGCCCCCCGTGGAGCTGCAGGGCCTCGACCAGCGCCTGCTCTCCCGCTTCAAGTGGGGCCTCAATGCGGAACTGCTGCCGCCTACCTACGAGACACGCCTGGCCATCCTCCAGGCGAAGTGCGCGCGTGAAGGCGTGACCATCTCCGACGACGTACTTTCCTTCGTGGCCCACAGCGTCAAGACCAACGTCCGCGAGCTGGAAGGCATCCTCTATTCCCTGATCGCCAACGCCACCTTCAACAAGCAGGAGATCACCATGGAACTCGCGCAGCGGCTGGTCGACCGCGTGGTCACTGATCCGAAGAGCGAGATCACCGTGGGCAAGATCCAGGAAGCCGTCTGCAACTACTTCAATATCAGCGACGACATTTTTCTCTCGAAGACGCGCAAGCGCGAGATCGTACAGGCCCGCCAGATCGCGATGTACCTGAGTCGCAGCCTGACCAAAACCTCCCTTTCCTCCATCGGCGCCCAGCTGGGCGGAAAGGACCACGCCACCGTGCTCCATGCCTGCAACACGGTGAGCGACCTGATGGACACCGACCGCAGTTTTCGCGGCTTCGTCCATGACATCGAGCGCGTGCTCAACAGCCCCGAGTAACCAACCGCTTAAATATTGTCCATGATGAATACAGAAAAAGTCTTGAATTTTTTCCGTGAGATCACCCGTATCCCGCGTGAATCGGGCCACGAGGAAAAGATCGTCGCGTATCTGCAGCAATTTGCCAAGGCCCGCGGCCTGGAATGCAAGACCGACAAGCTCGGCAACGTGATGATCGCCAAACCGGCTTCCAAGGGCTATGAGAAACGTCCTACGGTCATCCTGCAGGGCCATACCGACATGGTTTGCGAGAAGCTGGCGGGTTCGGACTTTGATTTCTCCAAGGATCCGATCCAGTATGTGATCGAGGACGGCTGGATGGTGGCCCACGAAACGACACTCGGCGCAGACAACGGCATCGGCGTGGCGACGGCCCTGTCCATCCTTGACGACGACAGCATCGAGCATCCGCGCCTGGAATGCCTCTTCACCGTTTCGGAGGAGACGGGCCTCGACGGTGCCCGGGGTGTCAAGAAGGGATTCATCACGGGCAAGACCCTCATCAACCTCGATGACGAGGACGAAGGCTATTTCTGCATCGGCTGTGCCGGTGGCATGGACACCGTGGGTACCTTCAGTTACCGGGAACGCCCCTTGCGTGCACGCGACCGCATCCGCAAATTCAGCGTGTCCGGCGGCCTGGGCGGCCACAGCGGCGACGATATCGACAAGAACCGCATGAACGCCGTGCAACAGCTCGCCCGTTTTGTCAACGAGGCGCTGCCGCTCAACGTGGACCTCTGCCGCATTGAGGCCGGTAACAAGCGCAACGCCATTGCCCGGAGCGGGGAAGTGATCCTTGCCGTGGCGCCGCGCAACGAAAAGAAACTCATGGAGCTGTTCGACGATTTTTCGAAACGGATCCAAACAGAATATGCCGTTACCGATCCCGACGTCGTCTGCACGGCGGAACCGGTCGTGTGGGAGGAGCGTGTCATCGACCGAAGCACAGCGCGCCGGCTCGTCCAGGCGCTGATCGCCATTCCGCACGGCGTGATCGCCATGAGCGCTGTCATCCCCGGACTGATTGAAACTTCCACCAATCTGGCTTCTGTCAAGATGGAAAAAGGCCGCAAGATTCTGGTGGGCACCATGCAGCGCAGCGCTGTCGACAGCCAGCGCGTGTTCCTCTCGAAGCGTGTTGCGGCCGTACTTGAGTTGGCCGGTGCAAAGGTAAAACATTCAGATGGTTATCCGGGATGGAAACCAAATATTCATTCGCCCATCAAGGATGTCTGCGTGGCTTCCTACAAGCGCCTCTATGGCCGCGAGCCGGTGGTGCGCGCCATCCACGCCGGCCTGGAATGCGGCCTCTTTACGGAGAAGTTCCCCGATGTGGACATGATCGCTTTCGGTCCCACATTGCGTGGTGTGCACGCGCCGGGCGAACGCCTCGACCTGGCTTCCCTCGACCGCTTCTATGCGGTACTTCTGGACGTCCTCAAACACGTGTAGCCATGCCCCGCGTCATAGCTCCTTCGATGCTCTCCGCCGACTTCGGCAACCTCGACCGGGATTGCCGCATGGTCAACCGCAGTGTGGCGGGCTGGTTCCATCTGGACGTGATGGACGGCATCTTCGTCCCGAACATTTCTTTCGGCTTTCCGGTGTGCAAGGCCATCGCCCGCGTGGCGCAGAAGCCGCTCGACGCGCATCTGATGATCATCGAGCCCTGGACCTACGTGGAGCGCTTCGCCCAGCTGGGCGTGCAGTACCTGAGTTTCCACTACGAGGCATGCAATGACCGCCGGCTGAAGTCAACCATACGCCTGGTCCGCGACTGCGGTATGGGTGTTGGCGTGGCCATCAACCCCGAGACGCCGGCCGAGAACCTGATTCCCTGGCTGCGGATGCTCGACTACGTCGTCGTGATGGGTGTTCATCCGGGTTACAGCGGACAGAAATACATTCCGGAGACGACGGAAAAGGTCGGCGTACTGGCCGAGATGATTGCTGCGCAGGGTGCCGACTGCTTCATCGAAGTCGACGGCGGTGTCAGCACGGCGAACATCGCCGAACTCGAACGCCTTGGCGCCGGCGTCTTTGTCGCCGGCTCCGCCGCCTTCTCCGCTGCCAACCCCATCGCCGCTATCAAAGCGCTGAAAACAGCAAAATAATATCTCGCCCAGGCTTGTTCATATTAGGCGCGGGTGGGATATTGCTTTGAGGGCCCTAGCCACCCGCGGCTGATAGCGGGAGGGGCCCATGCGCAGCATGGGAGGGAGACGAGCGGAGCTCGTCGGTCCGAGAAGCAATGCCCAGAGCGCCGTAGAACAAGCCGCAGTAGATGTAATCAAATGATGTACTTGATCTCCTTGAAGCCGTAGGTGTGGATTGTGCCATTACGGTGCTCAAGGAGGAGACGGGCCTCGGGATCAATGCCGAGGATGCGGGCTTCTACGCGGCGGCCACTGCGGTGCTCGGTCGGAACCTCGCTGGCCGGCAGTTCCTCGAAGGCATGCCATTCACCCCGGCGATACAGATGCTCCATGTACTCCGCGTCATAACCATTTCTCGCATAGGGCGATGAAAGCTTTTCGCAACGCCTGAAAATTGGCTCCAGCACCCGGGGCAGCATCTCCTTCACGTCGTAGCTTCGTCCTGTTACCAGCGACAGTGACGTAGGATTCGGAATCGACGGGTCAAAGACCCGCTGGTTCAGGTTCAGCCCGATGCCAGCCACTGCCGAACTGAGATGCCCGCCCGACAGCGTCGGTTCGATCAGCGTACCGCAAATCTTCTTGTCGCCCACGTAAATATCGTTGGGCCACTTGATCGAGGCCGCAACCCCTTCGCTTCGCAGGAAATCAAGCAGCCCCAGCGCCATGACCTGCGAAAGGATAAACTGCTCCCGCGCCGGAATGTCCGTCGGCTTGAGCAGGATCGAGAAAGTGAGATTTTCTCCCGAACGACTCTCCCAACGATTTCCTTTCTGCCCGCGTCCAGCGGTCTGGAACAGTGCGGCGTAAACCGTGCGGTCGGGGAGACCTTCCTTGTCTGCCAGAAGCCGCGTGTTGGTGGAGTCGATGATGTCAAACCAGTGGATGAAATCTGCCATAATTTCAGTTGCCTTTGGATGGCCGGATATTTGTAAGAAAGTTATATCTTTGTAAGATTATTTTACTTTGCAAAGATAGTTCAAGATTTGATGAAGAACAAGAGTGAAGTCGGCGTGATTGCCGACGCCATGCTGGAGAAAAAAGCACAGGATGTGGTCTCGCTCGACCTGACCAAGATCGGGACGGCGATCGCCGACCATTTCGTGATTTGCCATGCTGACTCGACGACCCAGGTCGTCGCCATTTCCGACTATGTTGAAGAGATGATGGAGAAAGAGTACGGACGCAGCGTCCTGCGCAAACAGGGCCGCGAGAACGCCTTCTGGATCATTCTCGACTACAGCGATATCGTCGTTCATATTTTCAAGACCGACCAGCGCCTCTTCTACCGCCTGGAAGACCTGTGGGCTGATGCGGTCAAAACCACTTATAGCGATTCCCAAGACAATTAATGGAAGACAACAACAAATATCCGCAGGATGACGGTAACCGCCGTCTGCGTCCCCAGCGTCCCCAACGCCGGGGTTTCAACTGGTTCTCCCTGATCTACCTGTTCCTGCTGCTGGGCCTGGCGTACATGTGGTCGTCCACCAGTACCGCCAACCCCCTGAAGAAGGAATGGATTGAGGTCAAGGACGGCCTGCTTGTCAGCGGCGACGTCGACAAACTGGTCTATGTCCGCAACGAACACAAAGGCGAGATCTATCTGAAACAAGCCTCGCTCGACAAATACAAGAACCTCTACGGCGGCCGCGAACCCAAGGCCGGTCCGCATTTCTATTTCCTCGTGTCGGAGAAATTCGACGCCGAGACCCAGTTCGACGCTATCATCGAATCCCTGCCCCCCGAGAAACAGTTCCGGGTGGTGATCGACGAACATAAGAACTACTGGGGACCGATCATCGAATGGATCATTTTCCCGCTGCTGTTGCTGGGCATGTTCTTCCTGTTCATGCGCCCGATGCGGGGCATGGGCGGCGGCCCCGGCGGCGGCATCTTCAATGTCGGCAAGTCGCAGGCCAAGCTCTACGAGAAGTCCAACAACGTGAAGGTCACCTTCAAGGACGTGGCCGGTATGGAAGAGGCCAAGCTCGAGGTGAAGGAGATTGTGGATTTCCTGAAGAACCCGAAGAAATACACCGCCCTGGGCGGCAAGATCCCCAAGGGCGCCTTGCTCGTAGGCCCTCCGGGAACCGGTAAAACCCTGTTGGCCAAGGCTGTGGCCGGTGAGGCCGATGTGCCCTTCTTCTCCATGTCGGGCTCCGATTTCGTGGAGATGTTCGTGGGCGTGGGCGCCTCGCGTGTCCGCGACCTCTTCCGCCAGGCCAAGGAGAAAGCCCCGTGCATCGTCTTCATCGACGAGATCGACGCCGTTGGCCGTGCCCGCAGCAAGAACGCCGGCTTTACCTCGAATGATGAGCGCGAGAATACCCTGAACCAGCTTCTGACCGAGATGGACGGCTTCGGTTCCAATTCCGGCGTCATCATCCTGGCTGCCACCAACCGCGCCGACATCCTCGACAAGGCCCTCATGCGTGCCGGACGTTTCGACCGCCAGATCCACGTGGACCTGCCCGAGCTCAAGGAACGCCTCGAGATCTTCAAGGTGCACCTGCGCGGCATCAAGCTCGCACCGGGCTTCCAGATCGATTTCCTGGCCAAGCAGACCCCGGGCTTCAGCGGCGCCGACATTGCCAACGTGTGCAACGAGGCAGCCCTGATCGCCGCCCGCAAGAACAAGCAGTTCGTGGAGAAGCAGGACTTCCTCGATGCCATCGACCGCATCGTGGGTGGCTTGGAGCGCAAGAGCAAGATCATCACCCCTGAAGAAAAGAAAACGATTGCCCATCACGAAGCGGGCCACGCCACAGTCAGCTGGCTGCTGCCCAATGCCAACCCGCTGCTGAAAGTCACCATCATCCCGCGCGGACAGAGCCTGGGCGCTGCCTGGTACCTGCCCGAGGAGCGGCAGCTCACCACCACCGAGCAGATGATGGATGAGATGGCCGCCACGATCGCCGGCCGTGTGGCCGAAGAGCTCGTCAACGGTCGTATCTCGACCGGCGCGCTCTCCGACCTGGAGAAACTCACCCGGCAGGCTTATGCCATGGTGACCTATTTCGGCATGAGCGAGAAGATCGGCAATCTCTCTTATTACGATTCCACCGGCAGCCGCGACATGGCTTTCAGCAAGCCCTACAGCGAAAAGACGGCGGAACTGATCGACGAGGAGGTGAAACGCCTCATTGAGCAGGCGCACGCTACGGCGACGAAGGTGCTGACCGAAAACCGGGAGGGCTTCGAGAAACTTGCTGCTTTGCTGCTGGAGCGTGAAGTGGTGTTCTCGGAAGACCTGGAAGCCATCTTCGGCCCGCGCAAGGGTGGGGTAGACCCCAACAAGCTCCTGCGGGAAGAACCCGTTGCGGATCCCGAACCCGTGAAGGAACCCGGCACCGAACCTCAAACCGTGGAGGCCTGATCCATGGGCGCTTCGTCACTGGTACAGCGTATCGTCAGCGGCGTGATCCTGATCGCCGTGGTCGTCGGCTGCCTCTGGCTGCCCTGGGGCGTGCTGGCGCTGGCCTGCCTGATGACTGTCACCCTCTCCATTGAATTCTACCGCCTGGTTTCCAGCGCGCGCTACCGCAAGGAGCAGGTGCTGGTTGTGGCGGCGATGGTCCTGGAGTTGGTGCTGTTTTTCCTGTACCTGGCGAAGGGGCTGGATGCCCGCTTTCTGACGCTCGGCCTGGTGCTGGTCGTGGATGCCTGGATCTGTCTGATCTTTGACGGCGCGTCCGATCACGCTTTTTCGACGGAATCCTTTTTTCCGCTGGTGTATATCCTGCCGGCGATGCTGTCGCTGCTCCGGCTGTCCTGGCCGGGCGGCGTTTTTTCCTGGCGGCTGACCCTGGGCCTGATCGTGCTGGTCTGGATCAGTGACATCGGTGCCTATTGCGTGGGCATGCTCTTCGGGCAGCGCACGAACAGCCGCAAGCTCTTCCCGGCACTGTCGCCCAAGAAATCCTGGGTGGGCGTCTATGGCGGGACGGTTTTCACTTTCCTGGCTGCCTGGGCAGTCTGGGCGCTCTGGGGCGCGGAAGTGCTGCCCTTGTTCCATTGGATGATGATGGCCCTGATTGTCGCTTCGCTTGGCGTGCTGGGCGATCTCTTCGAGTCGCTCATCAAGCGCCACGCCGGCGTGAAGGACGCCAGCCATGTCATCCCCGGCCACGGCGGCATGCTCGACCGTTTCGACGGCCTGCTCTTCGTGCTGCCTGTAGCGGCCATTTATCTGCTGGTTTTCCAATTGATCTGATATGCGTCTCGACAAGAACACCTACGGAACGGTATTGGCCGTCTATCTTTTCAGCGCAGCGGCGGCTTTCGCCCTTTGGCGCTGGGTCCCGATCTGGTGGCTCAACGGCCTGCTGACGCTCGGTCTGCTCTGGTTCTGTGCCTGGCAGACCTATTTTCACATGGTGCCCGATCGCAAACCGGTCGGTGACGAACACCATGTGTCGGCCGTTTCCGACGGCAAGGTGGTCTTCATCGGGCCTGTCTTCGCGGATGGCTACCTGCAAAGAGATTGCCTGATGATCTCGGTCTACATGGATTTCTGGGACCTGCACGCCAATTTCTGGCCGGTGACGGGGACGGTGTCATATGCCGAGTATTTCCCGGGCAAGCACCTGCTGGCTTTCAAACCGAAGGCTTCTGAAGAGAATGAGCATTTCTGCACGGCCATCCGGACGCCGGAAGGCAAGGAAGTACTCTTCAAACAGTTGGCCGGCGGCTTCGCCCGCCGCATCGTCTGCTATGCCCAGAAGGGCATGGCGGTGCGGGCCGGCGAGCAATGCGGCATCATCAAGTTCGGATCCCGCATCGACTATTATTTGCCGCTCGACGCGAAAATCCTCGTCCAAGAAGGTGAACTCGTGAAAGGCGTTACTTCAATCATGGCTGAGATTTAGTCGTTTCTTCCGGTAATATATTGCTCAGAAGGCCCTAGCCACCCGCGGCTGATAGCGGGAGGGACCCAAATCTTTGATTTGGGAGGGAGACTCGCTTGCGAGTCGGCCTGAGGAGCAATATATTACCGGAAGAAATGATTACTCGGGGGCGTCGATCGTCAGGAAACGTTCGGGACCCAGCATGTCCAGGGCACGCTCAATGAGCGCGCTCTTTTTTTCATCTTTCAGACCCGCATGGATGTAGAGGAGGGACTCCAGATACAGCGTAAGCATCGACGATTCATCGCGGCGGCGGAACGCGCTCGTGTCGATCTGCAGGCCAGTGGCCTTCAGGAAGGCCTCCAGCCGGTCCTGCGGGAAGATCTCTCCGCCGCGGTAGACATTGATGTAGAACTGGATCTTGCCGTGCTCCACATACGCGGGCACAAAACCGCCCGGGAAACAGAGCAATTCCACGGGAAGACCGGCCGTCTGGCAAATGGCCAGGTAGATGTAGGCCAGCACAAAGGGATTGCCGCCCCGGGTCTGCAGCGTGTCGCCCAACAGAGCATACTGCGGATCCTTGAGCTGCACGTCGTAAAGCGTGAACTTCAGCCGGTGGTAGAACACATGGTTCAGGATGCGGACGTTCTCCACGCCGGTGCGGAGGTCAGAATGCTCCAACTGGTAGGCCTCCATGCACTGGTAGAAGAAGGCCTCGTATCGGTCGCGGCTCAGGGTCCAGTCGAGCAGGGAGCTGATGAACCAACCGCCCTCGAAAAGGGAGAGGGGCGCGGGAGAACGATTGATGAAATCCTGGAATTCGTCGAGCCGGAACTCCGCGTTGAGCCGGCGGGCGCGCTCCACGATAGCGGCTTTCTGCACCGGATCGCTTTCACGGTCCGCCCGGTTGTGGAGCGAACGCACCACCTCCGTGCCGAAAGACGCGAGGCGCTGGTCCACCAACTCGGTGACCACACTGTCGCGGTCGTCAAACAGCGCGACCAGCGGTTCCAATACTTCAGGATCGACAGCCATGCGTCAGGCGGTCATGGTTTCAAGCGCACGCCAGAGTAACTGCGCCATCAGCGGTTTATAGTCGGGATTGCTTTCCTTGATATGCCGGTTGGCGATGGCCAGGCAAACCGTGACAGCATCGTGGCCGAGCAGGGTGGCAAGACCGGCGAGGCAGGAACTTTCCATTTCGATGTTGCTCACGCGGTATCCATCGTGCTGGAAACTCTCCAGCTTCGGAATCAGGTCAGGGATCGTCAGGTCGAGGCGGACAGAACGGCCCTGGGGACCGTAGAAACCGGGTGCCGAAACGGTCATTCCCTTGTAGGTCCAGCCCTGGAACTTCTGGATGAGGGTATCGCTGGCGCGGACGAAATAGGGACGTCCGAGACGCTCCGGCCAGTTCATGTGCTGGACGAAGGCTTCTTCGAAGTCCTTGAGGAAGATCTTCTCACCGTCTTTGTACCAGTTGAGCACGCCGTCGAAACCGATGGAGATGTGGCTGAGGATATAGCTGCCCAGCGGAATGTCGGGCTGGGCGGCGCCGCAGGTGCCGATGCGGAGGATGGACAGGCGGCGATGCTTCGCTTTGGGCAAGCGGGTCTTGAAATCGATGTTGGCCAGGGCGTCGAGCTCGGTCATCACAATATCGATGTTGTCAGAGCCGATGCCATGGGAGAGGGCGGTGACACGTTTGCCCTGGTATTTTCCGGTAATGGTATGGAATTCACGCGACTGCTTGTCCACTTCGATGGAATCGAATAAGTAGGAAATGGCGTTGACGCGGTCAGGGTCGCCCATCATGATGACGGTATCGGCCAGATCTTTGGGCTTGATATGGAGATGGAACACGGAACCGTCTTCGTTGATGATGAGTTCCGAGCTTGGGATGGCTAATCTCTTCTTCATTATTTTCGGACTTAAAAAACAAATATATGAAATAATCCGTAAATTCACAAGGCCAAAACTTTGAATCATGCGTAGCTACACGCTTTTAAACGTTTATTTTCTGTTGCTCTTGCTGCTGGCTGTCAGCTGCCAGTCGGCGCCTGCGCCCTATGGCGCCTGCCCCACGCCGCAACAGCTGGCCTGGCAGCAGATGGAGATGAATCTGTTCTGCCATTTCGGCCCCAATACCTTCACGGGAGCGGAATGGGGGACGGGCACAGAACCGGAAGATATCTTCAACCCCACGGACCTGGACTGCCGCCAGTGGACGGCCACGGCCCGCTCTGCCGGTTTCAAAGGCGTGATCATTACCGCCAAACACCACGACGGCTTCTGCCTCTGGCCTTCGCCCGAGAGCGTGCACACAGTGGCTCGGAGTGCCTGGCGGGAAGGGAAGGGTGATGTGCTGCGCGAGCTGTCCGAGGCCTGTAAGGCGGATGAGCTGAAGTTCGGCGTCTACATTTCACCCTGGGACCGCAACGATCCGCGCTACGGCGCACCGGAATACAATGGCGCTTTTGTCCGTACGCTGGAAAGCGTGCTGGGAGGCCAATACGGCCCGGTGTTCGAGCAGTGGTTCGACGGAGCCTGCGGCGAAGGACCCACCGGGCGCCGACAGGTCTACGACTGGCCGCTTTTCAACGAAACGGTGCACCGCCTGCAACCGAATGCCGTGATTTTCAGTGATGTCGGTCCAGGCTGCCGCTGGGTGGGCAACGAGGCTGGCCAGGCTGGCAGGACCAACTGGTCGACGCTGGAAGTGGAGGGTTTCGAGCCGGGAGCGGGGAGTCCGCCTACGGAAGTGCTCAACGGCGGGACGCCGGGTGCTTCGCACTGGGCCGCCCCCGAGACAGATGTTTCCATCCGTCCGGGCTGGTTCTGGCGTGCCTCCGAGACGCCGCAGGTCAAGTCTGTTCAGCATTTGCTGAAGATTTACTACGAAAGCGTGGGCCGCAATTCGCTGCTGCTGCTCAACGTGCCGCCCGACACGCGCGGCCGCATCGACGCAGTGGATTCGCTGCGACTGATGGAATTCCGGGCTGCGCTCGATCAAATCTTTGCCGAGGATCTGTCCTCCGGCGCATCTGTCTCGGGAGATGCCCGGGGCCGGCGCTTTCTTCCCGCCAACGTCCTCTCAACGGATTACGACCAGTATTGGGCGCTGCCGGACGGGCAGACGCGCTGCACACTGACGTTCTCGTTCCCGGAACCCCGAACCTTCAACCGCGTTCTGCTGCAGGAATACATTCCGCTGGGACAGCGCATCGCCGCCTTCCACCTCGACATCCTGACGCCTGAAGGTGAATGGCGGCAGATCGCCCGCGAAACCACTGTGGGCTACAAACGCATCGTCCTGACCCCCACAGTCACCACCACCGCCCTGCGCCTGACTATCGACGACGCCCTGGCCTGCCCGACGCTCACGCGCGTCGCGCTCTATCAGGACAATATGTACTGCGAAGCGGAAGCTAACTAGCTAGCACCAGGATAATCATCGCAGCGAGCAGGACCAGCAAAGCGATGGCCTTCGAGCGGAGGTTCTTCTCCTTGAAGAAGATGGCCCCGCAGATGAAGGTGATGATCACCGAACTGCGGCGCAGGATCGAGACGACCGACAGCATGGCACCCTCGCCGCTCAGCGACAGGAAATACAGGAAATCAGACCAGGTGATGAACAGCGCGATGAGCAGGATCAGCCAGTCGTGCTTGTAGGGCTGGTAGTTGGGGCTGCCGGAGAATTTCATGACCAGCAGGATGACCGTCAGGATCAGCGTGATGTAGAAGTTGCACCATCCCTGTACGAACATGGGCTGCATCGAGGACATCAGGTGCTTGTCGAGCAGGGCGCTGGCGACGCCGGAAAGCACCGACACCCACATGCAGATGACCCATTTGTTGCGCACGAAGTCGAAGCCTTCGCGCTTGCTGGTGTGACCCAGCATCCAGAGGGCGGTAAAGGCCAGCAGGACGGCCACCCATTGCCAGAGGTTCAGGTGCTCGCCGAAAATCAGGATCGATCCCAGCAGCACGAACACCGGCCGGGAGGTCTTGATGGTGCCGGCGGTGGTGATGGGCAGGTTCTTGAGACCCATCAGGCCCGTGATCCAGGAGATCGAGACGATGAACGCCTTGAGCAGGACCAGCAGATGGTCGCGTGTCGATCCGGGCGAAGCGTCGAACGATGTTCCCTGCAGCCAGTGCCAGCCGAAGGCGGAGGTCAGGATGAACGGAGACAGGATCAGCGTGGAAAGCGCCGTCACATACAAGAGGATATGCAGCACGTCGTTGCGCGTTGACGCCTGTTTCTTGAATACGTCATAGATGCCCAGCAGAATGGCGGATCCGATTGCTGCCCAAAGCCACATGATTTATAATTCTTCTTCGGTTTTACAATATTTCTTGATGACGCTGTAGGCATCCTGGATGCCCAACTCCCCGGCCGTACTCAGGTCGATGCAGCCTTTCTCCTTGTCTTTCAGATAGATCAGCACAAGGCCACGGTTGTAGAAAGCCTCGCCGATATGGGGATACAACTCGATGGCACGGGTGTACTGCACGATGGCCTCCGGAAGGTCATTCGACAGGCAGTACAGGTTGCCGAGGTTATAATACGTATACGGGAATCCGGGATTGAGGGTCGCCGCCTTCGTCATGTCGTGAATGGCCGGGGTGTAGTCGTAGCTGCGGGTCACCTGGTCCTGCACGCGGGTCTTGACGGTCTTGGCGTTGTCGAGGGTGAGCACCTGCACATTGTTCTCCATCGAAGAGATGAAGTCGATCATCTCGGCCTGCAGGGCGCCCCGGTTGATATAGTAGAAGAATGTCTCGGGCGACTTCTCGATGGCCTCATCGTAACAGACCAGCGCCGTGTTGAACTGGTTGTTTTCCGCCTCTATCAGTGCCCGGGCAAAGAGGTTGTCGCTGCTGCGGTCCTGGCGCATCCGGCGCGTGACATCTTCCCGCACGCGGGCCGCGTCGCGGATATGGGTCTTGCCGTCAGCGGCGAACTTCACGGCCAGCGGGCTCTGGGCGATGAAGGTGTCAAGCACCTCATCCTCGTACCTGCTTGCGATGGAGGAGAACCCGCTCACCGTATCGGCGGGCTGCACCTTATACAGCGGCTTGAGGCGGATGTCCACGTCGCGATATTGGAGCAGTTCGTTGTCAAAATCTTTCTTGGCGAACTCCGCGTCAAGGGCCAGCAGGCGGTCGTATTTGCGAGCCGTGTCGGCGAAGGCGGCATGGCCCGTCGAGTCCGCCGTCATGGCCTGGTACTCGCGTACTTTCTTCTGTCCGATATCGTAGTCCTGTTTGGCCGAGGTGTACTGTCCGAGCTGGCTCTTGGCGTAGGAACGGTTCATGTATGCCTTGGCAAAATCGGGATAGAGGTTGATGGCCTGTGAATAGTCGTTGATGGCGTCGCGGTAGCGGCCCAGTTCCATGAACACGGCGGCCCGGTTGAAATAGGCCAGCACGTTGTTGGGGTTGATGTTGAGCACGCGGTCGTAATCGTCGAGCGCGGCGCGGTAATCTCCCACCTGCGAATAAATCAGAGCGCGGTTGTAGAGCGTCAGGGCATTGCCCGGCTCTTCTTCCAGTACGCGGTCGAGGTCCTCCAGCGCGCCGGCGATGTCCTTGCGGTCATATTTGAGGATGGCGCGGTTGAAGAATGCGAAGGTATTGGTGCTGTCGATGCGAAGGGCCGTGTCGAGGTCTTCGATGGCGTCGTCGGTGCGTTCCTGCATGGCATACACGCGCGAACGGCGCACATAGCCCTCCGGCTCGTAGCGGTTGAGCGAGATGGCCTTGTTGTAGTCCTCGAGCGCGCGAACGGTATCTTTCAGGTAAAGGTAGCAGGCGCCGCGGTTCAGGTAGGCATTGGCTTCCCGGGGCTGCTTGCGGATGAAGGTGTTGAAGTCCTGTACCGCCTTGTCGAACTGCTGCGAGAGGAAGTAGGTCACGCCCCGGCTGAAATACAGGTCGGTGTAGCTGGGTCGCAGGTCCACGGCCTCCTCGAGGTCCTTGAGGGCCAGGTCGTATTTGCCGATGCGGCTCAGCGCGATGGCCCGGTAGTGGTAGGCCGGGGTGTAGATGGGATTGAAATGCAGCGTGCGGTCGAAGTCGCGTTGGGCGCCCACATAATCGCCCAGGTTGTATTTGGCGATGCCACGGAAAAAGTAAGCTTCGTACACGGTGCTGTCGAGACGGGCCAGCACGTTGAAGCGCTCGATGGCCTGGGCATATTTGCCGTCAATGAGCAACTGCCGGCCGCTGTAATAAAAGTGGTCGAGATCGTATTGCGCCCATGCCGCAGTCACGGAAAGCCACAGCAGCGCAAGAAAAGCGAAGCCTCGTTTGAACATCTTCGCAAAAATACTATTTTTGCAGGTCATTTGAAACTAAATGAGAAAAAGTTGTGCCATTTTGCTTCTCGCCTGCATCTTTCTGCTCTTCGCAGGACAGAAAGACGCCGTGGCACAAAGCCTCAGACCCTATGAAAATCAGATCTCTACGGAGATTCAGCGGCAAATGCTCGAGCACCTGGCAGACGCCATGACGGAAGGGCGGGCCTCCGGCACGAACGGAAAGCAGCTGGCAGAACATTATCTCGTCGGACAGTTCCGCGACATGGGCCTGAAACCGGTCGACTGGACCTACACCCAGAGTTTCCTGTACGAAGATTCGATCGCGATCCGCAATGTGGTGGGTCTGCTGCCCGCCACCACGTCCAGCGACGAGTACATCGTCATCGGCGCGCACTATGATCACCTGGGGAAACTGGGGCACACCATCTATCCGGGCGCGGACGACAATGCCTCGGGCGTGACGGCGCTGCTATCGATCGTCCGGATGTTCTGCGCCATGAAAGCACAGGGCGCAGGACCGCGCAAGAACCTGATTTTCGTGGCTTTCGACGGCAAGGAACTGGATATGGCCGGCAGCCGCTGGTTCGTGCGGCATCTGCCCGTTCCGGGCGAAAAGATCACCGCGATGGTCAACATGGACATGCTGGGCACCGACCTGGTCCCGCCGGGACGCAACCGGGAATATCTGTTCGCTCTGGGGGAAGACACGCTGCCCGAAACGTATCAGGGCTATCTTTCGTATCTGTGTCACCGGGCGGCTTACAAGCTGGATCTCGACCTGACGTTCTATGGCAGCAGCAATTTCTCGAAGATGATGTACAAGACGTCCGACCAGCATCCCTTTGCCCGTGCCGGCATCCCCGCCGTCCTCTTCACCTCGGCCTTTCACGAGCACACCCTCAAGAAGACCGACACGCCGGCCATCATCAACTATCCGCTCCTTCGCAAACGCACGCTTGTGATTTTCAATTTCATCAACCGGTTGTGCGCAGATAACTGATTTTATTTGAGCCCTTTCTGATTGAAGGCCCGGGCGATGCGCTGGGCGGTGCCTTCGTTGGCGGCGAGGCGGACGGCGATCACCAGCAAGACGATGGCGATCAGTGGAAAGATGCTGCCGATGGAGAGGGTGTAGACCGTCGACATCTTCAGGCCCGAGGGAAGTTTCGTGGTGAAAAAGTCCACGAGGAGCCAAATCTGGAATCCCAGCAGCACGATGGCGTTGGTGATGCAGAGAAACACCTGATAGAAAGGCTGTTTGGCCGATAGTAGCGCTACATCTGAGATGAAGAACGACAGGACGATGAAAACGATGTAGATCAGCCGGTCCTTGAAACGGACGGCATAGTGGATGCCGGTCTCGGGATTGACGGCATGGCAGAGGTCCATGCCGAGCAGGACAATGATCAGCAGGGCCGCAGCGGCAATCAGCCAGTTATGCGGTTTCTTCCACATGGTTTTGACGATTCAGGGCATCGCGGAACATCGCAATCATCTTTTCGACGGAGTTGGCGATGTTGTAGGGTTTTACGGAAGCTGCGTAGCGCTTGCCGGCTTCCCAGCGTTCTTCCGGGTGGGCGAGCCAGTAGTCGATGCGCTCGGCCAGGGCCTGGGGATTGTGGGCGGGGAACAGGCTGCGCTCGTCCAGTGCGAACTGCGAGGAACCGGTGTATGGACCGTCGGCAATCACGGGGACGGCACCCTGCTGCATGGCTTCCAGGATGGAGAGTCCTTCGATCTCGATGACGGCGCAGTGAATGCAGAGGTCCGCCTTCGCGGACAGGCGGCACAGATCATCGTGGTTCAGGAAGACGAAAGAGGGCTCATAGCCGACGATGCCGTCGTGATACAGCTTGTGCGCTTTCTTCTGGATCTTGCCGGCCATGGGGCCGTTTCCGGCGAACGTCAAGTGGATCCTTTTGGCAAAGCTGCTGTGACGCATGGCCCGGATCAGGGTGATCTGGTCTTTTTCGCCGGCCAGACGGCCGATGCAGACAACTTCGAGCGGACGCTCCGGATCGAAGTAGTTCTCCGGCGGATTCGCCGGGCGCAGGCAGGTTTCCGGAATCAGGCCGTTGGAAATGACCCGCAGTTCCGCGGCAAAATGGTTGTCCTGCAGCCGTTCCTGAACCCTTTGGGTGGGGCAGTGGATGATGGAGCAGGCATCGTAGATCCTTTTCTTCCATACCTTCAGGATGGCCTGGTTGGCCCAGCACCAGTTCTTCATGCCCAGGGACCCGAGAATGTTCTCCGGATAGGTATGGAATGAGGCCGTCATCGGTTTTCCCAGGCGTCTGGCAATACGGACAGTCTTGTCTTCCAGGACGAAGGCCTCCTGCAGATGGACGATCTCGGCCCAACGGACAGCTTCTTCAATCACCTTGGGGTCACCGTTGGCATAGGAAAAGCCATTGGCCTCAATGATGCCCTGGAAAAAGGGAAACTTGAACTCTTTCAGCGGGAATTCCGGATGCTGTCCCGGCTTGGTGGGGTCGCATCCTGAAAGGACGCGCACATCCTCGCCGGCCGCTTTCAGCTCGTGAACCGTTCTCCTCGTAGCGGCGTCGAGCCCGTTCCCGCGGACGTACATATTATTGATAACAAAGAGTATCTTCATGTGGTTCAGGTCGGTATCTCTCTTTTCATATAGAAAAGGATTGCAAAGATACGCTTTTTCTTTTATTTCGGAAATAGTTCCCGATAGGACGCCCGATAGGATTCTCCCACAGGAAGTTTGGTTTTGTCGTCGAGCGTCACTTCGTTGCGTCGGGCTTCCCGTACCCGGTCCAAAGCGATGATGTAGGAGCGGTGGATTCGCAGGAAGTGCCCCTGTGGCAGTTCTTCGGCGATGTTTTTCATGCGGTAGAAGACAATCGTGGGTGCATCCTCTCCGTCCAGGTGGATCTTCAGGTACTCGCCCATGCCTTCGATGTAGCGGATACGGCTTGTTTCCAGCCGGATGTTGCGGTTAGCCGAAGCCAGGGTAAGGAATCCGTCTTGGTCCGGTGCTTGGGATTTCCGAGTGGACAGGCGCTCTTCCAGCCGCTGGATGGAAGCTTCGAATTCGCTGAAGCTGAAGGGTTTCAGCAGGTAGTCCACGGCATTGACGCGAAAGCCCTCCACGGCATAATCCGCATAGGCAGTCGTGAAGATGATCAGCGGTGGCTCTTCGAGCGAGCGGATGAAGTCGAGGCCGTTGATGTCGGGCATGTTGATGTCGATGAGCAGGGCATCGGCCTCTTCGATCCAGGGCAGGGCCTGCCGGGGGCTGGTGCAGGTCGCCAGAAGCTTGAGCTGCGGCAGTTTCGCACAGTAGACTTCCAGCAGGCGCAGCGCCAGCGGTTCGTCATCGATAGCCAAGATCTTGATCATGCTTGTTCGCTTTGTGGTGTCTGGGGAATGTCGAGCAGCACGCGGAAACTGTCGTCTTTTTCGTCGATATGCAGGGCATAGTCGCTGCCATAGAGCAGGGAGAGGCGTTGGCGTATATTGTTCATGCCGAGGCCGTGTGCTTCGGTCTGCCGGGCGGGATGGAGCGAATTGGTGCAGGAGAAGAGGATGCGACGCTGGGTCAGTTCCAGGGAGATCCGCACGAAAGAAGGCGCTTCGTAGCTGATACCATGCTTGAAGGCATTCTCTACGAAAGAAGCCATCAGCAGCGGCGGTACCGTGGCCGTGCCGGCATCGGAGGGAAAATGGGCTTCGATCTGCACGGATTCGGGATAGCGCAACCGCATCAGCGAGAGATAGTGCCGCAGGTAGTCCAGTTCGCGGGAGAGGGGAATGGTGGGCGCGTCTCCCTCGTAGAGCACGATGCGCATCAGTTTCGAGAACTCGCTCACAGCCTCGGTGGCCTTGTCCGGGTCGGTGTGGATCAGCGACTGGATGTTGTTGAGCGTGTTCATGAAGAAATGCGGATTGATCTGGTA
>CAJODQ010000024.1:0-57079 GCA_905233345.1 uncultured Bacteroidales bacterium
GAAGGCGTGTCCCATGGCCTCGTGCAGCAGGATGCCCGAAGCGCCTGCACCCATCACCACGCTCATCTGGCCGCCTTTGGGCCGACGGGCGGCAAAGCGTTCGTCCACGCCGTGCACCACCTCTTCCGCCATAACCTGGATGAGGGCTTCATCCAGCATTTCGGCGCCTTTGCGGAAGCTGCGGGAGGTGGACTTGTTCTCGGTGAGGCCGTTCTGCTGGAACACCACCGACAGCGATACGCTGCCCATCGGCCGGCTGTCCCACTTGAGTTCCCGCTCGCTGTTATACATTAGGATGTCGCTCATCTGGAAGGCCAGGTTGGCCATCACTTTCACCGCCCGGCTGTCCCGGCGCCGCACTTCCGCCTCCAGTTTCTGGAGGAAGGGGAGGAACGCCGATAAGGGCACGCCGCGCCAGGCCTGCTCCAGGGGGTAGCGGTCGGCCGCCGGGTTGGGTTCGCCCCGGCTGGGATTGCGGGTGCCGTAAGGACTTACGTCCACGGGGGCCGATGCAATCTGAGCGGCCGCGCGGGCGCAGGCCACCAGGTCTTCCCAGGCGGTACTTTCGGCATACGCGTAGCCGGTTTTTTCGCCGCTGAGCACCCGGACGCCCACGCCGAAGTCTACGTGGAGGCCGCCGGAGGTGACGGCGCCGTCGCGCAGCAGCAGGCTGCCGTAGGTGGTATTCTCGAAGTAGAGGTCTGCGTAGTTGCCGCCGGAGGCCATCGCCTCCTGCACCAGCTTGTCCAGCAGGGGTGCGTCTACCTGGAAGATGTCAAAGTAAGAGGACTTAGATAGGATCATTCTGATAAGGGACTCCGTCGTGGGCCAGCGGAGCTTTGGCAATTTCTTTTACTATGAATTCCGTGAGGTTTTCGATGGGTCGCTGGGACTCGATCTGGTCGCCTTCCGCGAAGGTGCGCGCCACGCTGCCCGCAACACGGGCCTGCATGGCCGCTGGGAGACGCTCCGCGCGGCCGATCCAAAGGCGCACAAGGCCCGGATCATCTGCGACACGGGCCACAACGCCCACGGCCTGCGCTGGGTCGCCGAGCAGGTGGATCGCATCTCCTGCGATTACGAGAATGTCTTCTTCATCCTAGGCCTGGCCCGCGAAAAAGACGTTGACGCCATCGCACCGCTGCTGCCGCGCAACGTCCGCTACATCTGGACACAGGCCTCCAGTCCCCGTGCCCTGCCTGCCGTAGACCTGGCCAATGCCATGTCCGACCACGGCCTCTCCGGCAGCGTGACCTTCACCGTCGCCGCTGCCCTCGACGAAGCCGACAAAAAAGCCACCGACAAAGACCTGATCTTCATCGGTGGCAGCAATTTCGTCGTCTGCGAAGTCCTTTAGCTTATCTGAGAATGAATTTGCGCGCGAGGGCGATGCCGAGCCGGTAGGGGAGCGGGCGCAGCGCCCGGTCGGCTTCTTTCAGCTTCTCGCGGATCGGAAGTCCTTGCGGGCAATGGCTTTCGCACTTGCCGCAGCCGATGCACTGCGAGGCGAAGGTGGGCTCTTTGGTTATGGCGACGTTCTGGATGTATTGCCAGCGCCCGGACCATTTGCTCTCGGCATACATGGCATTGTAGCTGCGGAACACACCCGGAATATCGACGCCTTTGGGGCAGGGCATGCAGTACCGGCAGCCCGTGCAACCGACTCTTTCTGTCTTCCGTACCAGTTGCCGGACTTGTTCGATCACGGCGTAATCTGCTTCCGTGAAAGCACCGGCACGGGCCTCGGACGCCGTAGCGACATTCTCTTCGATCATCTCCAGGGAATTCATGCCCGAAAGGACGACTGTGACGGCGGGCTGGTTGTACAGCCAGCGGAAAGCCCATTCGGCAGGTGTCCAGCCTCTTTTGCTGCGTGCCAAGGCCTTTTTCGCCTCCTCGGGAAGCAGGTTGACCAGCTTGCCGCCGCGGAGCGGTTCCATGATGATGACGGGGATGCCCCTGGCGGCGGCTGCTTCCAGCCCCTTGGCCCCGGCCTGGGTATGTTCGTCGAGGTAGTTGTATTGGATCTGGCAGAAGTCCCAGTCGTAGTTGTCCAGGATTTTCAGGAAATTGTCGGTATTGCCGTGGTAGGAGAAGCCGATGTTGCGGATGACGCCTTTTCGTTTCTTCTCCTCGATCCATTCGAGGATGCCCAGGGACTTGAGCCGTTCCCATTCCGCCAGGTCGGTCAGCATGTGCATCAGGTAATAGTCCACATAGTCTGTGCGGAGGCGGCGGAGCTGCTCGTCAAATATGCGGTCGATGCCCGATGATTTCTGGACAAGATAATGGGGAAGTTTGGTGGCGATGTGCACCTGTTCCCGGATGCCGTTCTTCTCGAGAATCTGGCCCAGGGCCACTTCGTTTCCCGGATAGAGGTACGCGGTGTCGTAGTAATTGACGCCGGCCCTGAAAGCGGCCATGATTTCGCTTTCAGCCTTTTCGAGGTCAATGGATCTACCCTTGCGCGTCAAGCGCATGCAGCCGTATCCCAGCAGAGACAGTGCTTCTCCGTAGCGGTTTTTTCGGTATTGCATAACTCAATGGATTATTGGCAGGACATGATCCGGCGGACTAGTGTGATGGGGTCTCCCTGCGGCTTCGACGGGAAGTCGCCGGGACGTTCGGTCCACCAGTTGTATTCGTGGTCTTTCATGGCTTCGAGCAGGGTGTCGAAGCGTTCGCCTTCCAGCTTCTCGCCGGCGGCCACGGCTTCGTCCACCGCCTCGAAGAACATCTCCCAGCGCGGCTTGTAATAGGTCTTCACCAGGCCGGCCCACGAACGGTCCGCATAGTCCGTCAGCAGATTGCCGCGATCGCCCCAGCTCGTCAGCAAGTTGCGGGCGTTGCTCTCGAAGTAGTCCGACTCCGCGTCGTCCGCACCCCAGTTGCGCGCATCCGCGATCCATTTGCCCACCAGGAAATAATCCTGTGAAGCCAGCAACTCATCGAGCGTGTCGAAAGTAGCCAGCATCTCGTCTTTCAGTTCCGCCATCTTTTCGGCATCGCCCGCTTCGTACGCCGTTTTGTAATCGGCGAAACGCTGCTCAAACTGGTTGCTCAGATACTGGCGCGTGAGGTTCACCAGGTCGAATTCGTAGGAAGAGCCCTCGCCTTCGGCAGCCAGCAGGTGCTCGATCACCTCGCGCAACTTCTCGTTCTCGTAGTTGAAACGGATGCTCGAGTGATAGGAGGTCGAGCGCTGGAACGAAGGACGCAGGTTCATGATCGGGCTGTGGCCCGGCACCGAGCGCTGGATGTAGATCTCGTCGAAGAGCTCTTTCCAAGCCGCACGCGCCTCTGGATTGTTCACGCCGGTCCGCATCTGTGACAACGCGACCGACCAGGTGTTAAGATCCTGGTGCTGTGGCATGTTCCAGGCCTTCTCGAAGACAAACTGATACATGAACGGGTTGCAATCGAAGCCCTCCAGCGTGGAGCCCAGGCCCTGGAAGGAAGGCCCCGCCTCGGCGAAGGCCCCTTCGATCAGGTCGGATACTTCTTTGATATTGCCCGCCAGGAAGGTGTTGCCGCCGAAGTTGCCCAGGTAGCACCAGATGAACGGGATGCCATAGTAGCTCTGCGTCTTGCGCCAGACTTCCATCCGTTCGCAGTAGTAGTCGAGCAGGATCGAATTCTCAGCCGGGTAGGAGGTCAGGAAGGCCTTCACGCGTTCGTCGGAATCGTTCTCGAACCAGTATTTGCGCTCGTTGTAGAAGAGCCAGGTCATCTGCAGCCAGACGGCCTTCGGATCGGCAGCGGCCAGCGACTCATATACGCCTTTGCTCACGCGGCCCAGATAGTCCGGCTCCCAGCTCTTGGGAATCATCTCGTTGAAGATATCGATGCCATAGATATGGTCGGTGCCGTAGATTTCCACTTCCTTTTCGAGGAACTTCTTCTGGATGACGGGGAAGAGGGGATCTTCCGGGTCGAGGAACCAGGGATAGTCTTCCAGCGCGAAGCCCGCCCAGTCGCTCATGCGCTCGATCTTTGCATCGGGGTAGATGCGGCTGAGTTCCGGCGGTACATGGCCGGCGAAGGCCGGCAGCACCGGCTTCATGTTGAGCTCGCGCTCCCGCTCCACGATCTGCTGCTGCAGGTCTTGCTGACCGTCAAGCCAGGAAGTCGGCAGCGGGCCACCCCAGCGGTCGATGTTCAGCATGCGGTGCCAGGGCAGGTGGGCCGGGCCGGTGAAGTAGCTGCGGACCTCCTCGTCGGTGAGGCCGAGTTCCGTCCAGACCTGGTACCAGATGGATTCCTGGCCGGTGATGGCCAGCGGCAGGTTGATGCCGTTGAGTGCCATCCAGTCGATGAAGTGCTCCCACTCGCGCCAGCCCCACCAGGGCATCGTGTAGCCGTAGGTGCAGTAGTTCAGAAAGAAGCGCTGCGGCACGCGGGCGCCAATCTTGACGGGTTTTTCCACGGCGGGCAGGGTCTTGGGCATGTCGCCCTTGTCCCAGGCCGATGTTGACGTGGCAGTAGTATTTCAGGTAGTAGTTGAGGCCCACGGCCATGGAGTTGGCGTTGTTGCCGCCGATGACGATCTGCCGTCCGATCGACTCGAGGGTGAAATAGTCGTTTTCGCCGGCGGGCAGGGTCACGAACATGAAGCGGTCGGCTCCGTCGGGAAGGACGCGGCTGGCAAGCGCAGCGGCGTTCTTGGCGTCGGTCGTGCCGTCGTGGGACGATACGGTGGCGCAGCCGGTTGTCAGCATCAGGACCGCAAGGGCCAGGAGAAATAAGCGTTTCATAGGTTTATCGGAAGAGGTTTTCAATCTTTTCAACGATGCCCGGATCGGAGGCGTTGCCGATCAGGCTGGGCTGGAGGTAGTGGCATTTGTGCTCTTGCTGGAAGCGGGCCTGGCCACCACCGGTGACGTTGAGCATGGCCACGGCTTCGCGCGGAAGTTTGCCGGCTGCGAAAGCGTTGATCATGCCCTTCAGGGCCACGGCTGCGGCTTCGTGGATGTCGATGCCTTCGGTTTCCAGGAAGAGGGCTTTCATCGCAGCGATGTCAGCGTTGGTGGCACATTCGATGTCGCCGCCAGCGTCCATCAGGGCGTCGTAGACGCCGCCCCGCAGGCTATACGGCGGCCGGCGGTTGGAGAGCACCTTGGCATCGATTTCAAGGGCCTGGACACGGGCCTTCTCGTCGTCCATGGGCAGCAGCGGGCGGCTGCCGGCCTTCCAGGCGTCGTACATGGGCAGGAATGGCACGTTCTGCGAAGGGAAGAGTTTCATCTTGTTGTTGCCGAAGCGGCCGTCCTCCAGCAGGCGGAGGGTGGCTTCCCAGGCGGCGATGGTACCGGTGCCGGATCCGATGGCCTGGAAGTAGGCATCGGGAATGCGGCCCAGCACCTTGGCGGCCGACAGCACGGTGGTGGCCATGCCGTCGCGGCGGGCGATGTTCTTGGCGCCGCCTTCGGCGAAGAATAGGGGAGAGGTGCAAGCCGCGTCGCCGAGGGCGATGGCGTCGAAATAGTCAGTGCCCTTGGGCGAGCAGATGAGTTTGACGCAGTCGTTCAGGGGCTTTTCAAACCAGAGGGCATTGATGTTCTCTTCGGGCACGCTGAGCAGCAGCGGGATGTTGTTCTCGGAGCAGACCTTGGCGAAGGCACGGGCGGTGTTGCCGGCGGAGGCCACCACCAGCACGCGTTTCTCCCCTTCGGGGATACGGGCGCACACGCTGTATGCTTCTGTCTCCTTGAAGGAGCAGGTGCTCATGGCCGCGCCTTTCTCGGGCCACCAGCCGGAGAAGGCGATGAAGAGATGGGGGAGTCCCAGTTTGCTGCCGAGCTTTTCGCTGTGGTAGGTGACGGTCGGGGCGGAGCCTTTCAGCATCCGCCGCACCGGCATCCAGTCGGCAAATTGGTAGATGCCCCAGTCTTCCGGTCCGAATTCGATCAGTTTTTTCTCATAGATGGCGCGCACCAGCGACGGCTCCTTGCACTCCGGATCCGCCAGCGTCCATCCCTGATCCTCGAACCGCCGGCCCGTCGCCACCGTCTCCAGGACATATTTCGTGGGTTTGAACTCTTTCATAGGAATTTCTTCAGGTATTCAATCTTACAAATATAACAATTTTTCCGTCATGCATCCCCCTTTTCCCTCATCCCGGGCATTGACCCGGGATCTCCTCGCCCTTTCGGAATGTGAGCAACCTTGTTCATATCTTTTTTTCTGCCTCCCAGCCCCTTCTTAACACTTTTTTTTGTAAAATTTGAACGAATTTTTGGCAAAATAAATCCATCAAATATGAAACGGTTTTACACCCCACCTCTATGCGAGACAATCCATGTCACGTATAGTCAACCGATGCTGACAGCCAGCAATAACGGGTATCCTGTCGTTACTATTACGGATCCTTTTTCTACGTCAATCGCTTCTCCAACGAATTCGCTGGATGAGCAGTTTTTTTTCTTCTTTAACGAATAGATTGCCATGAAAAAGAGAACTAATATTTTCACGTTGCTGCTCGTTGCTGCAATCTCACTTCATATCGTTATTTCCTGTACCAACGATCTGGTTCCCGGCGACCTTGATGATCAAGTAATTCGTCCGACAATGATTGACCCTTGGACCGCCATTGATCAGACTCCGTACCTGAAGAAATCAAATGTCTACAATCCAGTTACACTAACGGCTGGGCACATCCAGACAAAGTCCACCATGGTCATGATGACCGATGATTTCGCTAGTGTCGTTTGGTCTCCCAACGACGTGTTTAATATGTATGCATATAGTAGCGGATACACGGTTCGTCCTTTCACGACTGCCGAAGGTGGCGCAAGTGCTGTTTTTACCTCTGAATATGGAGAGGTAACCGGAACCCCTCAACACAGTATCTTTGCTCCAGTTGGAGGCATAAACCTGGGTTATGATGGAAGTGTCTTTTTTGGGCTGAATATCCCCGTAGCGCAAAAGGCGGTTGCAAATAAAGTCAAAGACGATTATCTATTTTCGTACGCACGGTCCATCAATCAAACTGATAATCTGACATTCAAAAACATTCCGTCACTCGTCCGTTTTAAAATGTCGGGATCAGTTGCAAGTTCGGTCACACAAGTTACTTTGACTGGCGCTTCGCCTATTAGTGGCGAATTCATCATTGTGCCTGATTCTTACGGAACTCCCGCTATTTCACTTTCCAAGTCTTTTGGCGGATCCACTTCCACTTCCATTACTTTGACAATTGATGGCGGAGGCAATTTCTCGGCTGATACGTATTACTATTTTGCCGTTATTCCCGGCGTACAAACCGGTTTTTCGATGGTGTTCTCGAACGGCGTAAATTCAACCACCAAAATTTCTTCCAAAACGGTAAACTTTGAACAAGGGAAAATTGCTGACCTGGGAGAAATCTATTTGGGCCCCGATTTTACGGATGATCCGTCCCATCCGGACATGAGTCCAATTAAATACATGACTGCTTCTGCTGGCGCGTCGAAACCGGTAACGATTGCAGTTATTCCTGATGGCTTTACCGCTGTTGAAATGAGCAAATACGAGTTACTGGCCAAATCGGCCATCAATACATTGTTCGAAATAGAGCCTTTTAAGAGTTACAAGACGTATTTCAATGTTTATATCTTAAAAGTTGCTTCTCATGAGTCAGGCGCCAGAATTACGGATGGAACTCCTGCCCAACAAGCTAGAGATTGTTATTTTGAATCAAAATGGGCAGCGAGCAGTTATGGCGATATGGCAGCTAATGCAGATTCTGTAAGGAATTTTGTTACAAGGAATTGCCAGGACATTGTTGATGAATGGCATACTATTAATGAAGTGCCAGTTCTGATGATTATTAATGATGAACGATATGGCGGAATTTGTCATACATCTTCTAACGGATTTAGCTATGGAATGGTCCCTTACACATATGGAGGTGGAAGGCTTACTTGGTCATATCCCGATTATGAAGCTTCTGGTGATTATCCTGATAAATTACCCGTTCCTGCCGATAAAAAAGACGCTTTAGGTCATAATGGCGGTAACTGGCTAAATACGATGGTTCATGAATTTGGTGGACACTGCTTTGGCCGCCTGGCAGATGAATATTGGGGTAGTGGTGGGTATTATACTTCTATATCAGGTGCCGTTGAAGAACATGGCTGGACTGTTCCATTTGGCCTCAATGTATCAGCAACTCCTAGCAGTCCTGGTTGGCAGCATTTATTGAACAAAATTACTGCTTTAACATTGGGAACCCCTTATTCCGAACGGATTGGAACTTTCCAGGGTGGTGATACCCATGCCTGGGGAAGATGGCGTAGTGAGCAAATCAGTTGCATGATAGACAACCGATACTACTTCTCCACTTTCCAGAGAGAACTTATCGTTCGTCGAATCATGACGCTGGCTGGAGAATCATTTGATGAGTCGCAGTTTTGGACCAAAGACGATCCGACCGATCCGGTCCGAGATGTAAAAAGCAGCCCTGTGATGGGTGGTGATCCCGTGATGCCACGTCCGGTCCCGCTCCTCCCGCCGCCTGTCCTTCATACAGATTGGTAATCTGCCTGTCATTTGAAGAAAACGAACTGGATGTCAGTCATACTGGCATCCAGTTTTTTTAATAGTTCCCCGGTATAGATAGAATCAGAGAGGGGGTTTCGATTCAATAGTTATTTAAAAAAGTCATCAAAATACTGCGTAACGCGGTGTGTATCAGCGAATAATAAATTGCTAATCTGCAGGCGCTTTCTGGAAGTAATTTCGTTAATTTGCCCTTGGTAAACTTTAAAGATGTTTGCTATGGAAAAGTTAATGAAATGGGATAAAGAATACGCCCAGTGGATAGCTGAGCTGGCACGGCGGTATCGCTCCAGCCAGGTAAAGGCTGCGATCAAGGTCAATGATGAGATGCTTCGCTTCTACTGGTCGGTGGGGGAAGACATCGAGAAGCGGCAGTATGAGAACCGCTATGGCAGTCATTTCTATGAGAATGTAAGCAAAGATTTGAGGAAGGAATTGGGGTTAACCCAAGGTTTGTCCACAACTACCATCAAGTATACCCATTACTTCTATCGTCTTTATAGTCAGATCGTTGGAATTCGTCAGCAAGTTGCTGACGATTTCAAAACACCAATTCTTCAGCAAGATGCTGAAGTCTTCCAAGTCATCTTCAATATACCTTGGACCCACCATATGTGCATCATCGATAGAGTGAAAGGTGATGCCAAGAAAGGTCTTTTCTTTGCAAGGAAGTCTCTGGATAATAATTGGGGAAGAGGAGTGCTCCTAAACTTCCTTTCATCGGACCTCTACGAGCGCCAGGGCGCAGCCCAGACTAATTTCGTACTCACCATGCCGGCGCCGGAAAGCGATCTTGCTCAGGAACTCCTGAAAAGTCCGTACGATTTCACATTTCTGCCGGGAAAGGAGAGGTATCAGGAGGCCGAGTTGAAAGATGCCCTGATTGAACACATCACCCGGTTCCTGGTTGAATTGGGCAAAGGTTTCTCCTATGTTGGCAAGGAGTATCGCCTCGTTTCTGGAGGGAAGGAAAAGTTCATTGACTTGCTCTTCTACATCATCCCGCTTCATCGATATTGCGTTATCGAGGTCAAGGTTACGGAGTTCGATTTCCCGGATCTGGGGCAATTGGCCGGATATGTCGCTATGGTGGATGACCTTCTCAATACCGAAATAGAGAAGCCGGCTATCGGCCTGGTAATCTGTAAAGAGAAGAATACCGTTCTGGCTCGATATGCATTGTCAACATTCAATCGCCCGATGGGAATCTCCGAATACGAGGTTGCTCGCCAGCATCTACCGGACGAATTGAAAAATGCCCTCCCATCTCCTGAAGAAATCGAGAACGGATTGTTGGATATGTAGATTGCACCGGTTGGAGATGACAATGAACGTAAAACCCCCGGACGAATAGTTTACCCGTTGGTAAAAAGACTCACAATGTAGCTGACCAGGTGGAAGCCGATGACGAAGAGGATGGCGGCGATGATCCATTTCTTCTTTTGCTCCTTCTTCCGCTCTTCGCTGCGTTTTTGCCATTCTTCCATTTCGGCGTCGGTGATGATCAATTGGCCGGCGGCCTCGCACATCGCCCGATAGGTTTGCTTGTATTGATCGTGCAACTGCTGGAAGAGGGAGCTGGGCGTCGGGTCGGGATGCCAGCGGTCCAAGAAAAAGAAGGCGTTGCGCAGGTCGTTGATCGCCGCTTGCGCCCAGGCCCCGTCCTCGGCGCCGAGATAGCGGCTGGTCAGCAATTCCTGCGACTCTTCAGCGTCGACCGGCAGGTTCCGGTTAGTGATCTCCACTACGTAGGAGAGAAGCTTCATGCAGAAATACTCGTAGGATTCCGGAGAAACGCGGTCCTGAAGATTTTGCTCGAGTTTCTTGACATCAGCCAGCTTGGTATCCAGATTGAAAGCCCGTTCAAATTTCTCCAGTGCCTTCCCGACAGTAGCGTCATCAAGGGTATGCTGCGCGAAGTAGCGCTCCAGCTCTTCCGTGTCCAGTTTTACGATATCCATAGCCTTTCGTCAAGTCTTTGCATTGCAAAGATACAAAAAGAGAGAGACTCCCGGTCAAGCCGGGAGTGACGGGAAAGGTTAGAATGGGCTATACCTTGATGCTGCTGTCTAGATGATATGACTGCTCGCTTACCAAAACTCTTTCTTTTGCTGCTGGCCGTGACATGTCTTTTGTGCGCCTGCGGCTCTCGTTCCTCGTCGCATGCGGACGAGGGGATTGACGGTACGTATGTGTATCAGGATGGGATCAGTCGGTCTGTCGTCATCATCTCCGGTGGAACCTGGAAGATGAAGACGCAGTTCGGCGCGCCCGGCTACTATGGCAGCGACGCCAAGTATGACTCCGGGAAGGTCAAGGGCAACGTGCTCTACCATTCCGGCATCTTTGAATACGGCGAAGTCTCCGGCCGTACCCTGAAGATTGCCGGCCGCAATTACTGCAAACAATAACGAGCGGCTGGTTCAACTCCTGTGGGCAAGGTCTACTTTCAATAGGGGTACCTTGCCCGATTTGACTTGCTGCGTCGGGTTGTGACGACGCTGGAGCTTTTGTCGAAAAAGGAACGTGCGGGGGCTTGTGCAGGGAGCGGTGCTTGCATGACGGCGTCTGTTTGACGACCGTTACGGGCCCTTGGGTCCGTAAAAGGGAGGAGTTAGCCGTCAAGCGACCGGGTTGGCTCCTTTTTCGACAGCAAGCGGAAGCGCGTCACAACCCGACGCAACAAAGAGATGCCGAGCTTACCCGCTAGAAGGACGCGATAATGCTGCCGATGTCCCCCAAAATGGGACATCGACGACAAATAAAGGCTGAAACGCTGTTGGTGTCCCACATTTGGGGACATCGGCGACGATGGTCGTGACCGGGACTCACGGGCGAGTCGCGTCGGGGTTAGCTGCCGGCTACTTGTCCTTCTTCATTTCCCGGATCAGGCGCTGGCCGAAGAAGAGGCCGACGGCGAAGCCGATGATGCCGATGGCCCGGAAAGCAATGGTAAAGGCCTTGATGCCTTCTCCCGACAGTACGGAGGACGTACACAGGATGGCCGAGCCGATCAGGACCGCGACGATGATCAGCGCCTTGATCGCATACTTTGTGTAACGGGTGACCGTTTCCAGGGCCTTCTCCTCGAAGGCGAAGTCGGTGCGGACCTTGATCTGGCCCTTTTCCAGCATGTCAAGCGCCTCGGCGGTCTTGGTCGAGGATTCTGTGATGCCTTTGGCGAGTTGCAGCAACTTCAGGGCAATGTCCGGGTTCAGGTCTTTGAGACTGTCTTTGTCGAGATTGCTCAGGTCAATATCCATCCCGAGATTGACCTTCGTCATGAAGGAATTCAGGATGTTTACCTTGGGACTGAGGGTCTTGACAGTGCCTTCCACTGCGATGATACCGCGCGCCAGGTTGGTGAGGAAGGGGTCGACGTCGTAGTTCTGTTCCTGCAGGGAATCCAGGATGGTATCCATGAGGTCGCCCAGTTCGAAATCGCCGAAATCCGTCCCGGTGAACTGGCCACACATATCTTCGCACATCGTGAGCATCGCGCCATGGTCGATCTCGCCCTTGGGCTGCGCGACCTGCAGCACGGTCCGTTTGAGGCCATATGCATCGTGCATTACCACATTGGTGACGATGTCGATGAGAAGCTGGCGCTGCTTCGAGCTCAGCGTACCCATCATGCCGAAGTCGATCCATTCGATGCCGTGCTCCGGCAGCGGAATCTTCTCTTCTTCCGGCTTCTTCACTTTTTCATCGACAGCGCCTTCCGCGGCTTCGGCCTTGGGCTCTTCAGCGGGCTCTTCCTTGGGCTTCGCCTTTTTCACCTTCGGCGCCGGAGCGGGCTCTTTGAGCAGTACGTTGCCCGAGTGGGGATCCGCGTGATAGAAGCCGTCCGTGAGGACCTGCGTGGCGAAGTTGTCCGCAATCAGTGCGGCGATGCGCTCCCGCTCCTCGTCACCCAGAGTGTCGAGGTACGCCGTATCGCTGACCTCGGTGCCTGTGACGAAGGTCTCTGTCAGGATGGCCTCGCACGTGAGTTCCCGGTAGCATTTGGGACTTTCGACTTTTTCGCGGCCCTGGTTGTTCGCCCAGAAGCGGTCCAGGTTGTCCGCTTCGTTGGTCAGATAGAGCTCCCGCTTCGAGGTCTTTTCGAGTTCCACGATGAAAGCCTTGAGGTCCAGACCACCCACGGGTTTCTTGACCAACTTGTCGATGATCTTCTCAATGAGGGCGAAGTCGCGCGTGACGGTATCGACGATGCCGGGACGGCGGACCTTGACGGCCACGACCGTACCGTCGTGCAGCGTCGCCTTGTGTACCTGGGCAATGGATGCCGATCCCAATGGCTTCTCGTCGAAAGAAGCGAACAGTTCGTTCACGGGTTTCCCCAGATATTGTTCGATCTGGGCGTGGACGGTTTCGATATCCATCGGGGCCACCCGGGAGCGCAGCGATGCCAGCGCTTCGCAATATTCACGGGGAAGGTATTCGTTCTGCTGGGAGGCAATCTGCCCGATCTTCACGTAGGTAGGACCCAGATCCTGCAGGATGTTGACCGTGATTTCCGGCGTGATGCCGTCGTCGTAATTGTATTTTTTCAGGACGGCGATGATTTCCCGCAGGCGGCCGTTGGTGCTCGGCTCAGCCTTTTTCGCGTCCCTCCGTTGCTTGATCAGCGCTGAAACAAAATTTGACATAGGTATTTTTTCGTTTAAGTTTCAAAGATTCATTAAAGTTACTGAAAAGAGACTTCTTTCGCAAATATACTACCCTTCCAAATGCTCCGCGAGGACTTCGGCGAAGTCGCGGACGGGGACCGGGGCGTAGCGGGAGAAGGTCTTGAGGCAGAGGGGACAGGCGGTGACGATCTGCTCCGGATTGTTGGCCGTGAGGTTGTCGAGGGCGCCGCGGGTGATGGGCTCGCGATCCTCGTAGCGGAGCGTCAGCGAACCGACGGAGCCGCCACAACAGATGCTTTCCTTCTTTTCCTTCGGCGCGGGGACCAACTGCCCGACATGGGCGAGCGCCTGGCGCGGAGCATCGTAGATGCCGCAGCCGCGGCCCAGGTCGCAGGGATCGTGGTAGACCAGCGTCTCGTGCCCCTTCTCCAACTTCAACTTGCCCTCGGCGATGAGGTGATTGAAATACTCCGTGTAGTGCATGACCTCCACGCCGATCAGCCCATATTGCTCCTTGAAGATGCGGTAACAGATCGCGCAGCTCACCAACAGGATCTGCGCCCCGCTGTCTTCGATCAGCTTGCGGTTCTTCTCAATGAGCTGCTGTGCCTCGTCCTTCCGGCCGGCCAGCAGCAACGGGCGGCCGCAGCAAATGCTGCCATCGGGATCCATCCGCTCGTAGTCTACGCCGGTGGCTTTCAGTATCCGATCCACCGAGCGCGGGATCACC
Source organism: uncultured Bacteroidales bacterium (assembly GCA_905233345.1). GTDB lineage: Bacteria > Bacteroidota > Bacteroidia > Bacteroidales > UBA932 > Cacconaster. The sequence goes on from CAJODQ010000024.1 coordinate 13,903, forward strand.
GGCGTCAGCGCACTCATGCAGCCTGCATAGTAGAGCACCTTCTCTTCACCGACCTGCCGTGGTTTAACCGCGTTGAGATAGCTGAAATCCGCCGGCAACTTGTTGTTCTTCTTTTCCTGTGCTGTACGGTAGGCCAGGCGAATGCCGCAGGCATCCATCTGCACCTGGCAGAGCGCGGCGCACTTGCCGCACATCAGACATTTCTCCGCATTTTCCAGCGAACGCCGCGCATTGCGCCGCCGCAGGCTGCGGACCATGTAGACCGTCGCGTCCTGCACGTTCTTCTTCTGCACGCCCATCGGGCAGGCGTCGATGCAGACGCCGCAGCTCGGGCAGGCATAGAGCATCGTCAGCGTGAAGCCCTTGCGCGTGTGGCGCACCGGCAGCCCCGCGTTCCGCATGGGGATGAGCAGGATCTCCGACGGGATATGCATGTAGCGCGTGAAGGGGAGCACCGTCATGAACGTGCCCAGCGCCAGCGAGTAGGCCCACCAGGCCACCGTGATGTTCTCGGGCTTGCTCATGAAATTGTGCAGGATCCAATTGATTGGAATGGTCATGAAACTGCCGCCGGCCACGCCCGCGGTGAAGCCCTCGGCAATCCAGCGCAGCGGGAAGATGGCCCAGAGGCTGTAGAGCCCGATGCGGTCGGGAAGGGTGAGGCGCGTGGTGCGGCGCATGCCCACGATGCGCGAGCGGAAACGCTTGATGATGGCGATCGTGATGCCGCTCAGGATGATCAGCAGGAAAAAGTCCATCAGGAAGAAGAAGAACGAGCCCTGCAGGGTCTGGTTCTGCTCCTCCATGAAATAGCGGAAGAAGATGGGGTAGTAGAGCTTGTGAAGTCGCTCCGGGATGTAGAGCACCGTCTCGATGTGGCCGATGACGATGATCATGAACCAGCCGAAGGCGATGCTCGAATGCATGTAACCCAGCACCTTGTTGCGCTTCCAGAGTTTCACGTGCAAGAGGCAGTCGCAGAAGATGTCGCGGATGTTCTTGTAGATGGTCGTAGGTGTGATCAGCGAGACGGCGAAACGCTTGCGGTCGGCCGGCGTCAGCTGGATGAGCACCCGGACCAGCGCGATGAGGCAGTAGCCCAGCACGAAGGTCATGCCGAAGACGAACGGCAGGACGAAGGGATCGTAAGCGGCCAGGATGCGTTCTTTCATCGGGCGTCCTCCGCTTTTTCGTCCAGCCCGTAGACTTTGCCGATGCTCAGGATCAGGTGGCGCGTGTTGATGCCCCGCGGGCAGACCAGCAGGCACTTGCCGCAGAGCATGCAGTGCCGCAGCATGGGCAGGGTTTCCTTCTCACGGCCCCGTTGCAGCGACAGGATCACGCGGCGCAGGCTCATCTCGGTGAAGACGCCCGCGCTGCAGCTGGCCGTGCAGGAGCCGCACGCGATGCACTTGGCCACATCGGGCTCGAGGCGGTGCAGTTCCGCGAAACGGGGATTCTGCACGTTCTCGATCTTGAGCGTGGCGCTCGGGGTCAATCCGTAACCGAAATCGATCATCACTTGGCGGGTGTTTTGAGATAACGGTCGATGGCCAGGGCCGCGGCGCTGGCCTCGGAGAGCGTCTCGGGGATAGTCTTGGGCCCGGTGGAAGCCCCTGCGAAGAAGACGCCTTCGCGCGAGGAGCTGCACGGCGCGCCCACGATGCTGCTGGGCACGAGGAAGCCATCCTCACCCACGGAAATGTTCATCATCCGGGCGAGCTCCGGCGTACCGGCGGACGGGGCCATGCCGGCCATCAGCACCAGCATGTCCATCTTGATTTTCAGCGGCTTGCCGAAGAGCGTGTCTTCGGCCTTGACGAACAGGCGCCCGTCGATATCTTCCGACACTTCGGAGACGCGGCCCCGCACGAAGCGGATGCCACAGTCCTTCTGCGCCTTGAGGTAGAGGTCCTCGAACTTGCGCCCGAACATGCGCAGGTCCATGTAGAAGCAGTAGACCGTCACCTCGGGATATTTTTCCTTGAACTCGCAGGCCTGCTTGACGGCGGTCACGCAGCACACCTTCGAGCACTGGCGGTTGCCCGCCTTCTCGTCGCGCGAGCCCACGCAGTGCACGAAGCCGATGGTCCGGACCTGGTCGAACTGCGGCGGCGCGCCCGCCTTGAACCAGTCCTCCAGCTCTGCGTTGGTGATCACGCGCTCGTAGATGCCGTAGCCGTATTCCTCTTTCTTCTCGGCCTTGAACAGGTCGAAGCCCGTGGTCAGGAGGATGGCGCGCACCTGCGCTGAGAGACCGTTCGACAGCTTCACCACCCAGGTGTCCTTGAGGCGGTTGATCGACGAGATCTCCGTGTCGGTGAAATATTTGATGCCGTCCAGGTCCTGGAGCATGGGGTCCAGCACGGTGCGGGCCTCCACGCCGTCGGGGAAGAGACGGTCCCAGCGGGCCAGGTGTCCGCCCAGGGCGGGTTCTTTTTCTACGAGGATCGGGGTGTAGCCCAGGTCGCGGAGCCTGCGGGAGGCTTCGATGCCGGCGGGGCCACCGCCGATGACGACGACATTTTCGCTCATATCAGCAGCATTTGATGTTCATGGGGAATTCCGGGCGTTGCAGTTCTTTGCCGTTCAGTCCCTTGTATTTGTCTTCGGGCTTGTAGGGGATGCCCATCTTGTCGAGCAACGGCTCCACGGCCACCTGGTGCGTCTGCAGGCCCAGGTCCCAAGGATCGTAGCCCAGCACCAGTCCCGCCACTTCCTCGTAGGTGAACACGGGGATGCCGTAGCCGTCCTGGCCGTAGGTCTTGCCCGTCTGCTCGGCGATGACATATTGCCAGCGGTCGAGGAAGTAGGGGCAGCCCGGGCAGTTGGTGATGATCATGTCGGGCTTGAAGGGCTCCATGCTCTCGAATTTCTTGTGCGTGTTCGAGACGGAGTAGCCGCGGTTGGCCTTGACCAGGTACTGGCGGAAGCCGAAGCCGCAGCAGTGCCGGCGCTCCGGATAGTCAATGACCTCGCCGCCCCACGACTCCACCATGCCGGCCAGCACGTAGGGGTATTCGGCGCCGCCCACGCCCTTCGAGGGGAACATCTTGGCATAGTGGCAGCCGATGTGCTCCACCACGCGCAGGGGCTCCCCGGTGGCCTTGTTGACGAGCCGGAACTTCGCCTGCTCGGCGATCTCGTTGCGGAACTTGTAGATCAGGTCGCTGGCGTGGGCCAGGTAGGTGGGGATTCTGAACTCTCGCTTCGTGGCCTTCCAGAGGTTCTCGCGGATCTTCGCCAGAAGCTCGGGGAACTCCCGCCAATCCTCGATGACCTCGCTGTAGAGCCCGAAGCTCGTGATGCAGCTGCACACGTAGTTCTCGTAGCCCGCCTCGGTCATCAGGGCGAACTGCCGGGCGATGATGGTCATCATGGTTTCCTGCGGGATGGCTTCGCTGTGATAGGCGATGCCGCCGCAGGTGGTGTGGTGCGGGGTTTCGTAGACGTCCTTGCCAAGCCGGTCGCGGAGGATCTCGAGGAAGGTTTTCTCGGAGGCCGGGAAGAAACTCTGGCGGATGCAACTCCGCACGTAGAACCAGTGGTCGGTGGGTATTTCTTTCTGGTATTCGGACCAGATGCGTTGTTTTCCTTGGTAGATCATGTCAGTCCTGGGGGTTGAGGTGGCAGGAGGAGGTCTGATTGAAGGCCTGTGCTTCGTATTCTTCCAATGAAAGGCCCATCTCGGCGGCCTTTTCGCGGGATTTCTCCTCGACGATCTCCATCCAGCGCGTGGCGCCGGTCAGGTCGAAGATGGCCTTCAGCTCGTCGAGCGACTCCTGCGGAATCTTGCGCAGGGCGCCCGGCCCAATCTGGCCGAGGTGGGCGCCGAGGCGCTCGTACACGTCTTCCATGTGCTCCTGCGTCCATTTGCCCACCGTGCCGTATTCAGGGTGCTTCTCGTAGGCGAAGGTCTTGGGATAGACGCAGTAACCGTAGTTGAGCACGTTGCGCTGCATGGCGCGCATGAGCGGGAGCATCTGCCGTCCCTTCTCGCTTTCAGCGAAGTAGCCCAGCTCGATGGAGAGCGCGCGCAGCGCCATGATCACCAGGCCCGGGGCGTTCTTGCGCGGGCAGCGCGTCACGCAGGAGAGGCATTCGCCGCAGTACCAGATGGTGTCGCTCTTGAGCAGCTCGACGATGGCGTCGTCGTCGCGGCTCTGGACGATCGTGACGATCTTCTTCGGATTGTAGCGGTAGAATTCCGCGGCGGGGCAGATGGCCGTGCAAGTGCCGCAGCTGATGCAGGCTTTGAGTCCTTCCTTGATGCGGTAGTCCTGTGCGAGGCGCTCGTAGATTCTTCCCATGGATAGAAATTTGTCGGGTAAAATTACAAAAAATGACAGAATATAGCCACTTTTTCCTATCTTTACATGTTAATGTAATTTGGGCTTTTTATGCGATACGACTTTGACAAGCTTGTCGACCGGCGCGGATCCGGGGCCATCATGACCGATGTGCTGCAGGAACGCTACGGACGCAGCGATCTGCTGGCGCTCTGGGTGGCCGACATGTATTTCGAGACGCCGGAGCCCATCCGGGCGGCCCTCGCGCAGCGCCTCGACCACCCGATCTACGGTTACAGTGTGCCGAAGGACAGCTACTGGGCTTCCATCATCAACTGGGAGCGGGAGCTCCACGGCTGGAAGATCCGCCGCGGGGACCTGTGCTTCATCCCGGGCATCGTGCGGGGCATCGCCTATGTGCTGCAGTGCTTCACGCAACCCGGCGACAAGGTGGTGGTGCAGCCGCCCGTGTACATGCCTTTCCTCAACCTGCCCCGCGACAACGGCCGGCAGGTGGTCTACAACCCGCTGGTCTGGAATGCCGCGGCGGGCACGTACCGCATGGACCTCGACAATCTGGCGGAAGTGTGCCGGAAAGAGCAGCCCAAGGTGCTGATTCTCTCCAACCCGCACAACCCCGCCGGCATCGTGTGGCCGAAAGAAGACCTGGCGGGCCTGGCGGAGATTTGTCAGCGCCACGGCGTGCTGGTGATCTCCGACGAGATCCACGCCGACATGGCGCTGGCCGGCCATGTGCACCATCCTTTCCAGACCGTGTCGCCCACGGCGGCGGAGGTGTCCATCGCCTTCGCGGCCCCGAGCAAGACCTTCAACATCGCCGGCCTGGTGAGTTCTTTCTGCGTGGTGCCCAACCCGAAGCTCCGCGAACCGTTCTTCCATTACCTGGAAGCCAACGAGTTCAGCGCGCCGCTTTTCCTCTCGGCCATCGCCACGGAGGCGGCCTTCACGCAGTGCGGAGCCTGGCGGGAGCAGATGCTCGATTATGTGAAGGGGAACGTGGACTTCGTCTGTGACTTCCTTCGCGATAAGGTGCCTGGCATCGTGCCGGTGCGTCCGCAGGCCTCGTTCCTCATCTGGCTCGACTGCCGTGGACTGGGCCTGGACCACGACGCGCTCATTGATTTGTTCGTAAACCGGGCGAAAGTGGCTTTCAACGACGGCGAGGCCTTCGGCCCCGGCGGCGAGGGCCACATGCGTATGAATGTGGGTGCCCCGCGCGCCATGGTCGCCGAGGCGATGCAGCGCATTGAGGCAGCCGTCAAAACCCTGATATAATAAGCGTATGAAGAAGTTCAAGGATTGGGGCTTGCTCCCGAAGGTATTGATCGCGATCGCGCTGGGCGTGCTCTGCTCGTTCTTCTTTCCGGATTGGCTGACCCGCTGTTTCATTACCATCAACAGCATCTTCAGCAACTTCCTCGGACTCTTCATCCCGATTATCATCCTGGGCCTCATCGCCCCGGGCATCTTCGATCTGGGCCGGGGAGCGGGGCGGCTGCTGCTCATCACGGCAGCCATCGCTTACCTGTCGACCATCCTGTCGGGCCTCTTCTCCTACGGCACCTGCCGGCTGACCTATCCCGCCCTGTTGGGCGATGCGGCGGTCTCGCTGGGCGGCATCGACATGGGTGCCAATGACCTGAAACCCTATTTCACCATCGAGATGCCTCCGCTCATGAGCGTCACCACGGCGCTCGTGCTGGCCTTTGTCATCGGCCTCTCGCTGGTCGCCATCCAGGGCAACACCTTCCGCAACCTGATGGTGGAACTGCGGGAGCTCGTGTTTCTGGTCATCAGGAAAGTCATCATCCCGATCCTGCCCCTCTTCATCTTCGGCATCTTCCTGGAAATGGGGGCCGAGGGCAACGTGGGCCCGGTGCTGGGCATGTTCCTCAAGATCATCGTCGTCATCTTCCTGATGCACGTCACGGTGCTCGTGCTGCAGTTCTGCATCGCCGGCGCCATTGCGCACAAGAATCCCTTCAAGGCCCTGATTACCATGCTGCCGGCCTATGTGACGGCGCTGGGCACCCAGTCGTCCGCCGCCACGATCCCCGTGACGCGAGCCCAGGCCATCAAGAACGGCGTGAACTCCGACGTGGCCGACTTTGTGATTCCGCTCTGCGCCACTATCCACATGTCGTGCAGCATCCTGAAGATCGTGGCCTGCGCCTACGCCATCTCGCTGAGCATGGGCCTCGACACCAGTTTCGGCACCTACATGGGCTTTATCCTGATGCTGGGCATCACCATGATCGCGGCGCCCGGTGTTCCCGGCGGCGCCATCATGGCGGCCCTTGGCCTGCTGTCGTCCATGTTGGGCTTCGACGCCAACATGCAGGGCCTGATGATTGCGCTCTACATCGCCATGGACAGCTTCGGTACGGCCGGCAATGTGACGGGCGACGGAGCCATCGCTTTGATAATCAATAAAATCAAGAATAAGAATATTGCCAGTGGAAATCCTCAAGACAGCCCTCTGCCAGCATAATATCGTCTGGGAAGACGCCCGTGCGACGATCGCCCGGATCGACGGTCCGGTGCGGCGCTTCTGCGCGAAATACCAGCCCGACCTGCTGGTCTTCCCCGAGACCTTCTCGGTGGGATTTACCATGAATCCCGCCCTGTCCGAGCCTGCCGACGGCCCTTCCGCCAGCTGGCTGCGCGAGATCGCCCGCTCCTGCGGGACCGCAGTGGTGGCTTCCGTGCCCACCCTGGAAGAGGGGCATCGCACCAACCGCTGCTATTTCATCACGCCGGAAGGGGAGGAGTGGCACTACGACAAGCGCCACCTCTTCTCGCCCTCGGGCGAAAGCGCAGCTTATGAAAAGGGCATGCGTCGCTGCACCGTGCCGTACAAAGGCTGGAACATTGAACTCAATGTCTGCTACGACCTCCGTTTCCCGGTGTGGAGCCGCAATCCGGACTGCGCCTACGACTTGTTGCTGAACATCGCCAACTGGCCCGACGTCCGCATCGAGGCGGCCGACATCCTGCTGCATGCGCGGGCCGTGGAGAACGCCTGTTACGCCGCTTTCTGCAACCGCATCGGCGAGGACGCTTTTTGCCAGTACGACGGACATTCGATGATCGTCAATTTCTTCGGCCAGGACATCGCCCGGCGCCGCAGGGTGGGGGGCGTGCGCTTCCTCACCGCCGAATTGTCCCTGCCCAAACTCCAGCATTACCGCAGCCGTTTCCCGGTGAGCGAAGATGCGGATGAATTTACAGTGAAACTTTAGTTTAAGCTCGATAAAATAATGAGAAAGAAAGTATTAAATATTGTCGCCATCTTCATTGCCCTCTTCGGTATCGGCTTTGGAATCGGCTGCCTGATCTCCCTCATCTCTTCGAAGGGATCCCTGGCCGACGGGGAGTACAAGGTGACGGTCTGCGCCACCACGGATGTCCACGGTGCCTTCTTCGATTCCTCGTATGTCGACAACATGGCCAACAAGACTTCGTTGGCCAACGTGTCGTCCTACCTGAAGGAACTGCGGGGCTCCGGCGTGAACCCGATCCTCATCGACGTGGGTGACAACCTGCAGGGCGACAATGCGGCCTATTACTACAACTACGTGGCCACCGAAGAAGCGCACCTGCTGCCGCGCATCCTGGCCTATCTGGGCTATGACGCGGTGGTCGTGGGCAACCACGACGTGGAGACCGGTCACGATGTCTACGACCGCATCACCCGCGAACTGCAAGTGCCCTACCTGGCGGCGAACGCCGCCCTTGACCGCGATGAGAACGGCAAGGCCGACATGGATGAGGATCCGAAGAACAAACTTGTCTCGGACTCTTATTTCCTGCCGTACTGCATCATCGACCGCGGCGGCCTGAAAGTGGCCGTCATCGGCATGACCAACGGCAATATCAAGAGCTGGCTCTCCGACAGTTATTGGCATGGCATGGATTTCCAGATGATCCACGACATTGCCCAGCAGCTGATCGACAAGGTCGTCGCCAAGGAACACCCGCAACTGGTGGTGCTGGCTGTGCATTCCGGCACGGGCACCGACCTGCCCGACCGGGAGAACGAGGCCCTGTATTTGGCTTCCACGCTCGATAAGGTGGATCTGGTGTTCAACGGTCATGACCACCGTCCCCTGGCCAAAGAAGTGGACAATCCGCATGGCAGCGTGGTCCTGCTCGACGAAGGCACCAAGGCCCAGTACGTGGGCCAGGCCGACGTTACCCTGAAGATCAAGAACGGCAAGCGGGTTGAGCGATTGGTGGACTACAAACTGGTTCCGATGGAGCAGTATCCGGTCGATTCGGCTTATGCAGCGGAGTTCAGGCCCGATTTCGAGGCCGTCAAGGCCTACGCTACGCGGCCCATCGGCATGCTCTCCGACAATATCTTCCTGGCCGATGCGCTTGACGGCCCTTCGTCCTACATCAACCTGGTGCAGACTGTACAGCTGGGCGCATCGGGTGCCGACATCTCTTTTGCTGCGCCGCTGTCGAACAGCGGTGTCGTGCCCAAGGGAGTGGTCGAGTTCCAGGACCTGGTGTCGATCTACCGTTTTGAGAACTCCCTGTATGTCGTGGGCCTGACTGGCCAGCAGATCAAGGACTATCTGGAGTATTCCTACGACAACTGGGTGAACCGGAAGGGCGCCACGTACAACTGGGATTCCGCCGACGGCATCATTTACGAAGTGAGCAAGAGTGCGCCGAAAGGGGAGCGCGTCCGCATCCTTTCGATGAGCGACGGAACGCCCTTTGAACTCGACAAGACCTACAAGGTGGCCATGACTTCGTATCGGGCATCCGGCGGCGGCGACCTGTTGACGCAGGGCGCCGGGGTCGATCCCGATTCGCTGGTCATCTACGACAAGATGAAGGATATCCGTTCGCTGGTGGGTGATTACATCGCCGAACAGGGGGAAGTCACGCCTACCGTGGCGACCAATTGGAAATTTGTGAAATAATACATAACTTTGTACGAATATTTGTCTCTATGGAACAGGATCTCGCCAATCGGTTGAAAACCAAAGTGGAAGAGTTGATTTCCCGCTATGAATCGCTCTCCCGGGAAAATACTGATCTGCGGGCCTCGCTGGCCAGATATGAGAGCGATAACTTAAAAAAAGAACAACGCGTAAAAGAATTAGAAAAAAAGATAGATAACTTGCGATTGAAGGATGCCTTCCTGGGTACGGCCGTGGATCGGACGCAAGCCAAAAAGAAGGTAGCCAGGTTGATCAAGGAGATTGATGAATGTGTGAACCTGCTGAACGATTGAAACGATGAAACAGCGAATCAGTTTGAAGATTGCCGGAAGGGAACGTGAGTTTATGGTGGATCCCGAGCGTGAGGAGATCATCCGTCGCGCGGCCAAACGGATCAACGATGAGGTCGATTCCCTGCGCTTCGATTTTCGGGATCAGGATCTGAGCGATGTGTTGAGCATGATTCTCCTTTCGGAAGAGACCCGGCTGCTGGAAATGGAAGCCAGGAATACGAATGAAACGAACAGTGTGCTGCAACGTCTGGGAGACCTGGATGCAGCACTTGGAGAATACCTTAGCCGTTAGTCCTGCTCTTTGCCAAAATCAACACTATAAAACAAACCGAGCCAACTCGGTCGTCAAAGACAGGCCTGGGTGACCCTTCGGGGGATTCTGTTTCGACAGGACGTTGGAAGTCTGCGATAAAACCGGAGCTCAAATCTTGCATATCAAGATTTTCGAACAGACCAGGGCTGACGGCTTTTTTCCTTCGATCGTAAGTATTGTGTGAAACTTATAACACTCAATATATTACGATTATGTCAACTGCATTGGTAATCATTGTAACAGCACTTATTTCTGCGGGTCTGGGTGTCCTCGGCACCCTGCTCGTCCGGAACGTCATACTGAAGGGAAAGCGCGACGAAATCATCAAGAACGCGCAGGCCGAAGGCGAAGCCATCAAGAAAGAGAAGATCTTCCAGGCCAAGGAAAAATTCCTTCAGCTCAAGAGCGAACATGAAGCCTACATCAACGAGCGCAACGCGCAGGCTCTCCAGATGGAGAACAAACTCAAGCAGCGCGAACTGACCCTGAACCAGCAGAACTCCGAACTGGGCCGCAAGCAGAAAGAGGTCGAAGCCATCCGCGAGAACCTCAAGGGCCAGATGGACATCGTGGGCAAGAAACAGGAAGAATACGAGAAGCTGCGCGGCAAGGTCATCGAGAAGCTCGAAGAGGTGGCCGGCATGACGGCCGCTGAAGCCAAGAACCAGCTGGTCGAAAACATGAAGGCCGAGGCCCGTACCGAGGCCATGTCCTATGTCAACGAAGTGATGGATGAAGCGCGCCTGAACGCTGCCAAGGAGGCCAAGCGCATCGTGATCAATACCATCCAGCGCACTGCGCCCGAGACGGCCATCGAGAACGCCGTCACGGTGTTCAACATCGAGAACGACGAGATCAAGGGACGCATCATCGGCCGCGAGGGTCGCAACATCCGCGCCCTGGAAGCCGCTACGGGCGTCGAGATCGTGGTCGACGATACGCCGGAGGCCATCCTGCTCTCATCCTTTGACCCGGTCCGCCGCGAGGTGGCGCGCCTGGCGCTGCACCAGCTCGTGGCCGACGGCCGCATCCACCCCGCCCGCATCGAAGAGGTGGTGGAGAAGGTGAGCAAGCAGCTCGAAGATGAGATCATGGAAACCGGCAAGCGCACCTGCATCGACCTGGGCATCCACGGCCTGAACGTGGAGCTGATCCGCCTGGTGGGCCGCATGAAATACCGCAGCTCCTACGGACAGAACCTGCTCCAGCACTCCCGCGAGGTGGCTAACATCTGCGCAACCATGGCTTCCGAGTTGGGCCTGAACACCAAGGCTGCCAAGCGTGCCGGCCTGCTGCACGATATCGGCAAGGTCTGCGAAGAAGATCCCGAACTCCCGCACGCCCTCCTCGGCATGAAGGTGGCGGAGAAATACAAAGAGAAACCCGACATCTGCAACGCCATCGGCGCGCACCACGAAGAGATCGAGATGACGACGCTCATCGCCCCGCTGGTGCTTGTGGCCGACGCCATCTCCGGTGCCCGTCCGGGTGCCCGCCGCGAGGTCATCGAGTCGTACATCAAGCGCCTGAAAGACATGGAAGGCATTGCTCTGTCCCATCAGGGTGTCACCAAGACCTACGCCATACAGGCCGGCCGTGAGCTCCGCGTCATCGTGGGCGCTGAGAGCGTGACCGACCAGCAGTGCGAGGAACTCTCCACCGAAATCGCCAAGAAGATCCAGGACGAGATGACTTATCCGGGCCAGATCAAGATCACCGTGATCCGGGAGACCCGGGCTGTCGCTTTCGCCAAATAAGCTGTCGCCATGGAAAAGAAGATTGACATCGAGATCAAGCCCGAGGTGGCGCAGGGACGCTACGCCAACCTGGCCATCATTACGCACTCCTCCAGCGAATTCATTCTCGACTTCGCGCAGAACATGCCGGGCATGCCCAAGATGCAGGTGGGAAGCCGCATCATCATGACGCCCGAGCACGCGAAGCGGCTGCTGGGTGCCCTGACCGAGAATATCCGCAAGTACGAGAGCCAGTTCGGCGAGATCCGGCTCCCGATGAACCCGATGATGATGCCTCCGCTCAAACCCGACGCTGAGGCCTGACGTGAAATCAAAATCTGAATCATAGCATGAGCAAGTACCCGCATTATCTGGAAAGACTGCAGGCGGCTACCCGGAAGTTCTGGGAGAAACCCGCCCTCAACAACATCGGTGGCGAGACCTTCAACTACGCCCAGATGGCCACGCAGATCGAGAAGTTCCACCTGGTCTTCGAGAAGCTTGGCTTCAAGAAGGGCGACCGCATCGCCATCTGCGCGCAGAACGGTGCCCGTTGGGGCATGGCTTATCTGGCCGTCAACACCTATGAGACGGTGATCGTGCCCATCCTGGCCGATTTTACGCCCGAGAGTGTCAATCACCTGGTCAACCACTCGGAGAGCATTGCGCTCTTCACCAATGAGGCCAAGTGGAAAAAGCTCGACATCAAGAAGATGCCGCTGCTCAAGATCGTCATCGACGTGGATACCTGGAAGCCGCTTTGGACGGCCGACGACCAGGTGAAGGCCATCTACGACCAGATGGACGAACTCTTCGCCGCCAAATATCCGAACGGCTACGGCCCCGACGACGTGGTCTTCCCGACGGGCAACTGGGACGATTTGTCGACCATCAACTATACCTCCGGCTCGACGGGTGACCCGAAGGGCGTGATGCTGACCTACCGCAATTTCTCCGCGAATGTGGACTACAGCCAGCGCAACGTTCCGGCGGGCGACAAGATGGTCTCGATGCTGCCCATGGCGCACATGTACGGCCTGGTCATCGAATTCATCTATCCGCTCTGCAACGGTACCTCCATCTACTGGTTGGGCAAGACGCCGACACCGGCGGCCCTGCTGAAGGCTTTCGCCGACGTGAAGCCGTATCTGCTGATCACGGTGCCGCTCGTCATGGAGAAGATCTACAAGTCGAAGGTCAAGCCGACGCTCGACAAGCCGGCCGTCAAGTTCCTGCTCAAGGTCCCGGGCATCAACAACATCATTTACAAGAAGGTGAAGGACGGGCTCGTGCAGGCCTTTGGCGGCAACGTCCAGGAGTTTATCATGGGCGGTGCGGCGCTCAATCCGGAAGTGGAGCGCCTCTTCAAGCGCATCAAGTTCCCGTATCTGGTGGGCTACGGCATGACCGAGGCCTGCCCGTTGCTGGCCTATGAGCACTGGACCAAGTATGTCGCCGGTTCCTGCGGCAAGTGCGTGGATGTGGCGGAGGTTCGCATCGATTCGGAAGATCCGCAGCATGTGGTGGGCGAGATCCAGGCGCGCGGCGAGAACATCATGATCGGTTATTACAAGAATCCGGAGGCTACGGCAAACGCGTTCACGGAGGACGGCTGGCTGAAGACAGGCGACCTGGGTGTCATCGATGCCGAGGGCAACATCTTCATCCGCGGCCGTTCGAAGAACATGATCCTGGGACCTTCGGGCCAGAACATCTATCCGGAGGAGATCGAGGCCATCGTCAACAACCAGGATTACGTGGTGGAGAGTGTGGTGGTCGACCGCGGCGGCAAGCTTGTGGCGCTGGTCTTCCTCGATGAGCAGGCCATCGCGAAGGCGCTGCTCGATGCCGAGGCGAAGTCCGACATTCCCGAGAACATCCGCAACGGCGCCAACCGCCAGCTCCCGACATACAGTCAGCTCTCCAAGGTTGAACTGATGTCCCAGCCTTTCGAGAAGACCCCGAAGATGTCCATCAAACGCTTCTTGTACAAATAGAACATCTTTAAAACGCAATGCCCGGCTTGACCGGGCTTTTTTTGTCTAATTGGAATCGCGTAGCTTGCAGGTATAGGCTCAAAAACCTACGCGCTTCGCGCTATCCCTCCCAAAATCAGCGAGCTGATTTCGGGCCCCTCCCGTTCACAGAACCACGGGCGGTTATGGGTTTTTGATCCTATACCTGTCGCGCTTACTTGCGATTCATCTCGCAAACTATAATAATCGAACAATAACAAGTCCGCATCAGCGGACCGCCGGAGGCCGGTACTTTGCTAGATCCAACTCAAGAACGCACTTACCCCCGAATTAGCAAAGTACTAAGGCCGGGAGGCGCGGGGTTTACTCCCGAGGGTCGTGCTCTCGCCTACGGCTCGGGTGGGGCAGCGCCCCAGTAAACACAGAAGTTAGCCGTCAAGCGACCGGGTGAGCTCCTTTTTCGACAGCAAGCGGAAGCGTGTTACATCCCGACGGAGCCTAATACTTCGCGCAGCGGTAGGAGGCGAGGATGCTGTTGTAGGGGCTGGCCGGATCTTTCCAGTGGAGGCTGAAGATGACATTGCCCGAGGCGTCGGCCTCGGTGACCAGGCGGTTGGAGGGGTCTGCGTTACCGGGGATGCCCCAGCCGGCGATGATGTGGTCACCGCTGAAGGTGAGGGCGCCGCAAGCCTTGGCAAAGTAGTCGTCGTCCATGAGCTTCCGGCTCCCGGAGACCACACCGGTCTGCAGGTCGACTTCCAGGCGCAGGAGCGTCGTGGCGTTGGTTCCGTTGCCATTGTTGAAGAACGTGAGGCCGCTATCGTGCCAGCGGGCATAGTGCTGGCCGTGGAAATCGAAGTCCTGGCCGGGCTTCCAGCCGCATATGGTCCAAAGGATCTCGCCCGTCTGGCGGTGGATCTTGGCCACGGTGCTGAGATGCCGGAAGGAACAGAGCAGGTGGCCGTCGGGCAGTACATCCACGGAGTTGAAGTGGACATAGTCCGCACCGGCGGATTCTGCGAAGACGGGATCCTGCAGCGCGGTGAGCTCCGGATAATCTGTGCTCCACCAGTCGAAAACCACCCTGCCGTGCCGCACTTCCTGCAGGTAAGCCGCGTGGAGCGTTTCTCCGTCGACCTCGCGGTCAAGATAGCTCATCAGGATGTAGTGGCGGGGATTGAAGAAATAGAAGTCGTGTCCGTCCGGGGGATAGCCCATCCGGACATGCTTCGCGGATTCCAGGCGGATTTCAGCGAGCTTGTTGTAGTGCTCGTCCAGCAGGATGCGCACGCCGGGGTTGTGGCCGGCAAATACCCAGGATTCATACTTGGGATCGAGCGCGTGATAGCTGTAATAGGTCTTTCCGTCATCACCCACATGTTTCTTGAAATCCCACCAGCCGGTGTTGTCGGTGGCGCTGCTGAGGGCATGGGGCTCGAAGCGGTAGAAAAGCAGCCGGCCTTCGTTGTCGTATTTCTCAATCAGGCGGAGATAGACGAACGACAGGTAGAAATCGCCGGGCGCGGTGGCCGTTCCTGTCGACTCTGCTTCCGGCACCTCGGAATGCAGCGTGCGCAGCAGGAGCGTCCCGCTCTCACCAAAAGAGGTCCATTCCAACGTGAGGAAGGCGTCTTTTGCAATCCGCTCCACCGGCACCGTCGCCTTGCCGTGTTTCATCGGGACGCCGTTGACGGAAAGCTGGGAGAACAGGGCGTAGGACGGCACGCGCACCGTCGCATCGAACTCGGTGGAAAGCGTCACCAGGTCGACGGTGTCGCAGACCGTTCCGTCGGCCGTGTAGGACACACCGTTGACCGTGAACTGGAATTGGTTGATCGGGAAATCTTCGCAGGCGCTGATCAGGAGCGTCAGGACGGCTCCGGCCAGCCAGATAGCGGCTCTATTCTTCATGATGGGTAGGGATGTAGCGTAAGGAGACTTTGTATTGGGGCTGACCGTCCCGGTCGGTGTAGTAATAGATCTCGTCGACTTCAATGCGCTCCTGCTCATGGAGTTCGTAGAGGTCGGGGAAATGCTCCCGGAGAATGGCCATCATCTCTTCATGGTCGGTGATGACGGTGGCGCCGCGCGGAACCATGAGGCCGCACGATGCCGCTGCCAGCAGCAGCAATCCAGTCAGGATGAGGGTCAGGCGCTTTTTCATCGGATGGGCTTTCCTTGCAGGTACACTTGCCGGATATACGGCGTGTGGTGGAGATACGGGATTTTTGTCAGGTTCCAGCCCGGGTGGGTGAGGATCAGGTTGGCGCGCTTGCCGACCGTGATGGAGCCGCACTGGTCGCTGACGCCCATGGCATAGGCGCTGTTGAGAGTGACGGCGTTGAAGGCCTGATTCGGCGTCAGGCGCATGCGGATGCAGCCCAAGGCCCAGATCCAGCGCATGTCGCCGGCCGGCGAGGAGCCCGGATTGTAGTCCGAGGCCAACGCAATGCCCAGCCCGGCATCGATATACTCTTTCGCAGGCCCGTCGGGGATCCGCAGGAAAAAGGCGGAGCCGGGCAGGAAGGTCGGCATCGTTGCCGTGTCGTGCAGCGCTGCGATCTCGGCCGCGCCCGACTTCTCCAGGTGGTCCACCGACAGCGCACCGTATTTCGCGCCCACCTGCACGCCGCCGCTGACGGCCAGCTGGTTGGCGTGGATCTTCGGCCGCAGGCCGGCCCGCAGGCCCGCCTCCAGCACCCGGGCGGCATCGTCCACCGTGAAAAAGCCTTCCTCGCAGAAGATATCCACGAAATCGGCATAGCGTGCTGCATCGGGCATCATCCGGCAGACAGCGGCCACATAGTCGTCATGCGTGTAGCCGCGTCCCACAGCGTGGGCGCCCAGGAATGTGCTGCGGATCAGGGCGGGGGAGACTGCCTTGATGCGGTCGATGACGCGCAGCATCTTGAGTTCGTCCACCGGGTTGAGGCCGTAGCCGCTCTTGATCTCAATGGCGCCGCTGCCCTGGGCGACCATCTCGTCGACCCGCTCCAGGGATTGGCGGAACAACTCCTCTTCAGAGGTCTGGTGCAGCAGGTCGGCCGAGTTGAGGATGCCGCCGCCCCGGGCCGCGATCTCCTCATAGGAGAGGCCGTTGATCTTGTCGAGGAATTCGCCGTCACGGCAGCCCGCGTAGACGATGTGCGTATGGCTGTCGCAGTAGGCCGGCATCAGCATGCCGCCCGCACAGTCGATGACTTCGTCGGCTTGCGGGGCGGGCGTGGTGGCGTCGCCGAAGGCGGCGATGTGCCCGTCGTCGGCCAGCAGCCAGGCGCCGGAGAGAGTCGCCACTTCGTCCATGGCAGAGCCTTCCTTGCGCAGGACGCCCGCGGGTACGATGCCCGCCAGGATGCCGATGTGGGTGAACAGCCGTTTCATCTTACAGATATTTGTGGGTCCGGATGAATTCCGTGGAGCGGATGATCAGCGGGTGCATGTAGGTGTCGACCTCGAGGAACGGGACCACCTGGCGGTAGTCGGCATGGATCCGTTCGATGAGCGGGGAGCTCTTCGCCGGGCGGCGGAAATCCAGCGCCTGGGCAGCGTTGAAGAGTTCGATGGCCAGCACGGTCTCTACATTGTGGATGATGCGCACCAGTTTCGTGGCGGAGTTCGCACCCATGCTCACATGGTCTTCCTGTCCGTTCGACGAAGGCACGGAGTCGCAGGAAGCGGGCCAGCAGAGGCCCTTGTTCTGGCTGACGATCGAGGCCGCGGTGTACTGCGGGATCATGAAGCCGCTATTGAGGCCCGGATTCGGGGCGAGGTAGCGCGGCAGGCCGCGGTAACCGTGGATGAGCAGGTAAACGCGGCGCTCCGAGATGCTGGCCAGCTCCGACAGGGCGATGGCCAGGGTATCCATGGGGATGGCGATGGGCTCGCCGTGGAAGTTGCCGGCCGAGATCACCATGTCTTCGTCGGGGAAGACGTTCGGGTTGTCGGTCACGCCGTTGATCTCGTTCTCGATGACCCACTGGACGTAAGACAGGTTGTCTTTCGCCGCGCCGTGCACCTGCGGGATGCAGCGGAAGCTGTAGGGATCCTGCACATGCTCCTTGGGACGGTTGATGAGCTCGCTGCCCTCCAGGACCCGGAGGAAGCGCTCTGCCGTGGCCAGCTGGCCCTTGTGCGGACGGATGCGGTGGCTGAGCGGCAGGAAGGGCTCGATGCGGCCGTCGTAGGCTTCGAGCGACATGGCGCCGATCAGGTCGGCCCATTTCGACAGGCGCTGGGCCTGGATAAGCGACCAGATGGCATGCGCGCTCATGAACTGGGTGCCGTTGAGCAGGGCCAGGCCTTCCTTCGACTGGAGGCGGATGGGCTCCCAGCCCATTTCTTTCCAGACCTCGGCGGCGGGACGGACCTGCCCCTTGTAGCGGACCTCGCCCATGCCGATGAGCGGGAGGCTGAGGTGGGCCAGGGGCGCGAGGTCGCCGGAGGCGCCGAGCGAGCCCTGCTGGTAGACCACGGGCAGGATATCGTTGTTGAACATGTCGATGATCCGCTGCACGGTGATCAGTTGGGCACCGGAATGGCCGTAGGAGAGCGACTGGGCCTTGAGCAGGAGCATCAGGCGGACGATGTCGGGCTGCACTTCTTCGCCGGTGCCGCAGGCGTGCGACATGACGAGGTTGTGCTGGAGCTGCGACAGGTCTTCGGCCGGGATCGTGACGTTGTAGAGGGACCCGAAGCCGGTGGTGATGCCGTAGACGGGCCGGTCGAGGTCTTCCATCTTGGCATCCAGATAGTGCCGGCACTTTTCAATGGCCGCCACGGCCTCTTTCGACAGCGCGAGTTCCTCGTGCCCCTCGGCGATACGCCGGATATTTTCCAGCGTCAGGTGTTCATGGGATATATAATGCATATCAGAGTACGGATTTGATCAGTTCTTCGTCAGCAAGATAGGGAAGGGTTACCTTGAGTTCGGGGGTGCGGGCCATTTCGCGCTCGATGGCGAAGCGGGCGCCCTCGTTGCGGGCCCAGGAGCGGCGCGCAATGCCGTTGTTCACGTCCCAGAAGAGCATCTCCCGGATGTGACGGTCGCTGTCCTGGGAACCGTCGATCACCATGCCGAAGCCGCCGTTGATGACCTCGCCCCAGCCCACGCCGCCACCGTTGTGGATCGAAACCCAGGTGGCGCCGCGGAAGCCGTCGCCGATCACGTTCTGCACGGCCATGTCGGCCGTGAACTGCGAACCGTCGTAGATGTTCGACGTCTCGCGGAACGGGGAGTCCGTGCCCGAGACGTCGTGGTGGTCGCGGCCCAGCACGATGGGTGCTGAGATTTCTCCCTTGCGGATGGCTTCGTTGAAGGCCAGCGCAATCTTCGTGCGTCCCTCGCAGTCTGCGTAGAGGATGCGCGCCTGCGAACCCACCACCAGGTGGTTGCGGCCCGCTTCTTCGATCCAGTGGATGTTGTCGCGCATCTGCCCGGCAATCTCCTCCGGCGCCGTGGCGGCCATCTCGCCGAGCACCTTCACGGCCAGGGCATCGGACTTGGCCAGGTCTTCCGGCTTCTCGCTCATGCATACCCAGCGGAACGGGCCGAAACCGTAGTCGAAGTACATGGGACCCATGATGTCCTGCACATAGGACGGATAGCGGAATCGGCCGTCCGGCAGCAGGATGTCGGCACCGGCACGCGAGCTTTCCAGCAGGAAGGCGTTGCCGTAGTCGAAGAAATACATACCCTTGGCAGCCAGCCGGTTGATGGCGGCCACGTGCCGTCGGAGCGACGCCTGCACGGCTTCCTTGAAGCGCGCCGGCTCTTCGGCCATCATGCGCTTGGATTCGTCCAGGGAGTGGCCCACGGGATAGTAGCCGCCCGCCCAGGGATTGTGGAGCGAGGTCTGGTCGGAGCCCAGGTCCACGCGGATGTCTTCGTCAGCGAGGCGCTCCCACAGGTCCACCACGTTGCCCACATAGGCCAGCGAGACGACTTCTTTCGCAGCCACTGCTTTCCGGATGCGGGGGATGAGTTCATTGAGGTCGCGGTGCAGTTCGTCGACCCAGCCCTGTTCGTAGCGTTTCTCGGCCGCCTTGGGGTTGATCTCGGCGGTGATGTTGCCGGCTTTGGGCTGGGCACCGCTCATGCCGCCCAGGCCCGCCGTCACGAACAGTATGCCGCCGCGGTCGTCGCCGTTGAGGCCCCGCTTGCGGAGCTGTTTCCGCGCTGCGTTCATCACCGTGATGGTGGTGCCGTGCACGATGCCCTGCGGGCCTATATACATATAGGAGCCGGCCGTCATCTGGCCGTACTGGCTCACGCCCAGGGCGTTGAAACGCTCCCAGTCGTCGGGCTTCGAATAGTTCGGGATCACCATGCCGTTGGTCACGATCACACGCGGCGCATCCTTGTGGCTGGGGAAGAGGCCCAGCGGATGGCCGGAATACATGACGAGCGTCTGTTCGTCGGTCATCGTGGCCAGGTACTGCATGACCAGGCGGTACTGCGCCCAGTTCTGGAAGATGGCGCCGTTGCCGCCGTAGATGATCAGCTCGTGCGGATGCTGCGCCACGCGCGGATCCAGGTTGTTCTGGATCATGGCCATGATGGCCGCGGCCTGCCGCGATTTCGCCGGATATTCGTCGATGGGCCGGGCATACATCGCGTAGGACGGCCGGTAACGGTACATGTAGATGCGCCCGTAGGCCTTCAGCTCCGCGGCGAACTCCGGCGCCAACTTCGCGTGCAGCGCCTGCGGGAAATAGCGTAGCGCGTTCTTCAGTGCCAGCACTTTCTGTTCCGCCGTCAGGATATCCTTGCGCTTCGGCGCATGGTTGATCTCCGGATCATAAACCTTCGCCTCCGGCAGCTCCGCCGGAATCCCTTGCAATATTTCTTCTTGAAAAGCGTTCATCTCCTTATCCGTTGATGTGTCTGTTGACAGCCTCCAATACCTGTGCTTCCAGCGTTTCGGCCTCCTCGAGGATGGCGGCAGCGCGGGCGATGAGGGGCTGGGCCGGTGCCGGATCCTTCAGGCCGGAGGCATTGATGCGGACGTTGAGCTCGGCACCGCGGCAGGCGGCACGGGCGGCCAGGGCGGCCACGCCGGCGTCGGAAGCCGAAGCTGGATTGCCCATCCGGGCCATTTCGAGGGCCAGCGGCAGGGCTTTCAGCGAAGCCTCCATCGTCTTCAACGGCACGGATGCCGCATAGAGCGTTGCTTCCTCAATGGCCGCGGCACGGGCGGCCTTCTCCTCTTCCGTGCCCTTCGGCATGCCGAAGCAGGCCATGATCTTGTCGAAGGCAGCGGTATCTTCATCCACGAGGTCGAGCAACTCCTGCATCAGGGCCTGGCCCCGCTCCGCCACGTCGGAGAATTCTTTCCAGCGATCGTCCCAGCCACGCTTGTGGGCGGAGAGATTGGCCACCATCGTACCCAGGGCGGCCGCCAGGGCACCCATATAGGCCGAGATGGAGCCGCCGCCCGGGGCAGGGGATTCAGAAGCCGTCTCGCGGGCGAAGCCCTCGGCGCTCATGCGCACCAGGCGGTGCTTACGGGCTTCTTCTTCCGGGTCTTCCATCAGGAACTCGATCACCTTTTCCTTTGGATCGAAGGGCCGGAGGTCGTCGAGCGACATGGACTTGACGGCGATCTTCAGGATCTCGCTTTCGTCAATGCCGAGTGAACGCTGCTGCTTCGTCAAATAGAATTTGCCAGCCTCGAGCAGCACGCGCTTGGGCACCAGGCCCACGATCTCGGCACCCGTCACGCGCAGGCCGCGGGCGGCGGCAGCGCGGGACACCTCTTCATAAGCTACATGCAGCGGCGTGGCGTCGATATCCGTAATATTCATGGACACCTGGGCGATGCCGTATTCGTCGATGTACCAGCCGATGGCCTTGCAACCTTTCAGCGTACCGGGGATCCAGATCTGTTCGCCCTTTTCGTCCTTGAGCAGCTTGCCGGTCAGCGAGCCGCCCTCGCGGGCCTTGCGGCCTTTCTCGCGCACGTCGAAGGCGATGGCCATGGCGCGGCGGGTGGAGGTGGTGTTGAGGTTGTAGTTCACCGCCACCAGAAAGTTGCGGGCACCCACGTTCGATGCGCCGCAGCGGGCGACGACATCGTTGTAGGTATCGGGGCCAAAGTCGGGCCGGCGGGCCGGGTCGGCGATCTTCTCGGGCAGGGCCTCATATTCGCCGGCGCGGCAGACCGCGAGGTTCTTGCGCTCCGGCTTGAAAGCGGAAGCCTCGTAGCAGTAGCAGGGGATACCCAGCTCTTCGTACATGCGCTTCGCGAGATCCCGGGCCAGGACGGCACACTCCTCGAGCGTGATGCCCGATACGGGGATGAGCGGCAGCACGTCGGTCGCGCCCGAACGGGGATGGGCGCCGTGGTGCTTGCGCATGTCGATGAGCTCCTGCGCCTTGGCTGCGCCGCGGAAGGCGGCTTCGCACACGGGAGCGGGCTCGCCCACGAAGGTCACGACCGTGCGGTTTGTGGCCTCGCCGGGGTCCACGTCGAGCACCTTCACCCCCTCAACGGAGGCGATGGCCGCCACGATGCTGTCAATTACTGATCTATCGCGTCCCTCGCTGTAATTGGGGACACATTCGACAATCTGTTTCATATAGCTTGGATTTGGATACGATTTGTTCGGTTTTTGTCATCAAACTATCAAAGATACGAAGAATAATGCAATTTTCATTATCTTTGTATGTCAATCAAAGAAACACAGAGATGAGCAAGAGAAATACCCCCACGCCCCATATCGGGGCCGAGTACGGAATGATTGAGAAAACCACGCTGATGGCCGGCGACCCGCTCCGCGCCAAGTTCATTGCGGAGAAATTCCTGGACAATCCGGTGCAGTTCAACAACGTGCGCGGCATGCTCGGCTTTTCGGGTACCTACAAAGGCCGCCCGGTGAGTGTGATGGGCCATGGCATGGGCATTCCCTCGATCGGTATCTATACCTGGGAACTCTTCAATTTCTACGATGTGGAGACCATCATCCGTGTGGGCTCGGCGGGTACCTACGATCCCGACATGAAACTGGGCGACCTGATCCTGGCCCAGGGGGCCTGCACCGATTCCAACTACGGTGCGCAGTTCGAGCTGCCCGGCACCTTCGCGCCCATCGCCGACTTCGACCTGCTCCGCCGCGCCGCGGATGCCTGCGACAATTTCGGTTACCGCTACAAGGTGGGCAATGTGCTCTCCTCCGATGCTTTCTACAACCAGCACTCGAATGGCATGAACTGGACGAAGATGGGCGTGATCGGCGTGGAAATGGAGGCTTCGGCGCTCTATATGAACGCCGCCTTCGCCAAGAAGAAAGCCCTGGCCATCTGCACGGTCTCCGACCACCTGATCACCGGCGAATGCTCCTCTTCCGCCGACCGCCAGACCACCTTCACCCACATGATGGAGGTCGCACTGTCGCTGGTGTAATCAAAAACCGTCATTCCGGGCTTGCCCCGGAATCTCAATACCAAACAGGTTTTCTGTCGGCGTTGGCGACGTCGAGACCGACGCCGAACATCAGGCGGACATGGGCCAGCGTACCGCTGAAGTCCCAGTCTTCCTTGTATTCGTCAGAGGGTTTGTGGTACCAGTCCGAACGGGGATACTTGTTGGGACGGCTCGGGTCCACGAGGTCCTTGCCGTATTCGATGACCACGGCGGGGACGCCTTTCTTCACGAAATTGAAATGGTCGGAACGGAAGTACCAGCCGTCCGAGTTGTCGTCGTTCCAGACCACATAACGGCCCTGCGCACCGGCATTGGCCACGATGTAGCGGTCCAGTTCGCATTTGCCGCCGCCCAGTACCATCACGTCATAGGTGAGCGGTTCGGGTGCGATGCAGTCGAAATTGATGCAGGCCGCGGTCTTCTCCATGGGGAAGGCCGGGTGTGCGCAGTAATACTCCGAACCGAAGATCCCGCTCTCCTCGAGGGTGGGGATGAAAAAGACCATGGAGCGGCGGGGCCGCACGGGCTGCTCTGCATACTTTTTAGCCAGCCACAGCACCGCCGCCATGCCCGATCCGTTGTCAGAGGCGCCGTTGTAGATGTTGTCGCCCGTTTCGTCAGGCTCTCCGAAACCGAAATGGTCCCAGTGTGCGCTGAAGATCACCGCCTCGTCTTTCAGGTCCGTGCCAGGAAGCACGCCGGCCACGTTGCGGGTCTGCTCGATCTTGTAGTCCACATTCATCACGAGCGAAGTCTTCTCCTTCAGCACGAAGGAGCGGAAGCCCGGCCGTTTGGCCGCAGCGAGGGTCGCGTCGAAGTCGACGCCGGCGGCTTGGAAGAGTTTGCGGCAGCCGTCTTCGTGCAGCCAGCCCTTGATGGCCAGGGCGTCGGCATTGCCGGTGGCGGGATCATACAGCGCCAGGTTGCTGCCGGTGTGGTTGGCGGCTACGTTCCAGCCGTAGCTGGCTGCCGCCGTATTGTGCAGCACCAGGCATCCGGCCGCACCGCGCCGCTGCGCCTCCTCGAACTTGTAGGTCCAGCGGCCGTAATAAGTCATGTTCTTCCCCTGGAAAAGCGACGCATCGTAAAAGCCCGGATCGTTGACCATGGCGATGATGATCTTGCCGCGGACGTCGACGCCGTCGAAGTCGTTCCAGCCGAATTCCGGCGCATCAATGCCGAAGCCGCAGAACACGAACTCCACGTTCGGCAGTTCGACCTTGTCGGTCGCCCGCGCCGTCCAGGCTACGAAATCTTCCGGGAAAAGCAGATCCACGCGCTTGCGGGCGCCCTTCACGCGCAGCTTGCCGCCCACGGGCCGGCAGATGGTCGAAACAGTCTGGACCTCTTGGAAATAGCTGTCGCCGAAGGCGGGCTGCAGGCCGATGGCCCGCATCTCGTCCGCCAGGTAGTTGACGGTCTTGGTTTCGTATTCCGTCATGGGCATGCGGCCGCCGAAGTTGTCGGACCCCAGGACCTGGATCCAGTGGCGGAGGAGCGCTTCATCCTGCGAAGGATGGGTCAGGGTTTGGGCGGTGGTGGGAACGGCCAGGCAAGCCGTCAGCGCCAGCAGGGCGAGGCAGTATTTCTTCATAGGAGCAGTAGGATTTATTTCTTCAGGAGGGGAAGGAAAAATTTCAGGTTGTCGCGGCAGGGCTTCAGCTCGCCCCGCTCGATGCGGTGGATGACATCCACGACCATGTCGTTGAGGGGCGTTGGCTCTCCGACCTCGCGGCCCGAGGTGCAGACCACGCCATTGATGGCGTCGACTTCACAGCGCTTGCCCTTTTCAATGTCCTGCAGCATACTGGCTTTTAGCCTCATGTGCTTGCGCATGGTCAGGGGCAGGATGGTGAAGGCGAGCGATTTCTTGAGGGGCGTCTTATAGTCGAGCAGCGTGATCACATCCTTGCCCTGGACGGGTTCGAAGCGGATGTTGCCCTTGCGGGCCACGTTGATGCATTCCTTGATGAGCGCCAGGGTGACCCGGCGGGAGTCTTTCGGCCGGATGGTCTCGCCGAAGGTGGCGCCGAGAGCGGTGCTCAGGCCGGAGAAAGAAGCGTTGATCAGGAGCTTGGTCCAGCGGGTGCCGATGAAGTTGTCTTCGACGACGACGGGCCCCATCAGCTGGAGGAGTTCTTTGACATCGTTCAGATGCCGGTTGGGGAACGGCGAGAGCGAGCCCAGCTGGAAGGTGAGGCTGTCGGGCGAACTGGTGAGTTCGCTCACGCCCGGCTCCAGCAGGGTGGCGCCCCAGGCGACGGTGCAGCCCAGCACGTGGTCCGCGCCGACGATATGGCTGATGAGCAGTTCGGGAATGCCGTTCTGGAGGGTGACGATCACGCCGTCGGGCGTGAGGTAGGGGACCAGGAAACGGACGATCTGCTCGTTCTCCATCTGCTTGGTGAGCAGGATGATGATATTGTAGGTGCCGGCCATCTCGAAAGGGGTGATGGCTTTGACGGGCTGCACGAAGTCGACGCTGCCCACCACGTGGGCGCCCTTCTCATTCAGGGCCCGTACGTGGGCGAAGTTGTGGTTGACCAGGTCGATGCGGCCGCCGTTTTTCGTAATGTAGGCACCCAGGATCGTTCCCATGGAACCGGCGCCGTAGATACAGGCTCTCATTCGCTGATAGTCTTTTGTTTATCTAACAAATATACGAAAAACGGGGCGCTTTTACAAATATTTACAAATATCCGCTTCCTTTTGTTAAATTTGTAGACATGAAACGCAGTTGTACCTTCCTTGCCGCACTGATTCTGTGCACGGCCGCTCTGGCCCAACCGTATGTCCCGACGCCCGAGAACCTGCAGGCGCGGGAGGATTTCCAACAGCACCGCCTAGGCATCTTCCTGCACTGGGGCATTTATGCCGTCTACGCGCAGGGCGAATGGTATCTCCAGACCGCCGGGCTCAACAAGGACGACTATGCCGTGGCCGCCGAGAGCTTCAACCCGCGGAAATTCGATGCGCAGGCCTGGACGCATGCCTTCAAGGAGGCCGGCGCGGGCTATGTGACGCTCACTTCCCGGCACCACGACGGCTTCTCGATGTTCAAATCTGCCGCCTCGGACTGGAACATCGTGGATGCGACGCCCTTCGGGCGTGATGTGGTGGCGGAGCTGGCCGAAGCCTGTGCTGCGGAAGGACTCGACTACCATCTCTATTATTCGTTGCTTGACTGGGTCCGGGAAGACTATCCGCTGGGGGAGACCGGGCACAAGACGGGTCGTCAGGGCAATCGGCAGGACTACAACCACTATCTTCAGTTCATGAAAGACCAGGTACGCGAGCTCATCACCCAGGTGCCCAACCTGGGCGCACTGTGGTTCGACGGCATCTGGGACCACGAGAATGATCCGGGCTTTGACTGGCGCATGCCGGAATTCTATGCCTATATCCACAGCTTGAAGCCGTCGCTCCTGATCGGTAACAACCACCACCGGGCACCCATCGAAGGGGAGGACTTCCAGATGTTTGAGAGGGATCTGCCGGGCGAGAACAAAGCCGGCATGTCGGGAGAAGCCACCATCGGCGCGCTGCCCCTGGAGATGTGCGAAACCATGAACAGCGCCTGGGGCTACCGCATCGCGGATCCCTGGTACAAGAGCGTGAAGGAGCTGGTGCAGCTGCTGGTACGGGCCGCAGCAAAGAATTCGAACCTGCTGCTCAACATCGGTCCGCAGCCCAACGGCGAACTGCCGCACCAGGCCCTTGACCGCCTCGCCGGCATCGGCGCCTGGATGCGTAGCCACCGCATCTCCGTGGACGGTACGACCGCCACTGCCATCCCCGAGCAGCCCTGGGGCGTGACGACGCAGAACGCCGAAGTCCTCTTCCTGCACGTGCTCTCGCCGGAGGCGCTGCCGGTCCGCGGCGGACTGTGCAAAGTGGTCGTCCCGCTGCCCACCGACAGGAAACCCGCCAGGAAGGACGCGGTGTCCCTGCTGACGGGTGAAAAACTTCCGTATGAATTCTCGAAAGACGGCTTCCTGACCGTCACCCTCCCGCAATCGCTGCTGGAGGAGATCGATACCGTCCTACGCGTACGCTTCTGACAGGCGGTGTGAGGTGCCGAGGCGGGCTTCGACGACGTTGATGATGTAGTCGCCGGCTTTCTCGGCCTCGTTGATCAGGTCCATGTAGATGCTGCCGCTGTCGTAGCTGTAGACGTGCTCGTCGATGTTGCGCATGTTCTGTTCCTTGAGCATGTCGCGGCAGGCGTTGATCTTGGCTTCGATCTCTTCGGACGGGCCGAAGTCGAAATCTTCGCGGCGGCCGTTCAGCATCTCGAGCATGCGCTCGCCGGCCTGCTGGGCCAGGGCCAGCATCTGCTTGATGCCGTTTTCCTGCTGCTCGGTGAATTCGAGCTTCGCCTCGTGCTTGCGGCGGATGACGCGGGCCATGTTGTAGCCGGCGTCGCCGATACTCTCGAGCTCGCCGATCTGGCGCAGCATGGCGCGGATCTTCTCTTTCGTATCGTCGCTCAAGTGCGCTTCGCCCACCTGGCCGAGGTACTTGCCGATCTCGTTCTCCATGTTGTCGCTGATCTGCTCGTATTTCTGGATGCGTTCGAAGATCTTCTTGAATTCCGCCTCGTCTTCCGTGCGGTAGAGGTCGCGGACCATCTCCGACATCTTCATCATCCGTTCGCCGAACACGGCAATCTCTTTCTGGGCCTGCAGCACGGAGATTTCCGGCGTCTTCATGATACCGCCCTTGATATAGGTCAGGCGGAACTCTTCTTCCTCCTCGCTCTTCTTCGGCTGGATGAGGCGGCAGACGATCTTCTCGATTTGCGGGATGAACCAGATGAGGATCAGGGTGTTGGTGACATTGAAGAGCGTGTGGAACGTCGCCAGGGCAAAGGTGAGCAGCGTGGGATCCTGCATTTCGGCCGTCGGGTCCATGCCAACGATGCGGCAGACCAGTCGCACGAAGGGGTAGAAGCAGCAGAGGATCCAGACCACGCCGAAGACGTTGAACAGCAGGTGTGCCAGGGCGGCCCGGCGGGCCTGCGTGTTGGCGCTCAGGGCGGCGATGTTGGCCGTCAGCGTCGTACCGATGTTCTCACCCATGACCAGTGCGATGCCCTGGTAGATGTCGATGACGCCCGTCGAACAGAGCACCATGGTGATGGCCATGATGGCGGCGGACGACTGGGCGATGAAGGTCAGGATCGTACCGACCAGCAGGAAGAGCAGGATGGTCAGGTAGCTGCCGGAGTCAAAGGAGTCGAAAAAGCGGACGACGGCCTCGTTGTGGGCCAGGTCCATCTCGACGCCGGTGGCCCGGAGCATGCCGAGGGCGAAAAGCAGGAACGAAAGGCCGAAGAGGAAATCACCCATGTAACGGTGTTTCCCCATCTGGATCAGCACGATGGCGATCAGGAAAACCGGCCAGACGAGGTTGGTGACGTCGAAGGAGAAACCGGCCGACATGATCCAGGCCGAGAGCGTGGTGCCGATGTTGGCACCCATGATGATCGAGATGGCCTGGGAGAGGGTCAGCAGGGCGGCGTTGACGAAGGAGACCGTCATCACCGTGGTAGCTGCGGACGACTGGACGGCGACGGTGACCAGCGCGCCGGTAGCGACGCCCGTGAAGCGGTTGGTGGTCATGGCGCCCAGCAGGTGACGCAACTGCGGTCCCGCCATTTTCTGGAGTGCCTCGCTCATCACCTTCATGCCGTACATCAGCAAGGCGATGGACCCCAGCAGTTTCAATGCAATCAACATAAATCTGAAAACTCAAAAAAGGGGGCGGCTGATGCCGTCCCCTTTATGATTAGCGATCTTGTTAGGCTTGCTCGATAGCACCCATCGGGCAAACGCCGCTGCAGGTACCGCAGTCGACGCAAGCGTTCGGGTCAATCTTGTAGATGTCACCGGCGGAGATGGCTCCAACCGGGCATTCATCAATGCAAGTGCCGCAAGCAGCGCAGTTTTCAGTGATTTTGTAAGCCATTTTATAAAAAGTTTAAGTGTTGTTGTTGCGAAATCGTTGACAAAGATAATACCAAATATTGTCTTTCCCAACAATTAATCTTTAATAACCGAAAATTTCTTCGGTCGACACCTGGCGGATGGTTCCGTAGTTGAGCAGGGACTTCAGGTCCATGTCGCTCGTGCGGCCCACGATGCCGTAGGTGTGCGGTTTGCCCTTGACATACTGCTGCTGGAACTTCACCACGTCGTCGAGCGTGAGGGCGGGCACCTTCTCGTAGATGACCTTGTTGAGGTCATAGTCGATGCCGCGATGCTTGGCGTTGAGGTAGGAGGTCAGCACGCGGCTGCGGACGGTGCGGGCGGTGCGGATGTTCGAGATCAGCGACTCCTTGGCGATGGCAAACGCATTCTCGGAGACCGGCATGTCGTTGATGATCTCGTCGAAGGCCGAGAGGGCGTCGATAAGCTTGTCGTTCTGGGTGCCGATGGAGAAGGAGAACACCGACGGGTGCTGCAGGTCGGCCGGGATGGAGTAGTTGGCGCGGGCGCTGTAGGCCAGGCCGCGGGCTTCACGCATTTCCTGGAAAACGATGGAGTTCATGCCGCCGCCGAAGTACTCGTTGTAGAGGGTGATGATCGGGGCCATCTCCACGCTGAAAGGTTCCTCGGTGTTGTAGTAGCCCGTCAGGTTCAGCTGGTTGGCGTCGTACTGGGCCAGGACCACCTTGTTGTCCACGGTCGGCAGATAGGCGAAGGGATTGCCCTTGATCACCGGCTGGAGCTTCTCGGGTACGTTGTGGATGCGGTTGACAGTCGCAACGGCCTCTTCTTCGCTGAGGGGACCGTAGTAGAGCACCTCATGCTCGTTGTTGAAGAGCGTGTGGATCTTCTCGAGCAGGACTTCGTCAGAGAGCTTCATCAGCACGGGCGAAGGGATGACGTTGGTCTGCGGGTTCTTCGGGCCGTAAAGGGCGTAGGACGAGATGCGCTGGGCGTTGCTGCGCTGGTCGAGCTTGGCGTTGCGGCGCTCGTACAGGGTGTTGAACTTCAGCATCTGCAGGGCCTCGGGGTTGGCCTTGGCGTGGGCGATGACCTTCTCGGTGAGTTCCAGGGCTTCTTCCATGTTCTCGGCCAGGCCGGTGACCTGCACGGAGGTGCGCTCGCCACCGCAGCTGACGTACATGCTGCAAGCCATGCGGTAGAAGGCTTTCTGCACTTCTTCGGGCGTCATGTCGTCGGTGCCGAGGTAGCTGAGGTAGTTGGCGGCGAAGGGCATCACGTTGTCGGCGTAGCTGCCGGTCTCAAAGAGATACTGGAGTTCGAAGACGCCGTTGGTCACGTTCTGCTTGTAGAGCACGGGGATGCCGCTCTTGGCCTCGAGGACGGACATGTCCTTCTGGTAGTCGACGAACACGGGCTCGATGTCCTTCACGTCGGATGCCTGGATTTCCTGCAGGAACTTGCTGGCGACGTCACGGTTCATCATGATCGGGGTGATGGCCGGCTTGGCAATGCGGGTGTCGGTCGGGTCACGCTGTTCCAGCTTGTTGATCTGCACGTAGTTGTCTTTGAAGTTCTCGTTGGCGAAGGCCACGACGTCGTCCTTGGTGATCTTGGCCAGCTCGTCGATGTTGTGGATGTAATCCGCCCATTCGATGTCGTTGATGAAGCAGTTCACCTCGGCGCGGACCATGGCGCGGGACATCTCAAGCATGCGCATGAACTGGAGTTTCTCGTTGTTGATGATGGCGGTCAGCAGTTCTTCGTCGAACTCACCTTTCTTCACCTTGTCAAGTTCAGTCAGGGCAATGGCCTTGACATCTTCGAGGCTCTGGTTCTGGAGCGGCTCGGCCATGATGAGGAAGGCGGAGTAGTCGGCCATCGTCTCGGACATGGCCATCATGCCGAGGGTCTTCTGCTGCTGGTTGACGTCGAGGTCGATCAGGCCAGCCTTGCCGTTGGTGAGGATGGAGCTGATCAGGTCGAGGTAGCGGGCCTCCGGGCTGTTGGCGCCCGGGAAACGCCAGGCAAGCAGCAGGCTGGGGGATTCCAGGCCGAGGACATCCTTCACGATCGGGGCCTCGATGGGATCTTCGGGCTCGAATTCCATCTTCTTGAGGTTCTTGTTGGGCTTCATGGGGCCGAAATACTTGTCGATGACCTTGATGGCCTCGTCCGGATCGAAGTCGCCCACGAGGCAGACGGCCATGTTGTTGGGCACGTACCACTCGTCATGGTATTTCTTCACGTTGGTGATGGACGGGTTCTTCAGGTGATCGCCCCAGCCGATGACCGGCGTGTGGTAGGGGTGCTTCGGGAAGAGGGCGGCGAAAGCGGCTTCGGAGACTTTCTCCTGGTCCATGACCGCATACATGTTGTACTCCTCGTAGATGGTCTCCAGTTCGGTGTGGAAGCCGCGGAGCACGCAGTTCTCGAAGCGGTCGGCCTGGATCTTCGCCCAGTTTTCCAGCTGGTTCGACGGGATGTTCTCGGTGTAGCAGGTCACGTCGGTGCTGGTGTAGGCGTTGGTGCCGCGTCCGCCGATGGCGGCCATGGCCTTGTCGTATTCGTTGGGGATGAAGATCTTGGAAGCCTCATACGAGATGGAGTCGATCTGATGGTAGATGGCCTTGCGCTCCTCGGGATCCGTGGTCTTGCGGTAGACTTCGAAGAGTTCCTCGATCTGGTTGAGCAGCGGCTCCTCGGCGGCGTAGTCCTGGGTACCGAGTTGCTTGGTGCCCTTGAACATCAGGTGCTCGAAATAGTGGGCCAGGCCGGTGGTCTCCTGCGGGTCGTTCTTGCTGCCGACCTTCACGGCCACGTGGGCGTCGATGCGCGGTTCGTCCTGGTTGACGATCATGTAGACCTTCAGACCATTGTCCAAGGTGTAAATGCGGGCGTTCGTAGGGTCGCCCTCCACGGTCTCGTACTTGTATTTGCTGCAGCCGGTGGTGGCCAGCAGGGCGAGAACCGTCAGAAACATCAGAGAAAAGCGTTTCATGTTAATATGACAGTAAAAAATGGTTGGCTTGATTTATGCAATTTTGGGCAAAAGTAATCAAACAAATGGTATATTTGCACAATTAATTGGAAATAATGAAAAGAACCATCATATTCCTGTCCGCATTCCTCCTTTCCCTGGCCGGCTTGTCTGCCCAGGATAAGATCTTCCAGGAGGCGGACGTCATCCGTTTCGACAAAAAAGTCCATGACTTCGGCGACGTGCTGATGGCCGAAGGTCCTGTGACCTGCATCTTCACCTTTACAAATATCGGACAGATGCCCATTGTCATCCACAATGTCATCTCCTCCTGCGGCTGCACGACGCCCGAGTGGACGCGCGAGCCGGTGCGGCCCGGCGCCACGGGCACCATCCAGGCCACCTTCAGCAACGACCAGGGCCCGTATCCTTTCGAGAAGACCCTGACCGTCTACGTGGGCGTGGGGGCTTCGAGCCTCGACCGCCCGGTGGTCCTGCGCCTGCGCGGCGTCGCCCATGAGAAGAAGAAAGACCTCGACGAACTCTTCACCACGCACATCGGCCCGCTGGGCCTCCGCAAGACCGAAACATCCATCGGCTATCTCGACCAGGGCGTGGTCAAGTCCGACCAGATGCAGGTGGCCAACCTTTCGCGCAGTGAGCTCAAGGTCGAAGCCATCCAGGTGTCACCGGGCCTGCGCATTGACGTGGCGCCCAACCCGATTCCCGCCCGCAGCATGGCCCGCCTGACCTACACGGTCAATCCCGCCGAAATGGGGGAGACTGCCTGGGGACGCCAGCACTATACGGCACAGTTCCGGTTGAACGGCAAAGATTATACTGACAAATTGTCCATCTCCGGCGTGATCAAGGACAATTTTGAAAAACTCAGCAAGGCGGACATCGACCAGGCCGGCGTGCCGGTCGTCGACCGCAGCTACTTCGAGTTCGGCGAAGTCCGCCAGGGCAACGTCGTGAACGCCAGCTTCACCATCCGCAACAAGGGCAAGCGCCCGCTCGTGATCCACCACATCGACGGGCAGGGCGACGCTTCCACCGTGCAGACCCAGTTCCCGCTCACCATCAAGCCGGGCGGCAAGGCCGAGGTCAAGGTCAAGTTCGACACCGGCAAGCTCGAATACAAGGGCGAAGCCATCGAGGTGCTGTCTGTCATCACCAATGCGCCGTCCAAACCCATCCTGAACCTTTTTATTACCGGAAACGTCCAATAACGATATGGCCATCGACAAAACCCATCAGGGAGACTTCTTCGACGACTACCACAACGAAGACACGAGCCTGATCATCAACGACGGGGTGAAACAACCCCCCATCGTCAATCCCTATCTCAAGAAAGTGTTCAAGAAGCGTCCCGCCATCAAGACGGTCGACGAATACATGGAAGGCATCCAGCGCGGCGACACGACCGTGCTGAGCCAGGCCATCACCCTGGTGGAGAGCTACCTGCCCGAGCACCGCGCGGTGGCGCAGCAGATCATCCAGCGCTGCCAGGCCCTCTCCAACGAGAAGGAGACCATGCGCATCGGCATCACCGGTGTGCCAGGTGCCGGCAAGAGCACCTTCATTGAGGCTTTCGGCTCATACCTGACCTCGGAAGGACACAAGCTCGCCGTGCTGGCCATCGACCCCAGCTCCGAGAAGAGCAAGGGCAGCATCCTGGGCGACAAGACCCGCATGGAGACGCTCTGCAACGACCCGAACGCCTTCATCCGCCCCAGTCCGAGTGCCGGGTCGCTGGGCGGCGTGGCCCGCAAGACCCGCGAGACCATCCTTCTCTGCGAGGCGGCGGGCTTCGACGTGGTCTTCATCGAGACCGTGGGTGTGGGCCAGAGCGAGACCGCGGTCCACTCGATGAGCGACTTTTTCCTGTTGCTGATGCTGTCCGGTGCGGGCGATGACCTGCAGGGCATCAAGCGCGGCATCATGGAGATGTCCGACCTGATTGCCATCACCAAGGCCGACGGAACCAACGTGGAGAAGGCCCAGATGGCGCGTGCACTGTATGCCAATGCGCTGCACCTGTTCCCGCCCACCGAGTCTGGCTGGACGCCTACGGCAGTGACTTCTTCTGCAGTGACCAAAGAAGGCCTGCCGGAGATCCTGAAGATGATTGAAGATTATTTCGCGCTGGTGAAAGGGAACGGATTCTACCTGAAGAAGCGGCGCGAACAGTCCCGTTACTGGATGTACGAGAGCATCAACGAGAGCCTGAAGAACATGTTCTATGAAGACGAGCGCATCGAGAAGCTGATGCCTGAATACGAGGATGCGGTGCTCCGGGGCGACCTGGAGTCATTCTCGGCGGCGACGGAACTGATTGAAAAATACCAGAAAAAATTATAAAAAAGCAATATGGCAAACCTGTTGAAGAAACTGTTCGGTTCCAAGGCGGAACGCGACATCAAGCAGATCAATCCCACCCTGAAACTGGTACTGGCGGCCTACGACCGCCTCGACAAGCTCAGCGACGATGACTTGCGTGCCGAGAGTGCGGCCCTGCGCGACAAAGTGCGGGCCTACACGGCGGCCGAGGAGGAGAAAGTGGCGGCGATCCGCGAACAGCTCACCGATCCGGAGATGGAAGTGGCGAAGAAAGAGAAGCTGGCCACGGAACTCGACGAGCTGGTGAAAACCATTGACAAGAAGATTGAAGAGATACTCGACCAGGTGCTGCCCGAGGCATTCGCCATCATGAAATCGACGGCACGCCGCTTCAAGGAGAACGAGAAGATCCGGGTGAAAGCCACGGATTTCGACCGCAACCTGAGCGCCAACCACGACTTCGTGAACATCGACGGCGACACGGCGATCTGGCGCAACAGCTGGATGGCCGGCGGCAACATGATCACCTGGGACATGGTGCACTACGACGTGCAGCTGATCGGCGGCATTGTCCTGCACCAGGGCAAGATCGCTGAGATGGCCACCGGTGAAGGCAAGACCCTCGTGGCAACCCTGCCGGTGTTCCTCAACGCCCTGGCGGGCAAAGGCGTCCATGTGGTCACCGTCAACGACTACCTGTCGAAACGTGACTCCGAGTGGATGGGCCCGCTCTACATGTTCCATGGCCTGAGCGTCGACTGCATCGACAAGCATCAGCCCAGCACCGACGCGCGCCGCAACGCCTACCAGTCCGACATCACCTTCGGAACGAACAACGAATTCGGTTTCGACTACCTGCGCGACAACATGTCCATCAGCCCGAAGGACCTGGTGCAGCGCAAGCATCACTTCGCCATCGTCGACGAGGTGGACTCCGTGCTGATCGACGATGCCCGTACCCCGCTCATCATCTCCGGTCCTGTGGAGAAGGCGGGCGACGAGACCTTCATCCAGTACAAGCCCTATGTGGAGCGCCTCTACAACGCCCAGAAGAATTTCGTCAACCAGACCCTCAATGAGGCCAAGCGCCTGATCGCCGCCGGCGAGATCAAGGATAAGGGCGAGATCCTGCTGTTGCGCGCCCACAAAGGCCTTCCGAAGTACCAGCCGCTGATCAAATATCTCAGCGAGCCGGGTATCAAGCAGATCCTGCAGGAAGCCGAGAGCAAGATCATCCGCGCCGCCTTCCAGGACAAGGACATCGAACAGCGCGTGGTCACAAACGAGCTCTACTTCGTCATTGACGAGCAGCAGCGCAGCGTGGAACTCACCGACAAGGGCAACGAGATCCTCGCCGAGGCAGTGGGCGACAAGGACTTCTTCCTGATGCCGCGCCTGGGCGACGAGGTGGCCAAGATCGAGAAAGGGGAGGGCAGCCCGGAAGAGAAGCAGCGCCTCAAGGACGAACTCTACGCCAACTATTCCCTCAAGGCCGAGCGCATGCACACGGTCGACCAGTTGCTCAAGGCCTACGCCATGTTCGCCAAGGACGTGGACTACGTAATCATCGACGGCAAGATCAAGATCGTCGACGAAGGCACAGGCCGTATCATGGAGGGTCGCCGCTGGAGCGACGGTCTGCACCAGGCCGTGGAGGCGAAGGAGAATGTGAAGGTTGAGGCCGCTACGCAGACCTTTGCGACCATCACCCTGCAGAACTATTTCCGCATGTACCACAAGCTCTCCGGCATGACCGGTACGGCCGAGACCGAGGCCAAGGAGTTCTGGGACATCTACAAGCTCGACGTGGTGGTGATCCCGACAAACCGGCCGGTGATCCGCCAGGACATGAACGACCTGATCTACAAGACCAAGAAAGGCAAGTACGCCGCGGTCATCGAGAAGGTCCAGGAATACATCGCCCAGGGCCGTCCGGTGCTGGTGGGTACGACTTCGGTCGAGATTTCCGAGTTGCTGAGCCGCATGCTGAAGCTGCGCGGCATCAAGCACCAGGTGCTGAACGCCAAGCAGCACGCACGCGAGGCTGAGATCGTGGCGCACGCCGGTGAGCCGGCGACCGTGACCATCGCCACCAACATGGCTGGTCGTGGTACCGATATCAAGCTGACCCCCGAGGTCAAGGAGGCCGGCGGTCTGGCCATCATCGGCACGGAGCGGCACGATAGCCGACGCGTGGACCGGCAGCTCCGCGGCCGGTCCGGCCGTCAGGGTGATCCGGGCAGTTCCATCTTCTACGTGTCGCTGGAAGACGACCTGATGCGTATCTTCGGCAGCGAGCGCATCTCCAGCCTGGTGGACCGCATGGGCATGGCCGAGAACGAGGCGCTGGAGGCGTCGATGCTTTCGGGCGCAATCGAGCGGGCGCAGCGCAAGGTCGAGGAGAACGACTTCGGCACCCGCAAGCGCCTGGTGGACTACGACGACGTGATGAACAACCAGCGCGAGGTGGTCTACACGAAGCGCCGCAACGCCCTCACGGGCGAGCGCATTGATGTGGACGTGCTCAACATGACGACGGACTACTGCGAGATGTTCGTGGATCAGAACAAGGATCTGGATTTCAACAGTTTCTGCGAGGAACTGCGCCAGACGCTCTCGGTGGAACCGGACTTCGACGAGAAGTTCTATGAGAAGTCGAACCGCGCCCAGCTGACCGAAGCCCTGCAGCAGTGCCTGCTCGCGGTGCAGCAGCGCCGTTTCGACGCGCTCGTGGAACGGGCCTGGCCTATCATCAAATATGTGTACGAGACCAAGCGCATGTTCTACCAGAACATCGCCATCCCGGTCTCGGACGGCAAGCTGGTCTACACCATCCTGGTCGACCTGAAGAAGGCTTACGAGTCGAAGGGCCGCGAGGTGATCCGCGCCGTCGAGAAGACGGTGACGCTGCGCGTGATCGACGAGTATTGGAAGAACCACCTGCGCGACATGGACGACCTGAAGCAGTCGGTACAGAACGCGGCTTATGAGCAGAAGGACCCGATCGTGGTCTACAAGACGGAAAGCTACAACCTGTTCATCACCATGCTGGAGAACCTGAACAAGGATGTGCTGGCGTTCCTGCTGCGTGCCCAGATCTATCTGCGGCAGGAGCAGCAGCCGGAAGATGTGGTGACGGAAGGACACGAGAAGCGCTCCGACTTGAGCCGCATGCAGACAAGCCGTCCCGACCTGCTGACGAACAGCTCCGAGCCGAAGACGAATGCGCCGATCCATGTGGAGAAACGTGTCGGCCGCAACGATCCCTGTCCTTGCGGCAGCGGCAAGAAATTCAAGAACTGCCACGGCAAAGAAGCGTAGCTTTTGCAAGATTGGGCACGCTGGCATTTCGTCACGCTTGCGAAAAAATGACACTTTGTTAGTGTCATTTTTTTGCTTATATTTGTAGAAAATGAGCAAGTTAGCAAAGAAAATGCCTTTGAAATGGAAAAGGGGACTATCCTCTTTTCTGTTGGCTCTATTCCTTTGTCTGTTTTGCTACCTGGCAGAAAGCATTCCCTTTTCTGTGGGGGAACCGATCTGGCAATTCTTCGTCATTGAGCGACTGATTCAGGAAAATGTGGGCAAAAAGGATCAACTTGATGAAGGATTCTTCATCAATGTGGGGTATGACAAAGTCATCGCTGACATCAGCCTCTACAATGGTCTGTTCACAGGCAGTGTCGCGATTACGGACCGCCAGGCTTTGGATGATCTGTTGCGTAGGCTGCAGGAAGATGATACATACAAGTATATTTTTCTCGATGTCCGTTTCGAGAAGGGGATCAATACACCACAGGATTCGCAATTGTTCCACCGTATTTCCCAGATGCGGGACATTGTCATCGCCGACCATCACGAAATAGAACTGGCTTCTCCCGTCCTGCAGGAGAAGGCGGCCCTGTCGGATTACAAGATGGCGACATATTCCACCGGTTTCTCCCGCTATCAGTTTCTTCAGGGTGACAGGGAAACCGTTCCGCTACGGATCTACCGCGATATCACGGGTAACAGTATTCGAAAAGTTGGCTTCCTGCCATTCTACGCCTCTGAAGGGAAACCCTGCCAGAACACGCTTTTCATCCGGATTCCCGTTGACTTTTCGAACCGCCGCCCGAATCGCGAAAAGATGCTCTATTATGATTATGGAGCCCAGATTGTCGAAGATTTTCCGCTTAAGACACTTACCAACGGCAAATATGTCATCATCGGCGACTATGTAGAAGATAAATCAGGCACGTATCTCGGCGAACAACCCAATCCATACATCGCCTATCTGGCCACCCTGAGCTTGTTGCGGGGATATCACATCTATCGTAGTCTGTTCATCGTCTTTGTTTTCGTGCTGTTCTGGTGGTTGAGCTGGTTCGCTATCCAGGGAAAGCAACCTTCCATAACCTTATGGCTGATGTCCCTGAAAGGGAAGCGGATCAAGAATGTATATGTTCAATGGTTCCTTTCCTTCTTCTCATACGGTTTCTACCTCTCCATTGCATGTCTGGTTTTCTTCCTGATATGGAAAACCACGTTCAGCATATTTTTCTCCTCACTCATTCTGACGCTCGTGACCAACGCGGGCTCCATACGCGCGACAAACGATGAAGAATAAGTATAGCATCCTCTGTTTCATTCTGATCGGCCTTCTCTGGTCCATCGCAACCGACTCTTTTGCCGACGGAGATGATGTCGTTGTAATCAAGAAAATGACGACTCCGTCCATCGTGATCGGCCATTCCGTTAAAACGGTAGGGAGCAAATTCAAGATGAACGAAGTCATCGAATGGGAAAGCGACGATCAGGCGATGTACGTACAGATTGAGAGCACAAAGGAATATCTGGTCCTGACCAAGGAGGCGTTTGAAAGCAAATCCGCCAGAACGCTTGATAATTATATCCTGACCTGCAAGGCATCGACGCGTTCGGTTGCCAACAATAATAAAAAAGAAGGCAGGAACAAGGAATTGTATGGCGGGCAGAAGCGTATAGCCCTTGTCATAGGCAATTCCAACTATCAGTATGCGGATCCGATCAAGAATCCCATTTATGACGCCCTGGCCGTTACTTCCCAGTTGGTTGAATGCGGGTTTGACACATATCCTTATTTTGATTGCATCGCCAATGAGATGAACGGCGCAATTGCCCGCTTCATCGAAGATGCGAAAACCTACGATGTTGCCTTGTTATACTACGCGGGACACGGGTTGGTTCGGGGTAAGAACAGTTATTATGTTCCGGTTAATGTAAATTTAGGCGATCCCTCGGAATTGTCCAGCTGCATTGATGGTGCTGAACTGTTGGGGCAATTGCAGTCCAACGAGCGGATGACACTTGTCGTATTGGATGCCTGCAGAACCATGTTCGGTAATCAAGAGAGAAAAAAGGAAGATGAATTGAAGGTTCAGATGGAAGCGCCGCACAATATGGCAGTCGTATTCTCGACGATGGACGGTGCCTTTGCACTGGACGGAGATCATGATATGAGTCCTTTTGCCGAAGGCTTTGTCGCATTTATGGAGAAGCCGGGGATCTCATTCGCCGACTGCTCAACAGACATTAACACATATCTTTTCAAAACGGCCGGTCGTCTCCAGACCGCAACGCAAAGCACTTCGTTGGCTATGAAGTTTTATTTCCAGCCCAATGAAGCAAATGGTCAGCGTATCGCGGAGCCGTCTGGCAAGAAAAAGATAAATACTCCCTATGTCCGCCCTGAAAGGCAGTATGAGATGGGAATGAATTTTTACGAGGAAAAAGATTACGCGAAGGCCTTTGAATATTTGAAGCCGTTGGCCGAGAGTGGTTATCAAGGTGCATATTTCCCCGTTGCCGACATGTACCACCGTGGGTTGGGCGTCAAGAAAGACAGGAATGAGGCGGAGAAATGGTACAAGAAAGCAGCCGAAGCTGGCGATGCAAAGGCTAAACGTATTTTATACGACAAATTTTAACAAATTATGAAGTACTTTTATTTAACCTCCGTCATCCTGCTGTTTTCGCTGGCCCCTTCTTTCGCACAGGTCACGGTCAGTACGGAGTCTATGGAACTGGATGTCGTCGCTAAAAGGGCTGTGGCCAAGGGTAACAGCGTTTTTATCGACTTGGTCATTACCTGCAACGCTGATTGGGATCAGGTCGGCATCGGCCGATGTGAAGTTTACGATGATGAGGGAAATTACTATAGCCTGTGGGATGCTTACGGGAACGGGGGATTTCGTATCGATATCCTGGAAAACGGTGAGCGGATTCCCAATCCCAGCGGGGCATGTCCCATCAAAATCGCGAAGGGTATTCCCCGGAAAGTCAGGATTTTGGTCAAAGCGGTGGACGAGTATGCCACTGAGTTCAAACTGATCAAAATCCAATGGCGGGGTAACATGGTTTTTCGTCACGACATCAACACAACCATCAAAGACCTTCCCATCACAAAAGAGTAATAATCAAATAGCAATATGTGATGAAACGAATCGTTATTATTCTCGCTATCATAATTGGATCTATCTCGGCTGCTTACGCCCAGAGTTCTATTTCAACCAGTCATCTCTCTTTCGATGTTAGTGTGAAGAGATGTATAGCAAAAGGACAAGATGTGTATATTGATATGATTTTAACTGTCAATAACAATTGGAAGTTTTTAACAATAACGCGGGATGGTTTTCGGTTACGTTCAGCTATTTTTGATGATGAGGGGAATCATTATGGGAATCAAAATTTATGGTTCGAGGTTGATGGAAAAATTAACTTCGATGCATTCGTCGAAATAGTTAGAGACGTTCCAAGAAAAGTTAGGGTAATTATAAAAAATGTTGATGAATACGCAACGGAACTATCATCTATCGAGTTGGTTTATGTCGGTCCTACATCTGAATATGTCGGGTTGATTACAATAAAAAAACTCCCTATTACACGAAATTAACGGCAAATCAAATCTGATTATGAAGCGGTTCCTTTTATTGTTCGCATTATTATTTCCTTCACTCACGCTTTCAGCACAAGTGAAAGTCAATTCCGGCTCGCCCGATGTTGAAGTTGAGGTGAAAAGAGCCGTTGAAAAAGCTGGTGACGTCTATGTCGACTTGATCTTTACGACGAGCACGGGCTCATTGTCATACATCGAAATCAACACGCAAAACGCGCAATCGACAACACCGGGATGCCGCTTTTTTGATGATGAAGGAACGATGTATCAAAGCGGGGAGGAGTCCACGATGCTCTTTGAAGTTGATGGAAATCGAACACATTGGTTCCCGCGACTTCAATTGGAAAAAGACGTCCCACGAAAAATGCGCATTGTCATAAAAAACGTAGACGAGTACGCCACGGCATTTCAATCTGTCCGTATTCCTTATCTTTTATACTATGGCCGTTATCGAAAGGCGGATGCAGAGATAACGATCAAAAATTTGCCTATCTCCAGATAGGCTTCGATACAAAACAGTCGGCCGTTATTCCACCAGATCCAGAAATTCCAGTGCCTTGCGCTCGTTTCCGAGCGCCCGGTACTGCTGCGCGATGTCGTAGCAGATGCCACTGAGGTAAAGCTCTTCGTTGAAAGGGGTTCCCTGGCAGCTTTCATAGACATTCAGGAGTAGTTCCAGCGCCATCCGATGGTCGTCCAACTGGTCGTAGCAGTGGGCGGCCAGTTGCAGGTCGTCCACCAAATCCGAACACATACCCCGGAGGGACCGGGTGATGTCGGCCGAATCCAGATAGTGCCAGGCTGCGGAGCTCCACTGTTCGAGATCATAATAGTATTCTCCGGCCTTTCTATGGGCTTCTCCCACTGCGATATGCCGGGGGCCGTATACCTGGGTAGCCAGGTCGATATCCAGCAAGATGTATTTCTCCGCCGCTTCGATGAAATCATCCCCAAACTGC
This sequence comes from uncultured Bacteroidales bacterium, assembly GCA_905233345.1. Taxonomy (GTDB): domain Bacteria; phylum Bacteroidota; class Bacteroidia; order Bacteroidales; family UBA932; genus Cacconaster. The sequence continues at coordinate 56,060 of CAJODQ010000024.1, forward strand.
CAATGATTGATCAATAAGCCGGCATAGCCGCGCACCAGCCTTTCATAACAGGACAAATCGCAATCATGCGTCTGGGCGTAGGCTACGGCTTCTTCATAGAGCGCTACGGCCTTTTCCAGCTGCGTGTCGTAATCGCCGGAGCCTTCTTCCAAAGTCTCCTCTGCCTGCTTTGTAAGTTTTTCGATGTGCCACACCGCCTCGTCATGGGGCCGATGATACTCCGGCAGGCAGTGCAGATACACCGGCTTGTCCGTACTGCGCGGAGGGTATCCCAACCGCACCACATACGCCCGGAGGGTCGCCCGCTCTTCCTCCGTCAACCCGCTGATTCCATTCAGCCATTCTTCCGGAAATTGCACCAGGTCGATCAGCACCTCTACCTGATTATAGCTCAGCCACTTGATCAGCGATTCCGGCAAATCCATATCCTGCCGCTTTGTCGCCAGGACCGGTTCACGCACAAGGGCTTCCTTCAGTGCAACGGAGCAGAGGAAGGTCTCCCATTTCAGTCGTTCATTTTCCTTTTGTGCCTCCTGGTACCGTGCACGAAGCTCTTCTTCCGGGTGTTTGGAAAGAAGCAATTCCACCTGCTCGGCAAGCCAGGGATTGGGCCCCCTGCGGGGTCTCTGAAGGGGTGTGTTGTCGCTCATAGTTTTTTGAAAAGCCAGTGCACCATGCCGCCGCGGATGTGCTGAAGCATCTTCGTGCGGTGGTTGTAGAGATAAATGGGGCGGATGCGCCAAGGCTGGTTGTACAGATTCTGCCAATCGAAGAGGCAGTACTCCCAGTAAGCGCCGTTCCACCATTCGCAGGTCGTGTAGTGGTTCTCCTCGGCAAAGCGGTTGATCAGGGAGTGCCGCCCGCTGCCTCCGGTTGCGTGGTACACATATGAAGGTGCCAGTGCCAGGTTGATGATCCTTCCGGGGGTCACGCGGCAGACGATGGTCACGGGATTGTCGTCATCCAGCTTGCGGTATTGCGCATAATCGTCGGCAATCGTGCGCCGGGGCGCAAAATACA
>CAJODQ010000024.1:57089-65048 GCA_905233345.1 uncultured Bacteroidales bacterium
GCCCGCCCAGCTGTCGACGCTGGCCCGGAAAGTTCCGCTGTCGAACTCCCGCCGTCCAGCAATGCTCTGGCCAGCGGTCAGGTCAGTACCATGGTACAGGGTCGCCGCGGGCAGGACAACGTCGATGACGGTCCAGATCACCCCCTCGAGCAAGGTCAGCAGCACATCCCAGACCAGGTAGCGCAGGATGCGCCACGGGAGCATGAGCAGCCAGCGCCCGAGATCCCCCCGCCCTTCACTTTTTTTGCTGGGCGCCAGGACTTCCAGCAGGAAGTCGTATATTTCCGACACGCCATGAATCAAGATATTGAAATAGATGGCATTCAGCAGCCTGAGCGGCGTGGTGGCGATGTAAAGAATAACTTTCAGCCCTTCCAGCAGGGGGCGGACCACGTTCTTGCTGTCTTCAGAGAGGCGGTTTTTCTTGAAGAACATCCGCCAGGGCTCCGCCAGGAAGATCTGCAGCCAGTTCAGGATATAAAAAGGCAGGGAGATGAGCCAGTAGGCCGCCCGCATCAGCCAGCGGATCACGCCACCCGCCTGGCCATAATCAACGAAGTCACGCAGCCCGAAAAGCACGCCGGCAACCAGGCCCAGCACGAAGCCCAGGCTCCCGTTGTGGAAGAGAATCCAAAAAAGCAGCGCCCCAGCGCCGCCGAAAGTGAGTGCGGGTGCCGCGAGCTCCAGCAACTCCTCTTTGAAAGTCAGCACCAGCACCACCAGCAGCCCGATCAGGATCCACTTGAGCACCTTCCAGATCGCCGCGAACACGTCGCGGAGCGGGCCGGATTTCTTTTCCGGCGCAGGCGGGTTGATCTGGTTGATGAAATGCAGGTATCCCGCGTGCACATAGCCCTCCATCGGGCCCCGCTCATGCTCCCGAAAACTGACCTTCACCCACTCGCTGTTCGGCACTGGCGCATCTACAATCACCAGGGCGCCCGGATCAAAGACCCCCATCGAAGCATAATGCTGCCCTGGCCCCACTCGCAAATGCAGCTTTGTCGTCGTCTCCGCCCGCCACGGATACGTCCCCGCCGGGGGAATCTCCTCCGCCACGCACACCGTGGGCAGAAGCAGTGCCCAGAGCATGACGAGAGACAGTGGATGTCGACAAGTGTTCATATTCATGCTACTAATCTACGTCTTTACAGACATAAAAAGGTGCCAAATATTAAGACAATTTATACTTATCAGAGATATCCGCCCATGTCACAGTTTTTGAATCGTTTTTAGGGAATAATTTGAGATTATCAACGTCTCCACTGTTTATAAGGTCAACCACACTATTCCGAAAAGATGATTCTTGTTCTTCATTTGCGTACAGTTCTTTTATGAAAGCAAGATAAAATTGTTTACATGTATATTTTAGTCGAGGATCATATTCTTTATCAAGTTTGTTCGTTTTTTTATAAACGATATTCATGTATTGCATGAATTTATATGAAATAAGTTTATTAACTACGTCTATCCCTCCGTCAATTAATCTTTCATGATTCTTGATCGTTAATTCTTTTGTAAGCTTTAAAAAGAAAGGGATATGATTGCTATAGTTCTCAGGGATATTACTAGAAGTAATTGAATCCCCTCTTCTTCTAAACATGATTGAAGGATCCTCCACCGCACAAATCTTGGCTTCTTTCTGCATCACAGCAATAATATCAGGGAAATCCTCATAGCATTTGTTCTCCAAATCTTGTAAAGGATTGATTAGTTGATGATCCACCATCTCTTGATACCCTAGAAGCATCATTTTTCTATAGCATTTTGTCCACCCTATTGTGCTAATTCGATGCAGATCTTCGCGTACTAACTTACCACTATGACAAAGGATTTTTACGATTTCGTTATGATCGCGTTTAGAATAATTCAAATGCCTCATGCCAAATACTTCATAACTCAATAAACATATATTTGATTCGGTCCGATACAACTTTGTAACAATTTGGGAAACAGATTCTGGAGAATAAAGCTTATCATCAGAATCTAACAATAAAGCAATATCATCATCTTTAGCATAATCCTTAAAAATATTTCGAATTTCATATGCTAACGACGCTGGACCATGATATCTTGACCCATATATATGTAAACTTAGTCTATCGCGATATGAATCCAATATTTCAAATAGCCATTCAAGTTGTACCTTCTTTTTATCAGTTTGGAGTTCCTCATCAATCAAAACAATGACCTTTATGTCGGGGTACTTTTGTATCAAGATAGACTCCAATTCCTCATTCAAATATTTTGCTGAATTAGTTCGAGTAAGAATATAAACAGTTGGAGCGCCAACGCTCTTAAGAACACTTCTAAACTTTATTGAACTTTCTACGCTAAAATTAGCAAGTATATCAATTCGTCTTATTTGTTTCCTAGCTAATTGAGACGCGCAAAAGATAGAACACATAAAAAAACCAGCAAGAGTGATACCACCAATCAAATTATTTGCCAACAACCAGGTACACAATAAAATGGCAAGGGCAACACCGATCCAGCTATTAGAAAGTATTATGTACTTGATAGGGCACGTATTGTATCTATAGACATAATGCAAAGCACATATTATAATAAACGAAACTACAATAAACCATAAAAAATCAGGTATTACAATATTAAGGAATAGGATAAATACTGCGAAAGCTATTCCCTGAAATAATTGGTTAGCATATAGAAACTCCGTCTTACTATCTGAAATATCTTCTGTCTCAAGAACATTCCTGTATATTTCAACTACTCGGCTTGGCTTGTCAGACCAGTATAACCAATTGGGGTAATCATGTCGATTTTGTAATGATTGAGGGTAAAATCGTATAAAATCTGCTATTTCGCCTATACCGGTCCCAAAGAAATTACCCCCAAAGAACAGATGAATAATAGACTGGGAAATAAAACCTATTAGAAATAGTCCTATACATAGAATCGCTAAAATCAAGGGAGTAGGAAGTATATCATTAACACTATTCCAGTCATGAATCCAGCCGACCTCAGTAGCACCGTCAATACCAATAATTGAACACCTAGAAAAGGAATAGTAAAGAACAACTTCTATGCAGCCGAGAATAAAATATCTCAAAACGTCTGCAAAACGTATTTTAAAAAAATTCATATCACTCTCTTGTCAGTGTTTTTTATCGCCTTCTTGTCGAAAAGTATATCTTTTAAACTGTCGATAGTTTTTTTCCAATTCCACCGCCGGGATGATTAACCTTAAAATCGTCAAGTGTTAATTCAAAGGAATTAACCATATCAATGATGAGCCCTTGAAGAATAAAAAGAGTGACGACTGTGGAGTTCATTGGCATAATATTCCACGGACCGCCCTCCTGTTCCAACGATAATTTGATTGTTTTCTGAACCCTGTTGCTCAATTCTGGCTCTGTCTCAAAAGTGAATGCCCAACTGATGATTTCACGAGCCTTAAGTTTATCGGCCAGCACAAGCGATTCAGGAGTTTTTCCACTCTTAGATAAGATAATTACCACATCACCATTTTTAACAATACCAAGATCACCATGAAACGCCTCGCTGGTATGCAGAAAGGCAGCATTAAGGCTGACTGCGTTCATGGAACTCACGAATTTCTCGCATACAGGAGTATTCTTTCCGAGTCCTGATACAATGATTTTGTTTCCTGCGCGTAGGGCATCTAAACAATCATCTAGCAGCGACGAATAACAACTTTTATCCAGAGAGGCTACGGAATTCGCAATAACACTCAAATTCTTATTGAAATCAAAAAGCATATTAGACATTATTGTTTGGCCACTAAATTATTGGCAATCAGGTACTCCGTAAAATCCCGAACTGCTCCAGCCCCTCCTTTATAAGCACTGACATAGGTGACAATCTTTTTTACTGTGGATGTAGCGTCTGCTGGGCAAGCAGTAATACCACCTTTCGAATTGACATACTGAATTGCTTCCTCATCATTCGTATCATCGCCCATATATGCAAAGGCGTTTGCTCCATAATCCTTCTCATAACTCTTAATGACAGCCACCTTGTCATTAACACTTTGGTGAAAATCTGTTATTCCGAGCTCTTTACAACGTTCTTGAACTATCTTTGATTCCCTTCCAGTAAGAATGATTGGCCTAACGCCATACACAGAACGAAGATGCTTTATCCCATGACCATCTTTAACAAAGAAAGCTTTCATAATCTCTCCGTTTGTGCCAATGTACAACTTACCATCCGTAAGTGTTCCATCAACATCCATAAACAATAATTTGATACTCATTTTTACGTCAATTAAGCATTATTTGACAAGAACCGCGCGCCTCATCCTCCTATCGTCATTGTATTTGTCTATAAAATAATCGACTTGGGCAAGTCGTTCTTTGGCCTCATAATCCATAAAAAGGCTGGTAAACTTATTCTTAATCGAATTCTCATGCATGTACCTATCAATCTCATCAGGCGAGGGGAAGCAAAAATCATTTCTATCAAGGTAGTACATATTAACTAAATATCCAAAATATCTGGTAATCTCCCACTCTAAGATTTCTTTCATATCTACGCCGCTTTGTGCCAAAGACTGCAGCCACTGTGCACTGTTATTGATATTGCGAAGATTGACTTTCAATCTTGCAAAATCATCCACACGGTCACGTGCAATAAGTTTGGCCATTTCATCTGAAAAGAGACAAGAAGACGCGGGCCACTTTAAGTTATCAAAATGAATACTCTGAATATTAAATAGCCCCTCCTCTTTCTGGATTTCTTTCCGAATCTGGATCATTACTTTTACATTGGCCTCCAAGTGCCTGATAAAGTCATGAAATTCCGAATAATAAAGTTTTACTGCCGCGACTTCATCCGCGGCTAAGATTTTCACTTTACCTATCTCATTTTCAATTATTGTTGTTATCACTCCGACTAAGGCAATAAACGCCGCAAGGAGTGTTTGGAATTCTCTAACAGTCGCGAAATATTTGTTATTACTTTCTATTTTTAATTCATCCGCAATTAAAGGTAACCCAAAAAAGATTAAGCAACCAATTAATAATAACAAAACACCTAAGCAGATCCAACGGACGATCCGAAGTGATTTGAGACGACGCTGATTCGGTGTCAAGCTACCAGACATCAGGTTGCTCTTCTTCTCGTTTTCAATACCTTTATTTCTGCGCCATCGCATCCTTTTCTCAATAGCTACTGCACGTCTCAAGACATAACGTGGAGAAGATGCGTTAATTTTCTCTTTATAATATGGATTATTATTAAATACTCCCTCACTGAAGAGATCCGAAAAGTTACCTGAGCTAGCTTTAAAACGACTAGTTTGCTTGAAAAAAAGTTCATCATCCTGCTTCAGCCCTTCACGCTTTTCTCCCAAGGCCAAACGGGCCAATTTACTAATGAAATAACCACGATGAGTTTGAGCGGCAAATGCAGCATATTCATTCTTTCCCTTTTGGGAAAAATCCGTGTTGTATTGATCGATTATTTTCTCAATTTGATATACCTTAGATGCAACAAAGCGTTGCAATTTAATCTTGTAGTTATTACATAACTCTGCATATGAACATTTTGCTACTTTGCAATTCTTTTCTATTTGTTCTTCCATGCGTTGTTTAGCATAGCACAAATCAATTAGCGTGATCAGAGACGCTGTCCTTTGGTCTCGGAAGTCCTCTACTGTAGGTGTGGATGTTATTGAGGAAGGATTCTTTAAATAATCATGGGTTGCTTCCCTAGTTCCGCCAATACGAATACTTTTGAACAGAAACACATAATAGTCGACGAAATCTTCAAATGAGCGGTGCTCTTCATAATATTTTTCGACTCCACCACGAGAAACAAGCAATTGGGTCAGATCATTATGGTATGTCTCCAACGGCTTTTTTGTATAAGATTTCGTCCATCCTATACTACTCAGGTCAGAGACGCAGCTTTTGCATGTGAATAAATTATGAAACCAAGTCGTAAATCGTTTCCAGAATAGTGAAAAATTATTTTTGACAACAGACCATAATTCCTTCCATTCGTTCTTTCCCAATGGGAAGAATAGCTTATTATACTCTTTCTTAGGAACTGGGGTTTTCCCTTTTACGATACATCCAGAAATAACTCGGCAGGACAATAAACGAGCTATTCGATTATGGATGCGCCCTCCGTCATCCGTGATATCCAAATGTTTAGGGTCTTTCATTCTGAAAGGAGAAACGACAACGCCTCCACGATACATACTTCTGGCAATATTTCGGATAGCGCCCGTTTTAAGCAGGTCGTCTTGATCCAGCGAGATTGCAATATCGTCTTCCTTCGCCTTTTGCAAAAAGAGAGACCTTACAAGATATGCTGAGTACGAAGACCCCATCCCTCCAGGTTCTTTTGCTAAGTCTTTACGGGTCTCACACCATCCTTCCCCCTCATCGCCAAATATACTTAACATCTCATGAAGCGCTGATTTGTAGTCATTGTATTGCTCAACCTTCTCTCCCCTTATTGTATCATCGTTGAAGAGAAAGACGATTTTCCCCGGCACATTCTTATTATTTTTCGACTCGTAATCCGTTTTATTCTTTTGAATTGATTCTAGGGAATCCGTCAATTTCTTCAAGAATTCTGAGTAACCACTTACATCTGCGCAATATATCCTCATAAGGACATACACATCCGGCCAACACGTTTTGCCGGTTTGATGATCCTTATGCACAATTTTCTCAACTTTAGAGTTTTTCTTAATTTCTTGCCCTTTATTTAAGTCCATAAAGCTAAGATATAACAAACAATGTGAAACGTGGATTATTATACCCTTAAAATTAAGAAAAAATGATAAAGAAACCTTGAACAATCAAAAAAATCCCTATTTTTGATACTATGAAATGAAATCATAGGTCTATTTTAGAGATGAGTGTTCTTACAACCTCTGTCTCTTGTTATTTACAGGCAATTCTATTTCAAATAATCCTCTTCCTCAGGATTTTCCGTCAGACTGGCGCAAGGCTACTGGCCAGGGAATGATTTCTGGCAGCGAGCTGCTTGCGGCTGCTGAGCGAAAAGGCCAATAATCCTTTGAAATAGTTAACTTTTTCAGGGTTTCTCGAGAATCAAAAATCTTTTCATCCGAATTTTTTCTTAAGGGTTGGATTGACTTTCTTTGTGATGATGAATCGACAAATCGATTTTGAAAACAATAGAAAATAATCTATCTTTGCGTTGAGCGAAGGAATTGGAGGCTGGAGATGAAATATAGTGAATTGCACAGGATCATCCTTCACAACGGATGGTCTTTGCTTCCGAATAAAGGCAAGGGAAGCCATCGTAGATACACCAAAAATGGACGGATCTACACCGTCCCTGACCATGGGAGCAAAGAGATAGACAACGAGATGGCGAAAAAGATTTTAAAAGAATTGGGAATCAATCGATAATGAAAACAGTTAACATCACCATCAGCATTGCAAAGGACGGCTTTTACTGTGCACAATGCACCGATTATCCGGCTTTGTTCGGCGGTGGAGTAACGCCCGAAACGGCTATTGAAGAACTCCGGGAAACGCTGCGAATCACCCGGGAAGACGGCAGGGGCAAAGCTTTCATCTATCCCGACTGGCTGGACGACGATTATGAACTGACACCGACCTGGGATGTCGAATCATTCCTGCGTTACTACAGTGGTATCATCACGCCGACGGCACTTGGTAAACTATCAGGCATTCATCCGAAACAACTCTGGTCGTATATGCACGGCCGTTCGAAGCCGCGCAAGACGCAGATTGACAGAATCCAAGCGGCTGTTCATCAGCTTGGAAGGCAATTGATGGAGGTTAGTTTTTAACTTCTTCATATAGTTTCGGCTTGCAGAATCCGTCTTTATCGCATATATTTGCAGCCAGAAGCAGTTTCTATGCACACCTGATTTTCCATTCAGTCCTGACAGACATTTGTATTTCAGCGCCGGACGAAGGTCCACTCCCAGGGCATATTGTGTCCTGATGCGGGCGGGCCGGG
>CAJODQ010000025.1 GCA_905233345.1 uncultured Bacteroidales bacterium
GGTCGGTTCCGTAGCTCAGTTGGATTAGAGCAACGCCCTTCTAAGGCGTGGGTCTAGGGTTCGAATCCCTACGGAATCACTCTTTTTTTTGATGTTTCCTGTGCTTGTTGTCTTTATTTTTGTACCAGAAGTTACTTCAAAGGGCAAGGGTGATCGACCGGAACTACCCGTATTTGCGCGAGAATGTCAAGGTAGACAAGGCACTCTGGCAACGCTATCCCGAGATTCGTTCGCGGGTCAAGTTCATCGTTTTCCATCAATTGGGCGGTTATGCCGTCTCGCAGTTGAGCCCGCTTTTCATCTATGCGTTCGCATCGCTGACCGTCGTGGGCATGTATGGCAACTACCAGCTCCTGACCGGCAATCTGGGCCTGCTGTTGGCTGCGCTCTATGCCGGTGTGACAGCCAGTATCGGCGATATGGTGGCTGAGGGGAACAAGCATCTGATCATGAAGGTGTTCCGGGAACTGCTCTCTTCGCGCATCCTGATCGTTGGCGTTTGCAGTATCTGTCTGTGGTTTCTGACGGAACCATTTGTTTCTTTGTGGCTCGGACCCGAGTTTCAGCTGGGCCGGACGACGCTCGCCCTGATTATCGCCATCTTTTTCGTGTCCAACACACGATCCGTGGTGGATGACTATTTAACAGCACACGGTGCTTTCTGGGATATCTGGTCGCCCATCGCCGAGACGTTGATCAATGTCGTTTTATCGTGGCTGTTGGGTCGGATGTATGGTTTGAACGGTGTCTTGGCTGGTGTGCTGATCGCGCAGCTGCTCATCGTTTTCAGCTGGAAGCCCATCTTTCTGTTCCGCTGGTCGCTGCACACGCCCGTCCATTGGTATGTCTGGCTCTATCTCCGCTGCCTGCTGCCCGTGGCGCTGGGGTGGGGAGCCTGCTGGCTGCTGAAGAACGTGCTGCCCATCGACCCGCAGGCCTCCTTCTGGTGGTTCCTGTTTTTCGCCCTTTGCATCGGCTGCGTGGCGCTGGGTGTTTCTTTCGGGGTGATGGTTTTCACGGAGAAAGGCATCCGGGGATTCTGGCACCGTATCTGGAAGACGGTCGCCAAACATTTCGGCTTTTAGCAGAAATGACTATCTTTGTAAGATGATTATCAAACTGACAACCGAGCAAACGGAACTATGCCTGTCGCGTCTACATCAGTACTTGGACGCACACGGTCCGTGGATGGATTCGGTTTTTCTGGACCTGGCCGGTATCAAGAGAATCAACGTCTGTTGCAACAGGCCTGGCATCGGGCCGATTCTGCGTCGTCAGCTTGACTGGTCGATGTGTCCCGCGTGTGCCGCACCGGACAGTACTTTGTTCCTCTGGGAGGATGAAGACCTGTCGCATTTCCATCAGAACATACTGGGCCTTGACTTGCCGCTGGAAGACGATTACCTGATGCTGGTCACCTGGGATGGCCAACGGATGAGTTCTTTTGGCGGTTTCAGCACCCAGGACGGTTTCTTCTCCATCTGGGAAGGGGATCGACAATACTATTGCGTACAGAGCATGAAACCGGAAGAACTGCTCAAGATCCACCTTTTTGCCATGAACTTTTCCCGTCTGGCAGACACATCCTCCTGTAGCCTGATACACGGTGCCTGTGTGGGCGTGGACGGCAAGGGCGTACTTTTATGTGCCCGGGGTGGAAAAGGCAAGTCTACGCTGACCGTGAGCTCCCTGTTCCAGGGCTTCGAGTATGTGTCCGACGACTATCTCATCATCCGCAAAGAGGTGGATAAGCTGCTGGCTTCTCCGATCTATTCCATGACGGCGCTGTCGCCGCAGATCTACAGCCAACTTTACGACGACCTGGGCCCGTCCCGCTTTATCGGGCTTAACGGCCGGATGAACAAGTATATACTGGATATTTCCGGTTGGCGGGAGCAGGTACGGAGGAACTATCCCGTGAAGGCCTGCCTGTTCCCGGAAATAGCCGATGTGCGGGAACCCCGAATCGTGCGCTGCACGCCGCAGGAAAAGGGAAGAGCCCTGACCCATATCATCCATTCCACCATCGAGCAAATGCAGGAACAGGGGAATACCTATGCCGTGCGCAAACTGCTCGGCATGCTGTCCGGATTGGATTTCTACCGCATCATCCTATCGCCCGACCTTCTCCGAAACGTGGAATGCCTGCGGTCTTTTATCAAAGCATTATAGCATCAACCTTATGAATTATCAACTGAACGAAGCCAAGATGTTCGCCGACGTTACCGACGGAATTGCCATCATCATCAACTCCATGACCGGTGTTTACTACGGCATGAACGGCCTCGGCACGGGCATGTTCGACGCCCTTCTGAAGGGATCGTCCGTCGCTGACGTACTGGCTGCATTCGCCGCCCTTCCCGGTGCTCCTGCCGATTGTGAGGCGCGTTTGCAGGCCTTTGTCGAGACGCTCAAAGGCTTTGAGATCATCGTCCCGGCCGAAAGCGAAAGTTCGGCACCTGTTTCTCTCGTTTTGAAAGATGCCGTATACGACGAATTCACGCCTACGTGCAACGAATACAACGACGTACAGGAACTCCTGTTCGCCGACCCCATCCACGAAGTGAAGGAAGACGAGGGCTGGAAGCCCGAGAAGTAAGATGCCCAAGGTTACCGTCGTCATACCCGTCTATAACACAGGGGCTTTGCTGAACCGTACGCTGGAAAGCGTGACGCGGCAGACGTTGACGGATATCGAGATTGTCTGCGTGGACGACTGTTCGACGGATGACTCGCTGGCCATCCTGAACGGCTGGGCGCGGCGCGATGCACGCGTACGGGTCATTGCACTGCCTGAAAACGGCGGCGTGTCGCGTGCCCGCAATACGGGCATCGACGAGAGTCGGGGAGACTTCATCTATTTCCTGGATTCCGACGACTGGATTGACGACGACTATCTCGAGGCTATGTATGCCAAGGCCCTTGAGACAGGGCAGGATGTCGTGGTGAATGCCAACTATGTCAAGGAATATGAGGATGCCGGCAAAAAGCCACAAAAAGAAGGCTGGGGCTTCACGGAACCCGGTTTTTATGCGCCGGCCATCGTGCAGAGCCATATGCTCTGCGTGATATGGACGCGCCTCTACAAGCGGGATTACCTGCTGCGCAACGACATCCGTTTTCCCATCGTTGCCGGTGGCGCGGAGGATATTTATTTCACCGCCTTGGCGGAAGTGCTGCAGCCGCGCAGCTATGTCTTCTTTGGCCCGTATCACCACTACTGGCAGCGTACCGGATCGCTTTTCCACCAGAAGAGCAACGGCTATTATTACGTGCAGAGCTATCGGATGCTGTACGACGAACTGGTGGCCCGCGGCATTTCTCTGGAGGGCCTGAAACTTTTCCATTGCGGCATGATCGAGGTGGATTCGGAGGAAAAGTTCGAGTTGCTCCGACGCCTCGCGCTGGACGTGAATCCGTATGTGCATCAGCATATAGAATACTACACGGGGCACGACTTGCTGCTGCTGGCCGCCGTGACGGAAAGCCCTGACTATGCATCCTACCTGGCGCAGCATCACCGTAATCTGGTGGTCGATTACCTGCGTTCCCAACTCATCAACAAGCGACGCCATGCCTGAGGTCTCCGTCATCATCCCCGTGCACAATACGGAAGCCCTGCTGGACAGGACTTTGGGCAGTCTCGTGCGCCAGACGCTGCGCGACATCGAGATCCTCTGCGTGGACGACGGTTCTACGGACGGTTCGCTGGGCGTGCTGCAGGCCTGGGCGCAAAAGGACCCGCGCATCCGCGTCATCGCGTTCCCGCAGAACCGGGGCGTGGCGGCGGCGCGCAACGCGGGCTTTGCCGAAAGCCGCGGAGACTATGTCTATTACCTGGATTCCGACGACTGGATCGACGACGACCACCTGGCCGCCATGCACGCCAAAGCGCTGGAAACAGGGCAGGACGTGGTGGTCAATGCCAACTATGTGCAGGCTTTCGAAGACCCGGCCAAGGACGCCACCAGCGGAAATTTCGGCTTTATCGAAGGGGACGGCTTCTATCCGGCGCCGCAGGTGCAGACCTTTTTCCCGCCCGTGATCTGGGCGCGCCTGTACAAGCGCGCGTACCTGCAGCGCATCGGGATCGCCTTCCCGGACGTGAAGGGTGGGGCGGAGGATATCTACTATGCCGGCCTGGCCGAGTTGCTGCAGCCGCGCAGTTATGTGTTCCGCGGCCCTTTCCACCACTACTGGCAGCGGGAAGGCTCGCTTTTCCACCAGAAAACCAACGGTTTCCATTATATCCAGAGTTTCAAGCTGCTCCATGACGAGCTTTTGCGGCGCGGCGTCCCCACGGAGGAAATCCGCCTGTTCTACGCCGGCCCCATGATCCTGGACACGCAGGAAAAGTTCGACTTCGTGCGCGCGTTCCTGCTGGACATCGAGGCCCAGGTGCGCCGGCATACTGAACTCTATGTGGCGCACGACCTCTTTTTGCTCGACGCCGTCTGCGGGAGTTCGGACTATGCGGATTTCCTGTCCCGGCACAACCCCAACATCGCCCTGGCTTTCATACGAAGCCGGATGAAAAGCATGCAACGCAATGGATAATTCCCTGATTTCCGTCATTATACCCGTGAAGAACGGGACCAACTATCTTGGCGAAGCCATCGCCTCGCTACGCCGCCAGGACATGAATCTGGAGATTATCGTCGTGGACGACGGTTCTGCCGATGAAACGGCCGAGTTGGCCCGCAAGGCCGGCTGCGTGGTGCTGCAGCACCCGGTTTCCCGAGGGCAGGTGGCCGGCAAGAACACCGGCATCGCTGCGGCGAAAGGCGACTACATCCTTTTTCTGGACCACGACGACCGGGTGCGGGACGGCGCGCTTCGCACGATGTACGAGGCGCTGGCGGCCGATCCCTCGGTCGTGGCCGTGCAGGCCATGGTGCAGGATTTCCGCTCGCCCGAGATTCCCGAACTGCCCGGCATCGTAGTGCGCCCCGAGCCGTTTTACGGCCTCTTTACGGGCGCCGTGCTGATCCGCCGGGAGGTCTTCGACCGCATCGGCCCTTTCAGCGAGAACGTGCACACCGGGGAAATCATCGAATGGTTCTCGCGCCTTGAGGCGCAGGGGATGCAGGTCTGCAAGCTTGACCTCGTGTCGACCGACCGCCGTATCCACCAGACCAATTTCGGCCGCACCGACCGGGCGGAAGAGATGAAAAACTACGCCGCCGTCCTGCGGGAGCGGCTGAAAGCCCTTAGAAATCAAAAACAATGAGCAAGATACTCGTTACCGGCGGTGCCGGATTCATCGGTTCGCACCTGTGCGAACGCCTGCTGGCGGAAGGCCATTCCGTGATCTGCCTCGACAACTTTTTCAGCGGCGACCGCGACAACGTCGCGCACTTGCTGGGGAAACCCGACTTCACGCTGGTGGAGCACGATGTCACGGAGCCTTTCTGCTTCGACGTGGAGGAGATCTATAATCTGGCGTGCCCGGCTTCGCCCGTGTTCTACCAGTCCGATCCGGTCAAGACCACGCGTACTTCGGTCCTGGGCGCCATCAACGCGCTGGAGCTGGCCCGTGAGACGGGTGCGAAGATCCTGCAGGCCTCGACCTCCGAAGTGTACGGCGACCCGGCCGTGCATCCGCAGAACGAGCAGTACTGGGGCAATGTCAATCCCATCGGCCTGCGCTCCTGCTACGACGAAGGCAAGCGCTGCGCCGAATCGCTCTTTTTCGACTACCGCCGCAGCTATGGCGTGCCGGTCAAGGTGGTGCGCATCTTCAACACCTACGGCCCGCGCATGGCGGTCAACGACGGCCGCGTCATCTCCAACTTCGTGGTGCAGGCACTGCGCGGCGAGGACATCACCATCTACGGCAACGGCCAGCAGACGCGCTCGTTCCAGTATGTCTCAGATTTGGTGGAAGGCATGCTGCGCATGATGGACTCGGGTGACGCTTTCTCTGGTCCTGTGAACTTGGGCAATCCCGGTGAATTCACCATGCTGGAACTGGCGGAAAAGGTGATCGCCAAGACCGGAAGCCGCAGCCGACTGGTATTCAAGCCGCTGCCGGAAGACGATCCCAAGATGCGCCGTCCCGACATCTCCCTGGCAGCCCGGCGCTTGAAATGGCATCCGCACGTCGCGCTCGACGAGGGGCTCGACGCGGTGATCGCGTATTTTCGGCAGAAACTGGTCTAGCGGGCATTTTCGGCGCGTTGCAGCCGGCGGGCGCACAGGTTCGTCCAGTGCTGCTGGCGCTTGATGAACGCGTAGTGGAGCCGGCCGGTGATGTAGGGGATGGGGCGCGTTTTTTCCTGAATGGCTTTCTTGATGTTGAATTCGCCGAGGCGATCGCGCTCCGGGTGCAGGATTTCCCGCCAGTAGCGGGTCCAGATCCATTTCTTTTCCAATTCAGTGTCAGATACTTCCGGGAGCTCTTTTTCAGGAACGAGCCCCGGGATGACGGCGTTCAGGAACTGCGCGGCGATGACAAGCAGGGTTGCCGAGCCGGTCAGCTTTGCGACGTCGCGGACGATCTGCCAGTCGAAAGTGCGGCCCTCCTGCGGCTCCAGCATGAACTGCACGTCGAAGAAGCTGTAGAGGATGCTGTCTTTGCTGGCGCCGCCGGCCAGGTTGCGGCCCAGGTTGATGAGCGTCATGAAGAGCAGGTCTTCGCGCGAGGGCATCATGGCTTGCACGCTGAAGACGCGCATGGGCGTGGCACGGGCGAAGAAACCCGGGTTGGCCAGGCGCTCCTTGCCTGTATGCATCATGACGAACTGGTGGACGTCCAGCACGTTGCGGCCGTCTTTCTTCAGGTCGATGCTATGGATCGAATGGAAGAGGGTGAACCCCGCCTGCGCTGCAATTTGCGCGGCTTTCCGGAAGTCTTCTTCCGGGACGAGGAGGTCGATGTCGCCCATCCAGCGCGGGAAATCGGGCCGGAGGGCCTTCATGGCGCCGCCTTTCATCACCAGGAAACGGATACCTTCCGCCTCGAGGGCATGGCAGTAGGTGCCGAACTGGCCGACCAGTTGCAGATACTGGAAGCGGCAGTAGCTCAGCAGCCCGTTGAGCCGGGGACGGATGCTTTCCGGGCAGTGGAGCTCCGGATGCATCTTCAGCAGGTAGGAGAGCAGCACGGCCTCCCGCATGGGCGCAGTATCCAGTTCCCAGCCGTCGAGAAACGCGTCGAGCCGTTCCTGGGACGGATGGTCGGATAGGGACAGCCGCAACAGCAGCTGGTCGCTTTCTGTAAGGGTCTCCTGGACAATGCGGTCTAGATGGGTCATGCCTGCGTAAAAAGATGGGCAAAGGTAACGAAAAAATAGATTCTTTTCGTACATTTGTTCTATGGAAAACGAACGGAATCTCGACCGGCTCTCCGGTCTGCTCTACAAGCTTTGTATCATTGCCATTGTCGGCTTTTTCTGCTGGTATTTCCGCAGCGTCCTGATCTATGTGGTCATCGCCTTTGTGGTGTCGCTCATCGGTCATCCGCTGATGCGCCTGCTCCGCAAGATCAAGATCAAGGGCAAATCGCTCCCGAATGGGCTCCTGGCAATTATCAGCATTGTCATCATCATCCTTGCGGCGCTGCTTTTCTTCACGCAGTTGATCCCGATCGTAACGGGCATCGTCCGCGACTCCTCCATCATGAATGCGAAGGATATCCCGTACGACAGCATGCTCGATAAGGTCAATGAATGGGCGATCGGGCTTTTCCCTTCGCTGGGGAAGGATTTCAACTTGGTGGCGATGCTGCTCGAGAAGATCAAGGAATTGATGAATTTCTCGAACGTCTCGTCGGTCGTCGGTTCGGTGGCGTCGGTGGCGTCCGCCTTCGGCGTGGCCGCCTTTGCGGTGGTGTTCATTTCGTATTTCTTCATCGCGGATGAAAAGCTGTTCAGCAAGATCATCTGCTCGTTCGTCCCTGACCGGATTGAGGCCAATGTCCAGTCGACCATTCGGGATATCACACATCTGCTTTCGCGCTATTTCATCGGTCTGATCCTTGAGGTCGTCGGCGTCATCGTCCTGGATTTCTTGGGCCTCTGGTGGGTGATCCAGATTCCGCCGAACTATGCGCTGGGTATCGCATTCATTGCCGGCCTGCTCAATGTCATCCCGTATGTGGGCCCGATCCTGGGCTATGTGATCGGTATCCTGCTCTGCGTCGTACTGAAATACGGCATGGGCGCCGGTATTGACGTGCCAATCTGGCTGTTCGTCCTGCTCATCTGGGGCGTGATGCTGTTCGCACAGCTCATTGACAACTTAGTCTACCAGCCGCTCATCTACTCGACGAGCATCAAGGCCCGGCCGCTCGAGATTTTCCTCGTGCTGCTCATGGCCGGCCGCATCGGCGGCACCGTCGGCCTGATCGTCGGTGTTCCGGCTTATACCGTTGTTCGTGTCATCCTGGCAAGGTTCTATTCCGACAAGAAATTGGTCAGGCGGCTCATGCCTGACATAGACAAAGAAAAACCGGAGGTAATTCTATAAGGCCTCCAACAGGATTTCGATGAGGCGGGGCTTGGCATACTTGTCAAGCTCCGCTTCAGGTATCCAGATATAATCTTCTGTCAGAGAGGGTATCTCGCTGCAATCTAAAAGATAAAAATCAGCGATCAGTGTCCGGTGTGTCAGCTGGTGTCTGACGTCTTTCCGGACTTGTTTCATACCGGGGAAGCCCCGAAAGTTGTCGCCTTCTTCCAGCCAGGGCTCCCAGAGCCCCTGCCAGATGTCGCCCGGGCCGCGGCGGTGGAATGCGACGGCGCCGTTGCTGCGGATGTAGACATAGTGGAGCCGGCGGGTCTGAACGGCTGCCGCAGGCTTTTTGACCGGCAGGAGGGCAGTCCGGCCGCTGCGGAGGGCTTCACAGCGGTCGGCGAGGGGGCAGGTCGGGCAGAGCGGCGCGGCGGGTGTGCATTGCAGCGCCCCGAAGTCCATCATGGCCTGGTTGAAGTCGCCCGGGCGATCCGGTGGCAGCAGGGCCTGTGCCAGGGTCGTGAACTCCTTTTTCGCTGCTGTGGAGCCCACGGGTGTGGCGAGCCCATAGAAACGTGACAGCACCCGGTAGACGTTGCCGTCGACCACGGCGGCCGGGAGGCCGAAGGCGATGGAGCCGATGGCGGCCGCCGTATAGTCGCCCACGCCCTTCAGCGCGCGGATCTCAGCGAGCGTGTCAGGAAAAGCGCCCCGTGCCGCGATCTGGCGGGCCGCCGTGAGGAGGTTGCGTCCCCGGCTGTAGTAGCCGAGACCCTGCCAGAGCCGCAGAACCTCGTCTTCGCTGGCCGCCGCCAGTGCCTCAACGGTAGGGAATCGCTCCATGAAGCGTTCCCAATACGCCTGCCCCTGCGCAATGCGCGTCTGCTGCAGGATGATTTCGCTCAGCCAGATGGCATAGGGGTCGCGTGTACGGCGCCATGGCAGGTCGCGCCCGTATTCGGCGTACCAGTCCAACAAGGTTCGGGTGAAGCGGGGATCCTGCATGGTTGCCACAAAGTTAAGGTTTTTCCAGCAGGATTTGCTACTTTTGCATAGATGTTCCGTTCCGCCCGCATCCCGCTCTGCACGGTCCTGCTGCTGCTGGCTACCGTGCTGTCGGCGCAGACCAGCAAGGTCCGCGGCCGGGTGATTGATGCGTCGGACGGCAGCCCCATCTCGTACGCTTCGGTGTTTTTCGATGGCACCAGCATCGGCGTATCGACCGACGAGGACGGGCGTTACTACATCGAAACCCGCGACAGCAGCGCCCGGGTGCTGACTGCCCAGATGATGGGCTATACCTCCAGCTCCACACAGATTCCCTACGGTTCGTTTTCCGAGATCAATTTCGTGCTCGAACTCGATGCCGACCTGCTGACCGCGGCCCGCATCCGGCCCGACGACAGCTACCTCCGGTATATCCTCCGGCAGATCGACGATCACCGCGTGCTGCACGATCCCGAACTGGGGGACAACTGGTCGGCGCGTGTCTATTCGAAGATCGAGCTGGATGCCACCCATGCCGAGTGGCTGGCTACCAAATCCTTCCTGCGCGGCTTGCTGGGCGATGTGGTGCAGTGGCGCGATACCTCCGCTGTCACCGGGGAGTCGTATATTCCCATCCTGATCTCGGAGACATTTTCACAGAAGTATCATTCGGGCGATCCGCCGCTCGAGAAGGAGGTGATCCTGGCCAACCGCATCTCGGGCATTGATCCGGATAACTTCATGCGCCAATATGCGGGGTCGTACCTGCTCAAAACCAATTTCTACAAGAGCACCATCACCCTGTTCAACCTCGACGTGCCTTCGCCGGCTGCCGCCTACGGGCATGCGTTCTACAATTATTACCTGGTCGACAGCCTGGAACTGGACGGGCGCAAGAGCTACTGCCTGCGCTTCCATCCCAAGCGGGGCGTCACCTCGCCGACCTTCGACGGGGAACTGTACATCGACGCGGAGGATTTCGGCATCCGCAGCGCGCACGTGGCGCTTTCAAAGGGTTCGAACGTCAACTGGATCCGGCACATCAACATCGATACGGAGAACCGCAAGACGGTTGATGGGAACTGGTTTCCGAAGGAAGAAAAGCTGTTCATCGACTTTTCGATCGCCGTGCGCGACAGTGCCAAGATTATTTCTTTCCTGGGAAACCGGGAACTGCACTACGGCGAGCCGGACAGCCGCCCGATCCCGCGTGAGGTGTTCGACTGTCCCGACGATGTGGTGCTCTCGCAGGCCGTTGACCTTGACGAAGACGTATGGGTGGCGCAACGCCCGGTGCCGCTGAGCACGCGCGAGCAGGGCATCTACGACATGGTGGAAGCCATCCAGCAGAAGCCGTCCTACAAGGCCTGGTACACGGTTTTCCGTTCGCTGATCGTGGGCTACGTGGAAGGGGAACATACGAAGATTGCCTACGGTCCCTGGGCGCAGACCGTCAAGTACAATAGGACGGAAGGATGGCACGTGGGCGTGGGCTTCCGGACGACGAAATTCTTTCATCCGGACTTCCGTCTGGCCGGCAATATCGGCTACGGTTTCCGTGACCATCTGGTCAAGGGCGGGGGATCGATTGACTGGGTCATCCGGCGCGACGTGACGCGAAAGCTCAGCTTCCAGGGTGATTACGACTATCACCAGCTGGGGCAGGGAAGTGCGGTCATCGCGCAGCCCAACATGATCAATTCGCTCTTTTCGGGGCGCTTTGGCGATAAACAGACGCTGCTGCGGACCCTGAACCTGACTTACGAACATGAGTTCTCGCCCAACTTCACCAGCTATTTGTCGCTAGAGTCGCGGCGCTTGTATGGCAACGAGATGGTGCCGCTCTACCAGCCGGACAGTACCTGGGTGAAGTCGGTGTCGACCAATCAGATTCGCCTTTCAGCGCGTTTCTCGTGGGGGGAGCGCATCAATCGTGGTCACTACGACAAGGCGCACATCTTCACGCGCTATCCAGTGCTTGGGATCGACCTTTCCGCTGGTATCAAAGGGATTACGCGTGATGACTGCCAGTTTTTCCGCGGACAGTTTCTCTTCGACTGGAAGATACCGGCCGGGGCCTTCGGTTTCTCGAACGTACATTTCGAGGCGGGGGCGATCCTCGGGGAGGTGCCATATCCTTTCCTGAAGTTGCACGAAGGAAACCGCTCGTTCTTCCTCGACAAGACAGCGTTCAGTTGTATGGATTACTATGAATTCGCGTCGGATCGCTGGCTGAGCCTGCTGTACGAGCACAATCTGAACGGACTGATCCTGGGACGCATCCCGCTGATCAAGCGGCTGGACTTGCGGGAGATTCTGACGGTGAAGGCTGCGTACGGCACGCTGTCTGCGGCGAACCGGGCTGGGGGAGAAGGTATCCTTCCGATCGCGGGCCTGAAGACGCTGGAGACGCCTTACGTCGAGGCGGGCGTCGGCCTGTCGAACATTCTCCGTGTCCTGCGCGTCGACTTCACCTGGCGCCTGACACACCGCGAGGACAATCCCAACAACAACTTCCGCGTCACCTTCGGCTTTGACGTTCAGTTCTAGCTTGCGCCTTTAGCGCCGGAGGAATTACCTTATCGGATGGAGCCGTTGCGGTATGCTTCGAGGAGCTGGTAGAGGTCGTCGATCTGGCTACGGAGTTCGGCGCCCTGGTCGGTGTCGCGGACGTAGCGGCGGTTTTCTTCGAATTCCAGGACTTTGGTTTCCGACAGGATGTCGAGGCCTTCGCGGACGGCACGCTCGCGTGAGGTGAAGGGCTCGTGCTGGACGAGCTTCAGGCTCTGGGAATTGTAGATCAGCGTGTAGCCGGCTATTCCGGTTTCCGGCTGGTAGGCTTTTGAGTAACCGCCGTCGATCATCAGCAGCCGGCCTTCGGCCCGGATGGGGCTCTCGCCCTTGAGGGTCTTCACCGGGATGTGCCCGTTGATGATGTGGGCATGGCGCAGTTCCTTGACGCCGAATTCCCGCAGGATCTTCTCGCAGATATCCGCCCGCTCCTTCAGCTGCTTGTAGGCGCCGTTGGTCTCTTTCCAGGTCTCCTTGTCGGCGATGAAATAGCGCTCGAAAGTAGCCATCTTGTCCTTGTCGTAGGTCGGCGCC
This sequence comes from uncultured Bacteroidales bacterium, assembly GCA_905233345.1. Taxonomy (GTDB): domain Bacteria; phylum Bacteroidota; class Bacteroidia; order Bacteroidales; family UBA932; genus Cacconaster. Next base: position 12,547 of record CAJODQ010000025.1, read on the forward strand.
ACCGGGCCGCACCACAGGTACCACAGAAAATCCTGTCCCGCCTGGCGGCGCGGTGTCTCTTCGCGCGTGTAGTAGGCGTTGCGCACCATCTGGTCGATCTTGTCGAACAGTTTCTTGCCGCTGTAGGCCTTGCCCTGGATCATCATCGCCCGGAAGGTTCCGTCGGGATTCATGGGCATGGAGCCGTGAAACATGAGGTTGGAGTTGCGAACCAGGTACGAGGAGCCGTGCGACAGGAAGCAGCCGATGTGGCGGCGTAGCTTGTCGCTGGTCTCGAAGCTGCGCGTCAGGCCTTCGAGCACGGCCTGCTCGGCCGGCGTGAAGGCGTAGGGGTCTTTCGGATCAATGGTCGGGAAATGCTTGTCCGTCAGCTCGTATTCCTTCCCGTTGAGCCGGATGGTTCCCTTCTTGAAATCGATCAGGTGCAGGAGGTTGCGGTCGTCCATGCCGAATTCGGGGTTGCGGTCGATGACGAGTTTTTCCTGCTTGAACTGGATGATGGCGATGGCCTTATGCAGCTTGGCCAGCAGGGCAAGCTGCGACTCGGAGAGGCGCTCGTAACCGTTCTCGCGGGGACGGAAGATCGTGCACGGGTCGTCGGCATAGGTCTCCATCGCGAAGGTCGTGAGCGGCAGCAGGTTGATGCCGTAACCGTCTTCCAGTGTGGCGAGGTTGGCATAGCGGAAGCACATGCGCAGCACGTTCGCCACGCAGGCCCGGCTGCCGGCCGCTGCACCCATCCACACCACGTCGTGGTTTCCCCAGACCATATCGTAGCTGTGGTAATTGCAGAGCGCCTCCATGATAAGGTGAGCGCCCGGTCCCCGGTCGTAGATGTCGCCCAGGAGGTGCAGCTGGTCGATGACCAGGCGGTGGATGACGTTGCAGATGGTGGCGATGAAGTGGTCGGCGCGGCCCGTGGCGATGATCGTGTCGACAATCGACATCATGTAGCGCCGCTTGTTCTGGTTGTCCTCGATCCACTCGTGGAGCAATTCCTCCACGATGTAGGAATATTCTTTTGGCAGGGCCTTGCGGACCTTGGAACGCGTGTATTTCGACGAACAGACCGCCATGACCTGGATGATGCGCATCAGCATCACGCGGTACCATTCCTGCATCCTGGCGCGGCTGCGGAGCGAATTCCGCACGAGCCGGAGCTTGTCTTCGGGATAGTAGATCAGGGTGCAGAGCTCCCGGATCTCCGATTCGCCGAGCGTGTCGCGGAACAATAGCTCGACCTTCTGCCGGATGACGCCCGAGGCGTTGCGGAGCACATGCTCGAACGCTTCGTTCTCGCCGTGCAGGTCGGTGATGAAGTGCTCGGTGCCCTTGGGCAGATTGAGGATGGCTTCGAGATTGATGATCTCGGTGCAGGCCGCTTGCTCGGAGGGGAAGCTCTTGGCCAGGAGGCGCAGGTATTTCAGGTCTCGTTTCATGCTTCTTTGACGGGGTTGGTAATTGCCTTGGGCGATTCGTAACGGACTTTGCCGCTGCGCCAGTTGCCATAAATCTCACTGACGCTGCTGGCGGTGATGAAGCCGTCAATCTCGTTTTCTTTCATGAACTTGAACAGGTCCGCGTATTCGTGCTTGGTCAGCAGTGCCACGATCTCGACCTTTTCCTCGCCCGTGAAACCGCCGATCAGGTGGTAGATGCTGCAGCCGCGCAGCAACTTGCCGGTGATGAACTGGCGAAGCTTTTCGTGGTCCTTGCTGATGATGCAGACCTTCTTGCGTTTGTTGAGCGCGTCGGTGAAGTAGTCCACCACAATGCCGTTGATCCAGGTGCCGATCAGGCCGATGACCACCATCCGGAACGGATTGATGAGGAAGGCCGAGCAGCAGATCAGCGCGCCCGCGATCGTAACCGAGGCGCCGATGTCGAAGTGCAAGTATTTGTTGACGATCTTGGCCAGGATGTCAAGGCCGCCGGTGGAGGCGTTGATGCGGAAGAGGATAGCCTGCGAGATGCTGAGCAGCAGCACGAAGCAGAGCAGGTCGAACCACGGGTCGTTCATCACGGAGGTGGCGCCCGGCTCGATCAGGCTCTGGTAGGGCATCACCCACTCCCAGAATTCGAGCAGCGGGCCAAGGATCAGGGCCGTATAGACCGTCTTGGCACCGAATTCCGCGCCGATCAGGAGCCAGGCGAGGACCAGCAGGATGGCGTTGATAATGGTCACAAGGAGCGACACTTCGACGCCCGTCAGTTCGGACAGCACGATGGCCAGACCGGAGATGCTGCCGATGACCAGCTTGCTCGGCATCAGGAAATAATAGACGGCTGCCGCACCGACGGTCATGCCCAGCGTCATGATGACCAGTTCTTTCCAGAACTTGGCGGTGACAACCGGATGGAGAATTTCTTGTATGGATTTCATAGTCAGTCTGTTTATATCCTTCAAAATTGCGAAAAATCTTTGACTTTTCAAACGATTTCAGCTAAATTCGTGTCAACTTTAAACGAACTATGAGAAAAGCCTTCCTGATTATTGCCGTCTGCTTTTTTCCGGCCTTGCTGCATGCGCAGCATGTCGACCGCCTGTATATTGACATGCGCGGAGCCTTCCACCAGGAAACCACGGCCGGGGAATACAACAGCCAGATGGTGGGAGAATACCTGAACTTCCAGATGATGGGGCACATCTCGCCCACCATCGACTATCGCATCCGCCAACGACTCAACAAAAAAGTGTTTGATGAGCGCAACATGTTCAACGCCACGGACTTCATGTATGTGAACTGGCAAGCTACACCCAGGCTCAGCCTGCTTTTCGGAAAACATGCTGTGCTGATCGGCGGCTACGAGTACGATGCCACGCCCATCGACGTGTACTATTACAGCCAGTTCTGCAACAACCTCTACCAGGGCTTTACCTTTGGCGCTTCGGCTTCGTTCCGTTTCGCCGATCGGCAAAACCTCGAGTTTCAGTTCTGCAACTCGCCGCTCTCGCTGGGCTTCCAGAATATCTATGCCTACAATCTGGCTTGGCGCGGTCAATTTGCACCGTGGTGGAAGACCATCTGGAGCGTGAATTTCGTGGAGGACATGGACAAGAAGATGGTGAACTACATCGCCCTGGGCAATCATTTCATCTTTGGAAACGTCATCTTCGACATCGACATCATGAACCGGAGCGGCTTCACGCAAAAGCGCTTCCTGCTGAGCGACTATTCCCTGATCTCCAAGATTATCTGGAGCATTGGGGACTGGAACATCTGCGCCAAGGCAGGCTATGAGCGGAATGCCTGGGACAACGTCGATGCGGACGGACGCGCCTACGACCTGGTGATTGCGCCGGGAACGGAATACCTGTATGCCGGCTGCGGACTGGAATGGTTTCCCCTGCACAGCGACATCCTCCGTTTCCACGCGGTCTATTACCGCGACAACGCCGAGCACCGGAACAACTATGACATCGGCGTCACCTGGCGGATCGATGTTATCGGAAAATGATTAACTTTGTAAGAAATACCCCCAATACCATGTTTACCGAGAAAGACTTGCAGCAAATTGCAGCGCGGGGCACGGATCTCCGCCGGATCGAAGAACAGATCGCCCATTTCAAAAATGGTTTCCCCTGGATGAAGATCGTGGCCGCCGCTACGCCGGGCCGCGGCATCCGCGTGCTGGACGCCGCCGCGGCACAAGACGCCGCCGCATACTACCAGCGTGCCGTTGTCCAGGGCAAGTGCAAGTTCGTACCGGCTTCCGGTGCCGCTTCCCGCATGTTCAAAGACCAGTTCGCCGCACTCGAGCGCCTGGAAGCGGGGGAAGACATCCCCGCCGACGCGCCCGGCAGCAAGCTGGCCGCCCGGATCAAGGATTTCGCATTCTATACGCCCGAACTTTTCGGTGAGCCTGAAGACAGCGCCGCGTACCGCCGCGACACCCTGCGCAAGCTCCTCAAGGAGCCCGGCCTGGCCTACGGCGAAAAGCCCAAGGGCGTGCTCAAGTTCCACCGTTATCCCGACGAAGTGCGCACGGCCATCGCCGAGCACCTGGTGGAAGCCCAGGCTTACATGCGCAATGGGAACGTCTGCTCGCTGGTGGTCACTATCTCGCCCGAGCACCGCGCCCTTTTCGAAGCCGCGGTCGCCGAGATTGTGCCGGCATACGAGCGCCGCTATGGGGTCAAATACGATATCACCTTCACTTATCAGGACAAAGCCACCGACACCATTGCCGTGGACGCTGCAGACGCGCCGTTCCGCACGGCAGACGGTTCGCTGCTCTTCCGGCCCGCCGGCCACGGCGCCTTGATCCACAACCTGAATCAGGTGGAGGCCGAGCTGGTTTCGATCAAGAACATCGACAACGTGGCCCACGAGAAACTGCTCGCGACCACCTCACTCTATAAACAGGTGCTGATGGGCGAAGCCCTGCAGCTGCGCGACCGCATCTTCGGCTATCTTCGGAAACTCGATGAAAAGCCCGATGCCACCCTCTGCGACGAGATCGAGCGCTTCCTCGACGAAACGCTCTGCGTTCAACTGCCCGCCGAGAAGAACCTGCAGAAACGCATCGCGCGCCTGCGCGCCAAACTCGACCGCCCCATCCGCGTCTGCGGCATGGTCCGCAACGAAGGCGAGCCGGGCGGCGGCCCCTACATCATCGAAGCCAAAGACGGGAGCACCTCGCTCCAGATCCTCGAAAGCGTGCAGATCGACAAGAACAACCCGCAGGCCCTGGCCGCCATGCAGGGCGCCACGCATTTCAATCCCGTGGATCTGGTCTGCATCCTGCGCAATTACAGGGGAGAACGCTTCGACCTCGAACGCTACGTCGATCCCGAAGCCGGCTTCATCAGCTCCAAGAGCTACCAGGGCCGCGAACTGAAAGCCCTCGAAGCCCCCGGCCTCTGGAACGGCGCCATGAGCGACTGGAACACCCTCTTCGTCGAGGTGCCTCTGGAGACCTTCAATCCGGTGAAAACTGTCTTAGACTTGCTGCGTCCTGCACATCAGGCGTAATAAGGTTGGCACTTACCCCGTTGATTGATAGCGATATAAAAGAAATCGATTGCGTATAAATGCGCAATCGATTTTCATTATTATGCTGAATGACAGCGGAATGGCTGCCAATCTACAGTTCGACTTTCTTGCCGGCGGTGTAGACGGCTTTGACGTTGATGTCATCGTCGAAGAGGACGAAGTCGGCGTCTTTGCCCAGGCGGATGGAGCCTTTGCGGTGTGCACGCACCATCTTGGCAGGGGAGAGCGACATCATCTCGACAGCATCCGGGAGCGGGACGGCCGCTTCCTTGTACATTACGCGGACCAGCCGGTCAGCGGTGGCAATGCTGCCAGCCAGGGCAGAGTGGTCAATGAGCTTGCCCACACCATCGTGGATCACCGACTTGGCACCATGCGGCGGTCGGCCGTTGTAGAAGACAGTGCCTTCCGGCAGACCGGCGGGGGCCAGGGCATCGGTGCAGAGAGCCACGCGGTCCGCACCCTTGAATTTCCAGACCATGCGCAGGATTTCCTTCGGCAGGTGCTTGCCATCGGCGATCATCTCGACCGACAGGCCGTCGAGCAGGTAACCCGCTTCCACGGCGCCGGGCACGCGATAGCAACCCACTTTGTAGCAGGCCGACATGGCCGAATAGAAGTGCGTCATCATGGAGTAACCGGCGAACATGGCAGCTTCCACCTGGTCGAACGAGGCGGCCGTGTGGGCCACGGAAACCACGATGCCGCGGTGCGCGAGCATCTTGCCCAGATCCAGGGCACCATCCAGTTCGGGGGCGACGCTCCAGCGGATCACGTCGTCGCTGTGGCGAAGGATCTCTTCGGCGCGTTTGCAGTCGGGAAGCGCCAGATAGGCAGGGTCTTGTCCGCCGCATTTGACCGGATTGAGGAAGGGCCCTTCAAGGTGCAGGCCCAGCAGGTCGAAAGCCGGATGGCTTTCCTTCACCTGCCGGAAGGCGTCGAACACCTGATACAAGTCTTCGTCGGGACTGGTGAGGGTGGTGGGCACGATGGACGTGGTGCCGTGGGCCAGGTGGAACCGGGCCGCGCCGGCAATGGATTCGGGCGTTCCGTCCATAAAGCCGAAACCGCCGCCGCCATGGACGTGGATGTCCACGAAACCAGGCGAGAGATACAATCCGCCTGCGTCGACTGTCGCTACGTTTTCACCGAGCTGGGCAGCGGGCAGGATATCCTTGATTATTCCGTTTTCACAGACGATGGCCAGGCCATCGCGGATTTCACCGGGAAAAATAACCCTTGCATTGACGATAATCATGGCTGCACTAGAAAATTGGCGCAAAAGTACAAAAAATGTCGCAGATTTTTCTTATATTGCAAGGAATTATGGATTCCGTAAAAGTCATTGAAATCAAGAAAAGCGTCTTTGCCGACAACGACAGGGATGCCGACGCGCTCCGCGGCGAACTCAAGCAAAAGGGCGTCTATCTCCTGAATGTCATGTCCTCGCCCGGCAGCGGCAAGACCACGACCCTTATCCAGACCATCAACCGGCTCAAGGACAAGCTTCGCATCGCCGTGATGGAAGCCGATATCGACGGTGACGTCGATGCCGTGAAGATCAAGGAAGCCACCGGCATCCCCTCGATCCAGCTCCATACGGGCGGCATGTGCCACCTCGACGCTGAGATGACCCGGCAGGGGCTCGATAACCTGGCCCTGGGTGAAGCCGACCTGGTGATCCTGGAGAATGTGGGCAACCTCGTGTGTCCCGCCGAGTTCGACACGGGCAGCTGCCGCAACGCCATGATCCTTTCTGTGCCGGAAGGCCACGACAAGCCCCTCAAATACCCGCTTATGTTTTCGGTCTGCGACGTGGTGGTGATCAACAAGATGGACGTGCTGCCGTATTTTGATTTCGATATGGACAAATGCAAGGAATATGTGCGGATGCGCAATCCGAAGGCCCGCGTGATCCCCGTCTGTGCCAAAACCGGGGAAGGGGTGGACGCTTTCGCCGACTGGCTGTACGCCGAAGTCAAAGCCTGGAAAGAACAATAATACCTATACGATATGCCTGAGATGTCAACGAAATTTGTCCCCAAGCACATGGGCGACAAAAACCCGAACCCCAAGCTCATCAAATTCGTCCGCCACGTCACGGACCGCGTGCCCGGCAAGATCAAGATGACCACTGACGCCCCCGAATACTGGGGCCTGGCCTGCATCTTCGAAGACGAGATGGATGCGACCACCCGCGAAGCGTCGCTCGACCTGCTGCTGGACATGCTGCCCAAGAAGGCACTGAAAGTCCGTGAACGCAGGCCTTACGCGTTGCTCCACCAGTGGAACGCCGAAAAACACTACACCCCCGACGACAAGTCGTTCGACGAACTGCTCGACAAACTCGCATACTTCGGCATGGTGGAATACGATTACGGCGACAAGTACACCAAGGACGGCCCGATCCCCGGCACGAGCTATGAGCCGAAAGACCGGATCTATTGGGTGCCGCTCTTCGTTCCGGGCAGCGCCGAATACACGAACATGAACACCGATCTGATGGACCGCCATCCGGAATTGGCCATGTTCTTTGAGCGCATGACCTTCCTGCCACTCGAGAAGATCACGCCCATGATTCCGATGGGTGGCGCGGGCATCGGCATGCATGTCATTCCCGTGGAGAAGGCCATCTCGATGGAAAACCAGACCATGGATATCGAGCACCTGTCGTATTGGCTCAAACGCTACGAGGGCCATCTCGGCGTGGGCATCTGCTCCTGCCGCTACGGGCGCAAGAAGATGGATGAGGGCTGCGCCGACGACTACCGTGACTGGTGCATCGGTGTGGGCGACATGGCCGACTACTGCGCCGAGACGGGCCGTGGCCATTATATTACTTACGACGAGGCGATGGCCATCCTCAAGAAAGCGGAGGACCATGGCTTCGTCCACCAGGTTACGAACATCGACGGTGAAGGGAAGATCTTTGCCATCTGCAACTGTAATGTCAAGATCTGCAACGCCTTGCGTACTTCGCAGCTCTTCAATACGCCCAACCTCTCGCGCAGCGCCTATGTCGCGAAAGTCCAGGCGGAGAATTGCGTGGCCTGCGGCCGCTGCGTGGAATACTGCCCGGCCGGTGCGGTGAAACTGGGCCAGAAACTCTGTACGAAGGAAGGCCCCGTGGTCTATCCGAAACAGGAATTGCCCGATGCAGCGAAGTGGGGCAAGCACAAATGGAACGAGGACTACCGCGACCGCAACCGCATCAACTGTTATGATACAGGCACTTCGCCTTGCAAGACGGCCTGCCCCGCGCATATCGCCGTCCAGGGCTATCTCAAGAAAGCCGCCGAAGGAAAATACACGGAAGCGCTGGAACTCATCAAGCGCGAGAATCCCTTCCCGGCTGTGTGTGGACGTATCTGCAACCGCCGCTGCGAGGATGCCTGCACCCGTGGGACCATTGACAAGGCCGTGGCCATCGATGCCGTCAAGAAATTCATTGCGGAGCAGGACCTCAAAGCCGAGACACGCTTCATTCCCGAAGTGAACATCTGCTCGAATGTCCAGGATCGCTGGGAGGAGAAGATCGCCATCATCGGCGGCGGCCCGGCCGGCCTGAGCTGCGCGTACTATCTGGCGACGATGGGCTACAAGCCTACCGTCTTCGAGAAGAACGCTGAGCCGGGCGGCATGCTCCGCTACGGCATTCCTTCCTACAAGTTGGAGAAAGAGGTGATCAAGGCCGAGATCGACATCATGCGCGAGATTGGCGTGGAGATCAAGACCGGAGTAGAGGTAGGGAAGGATGTAACCATCGCCGGCCTCCGCAAGGAAGGCTACAAGGGCTTTTATGTCGCCATTGGCTGCCAGGGCGGCCGTTTGCCCGGCATCCCCGGTGAGACGCTGTCCGGAACGACCACGGCCATCGATTTCCTGCGTGAGGCCAACTGCGGCCAGCAGAAAATCACTGGCAACGTGGTGGTCGTGGGCGGTGGCAACGTGGCCATCGACGCGGCCCGCGTGGCCAAGCGCAGTGGCGCTGCTTCGGTGACGATGGTATCGCTGGAAACGGAAGATATCATGCCTGCTTCCAAGGAGGAGCGTGCCGAAGCGCGCGAAGACGGTGTGGCGCTCAATCCCGGATGGGGTCCGAAAGAAGTGCTGGGTGAAGGCAAGGTCAGCGGCATCGTGTTCAAGAAATGCACGTCCGTCTACGACGAGAAGCTGGTCTTTGCCCCGAAGTATGATGAAAATGAGCTGCTTACCCTCGACGCCGACCTCGTGATCTTTGCCATTGGCCAGACCGTGGTGCTCAAGGACCTGCTCAAAGATACGAAGGTGGAATTCTTCCGCGGCGTGTATCCGATGGCCGACAAGCTGACGTACCAGACAGCGGAGCCCGACATCTTCGTGGGCGGCGACGTGTTCACCGGTCCGAAGTTCGCCATCGACGCCATCGCGGCTGGCAAGGAGGCCGCCGAGAGCCTGCACCGTTTCGTGCAGCACGGCCACATGACCATCGGCCGCAACCGGCGCGATTTCATCGAGCTCGACAAGAAAGACATTGCAGTCGAGAGCTACGACAGTGCATCCCGCCAGGTGGAGGGTGTTGCCGAAGGCAAGAAGCCATTTAGCGAGTATCATCTCACCCTCACGGAGGAGCAGGTGCGCAAGGAGACGGCACGCTGCCTGAAGTGCGGCGCCTCGGTGGTCGATGAGAACCGTTGCATCGGCTGTGGCATCTGCACTACAAAGTGCGGTTTCGACGCCATCCATTTGCATCGTGTCCATCCCGAAGCCAGCCACATGGTGGTCTCGGAAGACAAGTTCAGCGCCATCCTTCCGTACATGATCAAACGCACTGGCAAAATCCTCTTCAAGAAGAAATAATGCACGAACTGGGCATCGTATTCTACATCATCCGGGACGTCAAGGCGGCGGCCGAGGAGAACCATGTCGAACAGGTGTCCGGCGTGGTGATGAACATCGGCGAAGTCTCGACCATCGTTCCGGAGTACCTGACGGACTGCTGGCGCTGGGCTGCCGACAAGGAAGCGATGCTCCGAGGCTGCGAACTCAAGATCAATATCATTCCGGCCGTCACTTATTGCGAAGATTGCGGCCGGGAATACGGAACGGTCGAGCATGGCCGCACCTGTCCGCACTGCGGCAGCGAACATACCTATCTGCTTCGTGGCAATGAAGTGGAAATCAAAGAAATAGAAGTTCCCAACAGTTAGTAATATTTTTTAAATCTATCGAATATGTCTTGTTTTTTAGTCCCTCTGGCAGAGGCCGTTGTCGTGAGCGCAATCCGCAAGGGCAATGAAAAGAAAATCCACGGAGAGAACGTCCATCCGTTGCTGCGCCAGCTCCCGGCCCTCGAAAAAATGCTCTGGGGCGGTTCCATCATGCTCGTCGTCGACCATGCCGTCAACGGTGAACTCACCACCTTCTCCTGGCAGGACATCCTGACCGTGGGTGTCCCGATGGCCGTGGTGCTTACAGTGGTGTGGGCCGTCTGGGCGCTCCTGAAAGCCCGCCGGAAAACCGTCGCCAAAGTATAATACCTGCAATAAATACCTGATACTATGTTTTTTCAAGTTTATGGTGAGCATGCCCTCGCACAGTGGGGGATGCTGTTGGTCGTCCTGCTCGGCCTGATCCTGCTCAACGAATTTGCGAGAAGGACCAAGACAGGCGGCGCCATCATGTTCTTCGTCATCCCGGTGCTGCTGACGGTCTATTTCGTGGCCATCGCCATCGGGGTCCGTACCGGCGCTTCCTGGGCCGTGAACAACCAGACCCATGTCTACATGAACGGCTGGTTCCACTATGCCAAGCTTTACGCCGCCCTCACGGGCTGCATCGGCTTCATGATGATCAAGTACAAATGGGGCATTGGTGCCAAACACTGGTTCAAGCCTTTCCCGTTCATCATTGTTGCCATCAACATCCTCATCGCCGTGGCCTCCGACTTCGAATCGGCCATCAACGGCTGGAACAAGTGGTGGCTTTCCTCCGAGGGTGTGTGGCTCTATGGCGGCTGGCACAACGTGATGAACGGCGTGGCCGGTATCCTCAACATCTTTTGTATGACCGCATGGTGGAGCGTGTATGCTTCCAAGGACAAGAAAGATATGATCTGGGCCGACATGACCTGGGTGTATATCGTCATCTATGACATCTGGAACTTCGCCTACACCTACAACTGCCTGCCGACGCACTCCTGGTACTGCGGTGTCGCGTTGCTGCTGGCTCCGACCATTGCGGCGCTCGGCTGGAACCGCGGCGGCTGGATCCAGAACCGCGCCAATACGCTGGCTATCTGGTGTATGTTCGCACAGGTGTTCCCGCTCTTCCAGGAGACCTTCAAGAACGGGCAGCAGTGGTTCAGCTGGGCTGTCCTTCCCGTCCAGTATCCGAATGGTGTGGAGACCATCAAGCAGATCTACGAAGTGGCTGGCGGTGATGCCGCCGCCGTGGGTACTACGGTCGACACCGTAGCTGCCAATCCCAACGCCATGCTGATCATCAGCGCGCTCGCGCTCGTGACCAATATCATTGCGCTGGGATACATTATAGCCGTTTCACGCAAGCGTCACATCAACCCGTACAAGCAGGACGTCTTTGTCGACCAGAAGTACTACAAAGACGCCATGGCTCGTGCAGACTTGTCATAATGAAAACCTTTCGTATCATGGGGGCGGCCGCCCTGCTGGCCGCCCTGTTACTGCAGGGGTGCGGATACCGTGCGCCGCTGCACGCCTCTGATATTCCGGAGGTGGGCGAGGAGTCGTATTACGACGGAGTTCGCAGCGACTACCAGCAACTGGCCGCCCTCGTGGCGAAAGATACCGGCATGGAGCCGGAGACGGGCAATACCCTGGGCCTGATCTACGACCAGCACCAGAAGTTCGACCTGCTGCTCGACGATGTAAGCAAGGCAAAGGAGAGCGTCTACATCGATCACTATCGTTTCTGCTACGATTCATGCGGTTCCCAAATTGCCGACCAGATGATTGAAAAAGCCGTTGACGGGAAGGACATGCGCATCATCGTTGACCGGGGTGCCCATAATAAAGCATATATGAAGGGGCATCAGACCATCCTTGACAGCCCGGTGGATTTCCGCTATTTTCGGATTCCGGTTTTCCTGCTCGACTATTTGTCCCTGGGTCAGGGGACACACCGCGACCACCGCAAGATCGTGCTGCTTGACCGGACGACAGCCTATACCGGTGGCCGTAACGTCCAGGACCGTTATTTCGGGACCTGGCGGGATGCGGATATCCGCGTTACAGGTCCGGTGGTCAACGACCTGATTTCCACCTTCAATGAAAACCAGTTCCGGGTTGCGCCGGATCGGGAACCGGTTGCCCTGAAACCAGTCGATGAACTCCGGGAAGCGGCTGCACGCGACACCGTCCCCGGATTAACGCAATTCTACGACAAGACCCTTCAGGTCGTGCCCGATTCACCCACTGACGACCGGCTGCCCATCCGCAACGCCTTTCTGTGGTCCATCGAACACGCGCAGCGCTATTTCTGGTTTTACAATCCCTATACTCCACCGCCGGCCCAGGTGCTCAAGGCCCTGAAACAGGCTGCTGCCCGCGGCGTGGACGTGCGCTGGATTGCGCCGGCCAACAACGACGTGAAGCCAGAAAAATGGATGGGGGAGTCGCTCTACAAGGAGTTGCTCAAGGCAGGTGTCCGCATTTATGAATATCAGGGTCCGGTGCTGCATGTCAAGCAGTTCATGGTCGACGACTACCTCACCTGCATGGGTTCGGCCAACATGGACAATCTGAGTTTCTTCCTGAACTACGAGGTGCAGACGTTCATCTATGACGAGGAATTTACGCGGCACGCTGCGGCGATTTTCGAGGAGGACCTGGCGCAGAAATGCGACGAGATCCTGCTGGAGGACGTCAAGCACTGGAATATCTTCCGGAGATTCCGGAATTGGTTCACCCGCCTGGTCGGCGGAGCGCTCGCTTAGCTATTTCGCTTGTCGATGATTTTGGCGTTGGGGTAATCTTCCATGCGGAAGGAGACTTTTGCCGGATCCACGCCCAACTGCATGTCTCGCAGCGTGAGCTTGATGCCTTTCATCTTGGTGCTCAGGCTGATGGGCATATGGGTCTTCTTGGAGACCACCAGCTCCATCTTGTCCGGCGCATCCTTGTCATGATTCAATTTGGATTTCTTGCAAAGCAGGTACCAGGCCTCCGCCGTCTCTTTTTTGAGGCTTACGGTATAATCATCCGTGATTCCATCGAACAATTCTGACTCGGAGTTCTCTTCGGGTTCAGCATTTTCGATGGTCAGTTCATTGTTGATCGAATCGTATTCCCAGTCGGTGATTCCGTCCGAGAAGGTGACCAGCTGATGGCCCATCAGGGTCGTTTCCGAGCGGGTCTTGTTGCCCAACGTGTACAAAGTGGTGGTGGATGTGCCGATGATGGGAATCTTGAAATCCATGACCATGGTCATTCCCCGGGTTTCCGCAGGCTCCAAGGCTTTCTCCATCAGGGAGATGATTTCTTCGGGGGTCTGGCTCCATGCCGCAGCCATCATCATCAGGCTTGTAGCCAAACAAAACAGGATCTTCTTCATAACCTTGCAAAGCTAGAAAAAATATACGAAATTTGTCATGTCATGCTGTACTCTTTCCAGGATCTGCTGTTCAGTATTTCGTTGGCGGTCTATCTGTCGGCCAGCGTCTTCATCGCTGTTGTGCGCTGGGGGCATCGTTGTGAGCCCTATGGCCGCCACATGGAGTACTACCATCCTGCCTGGCGGACTTTTATCTTCTGCTTCCTGGTCAACCTGGTGATGCTGCCTGCAGTTTTCATGCCGCAGGAACCTGATGCATTGATGCACGTGCGGATCCTGATGATGCTGGGCTCTCCTTTCTTCTGTGCCATTCTGCTGTTCAGCTACTTCGGGAAGGTGTTGAAAGTCAATTGGTGGCATCGTCCCGTCAATTTGCTGGTCTTACCATTCGCCTTAGTAACCCTCCTTTCGCTGGTACTGGCCCTGATTCCCGGAACGCAGATGGAAGGACGTTTCGTCCGATGGCTTGTCGCTGTGTCCGGTACCCTGGCTTTGCTCTATCTGGCCTGTTTCATTCTGGCCATCCGCATGATCGTCCGTGCCATCCGGCGTTTTTCGGAAGAGAATTACTCCAATCCAGAAGATTTTCCGGATGGGCGTTTTGCCAAAGGGGTCGTTTGGTTGTCCAGCGTGCATTTGCTGGTCAGTTGGTGTGGGGTTTTCATCGGCACCCAGGGCGCCTTGTCCATTACTTCAATCCTGCTGGCCGCGTTGGGCATCGTTTTCCTGATCAGTGCCCTTGCTCCGCACCGGGGCCTGAATGTCAAGGATTTGGAAGGTTTGTCAGGGGAGGAGGAACCGGTCCAGGTCATCGAACGTCCCGCGCCCGCGCAGAATCCGCCGGCGTCTACCGTCGAACTGCTTTCAAAGAAGCATATGGATGAGATCGAGGTCGTCATCCGCCGCGCCGTGGAGCAAGATAAAGCGTATCTAGACAGCCACCTGACCCTGGCCAGCCTATCCCGCCACTGCGGGGTCAACCGCACTTATATTTCTGCCGTGATGAGCGATCGCCTGGGCGGCTTCTTCAACTATGTGAACCGCTGCCGCCTCGATCACGCCGATGCGCTTCGCGCCCAGAATCCCGATGCTTCCGTGGAGGAAATCGCCACCGCCTCCGGTTTCGGCACCCGCCAGACCTACTACTCCGTCAAGTCCCGGTTCGGACAGAAAGCGTAAGGTGTTGGGGCTGTTCGGCTACTTCCCGATGCGGCTTTTTATCATTGTTGATTATCAATGAGTTGCAGTTTACCTGCCTGTTTCCGCTTGAAGTTCTCTTTTGTCTTTCAATCGGCAATTTTCTGCTGTCCGCACCAGACCTTCATCACAAGGCGGTGGGGGAGAATCTTGACGAGGAGAATCTGCATCCTGGCGATAAATCCGAAAG
>CAJODQ010000026.1 GCA_905233345.1 uncultured Bacteroidales bacterium
ATTGCAGAACTGACATGCGGATGCAGGACAACTGCAACTTATTGAAACCGTGAAAGAAAAAATAGACTTAAAACTGTAAACAAAAATCAGGACGGGTCAGTTATTTCCGGGCGGGATGATATTTCAAGATGGTGTCCTGCCACTTTCGACTGTCGATGTGCGTGTAGATTTCGGTGGTGAGGATGCTTTCGTGGCCGAGCATTTCCTGGACGACGCGCAGGTCGGCGCCGTTTTCCACCAGGTGCGTGGCGAAACTGTGCCGGAAGGTGTGGGGCGAGATGGTCTTGCGGATCCCCGCGGCCGCCGCCTGTTCCTTGACGATGTTGAAGACTGCCACGCGGGAGAGCTTGCCGCCGCGCTGGTTGAGGAAGAGGATGTCTTCGGCCGCTTTCTGTACGGGCCCCGCGTCGCGGACCTGGCGGTAGAGGCGGATGGCCTGGATGGCCGGTTCGCCGATGGGCACCAGGCGCTGCTTGCTGCCCTTGCCGAAGACGCGGATGAACTGCTCGTCGAGGAAGATGTCGGAAATCTTCAGGCCCACCAGCTCGCTGACCCGCAAGCCGCAGGAATACAGCACTTCCAGGATGCAGCGGTTGCGATGTCCCTCGGGCTTGGAGAGGTCCACGGAATCGAGGATGGCCAGCACCTCTTCCACCGTCAGCACGGTGGGCAGGTAGGGGTTGATCTTGGGCGCGGAGAGCTTGTCGCAGGGATTGCCGGCGGGCAGCGCGCCCTCGGCGTCGAGGAAGCGGTAGAGCGCCTTGACCGAGCTGATGGCGCGGGCCTGCGAGCGCTTGGTCACCCCGTCTGCCACGAGCGCCTCCAGAAAGGCGGACAGTTCGTCAATCGAGGCGTCTGCAGGGGCGATGCCGCGGTCGCGCAGCAGCGCGAAGTATTTCTCCACGTCGGCGCTGTAGCCGGCGATGGTGTTGGCCGACAGCGAGCGTTCGAGCTTCAGGTAGGCCCGGAAGTCGAGGAGCGTAGTCTCGTAGATGTCAGCGTGATTGCGCATAATGACGGCAGTAGGGGGCCAGGCCGCAATCCGCGCATTTCGGCGCGCGGGCGGTGCATTCGTAGCGGCCGTGGAGGATGAGCCAGTGGTGGGCGCGGGCCCGCAGGTCTTCGGGAATGCCGGCTTCCAGGTCCAGTTCCACGGCATAGGGCGTCTTGCCGTCTGAGAGGCCGAGGCGGTGCGCCACGCGGAACACATGGGTGTCGACGGCGATGACGGGCTCGTTCCAGAGCACGGAAGTCACTACGTTGGCGGTCTTGCGGCCCACGCCCGGCAGGGTCATGAGCGCGTCGATGTCGCGGGGAATCTCGCCGCCAAATTCATCCCGCACCTTCCGGGCCATGGCCACCAGGTGCGCGGCCTTGCTGTTGGGGTAGGAGATCGATTTGATGAGCGGATAAACCTCTTCCGGCGTAGCGGCGGCGAGTGATGCCACGTCGGGGTATTTTTCATAGAAGGCAGGGGTCGTCATATTGACCCGCTTGTCGGTGCACTGGGCCGATAGAATCACGGCTACGATCAACTGGTAGGGCGAGGCAAAATGCAACTCGCTCGCTGCCAGGGGCCGGTTTTCGGCGAACCAGGCGAGGATGGGCCCGAAGGCGGGCTCAGGCTTCCGCTGCGACTTCACGGCAGACACCGTTTTCAAGGGTGAGGACGCGGGCGGGGAACATGCGCAGCAACTGCTGGTTGTGTGTGACCATCAGGATGGCGGTCCCGTAGCGGTTGATTTCGAAGAGCAGGCGCATGATGCCGCGTGCGGTGTCTTCGTCGAGGTTGCCCGTGGGCTCGTCGGCCAGGATGAGCGAAGGCTCGTTGAGCAGGGCGCGGGCGATGGCGGCACGTTGCTGCTCGCCGCCGGAGAGCTGGTGGGGTAGTTTGTAGGCTTTGTGCTGCAGGCCCACGGCCGTCAGCACCCGGTCGATGCGCTCGGCGATTTCGCCTTTGTCTTTCCAGCCCGTGGCCTCGAGCGCGAAGCGCAGGTTGTCTTCCACCGTGCGGTCCATCAGCAGCTGGAAATCCTGGAAGACGATGCCCAGGCTGCGCCGAAGGTATGGAATTTGCTTGCGTTTGAGGTTCGTCAAGTCGAAATCTCCGACCCGCGCCTCTCCGCTTAGGGGCGGATTCTCCCCGGTGAGGGTGCGGATGATGGAGGTTTTTCCGCTGCCGACCTTGCCGGTCAGGTAGACGAATTCGCCGGGAAGGATGGTCAGGTTGAGTTTGTCGACCACCACCACTTCCCCGTTGGAAATGTCGGCGTCGCGGAATTGGACGACGGGTGTGGCATCAGCGTTCATAGGCGTGGCTTTGGTGCACAAATTTAACTTTTTTTGCGTATTTTCGCATCATAGAAAGATGAAAAGCGTGAGCGTATACCTGAGAACCGGTGCAGTGGCCCTGCTGCTGCTCCTGGCGGCGCTGCCTTCATGGGGCCAGGTCAAAGACCGGCAGCATTCCGACCGCCTCGAATCGGCCCGAAAACTCTATTACAGCGGATCCTACTATGCGGCGGAAAAGGCCTTCACCGAGCTGGGCAAGGAGTCGCTCCGAACCCTGGACCGTTCGGAGATCGAAGCCTACAAGGTGATGTGCGCCATCGCCCTCGACAAGGTCAACGCCGAGGGACTGGTCAACACCTTCTGCAGCAAGTATCCCAACGCGCCGCAGCAGTCCATGGTGCGGGAGGCCCTGGCTTCGCGCTATTTCGACACCGGCAAATACACGGAGGCGCTCGCCATCTACAATACCATCAATCCCAACCATCTCTATCGCAACCGCCGCACGGACTTTACCTTCAAGAAGGCCTACAGCAACATGCGTACGGGCGGGTATGAGCGTGCCGCGGAAGGCTTCGCCCAGGTGCTTGCCGGGCCCTATTCCCAGTACACCGTCCCCAGCACCTATTACAAAAGCTACGTCCACTACATCCAGCAGCAGTTCGATCAGGCCGTGCCCCTTTTCGAAAAAGTGGGGAAGGGCAACCAGTTCTCGCAGATGGCCGAGTACTTCGCCGTCGAGAGCAAGCTGATGCTCAAGGACTATGACTATGTGATCCAGCACGGGGAGCCGCTCTATGCCGAGCTCGACAAGGAAATGCAGAGCTCGCTGGCCCGCATCCTCTCCGAGGCCTGGTATGAGAAAGGGGACCAGGAGAAAGCCCGCCACTACCTCGACATCTACACCCAGAGCGGCGCCGAACTGAGCCGCAAGGACCACTACTTCTCCGGCATCGTGTCGTACAGCCTTAAGTCGTGGCCGGCCGCCATCGAGTCGTTCTCCCATGTCCTCAGCCAGGACGACGAGCTGGGACAGAACGCCTGGTACTACACCGCCAACAGCTACCTCCAGACCCGCAACAAGATCGCTGCCCTCGAGGCTTTCAAGGCCGCCTCGGATTGTGACTACGACAAGGTGATCCAGGAGGATGCTTTTTTCAATTATGCGAAACTCTCGTTCGACGTCAACGCCGACATCACGCCTTTCCGTACCTACATGGAGCGCTGGCCCGCAAGCGGCAAGGACGATATCATCCACAACTATATGGCCACGGCCTTCCTGCTGTCGAAGGACTACCGCTCTGCCGTGGAGGCGCTCTCCGCCATCCGCGTGCACACGCCCGAGTCGGCGGCCAACCTGCAGAAAGCCTCGTTCCTTCGTGCCATGCAGCTGATCGAAGGCAAGAGCTACCGCGCCGCCGAGCCCCTGCTCGAGGAGGCCGCTTCGTCGGGCGACAACCTGGCCCTGGCCAACCTGGCCCGCTTCTGGCTCGCCGAGTGCTGCTTCCGCGACGAGCGTTGGGCCGAAGCCATCGCCATCAACAACAACCTGCTGGCCGACAATGCCTTCCGCAGCAGTTCCGAATATCCCCAGGCCCTCTACAACCAGGCCTACAGCTATCTCAAGAGCGGCAATTACGTCTATGCGGAGAACAACTTCCGCAACTTCCTCAATGTGTCGGGCGAATACCAGCAGTATGAGCGTGACGCCCAGACCCGCCTCGGCGATGCCTGCTTCATGCAGGGCAAGTATGCCGATGCGGCCGAGACCTACGAGAAGGTCTACGAGGCGGATCCGTCCTCCGAAGACCTCTATCCTGTGCTGCAGTCGGCCATCGCCTATGGCCTGATGGGCAAGGACGCCAAGAAGATCGAATTGCTCAAGCAGGTGACCCGGCTCAACCGCACGGCCCCGCTTTATCCCCAGGCCCTCTTTGAACTGGGCCGCACCTATGTGCAGACGGGCAAGAACGACAGCGCTTCGGAGTGCTTCTTTACTCTGCTCGGCATGAAGGGGAACGACTACTACACGAAAGCCCTGCTGGAACTGGCGCTGATCAACGCCAACAGCCGCAAATACGACAAGGCCATTGAATACTACAAGACTGTCGTGGACTATGCACCCGATTCGCCCGAGGCGGAAGATGCGCTGGCCGGCCTGGAGAGCCTCTACCGGCAGCGCAACCAGCCGGAGCTCTTCCTGAGCTATCTGGAGGAGATCGGCCGCGGCGACATCAAGAGCGACGAGGAGAAGGAGCAGATGCTCTTCAACGCCGCCCTGCAGCTCTATACAGCGGGCAACTGGACGGCTGCCATCAACCCGCTGCAGCGTTTCATCGCGCAGTACCCGGCGAGTGGCCGGACGCCGCGCGCCACGCTCTGCCTGGCCGACTGTCTGCGCCAGACGGGCCGTCTGGAGTCTGCTGCTGACACCTACCAGAAAGTGACGGTGATGCGTGATCCGACCTGCCAGGAAGAGGCCTGGAAGGCTTATGCCACCATCAACTACGACCTGCAGCACTATGAGAAGGCCGAAGAGGCGTACCGCCAGCTGATTGAGCGCACCCGCGACGGCGCTACCCGCACGACAGCGCTCGAAGGCCTGATGCGGGCGGCTTACGGCGCGAAGGATTATCCCGAGGTGATCCGGGCGGCCCAGATGCTGGGCACGCGGGAGGCGCACTTCCTGATGGCCAAGGCGCTGCGGACGCAAGGTGAACGCGAGCGGGCCAGCGTGCTCTTCGAAGAGCTGGCCGCCAACCGCGACGATGCCTACGGCGCGGAGAGCGCCTACACACTCATTCAGGATGCCTTCGACCGGGGCGATTTCGACGAAGTGCAGGAGGCGGTCTACGCGTTCTCCGATTCGGGCTCCGGCCAGGTCTACTGGATGGCCCGCAGCTTTATCGTCCTGGGCGACGCCTTCGCCGCTCGTGGCGACAGGATGCAGGCGGAAGCCACCTACAACAGCATTCTGGACGGCTACCAGCCCTACGGCGAGGGTGACGACATCCTCGACCAGGTGCGCAGCCGCATGAACCAACTCAAAATTTCGAAGTGATGAAAAGGATCCTGACGATAGTAAGCCTGTTTTTGGCCCTGGCTTCGCTCCGGGCGCAGAATGCCACGGTGGAGGTGAGCCGTCCCTACGACGTCAACCTCGACGGTATCCAGAAGCCCGCCATCCCCATTTTCATCGACGACTCGCTGCACCGCTTCGACGTCCACTTCGACTATTCGATCTTCAACCGTCCCTACAGCGACCTCTACGACTTCACGCCCTACGAGACCATCCAGCTTGCTACGGTGGGGGCCAACCGTACGCCGTTCGTCTACGGGCGCTTCGGCACGCGCTATGCGCCGGGCGACCGGGGCGTGCTGCCGGCGGCTGAACTCTATCTGCAGACCAAGCCCAAGAACGGCTTCTGCTCGGGCCTCTATGCCCGGCACAACTCGTATTTCGGCGACCTGGGCCGCAGCTTTGGTATCGATCCCGTGTTCAAGACAGCCCGCATGCAGAACACCGTGGGCGGCGACCTCACCTACGACTGGGCGACGGGCGAACTGATGTTCGACGTGAAATACGACTACGACCAGTACCACTATACCACGCAGGATCCCTGGGAATCCTCCCTGCACCGCAACAACAGCCTGACGGCGGCCTTCAACCTGAATTCCGCCCAGAAGGAGGAGAACACGGTCTACTACGACGTGACCCTGTCGTACCGCAATACCCGGAAGGCCTTCACCTGGGATGACAGCTACGTTGACCCCGACACGACGCGCCTGACCGAGGGCTTCGTCAAGGTGTACGGCTACGTGGGCGCCACCTTCGAGAAGCACCGCGTCTATGTGAACATGAATATCGAGTACGCGACCTATAAGGGCGTGCACGACTTCAACATCGGCGTGGTGGAATTCTCGCCCATCTACCAGATCAGCCACAAGCGGCTCAACGCGAAGCTCGGCGTGAAATTCGGCAGCCGCTACGGCATTGTGGGAGAGATCCCGGAGCCCGGTCTCGACCTGTCGGCGCGCAGCAGCATCTTCCCTGACGTGGACATCCGTTACACCCTCATCGACAAGGCGCTCTGGGCGCATGCCGTGGTGACGGGCGGCAACGACCTGAACCCGTACTCCCGCATGATTGACGACTGCCCGATCGTTCTGCCGACCTCCACCATGGGCTTCGGCTCCCGTCCGCTCGACGCCACCCTGACGATCGAGAGCGTGATCAGCGGCCGCCTGGGCATCGAGCTGGAGACCAACTACAAGATGTACCGCAATAAGATGATCTTCAATCCGGTGTACTACGGCGAGAACATCACGCAGATGATGGCCAACTACCGCAATGTCAACCAGTTCTCCATGCAGGCCCAGCTGATCTGGCGCTCGCAGGACGTGACCATGGGCGGCCGTTTCCGCTACGCCAGTTACCAGAACGCCTACGACAAGAGCGTCGTGACCGAGATGCCCAAATATACGGGTGACGCCTTCGTGCGCTACAACTTCCGCGAGCGGCTCATCGCCCAGCTGGAATGCAACTACCGCAGCGCCACGAGCGGTGACATCATGCAGCTGGACGGCGAGAGCAGCGGCGAGCGCTACGCGGTGCCGCCGATCTTCGATGTGGACTTGAATGTCAACTTCCTGATCAACAAATACATCTCCGTATTCGGAAAGATCGGCAACCTCTTCAACCAACGCAACGAGTACATGCCGCTCTACGTCGAGCCGGGACGCAATTACGGCCTCGGCGTCAGCCTGACTTTCTAGGGGCGGCGGAAGCCGGAAAAAACAGCGGAAAATCTAGGATTTTCCGCTGTTTTTCGTTATCTTTGTTCGTTTATATGAAGATAGTTTTTTAATGGAACAGAACGAAACCTATTCAGCCGACAGTATCCAGGTGCTGGAGGGACTCGAGGCGGTGCGCAAGCGCCCTTCGATGTATATTGGAGACATTGGGCCCCGTGGTTTGCATCATCTTGTGTATGAGGTGGTTGACAACTCGATCGATGAGGCGCTCGCTGGTTACTGCAACAATATCGTCGTCGTCATCAACGAAGACAATTCGATCACGGTATCCGATAACGGCCGCGGCATCCCGACTGGCATGCACGAGAAAGAGAAACGCAGCGCCCTCGAAGTGGTGCTGACAGTGCTGCATGCGGGCGGTAAATTCAGCAAGGACAGCTATAAGGTTTCCGGTGGTCTGCACGGCGTGGGCGTCTCCTGCGTCAACGCGCTGTCGACGCATCTCAAAGCCGAGGTGCACCGCGAAGGCAAGGTCTTCGTGCAGGAATTCTCGAAGGGCAAGCCGCTCTACGACGTGAAGGCCGTGGGGGAGGCCTCCGACACGGGAACCATCATCTCCTTCAAACCCGACCCTGAGATCTTCACCGTCACCACGGTGTACGACTATGATACGCTGGCCGGCCGCTTGCGCGAGCTGGCCTTCCTCAACAAGGGCGTCCGCCTCACGCTGCGCGACATGCGCCCGCGGGCGAAAGAGTACGACGAGAACGGCAACGAGCTCCCGGCCCAGCCGAAGGAAGAGGTCTTCTATTCGGAACGCGGCCTCATCGAGTTCGTGCAGTATCTCGACGGCGTGCGCGTGAAGCTTACCGAGAAGCCGATCTACCTGGAGACCGACAAGGTCATTCCCATCGAGATCGCCATGCAATACAACGACGGTTTCACCGAGAACGTCCACTCCTACGTCAACAACATCAATACGATCGAGGGTGGTACGCACCTGAGCGGCTTCCGCCGTGGTCTGACGACCACGCTCAAGAGTTACGCCGACAAGAACGGCCTGCTCTCCAAGCTGAAATTCGACCTCGACCCCTCGGACTTCCGCGAAGGCCTGACGGCGGTCATCTCGGTAAAGGTCGCCGAGCCGCAGTTTGAAGGCCAGACCAAGACCAAGCTGGGCAACAGCGAGGTGATGGCGGCCGTCTCGCAGGCTGTGAGCGCCGCGCTCGAGCAATACCTCGAAGAGAACCCGAAAGACGCCCGCGCCATCGTCGACAAGGTGGTGCTGGCCGCCACTGCCCGCCACGCCGCCCGCAAGGCGCGCGAGCTTGTGCAGCGCAAGACGGTCATGTCGGGCGCCGGCCTGCCGGGCAAGCTGGCCGACTGCTCCGACCGCGATCCGGCCAAGTGCGAGCTCTTCCTCGTGGAGGGCGACTCCGCAGGCGGAACGGCCAAGCAGGGCCGCAACCGCCAGTTCCAGGCCATCCTGCCGTTGCGCGGCAAGATCCTCAACGTGGAGAAAGCCATGGAGCACCGTGCCTTCGAGAGCGAGTCGATCCGCAACATCTACACCGCCCTGGGTGTCTCGGTCGGTACCGAGGAAGATCCCAAGGCGCTCAATATGACGAAGCTTCGCTACCACAAGGTGATCATCATGACCGATGCCGATGTGGACGGCAGTCACATCGCCACCCTGATCCTAACCTTCTTCTTCCGCTATATGCCCGACCTGATCCGCAGCGGCTACGTGTATATCGCCACCCCGCCGCTCTACCGCGTGAAGAAAGGCAACGTTGAAGAATACTGCTGGACCGACGAAGAGCGCTCCACTGCCATCGAGCGCATCGGCAAGGGCAAGGACACGGGCCTGCTGGTCTCGCGCTACAAAGGTCTCGGTGAGATGGATGCCGAACAGCTCTGGGCTACGACCATGGACCCGGACAAGCGCATCCTGCGCCAAGTCCACATCGAAAATGCGGCCGAGGCGGACCGCATCTTCTCAATGCTCATGGGCGACGACGTCCCGCCGCGCCGCGAATTCATCGAGCAGAACGCCAAATATGCCAACATTGATGCCTAATTTCTAAAACCTGAACACCGTACAATGGATATTTTCGAGAGAATCGCCAAAGATTCGGGCGGCCCGCTGGGCCAGTATCGCGACAAGGCCTTCGGCTATTTCATGTTTCCCAAGCTGGAAGGTGAATTGGGACCGCACATGCGTTTCCAGGGCGAGGAAGTGCTCTGCTGGAGCCTGAACAACTACCTGGGCCTGGCCAACCATCCCGCCATCCGCAAGGTTGACGGCGAAGCCGCCGCCCGCTGGGGCTTGGCTTACCCGATGGGTTCGCGCATGCTCACCGGCCACACGGCGCTGCACGAGCAGCTGGAGCGCGAGCTGGCCGAATTCGAGAAGAAGGAAGATGCCTTCCTCTTCAACTTTGGCTACCAGGGCATCGTCTCGACCATCGATTCGCTCATGTCGCGCCACGACGTGATCGTCTATGACAACGAGTGCCACGCGTGCCTGCTCGACGGTATCCGCCTCCATGTGGGCAGCAAATACAAATACCGCCACAACGACATCGCGCACTGCGAGAAGATCCTAGCCCGCGCCTGCAAGGAGGCCGAGGCAGCTGGCGGCGGCGTGCTGCTGATCACCGAGGGTGTCTACGGTATGACCGGCGCCCTGGGTATCCTCGACCAGATCGCTGCGCTCAAGAAGAAATACAAGTTCCGCATCCTGATTGACGATGCGCACGGTTTTGGTGTCATGGGCCCGCACGGCCGCGGCACCTCCGAGCATTTCGGCGTGATGGACGAGATCGACCTCTACATCGGCGCCTACGCCAAGAGCATGGCCATCATCGGCGGCTTCGTGGCCGGTCCGCACGCCATCATCAATTACCTGCGCTACAACCTCCGTTCGCAGATCTACGCCAAGGCGCTCCCGATGCCCATCGTGGAAGGCTGCCTGAAGCGCCTGGAGATCATCCGCGGCCCCGAGGGCGACGAGCTCCGCAAGAAGCTGTGGACCATCACCCGCGCGCTGCAGGACGGCCTGCGCAAGCGCGGTTTCGATATCGGCGTGGCCGAGGCCTGTGTGACACCGGTCTTCATGAAGGGCAACATCGCCCAGGCGACCAACATCCTGATCGACCTGCGCAAGAACTACCACATCTTCTGCTCGGTGATTACCTATCCGGTCGTCCCGGAAGGCGTCCTGATGTATCGCATCATCCCGACCGCCGCGCATACGCTTGAAGATGTCGAATACACCCTCAACGCCTTCGCCGAAGTTCGCGAAAAACTCGACAAAGGCGTCTACGACGCCGACGTTATCCAGAACGTCAGCATCCGCTGATGCGGAACCCCTAAAGGAAAGGAGCATCAGCCAATCAGTAGCCGAGGTTCTCGCCGTTGAGGATGCGGGAGAAGTACCAGAGGTGGAGGCGGAGGGCATAGTCCCAGTATTTCCAACTGTGGACGCCCGGCGAAAAGATTTCGATATACGGCACCCCCAGTTCCTTGCAGCGCTCGCAGAAAGCCAGGTTGCAGGGATAGAGGCTGTCGCTGTAGCCGCAGCTGACGACCATCAGTTTGTCGCTGCCTTTCGCCCGCTCGATGCGGTTGATCGCAGATTCTTCATCGTGCCGCTTGTTCTCCGGGCCGTAGGGACCCAGCAGCCGGTCTAGGCCGAGCCGGCCCTTCTCCGCGTTGAGGTCGAGCACGCCGCTCATCGAGCCGGCGCCCCGGAAACGGTTGATGTCATCGAGAAAGAGATTGATGGCGCCATGGCCGCCCATCGACAGGCCCGTGATGAATGTTTTCTCCGGTGAGAGGTAATATTTCTCCATGATCTGTGGATACAGTTCCTTGTCGAAAAACGTGCGCCACTGCATCGCGTCGGGCTCCTTGCCGTTCACGTACCAGCTGTCGTAGAAACCGTCCGGGCAGATGATCATGAAGCCCGTCTCATTGGCCACGGCCTGCAAGTCGCTCTTGTCGGCCCAGTTGCGGTAGCAACCCGACCATCCGTGCAGCAGGAAGAGTGCCGGCACAGGATCCGGATCGCCGCAGCATTCCGCACAGTATTCTTCCGCATAGTTGGAAGCCACCTGCTCCGGGATGAACACCAGCACGGAGTCATCGGCATGCAGGTGGGGAGAGGAGATTACGACAAGTTGCTGTGCCTGAGACACAAATGCGCAGAGCGCCACGAGGAGGGCCACCACGATTTTTTTCATATCCGCTGAATTTTTACTAAATTTACAAATTCGCTTCTCTACAAAGTTATGAAAAATTATCGGATCTATATCTGTTTTATTGTGCTGGCCGCCCTCATGATCCTGCTCTATCCCAAGGAGGGCAAGTTCCAGTACGAATACCAGAAAGGACGCCCCTGGGTCTATGAGACGCTGATTGCGCCGTTTGACTTCCCGATTCTCAAGACCGAAGCCGAGATGCTCCGGGAGAAAGAGGAGCGCGCCTCAGAAACTGTCGCCTTCTACAGTTATGATCCGACCGTGGCGCCTGCGCGCCTCGAACAATTTGCCCACCGGGCCGTGGAGGTAAACCTGGCCAATCGCCTGACCCGCGAAATGTACGACGACCTGAGTGAAGCCTATAATCGCGGCATCGTCGCCAGCCTGAACACCGGCGGGTATTCCGACAAAGTGATCTCTGTCAAGCGCGACAAGCGCTTCATCGAGACACCGGCCACGGAGGTCTACGACATCGACCGCATCTACAACATCCTGAAGTCCGACCTGGTGTACGGCTATCCCGGCATGGACATCGACTCCATCGCTACGCTGCTCAGCCTCAAGGATTTCATTGAGCCCAACCTGCATTTCGACGAGAACACCACGCAGATGGTCCACCGCAACGCCGTCAGCTATATCTCGCCCACCAAGGGCATGGTCTACGCCGGCCAGCTCATCGTCTCGGAAGGCGAGATCGTGACGAGCGACATCTGCCAGATCCTCGACTCCTACAAGGCCGAATACAAACTGAGCTATGGTTACTCGGGATCGCCCAACGCGCTGCTGGTCAGTCACCTGCTGATGGTCTTCGCCATCCTGGCGCTCTTCTTCTTCGTGCTGTGGTTCGTCGAGCGTGACTGCTTCGAAGACCTGCGCAAGCTGGTGTTTCTGATGCAGCTGCTCCTGCTCTCGTTCCTGGCTGTGGCCATCCTCTTCCGGGTGGATCAGCGCCTGCTTTACCTCTTCCCGTTCGCGCTCGGGGTCCTCTACGTCAGTGCCTTCTTCCGCGATGACCTGGCCTGCCCCCTGTACCTGGTCTACCTGCTGCCGCTGCTGGTCATCCCCGAAAACGGCGTGGAACTCTTCTTCTGCAATGCCGTGGCCGGACTGGTGGGCCTGCTGGCCTATGGCCGCTTCAACCGAGGCTGGCTGCAGTTTGTCAACGCCCTGTTTATCTTTCTGGCGCTGGCGGTGGTGAGCTTTGCCTTCAAGCTGGGCACCGGCGACTTGTCCTACGCAGTCAAGTCCACCAACTTCCTCTACCTGGGCATTGCCGCCATCCTGAGCGTCGTGCTCTATCCTTTCGTCTTTATTTTCGAGAAAGTCTTCGGCTTCGTGTCGTATTCGCGCCTGTGGGACCTGAGTGACACCAACAATACCTTGCTGCGGAACCTGCAGCAGAAGGCCCCGGGCACTTTCCAGCATGCCCTGCAGGTGGCCAATATGGCCGAGCAGGCCGCCCGGGAAATTGGCGCGGATGCCATGCTGGTGCGGGTAGGGGCCCTGTACCACGATATCGGCAAGATCGAAAATCCGATGTGCTTCATCGAGAACCAGGCCGAAGGCGTGAACTACCATGCCGGCCTTACACCCGAAGAGAGCGCCCGGGCCATCATCAAGCATGTGGATGACGGCCTGAACCTGGCCCACAAGGCCAATTTGCCCGAGAGCGTGTGCGACTTTATTGCCAGCCACCACGGCCAATCGCGGACCCTCTATTTCTACAACGTGTACTGCAATGCCGGCGGCGACCCGGCCAACACCGAGCCCTTTACCTACAACGGCAAGTTACCTGAGACCAAAGAGCAGGTGGTGGTGATGATGGCCGATGCCGTGGAAGCGGCGTCCCGGACTCTGAAAGACTATTCAGAGGAGAGCATCTCGGCGCTGGTCGAAAAAATTCTGGCCAGCCGCATCGACGATTCACAGCTGACGCGGGCAGATATCTCGCTCAAGGAAATCGGCGAGGTCAAAGCCTCGTTCAAGCGTTACCTGCAGCAGATTTACCACGCCCGGATCGCCTATCCGAAACGGAAAAAACCAACAGCATAAGGCCCAGCACGAGAAACGCATAGCCGGACAGGCGTCCGAGACGGTCGCCGTGACGGACGAAGGGCGTTTGCGCGTCGTTGCCGTTGATGGTGCCGCGCAGCGTGGTCTCGACCCAGTAGGGTGTTTTCGCCAGCACGTCGCCGCGCTGGTTGATGATGCCGGAGGTGCCGGTGTTGGCGGCCTGCACGATGTCGCGGCGGTTTTCGATGGCCCGCAGGCGCGCGAAGTTAAAGTGCTGCCGGTAGCCCGGGGTATCGCCCCACCAGCCATCGTTGGTGATGACACTCAAGAAACGGGCGCCTTTCTTCGTGGCCCTGCGCGACCAGTCGCCGTAGGCGGATTCATAGCAGATCATGGCGCCCAGTGCCTTTCCGTCGGCCGTGGGGATGGCCTCCATGTCGTCCTGTGTGCCGTAGCTGCTGCTCGAGCCGCCAAACTTGGCGATGAACGGACCGAGGAAGGGGAGGAGGTTCTCGTAGGGGATGATCTCCACGCCCGGCACGAGCTTTGACTTGACGTACTGGCCATAGACCTGCGTGCCGTCGAGCACCAGCGCAGCGTTGTAGCGGTCGTACCAGCGTCCGTCACCCAGCGGCAGGGCGCTGCGCGTGGGCTTGGCCTTCGTGTCGTAAAAGCGGACGGTGAGGGCGCCCAGCAGCATCTGCAGGCCCGGTCGCTCGCGCAGGAAGGCCTGGTAGCGGGCAATGGACGGGCTCGTCAGCGGCTGCTCTGCGTTGACGTTATAGGTAAAGGTCTCAGGCGTGATGACGAAGCGGGTGTCGGGGGTGACTTCCTGTGCCATGAGTTCGACCAGGCGGGCGTCCAGGGCGCTTTGCGGCTGCACGCCGTATTTGGCAAAGGGATCGACGTTGGGCTGGATCACCACCACTTCCAGCGGGTCCTGCGTCTCCCGGTAGCTGGCGTAGCGGATTTCGGAGCAGAGGATGGGCACCAGCACCAGCAGGGCGGCTCCCACCGTGCTCCAGCGCTGTTGCCGGCGTCCCGTGGCGGTCAGGGCCAGGAAGATGGCGGCGTTGCAGAGCAGGATCCAGGCCGATCCGCCCAGCGCGCCGAAGATCTCATACCACTGCACCATGCGCGGGGAATAGAGGAAGGCGTTGCCCAGGCAGAGCCAGGGCCACGAGAGTTCGACTTCGAAATAGATGTGCTCCCAGGCCAGCCAGGTCACGATGAAAAAGAGCAGGGATCCGGCTTCCGCCACCAGCGGGCGTTTCTCGTGACGCCGGATCACACGGCCGCCCCAGCGGCCGATGGCGAAGACCGCGGCCATCTGCAGGGCGTTGAGCAGCAGGGCCGCTACGGCGCCCACGGGCGAAACGAACCAGATCCAGAAGGTCGTGAAGACATTGAACAGTACAAAGGCCGCGTAGTAGTACCAGAACGAGTGCCGGACCTGCAGCTCCCGCAGTGCCCGGTCGAGCATGAAGAGCGGGACGAAGCCCACCAGGGCCAGGAAGCCCAGGTGTGGAACCAGGAAGGGGAGGCTCATCAGCACAGCGAAGCCCGCGACGAGCAGCCAGAGGCCGCCTTTGGCGTGTTTGTCGTTGGTTTTCATCGTTGTTGCGTTTGAAGGAAGCGGTCGACTTCGGCGGGCCAGCTTTCGACCTCCGTCGTCAACAGGGCCTGGATGCCCAAAGATCGGGCCACTTCAACGTTGCGGGGGCCGTCGTCGACGAACAGCAGTTCCCCGGGCCGGATCAGTTCGTTGTCGAGCACGAAACGGAAGAAGTCCGGATCGGGCTTCATCATCTTGCAGGCGTAGCTCAGGTAGCAGGCATCGAAATAGTCGCTCAACGAACGGCCCTTGCCGTCGAAGGCAGGGGACATGCCCCACGACATGACGTACGGGTTGGTATTGGAAAGCAACACCATACGGTAGCCAGTGTCATGCAGGCGGCGGATGGCGTCGAGGCCGGTCTGGGGAACGCACTCAATGAAGCCCATGCAGGCGTAGAAACATTCTTCCCGCGTCATCTCCCGGCCGGTCAGCCGGCTGAATTCCTGCCGGAACTCCTCGGCGTTGATGCGTCCGGCCTCCAGATCACCGAAGAAGCCCTGCTGCTGGAAGGGGTTGAGGTAGCGTTCCACTTCGGGTAGTCCCAACTCCGCAAAGCGCTGGATCGCCCGCTGAAAGTTGAGTTTGACGACTACGCCGCCCAGATCTAATGCAATAACTTTTATCATGGTAATGCGAAAAGAGCGCGTTTTCAACGCGCTCTTTTCTCGTGGCCCTTAGCAGATTTGAACTGCTGACCTCCTGCCTGTCAAGCAGGCGCTCTAAACCAGCTGAGCTAAAGGACCGACTTTGGGACTGCAAAGATAGTAAACTTTTTGAAATTGATACTCTTTTCGATCAATATTTCTCTGGAGAAGTGAACATGACATCGAAATCGCGGTAGGCGGCATCGACGACCAGGAGCTTGCAGGGGATGATGGTGTAGCTGCGCGATTCATTGCCGCGATCCACGTGGAAAAGCAGCTGGAGCTGGTTGTCGGAGGTCTTCAACAGGTCCTCGATGACGATTTCTGTATTCTTGTCGGTAGGGGGCATGACGACCGGAATAACCATGGATTTCTCGAAATCGATGGACGTGGGGTTGCCACCCGGGCCCATAACCGTCGCCCGACCGAAGTAGTTGAGCAATTCGCTCTCCGAGGTGATGCGGTGGGGCAGGATGTCGATCACCGCGTCGTTGCGGAAGAAGTAGCCACTGGCCAGTGTGTAGCGAACTTCCTGGGAGTGATCCACAGGCTTGCCAGCGTTGGTCCAGGCCAGGAAGCCGTTCTTCAGGTCATAGGTGTCAAAGCCGGCTTCTTCCAAAGCGATGGCCGCCGATTCGCTGCGCCGTCCGCTCCGGCAGTAGACCATCAGCGGGCGCGACTTGTCGAGCTGGGCTTCGGCCTGCTGCAGGAAGTCCTCGTCCCGCCAGTCGATGTTGATGGCGCCGGGAATATGGCCTTCGGCGAATTCGGCGGGGGTGCGGACATCCAGCAACTGGACGTCGGGCGTCTCGGCCATTTTTTTCTGGAACTGGTCGACCGGCAGTTTCGGATACCTGGCGCAGGCAGCCAGCATCAGCAGCGTGATGATATACAGGGCTTTTTTCATAGGGCGGACTCTTTGAACTCAGCAAAGATACAAAAAAATATTTCATTACCTTTGTGGCACGAATAACAAGCATTGCATGCTGGCTTATCATGGCGAAAGAAAGTAAAGAATCCTCCTGGAAGAGTTTCCTCCTGACGCTGGCCGCGACGACCTTCTCCATCGTGCTGACCTTCGGTACCACGGCCGTCATCGACCGCAAGAAACAGAATGCCGAGAAGCTGGAAATGGTGATGATGATCATGTACGACATGCGTGAATCGCTGAAAGAAGTCGAGCAGATCGACGCTGACCTGAAAGATTTCTTTGAAATCCAGGTGGACGTAGTGGCCCATCCCGACCAACTTTCTCACAATTATTTGGCGTTGGCGACGAAAGTCCCGCTGGCCCAGTATTCCACCACGACCGAGACCATCTTCCGGTCCAATATCGAGACCATCCAGACCATTGGCAACATTCTCTTCGTCGAGGCGGTTTCGTCATTCTACGATTTGCGGGAGCAGTATAAGACTTTGGTTGTAGCAGATTTTCAGAAACAGTCGGATCATGCTTTTGGGGATTACAAGGAGCTGCGGGATTTCAATACGCCCAGTTTCCTTTTTATCAGCGAGGCCCTTCTCCGCTCGATGACAATACATTTCGAAAATTGCAAGCAACTGATGAAAGTATCGGATGAAGATCTGGAAGTATTCAACGAGCAGAAAGAGAAACTGATGGAGAATTCACGGGCGAAGATTTTCGAAGAAACGCAAGAAATCTCCGATGACCAGCAAGAGCGGAACGCCCGGTTGCAGCAAGCCCGCAAAGATGGTGAAAAAGAACTTAATAAATAATTGACCATGAAAAAGTTATCAATCTTTATGCTGGCGCTTGCGGCTGTTTGCGCGCTCGCCTGCAACGGAAAAGATGTGAAGTATGAAGTAAGCGGCAAGAACGCACCGGAGGACGGTGCCGCCGTTTATCTGGTGGACAAGCTGACGGATGCCCCCATTGACAGCGCAGTCATCGCCGATGGCGCCTTCACCATGAAGGGGAAGGCCGCCAAAGATGCCTTCCTGTCGGTTCAGATCGATGGCTGGCAGTGGTTTTTCCCCCTCTTCAATGATGGGGAGGCCTTGCAGATCAACCTGGCGGACAGCACCTATGCCGGTTCCGCACTCAACATGAAACTCTCGGAGTGCGACAAGCGGGACGGTGCCGCGATGAAGGAATTCACCGATTTCATCCAGGCTTATCTGGCCCTTCCCAAGGAAGAACAGGAAGCCCGCGAGGCGGAATTCATCACCGAGTACCAGGCACGTGCCGAGGCGTATGGCGATTCCTATATGTCCATGATTGAAGAGAATATGGACAATCTCATTCCGCTCGCCTTCCTGAGCAATGTTCCTGCGCTGGCCGACAAGGACAAGTTCGATGAGCTCATGGCTTCCGGGGCTCCTTTCACCCAGCATCCGTATGCCATCGCGCTCAAGGCTAAGACGGATGAAGCCTATGCCCAGGAACAGGAAGCCGAGGAAGGAAAGAATGCTTTCATCGGCAAGAAGTTCCTGGAGCTGGAAGAAGCCGATCCCGACGGGAAGATGCACAAGCTGAGCGAGTACGTGGGCCAGGGCAAATGGGTTCTGGTCGATTTCTGGGCCTCCTGGTGCGGTCCCTGCAAGGCTGAGATGCCCAACGTGGTGGAAGCTTACAAGAAGTACCACGACAAGGGCTTTGAGGTTGTAGGCATTTCCTTCGACAAGGAAAAGGAACCCTGGGTGAAAGCCATCAAGGAATGGGAGATGCCCTGGATCCACCTCTCCGACCTCAAGTACTGGAACAATGCGGCCGCTGACGTGTATTCCGTCAACGCCATTCCGGACAACCTGCTGATTGACCCGAAAGGTGTCATCGTCGAGCGTGGCCTCCGTGGCGAGAAACTGAAAGCCCGGCTGGCCGAGATCTTCGAGTAGCCTAGCCGATATAATTCAGGATGATGCCTGCGATCTGCTCTTCGGAGTGGTCGTCGGCATTGATGATCAGATCGTAGTTGCGGGCGTCGTAGCGGCTGACGCCGGCATAGCGCTGGATGTAGTTTTCCCTCGCTTTGTCAATATTTTTGACAAGCGTGGCGGCGGAATCTTCATCCAGCCCTTGTTTCAGCATCACACGCCGGATACGGCGGGTGAGCGGCGCCGTGATGAAGACATCCAGGTGGTTGGGATGGTCCTTGAGCAGCCAGAAGCCGGAGCGTCCCGCAATGACGCAGGAATTCTCCGCCGCCAACTCCTGGATAATCTCCTTTTCCGCCCGATAGAGGGTATCGGTGGTCACGTGGACGCCATTTTCTTCCTCTGGCGAGACGCCGAATCCGGCGGGGGACGGAGCGGGTGAATAGTAGCGGATGAGGTTGGCCAGCCAGCCCTTTTTTTCGCCTTTCATTTTTTCAATCTCTTCCACCGTGAGGTTGAATTTCTTCTCTAGGGCCTCGATGAGATACCTGTCGTAGAAAGGGATGTTGAGTTTCTCGGCGAGGATGCGGCCCACCGTGCGTCCGCCCGATCCGATCTCGCGGCTGACGGTAATGACAAAGGGTTCTTGGCGGTTCATATTTTTCGGAAGAATGAAATCAATTTCAAATTTACGAAAAAATACGGTAGATTTGTTGGAAGATTCTAAATGATATGGAAGAACCGGTCTTGAACGCACACAACAAAGAGGAGTACCCGCCGATGCACACGGCGGAACATATCCTGAACGGGACGATGGTCCGGCTGTTTGGGTGCCCGCGGTCCCGGAATGCGCACATCGAAAGGAAGAAGTCCAAGTGTGACTATTTTCTTTCCAGCTGCCCTACGGATGAACAGGTGGCGCAGATCGAGGCCGCAGTAAATGAAGTGATTGGTCGGCATTTGGATGTAACGGTCGAATTCATGCCGCGCGCGCAGGCCGCCGCCATCGTGGACCTGAGCAAACTGCCCGAGGATGCCTCCGAGACACTGCGGATCGTGCGTGTCGGGGACTATGATGCCTGCGCCTGCATCGGTGCCCACGTGAAGAATACCGCCGAGATAGGCACCTTCCAGATCCTAAGCCACAACTATGCAGACGGCCGCTGGCGCGTCAGGTGGAAAGTACAAGATAATTAATCTATGCAAAAATAAGCGATTATGAAGAAACTCTGTATGATTCTTGCCGTGCTCGCATCGGTAATGCTGACCGGCTGCAAGTCGCAGGAATGCGCGCCCTCCGCCCTGGATGTCATGATGTCCCGGACCAGTATCCGCAGCTTCACCGGAGACCCCATATCCCGGGAACAGCTGGAGACCATCCTCAAGGCCGGTATGGCTGCCCCCACGGCCATGAACGGCCAGCCCTGGCGTTTTGTGGTTGTAACCGACAAGGACAAGATTGCCAGCGTTTTCGCTTCCGGTTTCCGGGGTGAGATGTTCACCCAGGCCGGTGCTGTCATCGTCGTATGCGGCCAGACCACCCAGATGCGCAAGCCTTTCGGCCAGCCGGATGCGCCGGAGGAGGAACAACCCAATATGTTCTGGTATGAAGACTGCTCGGCCGCGGCCGAAAACATCCTGCTCGCAGCCCATGCGCTGGGATTGGGCGCAGTATGGACGGCCGGTTATCCTGCCATGGAGCGTGTCGCTCCCATTGCCGCCGCGCTGGGCATTCCGGAGAAAGTGGTGCCTCTTTGCATCATTCCCGTCGGTGTTCCGGCCGAGAATCCGGAGCCCAAGGACAAATGGAAACCGGAAAACATCCATTGGGAGCAGTGGTAGCCCGAATATCGGCACTATGGAAGATTTTATCCTGAAAGAAATCGACCGCATCGGCCAGATGCTGATGGGAATCGCCCGGAAGCTGGGCCTCCTGCGTGATGAAACGCCGAACTATTCCCTGACGGAAGTCAGAGAGGAGTTCGCCCAAGCCAACTTGCCCTTTGACCTGGAGACTGTCCTTCAGCAGGAGAATCCCGTCTTGTATCTTGTTGAGAACGCGAAGATTTCCGATCAGGGACTGGAGACGTTTATCGATATTCTCTTCCATTCCGATATGGATGAAGACCGGAAAAAAGCCCTTCTCCAAGACGCCCTCACGTATTTGGACGGCAAGGGCTTTTTTTCTTTCCGGCTGCATTCGTTGATGACGGACTGAAGTCGATTCAAGTTATTTCGTACTTTTATCAGATAAATCGAATGATCTATGATACGTTCTAACACAAGTTTATTGAAAGCGGTGCTGACAGCCGTCCTGGTTTTGATGACGACCAGCCTTTTTGCTCGCATCAACATGACTATCAGTTCCTTCGGGAATTATGACTTCGCCGGGAAGCACTTCTATATCATCCCGGCCGATCCGAACATCTCTCCCAAGGATCTGGAATTCAAGGAATATGCACAATATGTCGCTGCCTTGCTGCGGTCTTCCGGCGCCTTTGAAGCCACGGATCCTGCCACGGCCGAGGTATGCGTACTGATCGATTATCTGATCACGGACTTCAACTACGTGGAAACGGTTCCTGTGCCGATCAGGGACGTTGTCGGAAAAATACTGACCGTAGACCAGTCCCCGGACCGCAGTCACACAGCCGTCCACTCGAAAGACGTCTATGAAACGGTAGGATATACGTCGGAAAGCAAGCAAGTCCACAAGTTCCGCAGGGTGCTGAACATCTATTGCTACGACAACCTCGACTACGAGGGGGACCCCGATATGTTATGGAAGTGCAACATGGTCAGCGATGGGTCCAAAAACAGTCTGCAGTACATTATTCCAGCCCTGGTCTATTCTGTTATCGGAAAGGCGGGGCAAAGGATTTCCATAGATTCGTGGCTGAATGATGAAGCCGATTGGGGTGGATACATGGCCTTCCAGTATGCGATGAAGGACTATGTACACGCATCCTTTCCGTTCTATCCTGTTTCCGTACAGCCGGAAGCCCGGATCAATTATGTCATCCGAAACAACGGAACCCTTGAAGTCATCGTACGGGAAGTCGGTCCCGGCAAGCGGGTGATCGCGAAAGATACCTACCTGAGCGCCGATGGCGTCGATTATCCGCTCACAGGCGCCAATCACATCAAGGTCGGAGGAACCAACCGGTTCAAAGAAGGAGAAACTGTCTTCTATGTTCTTAAATTCCAGGGAGTTCCTTCGGAAATTACAAGCTTTGACATCGTCAGCCCCGACAAATTCACCTGGTGCGATATCCCTTTGGACCGCTAATGCACTAATTTCTTGATTGCTCGTTATTCGATGGGTCCGCCACCGCCGCTGGTGGGATTGCCCCAAGGCAGGCCGTTGTTGATGCGTAGGAAGTTGCCCCAGCCGGTCAGTTTGTGGAAGGTGCAGTGCTCGTAGCCCGCACCGATGTTGCTCTTGAAGTCAGCCCCGGCCCCGATAAAATCGAAATTGTAAACGGTCTGTTTGTAGAGGCATACACTGAGGCTGTAGCGGTCCAGATGCTGCATGCTCCAACTGATGTCGGCGCGCTGGAGGATGGCCTTGTCGAAAGTTATCTCGCTTCCGCCTTCGTGGGTTATCGTCAGTCTGCCGCCCTCGGTCCTGTACGTCCATTCCCTGGATCAGTCATCCATCTGAGTGATCAGCTTGCCGTCCTCAGCGGTGTAGGTAAACGGCTGGTGCTGGATGGCCACGTGCTCTTCGCCCGCCAGGAAGAAAACGTCACATACGCCCATGCCGTCGGCATGGAACGTCCATACTTTCCATGCCTTGCCGTAGTTCCAGATGGAAAAAGTCTTGCCCGAGATATCGGAAACCCATGTGCCGCCCAAGTCCTTGTATCCGGATGGCGTGATATCGTCGTTACAGGACGTGAATACCGCGGCGCAGCAAAGGACGGCTGCGAGCGTCGTGAGCATCTTCTTCATATTGCTCCGCAAATCTGCTGAACTGATGACAACCTTTTTATAAGTACATTGTAATGTACAAAGATATAAAGAAAACCGTCAAAAAGAATAACGGGGCCCAGTCGGAGACCCTGGGTAAAATTGGGGCACGATTTAATTTTCAATATTCAGATATTGCGCAATGATATGGTTGTTGCGTATTCGACCGAATACTTCCGTTAAATAAAAAAGGAAGAATCCGAAATTATATTGTCTGTAAACAATGAAAATGATGATTTCATTACTTTTGTTGTTTGTGGACAATATAATTTAACTATCTTTGCATTGGACAAATGATCTGTACTATGGAAGTATTGACTAGGCAACATTACGCAGATATCGTTGATTCCTGGATAGGGAAGGGTAATATCATTGCACTTGTGGGCTCTCGCCGGGTAGGCAAGAGCTACGTCCTGAAAGACTTCATCCAGCGCCACAACCAGGAGCCGGATATTAACATTATCTTCATTGACAAGGAGAAAAAAGCTTTCAAGGGCATCCAGACGAAGGATGACCTGGACGCTTGGATTGAAGCTCGTTTCATCCAGGGCAAGCACAACTGTATTCTCATTGACGAA
This sequence comes from uncultured Bacteroidales bacterium, assembly GCA_905233345.1. Classification (GTDB taxonomy): domain Bacteria; phylum Bacteroidota; class Bacteroidia; order Bacteroidales; family UBA932; genus Cacconaster. The sequence goes on from CAJODQ010000026.1 coordinate 22,970, forward strand.
GCCCAGGAAATAGACCGATTTGAAGAGAGTGTCTGCAACTGGTATACGGAAGATAATACCGATGTTATCATTACGGGCAGCAATTCCAAGATGCTCTCCGGCGAACTGGCCACCCTCCTGTCCGGCCGCCATGTGGAAGTAAGGGTTCATCCGCTTTGCTATTCTGAATTCCTGCAGTTCCATGACCTCCCGGACACAGACGAAAGTCTGATGACCTATCTGAATTACGGAGGCCTCCCTGGTCTCCGGAAAGTAGGACTGGACAGCGACGAGCAAGTTTGGGCCTATTTGACCAGCGTCTTCAATACCATCATGTTAAAGGACATTATAGAAAGGCATGAAATCCGTAACATTCCGTTCCTGAATAACCTCATTGCCTTCTATGCTGACACCACCGGTAAGTTGACTTCTGCCAACAGCATCTCCAAATACATGAAATCACAGGCGGAAAACGTATCTTCCAACCTGATTCTCTTGTTTAGAGGATTCTACGCAGAGGCATACTTGATGGACGTAGTGCTCCGCTATGACATCCATGGCAAGAAAATCTTTGAGTCCAACGAAAAAGTCTATTGGGATGATCTGGGCCTCAGAAACCTCAAAGCCGAAGGCGGCATGGATTCCTATATTGAGAAAATTATCGAGAATGCCGTTTACAAGCAGCTCTGTTTCCTTGGGTACGAGGTTCATGTTGGCGTGCTAAATGCTGGAGAAGTAGATTTCGTTTGCACAAAGCCCGGGAAGACCGTGTATGTGCAGGCAAGCTACATAATCTCAGAAGAATCTACACGTCAGCGGGAGTTTGGGCCGCTTAAGAAGATCCGTGACAATCATCCCAAATACGTCATCAGCGCCACTCCGCTTCTAACGCAAAGGGACGAGAACGGAATAACCCATCTTTCTCTGAGAAAATTCTTGAAGGAAGGTTTCTAGACAATAAAAACGCAGCGCAGAAATGCACGTAAAAATGGGGCACGATCGAGAACCGCATCGACGTAACCTTGGACATGACCTTTTTTTTATATCTTTGTGCATCAAAGATTGTAAGAAGAATCCATGAAATTTATCATTCGCGTCTTGCTTCCCCTGCTTGTCTTAACCGCCTGTTCTCCTGTCCCCCGGGACAGGACGCTTTCTTTTGAAGGTATTGAAAACGCCCGTGAACTGGGTGGCCTTGTCATGCAGGACGGACGCACCGTCCGTCGCGGGGCACTGGTCCGCTCCGGCGAACTTTCCAAAGCTTCTGACAGCGATGTAGCTCTCTTGAAAGACCGTTTTGCCTTGAGCGATGTCTTTGATTTTCGCTTTGAAGCAGAGCGCCGCAGCAAGCCGGACCGCGAAATGGAAGGCGTTACCAATACCTGGCTTTCCACGCTTCCCCAGGCTTTCCTTGCCAATTTTACCGCCGGCCGCGCCGATACGACCACGACGCAGTCGACCGACCTGCTGGAAGCCCTGACCCAGTATTCATTTCATCCGAAGGCACAAGAAATGGCCGCCGGGCTGTATCCCGCCATTGTATCGGACACCACTTCGCAGCAGCGCTACGGAGAATTCCTCCGCGGGGTTTTGAACGCGAAGGGAGGTGCGCTTTGGCACTGTTCCCAGGGGAAGGACCGCTGCGGATGGGGTTCGGCCTTTGTGCTGGCGGCACTGGGTGCCAGCCGTGAAACCATCGTGGAAGACTTTGCGCTTTCCAATGTTTCTTACGCACAGACCGTGGATGTCATATCGGCCAAGATCCTTGAGCAGGGCGGCGGTGAAGCCGAACTCTCCTTCATTCGTTCCATGGTGGGCGTGAACGTGGAGAACTTCGAAAGCACGCTGGATATGATTGATGCACAGTATGGTTCCCTGCAGAACTATCTGGAGCAGGCCCTGGGCTTCACGGCCGCGGAGCAGGAACGCATGAAACAGAAATATCTGACCCGATAAAGGAACAAACCTTAACACATACTGCCGTATGGACTCCTATCAGAAAATAGACTTGAGCGATTACGTTCGCTCCGGAGAAGGCGGAACCGCCGTTTCCTACATCAACAAAACGCGCGACACGCTGGCCAAACTCTATAATCCCGGCTTTGAAGCCGAAAGGGCCAAAGCCGAATTCCACACGGCGCGTACAGTTTTTGAAATGGGCATCCCGACGCCCGAACCCTACCGGCTCGTGACGGACGGAGAACGATACGGAGCTGAGTACCAACTGATAAAGGGGAAACGCTCTTTCACGCGCATCATCTCCGAGGAGCCTGAGCGCCTGCAAGAAATCTCCCTCACTTTTGCCGAATGGGCCCGGAAACTTCACGCCACGAAGGTTGCACCCGGCCTACTCCGTTCCTACAAGGAAGTCCTGATCCGGTTCTACCAGGAGAAGAATCTTGTCCCGGAAGCGCACAAGCAAAAAGCACTGGCATTCCTGGAAACGGTTCCGGATACCCCTACCTGCCTTCACGGAGACCTCCAGATCGGCAACATCATCACCGACGGGAAACGCACGCTGTGGATTGATGTGGGAGAGTTCAGCCACGGAACCCCGGAATGGGATCTCAGCATCATGTGGATCATGGGGCACAGAATGAGCCAGGAACGGGCCGATTCTTTGTTCCACATTACGCCGGAGCAGATGAAAGCGCACTGGAACTGCTTCCTTCCTGCCTATCTGGGCACAACGGACCCCCAGGTCCTTGGGGAGTACACCAGGCGCCTGTGGTTCCGTATTATACGGTCAAGGTTCCCTATGTGTACGATATGGCTTACCACTGCGCCCTGCCGGATGAAGCATTCCTGCGGATGGAGCAGATGATGAGTCAAGTCGGATAACGTTTTATAGTTTTTCGAGAACTTTGTTGTCTAACGATATTGGTACGTAACCTCCATTCACCTCCACACACCTCTACCGGGCTGATTTTTATGGTAGAAAAGGTGACTTGCTGGAATTAGTAGAGAAATGACTGACAAGTACGAATTCTTCCGTAAAACAATAAAAAGAAAGAATTCGATATTTTATTGTCCGTAAACAATGAAAATGATACTTTCATGACTTTTATTGTTTGTGGACAATAAAATTTAACTATCTTTGCGTTGGACAAATGATCGGTACTATGGAAGTATTGACTAGGCAACATTACGCAGATATCGTTGATTCCTGGATTGGGAAGGGCAACATCATCGCTTTGGTAGGCTCTCGTCGCGTAGGAAAGAGCTACGTCCTTAAGGACTTCATCCAGCGCCACAAACAGGAGCCAGATATTAACATCATCTTCATTGACAAGGAGAAGAAAGCTTTCAAGGACATCAAGACGAAGGATGACCTGGACGCTTGGATCGAAGCTCGTTTCATCCAGGGCAAGCACAACTGTATTCTCATTGACGAAGCCCAGGAGATAGACAAGTTTGAGGAGAGTGTCTGCAATTGGTATACGGAGGATAATACCGATGTTATCATAACCGGCAGCAACTCCAAGATGCTCTCCGGCGAACTGGCCACCCTCCTGTCCGGTCGCCATGTGGAAGTAAGGGTTCATCCGCTTTGCTATTCTGAATTCCTGCAGTTCCATGACCTCC
>CAJODQ010000027.1 GCA_905233345.1 uncultured Bacteroidales bacterium
CGCCGGCAAGGCGCACCCCGCCGACAAGGCCGGACAGGACCTGATCAAGCGCATCATCGACATCTCGAAGATGCCGCAGTTCCTGGGCAAGATCGTGTTCGTGCCGAACTACGACATCACCATCGCCAAGCTGCTCGTGCAGGGTGTGGACGTGTGGATGAACAACCCGACCCGTCCGCAGGAAGCCTCCGGCACCAGCGGCGAGAAGGCCGTGATGAACGGTGTCATGCACTTCTCCGTGCTCGACGGATGGTGGGTGGAAGGTTACAAGCCGGGTGCCGGCTGGGCGCTCAAGATGGAGCGTACTTACGACAACCAGTCCTTCCAGGATGACCTCGATTCCTCGACCATCTACAACATCCTCGAGACTGAGATCGTGCCGAGTTTCTATGCCAAGGATGAGAACGGCCTCTCCAAGATCTGGATCGAGACCATCAAGAATACCGTGGCACTGGTGGCCTGCAACTTCACCACCAACCGCATGATGACCGACTATTGCGTGAAATACTACGAGCCGCTGAAAGCGCGGGCCGACCGGATGCTGGCCGACGACTACGCCCTGGCCCGCGAGATCGCCTTCTGGAAGAAACGGGTGCGCCGCGAGTGGCCGCACATCGAAGTGGTCTCGTTCACGCGTCCGTCCATCGCCCATTCTTCCATCACGCTGGGACAGTCCTATACGACCGAACTCGTGCTCTCGATCGGAGACCTCGATCCGGAGGACATCGGCGCCGAGATCCTGCTCACCGAGGTGAACGCCAAGGGCGAACACCACATCGTGGGCGTGTATCCGTTCCAGCTCAAGAGCTCCGACGTGGGTGTGGCTTCGTACGGCGCGGAGGTGGTTCCGGAACTCTCGGGTACCTACGAGACGGCAGCCCGCATCTTCGCCAAGAATCCCGACCTGCCGCACCGCCAGGACTTTGAATTGGTGAAATGGCTGTAGCAGCGACCGGTTTTTTCGACGGCGTACATCTGGGACACAAACGAGTGATCGAACAGTTGTGCGCCGTCGCCCGTGAGCGGGGGGAAGAGAGCCTGCTGGTAACCTTCTGGCCGCATCCGCGCAGCGTGCTGCAGCAGGATGCCGACCGGCTGCGCCTCCTTTCGACCCTGCAGGAGAAGCGCGCGCGCTGCCAGGCCTATGGCGTGGACCGCTTCGAAGTTTTGCCCTTCGACCGGGCGTTCAGCGAGCTGTCTGCGGAAGCTTTCATTCGCGAATACCTGGTCAAGCGCCTGGGTGTGACCGCCCTGGTGCTGGGTTACGACCATCGGCTCGGGCACGATGCCTTCGCTTCGACCGAGGAGATGATGGAGACCGTGCGCCGTTGCGGCGTGACCCCTGTGCGGGTGGATGCTTTCTCTGAAGGGCTGGATGTGGTGGTGAGTTCCACACAGATCCGCCGTGCGCTCTTTGCGGGTGATGTGCTGCTGGCCGAACGGATGCTGGGGTATCGCTACGGCCTGCACGGCGTGGTGGTGGCCGGCAACCGCATCGGCCGCACGATCGGCTTCCCGACCGCCAACATGCAGCTCTACGAGCCCCTGAAGCTCGTGCCCGCCGACGGTGTGTATGCCGTGCGTGTCTGCGTGCTGGGGCGAACCTACCAGGGCGTGTGCAACATCGGCCTGCGGCCCACCGTGGGCGCGGGCGGTGCCCGGACCATCGAGACGCACATCCTTGACTTCGACCAGGAGATCTACGGACTGGACCTCGACATCGAGTTCTGCGCCCGGCTCCGCGACGAGCGCCGCTTCGATTCTCTCGAACGGCTCAAGGAACAATTGTGCCTCGACCGCAAAAAGGCGGGCGAAATTGTGCTTGTGTAAAATTATTTGTATATTTGCAGAAATAATGAACGTAGAAAGGGTCCCACACGGATGGGATTCTTTTCTTTTTAACTGTTTTTTGTAACTCGCCGCAGGCAAGCCCCTTCCCCTGGGGAAGGGGTAAGGGGATGGGGTAGCGAAAGAAACAAATTGTGCGGTGGGGTTGTGAAGGAATTGTTTATTGTACTTTAATTAATTGGAATACTGCAAGTTGATATTGCACAAAAGAAAATTGTAATGGGAGAAGCACACTATGTAACACAAGAGGGGCTCGACAAACTCCGCGAAGAATTGGCCGCGATGATTGCCGAACGTCCTGTCATTTCGAGAGCCATCGCCGAAGCGCGCGACAAGGGAGACCTGTCGGAGAATGCCGAATATGATGCGGCGCGCGAAGCCCAGGGCATGCTCGAACTCAAGATCAGCAAGATGCAAGACCTGATCGCCAACGCCAAGGTGATTGACGAATCGAAAATCAATACCGATACGGTCCAGATGCTGACGAAAGTCAAGCTGAAGAACCTGGGCAACGGTGCCACCGTGTCGTACACCTTCGTGGGCGAAAGCGAAGCGAACATCATGGAAGGCAAGCTGGCCATGACTACCCCGATCGGCAAGGCCCTGATGGGCCACCACAAGGGCGAAGTGGTCGAAGTGACCGTTCCTTCCGGTGTCATCAAGTTTGAAATCCTCGAAATCTCCATCTAGCCATGGCATCCATTTTCAGCCGCATCGTTGCGGGCGAGATTCCGTCCTGGAAAGTGGCGGAAGACGAGCACTACTACGCCTTCCTGGACATCAATCCGCTGGCCGAGGGACATACCCTCGTCATCCCCAAGAAAGAAGTCGACTACATCTTCGACCTGGACGAAGAGACCTATGCGGGACTCTGGCAGTTCGCCGCCAAAGTGGCGAAGGCCGTTCGCACCGCTGTCCCGTGCAAGCGGGTGGGGGTGGCCGTCCTGGGCATGGAAGTGCCCCACACGCACATCCACCTGGTTCCGCTCCAGACCGAGGGTGACCTGGATTTCCGCAAAGAAAAGAAACAACTGAAGCCCGAGCAGTTCGCCGCTATCGCCGCGTCGATCGCCGCCGCCTTCCAAGCCCAATGAGCCTGCCCATGAAACGCATCCTTTTCCTGTTTGCTGCGTTTGGCCTGCTGGCTGCCTGCGACAAAGCCCCGGTGGCACAGATCAACGTTACCGTTGAGAAAGCCAAGGACTCCGCCGTCGTGCTCCAGAAGCTCAATTTCAATCGCCTGGTGGCCGTGGATACCATCAAGACCGACGCGAAAGGACATTTCAACTACAAAGTGAAGCTCTCCGGCAACGATCCGTATTTCTACTATCTCTATCTGGGTGGCAATCCGGTCGCTTCGATGATCCTGCGTCCTTCCGACAAGGTGACCATCAACGTGCCGGCATCGGGCGCCTTTACCATTACCGGTTCGGAAGAATCGACCCTCTTCCAGGAAGTCAATACCGCTTTCGCTGAGGCTGCCGCCGACATGGCCGCCATCACGGAGACCGTGACGGAAGAGACCTCGCCTGCTGAACTTAATGCGTTGAACCAGCAGCTGAGCAAGCGCTATATCGACTACAAGCGCCAGGCCATCAAGCATGTGGTCACGCATCCGAAGTCCATCACCTCGGCCGTGGTCCTGTTCCAGAAATTCTCCGACGAACTGCCTGTCTTCGGCCAGGAGACCGACGCCATCCTTTTCAAGACGGCGCTCGATTCGCTGTCGCCGGTGTATCCTAAATCGGAATATGTGCTGGCCCTGCGTGATGCGGTTGATGCCCGCCAGCGCGACCTGGAATTTTCCACCCGTTTCGGCGACGTGGATGTGGTCAGTTTCCCCGACTTGGAATTGCCCGATGTGGACGGCAACAGGCAGTCTCTCTCCGACCACAAAGGCAAGGTGCTCATCCTCTCCTTCTGGAGTGTGGGCCAGACCGAGCACAAGCTGTTCAACGTGGACCTGATGGACCTCTATCAGAAATACCACGACAAGGGACTGGAAATCTATCAGGTGAGCCTCGACATCGACAAGCCCAGCTGGGCCGCCACCGTCCGCAGCCAGGGCCTGCCCTGGATCAACGTGAACGACGGATATGGCGTGCAATCGCCGGCTGTCGTAGCCTACAACGTGTCGGAGATTCCGACCATGTTTGTCTTCGACCGCAAAGGTGACATCGTAGCCACCGATGTGTTCGAAAAGGACGCGCTCGAAGCGCTGGTCCGGAAGAACCTGTAGTTTTACAGGATGGCGTGCTTGCTCACGCCGGCCACGAAATCTTTCAGATAGAAGGGTTCAAAGTACGCAACGTCTTTGAACTCTTTTTTTTGCAGGGCGGCCAGCGAAGGCTGCAGCATGGCCGTGGCCAGGGGGAAGCAGGGTTGGAAAACGGCGTTGTGATGCTGGCAGACGGCCTGGAATTTCTCCACGCCCGTGCCGATGAAAAGCACGCGCCCGGCTTCCAGCTCCGCGTGGTAGCTCTCGCTGTCGAGGATGACGGCGGCGGTGTCGGAAAGTTTCCGCCCTTCAGCGTCAAAGGTTGCAGCATAGACCTCCATCCGGCGGGCATCGAGAAAAGCGATGATGCGATCGGTGGGCATCTCCGCCTGGCAGGCGAGGATCTGCAGGGTGTCGACCCCGATGAGTGGAATACCGGCGCCGAAGCAGATGCCTTTGGCGGTCGAGACGCCGACCCGGAGACCGGTGTACGAGCCGGGACCTTCGCTGACTGCTACGGCGTCGAGGTCGGAGGCGGTCAGGCCCGCTTCCTGCAGGACTTCCACGATATAGGGTGCCAGCATGGAAGACTGCATCCGCGGCGTTTCGTCAATGCGTTGGGCCACGATGCGCGGACCTTCCGAGAGGGCCACGGAGCAGCACTCGGTGCTGGTTTCGATCATCAGGATTCTTTCGTTCATCGTCAATGTCGTTTAACGGACAGTTTCAGCTTCCGTCCTTCGCTGATTCCCTGGGAGAGGGCCTCCGGCGGTCCGGTGACCACGCGGTCGGTCTCCGACAAGCCTTTCCGGATCTCGATCCGGTCGCGCTCCTGGATGCCCGTGACCACGCTTCGCAAGTGGGCCGCGTCGCCGGGGCCGGCCACCCAGACGCAGGTTTCCCGGTTGCGGGTGAAAACCGCCCCGACCGGTACGCTCAAGCAGGAATCCCGTCGGTCTGTCAGGATGGTGACAGCAGCGGACATGCCGGGCAGGAATTTCAACGAATCGGGCAGCAACTCAATCCGGACGCCAAAGTTAGCAACTTTTGCAGAATTCGCAATCTGTACCACCTTTCCGCGAAAGCTCCGGCGGGGGTAGGCGTCGATGTCGACCCGGACGCTGTCGCCGGTTTCGATGCGGACCACGTCGCTTTCCCCGACCTCGACGTTGACCTCCATGCGGCTGAAATCGGCGATGCGGAAGAGTTCCGTACCGCTCATCTGGCTCGTGCCGACCACGCGTTCCCCTTTCTCCACGTCCATTTGGGAGATGATGCCGTCCATGGGCGCGTAGAGGCTGGTTTTTAGCAAGTTCTCGCGGGCTTCCTTGAGCTGGGCCTCGCCGCTGCGGACGGCGTATTCAGCCGCTTTGAGGCTGCTCTGGGCAATCTCCAGCTCGGTTTTCGCGTGCTGGAGCTCCGCGGTAGATACGGCGCCCTGTTCGAAGAGCAGCTGGGTCCGTTCGCAATTGACCCGGGCCTGGTGGGCTTCCGCCCGTTGGCGCGTGTACTGGGCCCGCAGCGTCCCCAGCGAGGCGCTGGCCTGGTCCACCTGCGACAGGTATAAATCCTGCCGGATACGCAGAATCAGGTCGCCGGCGTGCACCTGGTCGCCCTCCTTGGCGTAGATATCCACGACTTCGCCCGACACGTCGGGTGTGATTTTGACCTCCACGACGGGGCGGATGATGCCCGAGGCTGGCACCGATTCGATCAGCGTGGTACGCTCCGGTTGCTGCACCGTTACTTCGAGGCGGCCGGAACAGCCGGCACGCAGCAGCAGCAGAAGCAATGCGGCGACACCCAGCCACAGTTTCTTCTTGCGGGACAGTTGCGGAATACGGATCATGGCCGGTAGCGTTCGAGAAGCCGCAACTGGAAGAGATACTGCCACTTGGCCTGTAGGTAATCGGAGACGGCCTTCAGGCGGTTGTTGCGGGCTACGATGTAGTCGAGGGCGGTGGCGGCCCCCAGATTGTACTTGGCTTCTGTGATTTCGAGCAGGCTCTGCATGGCTTGCAGGGTCTCTTCAGACGACAGATAGCGTTGCAGGCAGTTTTCGGCTTCGATGCCGGCGCTGCGGATTTCCTCGATCACCTGGGTCTGCATCTTCTCGGCTGTCAGCCGGGCCATTTCCAGGGCCAGGCGGCTTTTCTTCAGCTGGGTGGCGGCCTGCCAGCCGTCGAAGATCGGGATGTTGAGGCGCAGGCCGACGGAAGGGTTCCGGTTTTCATCCAGTTGCGTGCGGAAAGGCGTTTCATTGGTGCTGCTGTAGAAGGTCCCGTAGCTGGCTGAAGCGCTCAGCGTGGGGAGGAAGCGTCCTTTGGCGGCCCGCTCTTCGGCACGAAGCTGGGCGATGCGGGCCTCGGCACCGCGGAGGCGCGGATCGCATTGCAGCCAAGCTTCGGTTTGGGCGTCGCTGAGCAGGGTTACCCGGATGGCGACCGTGTCGGGACCGAACTGTTCGCCGGCCGAGAAGGGCGTGTCGCCCGGCAGGTTCATCAACCGGGTCAGGGAGAGCGTGGCGCTTCGGACACGGCATTCGGCGCTCACCAGGGCCGCCTTTTCGGCGGCGACTTGGGCTTCCATCTCGTTGAGGGCGCTCTTGGGCTGGCTGCCGGCTTCCACCAGCTGGGCCGTCCGGTCGCGTTGCTGCACGATGGTGGCGTGGCTTTCCCGGGAGTAGGCGTGGATCTGTTTGGCGAGCATCAACTCCAGATAGGCGCGGGTTACGTCGGTTTCCAGGCTGGTGCGCAGGTCATCCGCCTCGAGCGTGGCCACTTCCACGGCCTTTTTGGCGGCTGTCTGCTGGTGGTAGCGCGAAAGGCCGTCAAAGAGGGGAACGGAGGCGCCCACCGAAGCGCCGGTGGCCCGGGTCAGCGCGTTGCGGATGATGACCAGTTCCTGCATGTCCACGCTTCTGCCCCAGTTCCAATTTTGCTCCAGTCCAACGGCCAGCGTAGGAAGCCAGGCCAGGCGCTGCTGCGTGAGCTCCGTTTGCCGGACGGCGACTTCAACCTGTTTCTCGCGGATATCAAGGTTGTGGGCCAGGGCATAGCTGATGCAGCGCTCGAGCGGCCAGATTTCCTGGGCCGGAAGCGGGCAGGCGAGTGCGCAGAAGAGCAGGATCATTGCGGTTCGTTTCATGACGGAAAAGGAACAAAGGGGTCTCTCCGGAGAGAGACCCGGTTGGTTGCTACACGGTCGGTTTGTCTTTCTTGAACAAGAAGATCGCGCCGATGAAACGGGCCAGGATTCCGATCACATACCCGATGGTATAGAGTGCGTCTTGTGCTTTCTTGTCGATACCGCCCCATACGAGTGCGGCTTCGTTGATTTCCAATACTCTCATGATTGTTTCCTCCTAAGATTCTCTGTCCATTCCCAAAAATCCGTCCTTGAAGCCCTTCAGCAAGTTGGGCAGGTAGTCCATAATCGTGTCGAGCAGATTACGGATCTTCTCCAGGATGGTGGCGAGTTTGCTCTTGTCGGCACCGCCCCGGAGCTGGAGTTCGGAAGAAGTCAATTCCCTCAAACCCCGTTCATTCATCAATTTTTCTTCCATCATTGTGAGTGTTAAGTGATTCCCGTCCTTGCAGGTGTCCGGGACTGACCTGTTCGTGCGCACGTATCTTTCTACAGTTGAATCGTCTGGTCGGCGATGGCCGTGTTTTCCGTCTGGTGGGTGATCATCATCACGGTGCCGCCCTGGTCGCGGAAGCGGACCACTTCGGAGAGCAGGCACTGCCGGGCATGATCGTCGAGCGAGGAAGTGGCCTCGTCCAGGATGAGGACCGCCGGCTGCCGGTACAGGGCGCGGGCCAGGGCGATGCGCTGGCGCTGGCCGCCTGAGAGCGTGCTGCCGCGTTCGCCGATGCGGGTGAAGACGCCCAGCGGCAGGTCCTGGATGAAGTCGCCCAACTGCAGGCTGTCGAGCAACCGGACGACGCGTTCGATATCGGGTTCCGGCCCGAAGCCGGCAATGTTTTCAAGGAGGGTGGCGTTGAGCAGTTGTGGCTCCTGGGGTACGATGGAGATGAAGTGTCGCCACGCTTCCAGGGCGAAAAGCCGGATGTCGTGCGGGCCGAGCCGGATGACGCCCTTCTGTACGCTGTAGTCGCGCATGAGCAGGGCGGCGAGGGAACTCTTGCCGCAGCCACTGGGGCCCTGGATGGCGGTGATGGCTCCGGCTTTCAGCGTCAGGCTGAAGTCGTGCAGCAGCTCCGGGCAACCGGGATAGGAAAAGCTGATCCGGTCGAAGTGCAGGTTTTCCCCGGTCCGGGGCTTGAAGGAGCCGAAGCCGGCTTCTTCAGGCGGGAGGCTGTTGATGTCATCAAGGCGATCCCATGCTATGCGTGCTTCGCTCCAGGTATCGTTGAGCTTGACCAGCTCGCCCAGCGGCGCGGAGAACCAGGCCGTCAGCGAATAGAACGAAACCAGCGCGCCGATGCTGAGGCTGCCGTCGAAGATATACAGGGAGCCCACCGTCAGCAGGGTGAGGGTCAACAGCCGGGCGATGCCGTCCGTAGCCGTAGCGAAGCCGTTGGCCCATCGGCCTCCCTGCAAAAGCTTGCGGACCAGGAGCTTGTATTCTGTTTCGATGTTTTTCAGAACTTGCTCCGCCTGGCCGAAATGGCGCACTGTCCGGGCTGCGCTGATACCCTCGATGGTTTTCTCCTCAAAGGCGGCGGACTGCTCCATAATGTCCCGGTTTACCCTTTTGTTCACCCGATGGGCGATCAGGTAGAGTACCAGATAGATCGGAATGAATGTCAGCATGAAAAGGGATAATCGTCCATGCACTGTGAACATCAGGGCAAACGAGACAAGCAGGATGAGGGAACTGGTCAGCAGGGTGTCGATGCCTTCGATGAGGAAGGCCCGCACCTTGGCGGCATCGCCGATCCGGGCGTGCAGTTCCCCTGCGCCCCGCCGGGTGAAGAACCCGGCAGGGAGCCGGAACAAATGTGTCAGGTATGTGAGGATGAGGTGACTGTCGAGCTGAAGGCTGAGCCGCAGGGCGTGGCGGATGCGGCTGTAGCCGGTCGTCAGGGCGCAGGCCATGACGGCAAGCATGAGCAGGCCGGCCCGGAGCAGGTTGATCCGGCTGCCGGCGGGCAGGACCCGGTCAATGATATATTGCAGGAACAGCGCGGTGCCGACGCCGGCGACGATGTAGACGATGGAGCCGGTAAGCATCAGGAAGAACTCTTTCCGGGAGATTTGCCGGAAACAGGAAAACAGGGTGGGGCGGTGCTGTTGGGGCCGGTCGGCCTTCCGCGCCGTGTCGGGTGAGAGGGTCACCAGGTAGCCGGTCCATTGCTTCTGCAGGCGCGCGGTCGGGATGCGGAGTATTTTGCCGCGCGCCGGGTCCATGATCCGGGCGTAGCGGGAAGTGAGGGCGTAGAGCACGACAAAATGCAGGTCGCCGCGTTCGTTGACGATGTGCAGGATGGCGGGCTTCCCGAGTTCCCGCAGCTTGTCGAGGTCCCTGTCGTCCGATTTGAAGCCGGTGGCGCGAAATCCAATGGCCTGGGCGGCGTCGAGAATGCCTTTGAGGCTGGTGCCGGCCTGCGAAGTGCCCGAGGTCTCGCGGATCAGGGAGATGGGGATATCCTCTCCATAATAACGCGCGACAGAGGCGATGCAGGCGGCAGCGCAGTCGGTGATGTCGTGTTGTCGGATGGCCGTTTTCACAGGTCTGTTGTTTTGTGTTTTTGATAAAATGAGGGAGCTCTCCCGCACATGTCTTCCGCCCATGAGACGATCTCGCACACGGCTCCCTCGTGTTCAGTTTCCAAACACAAAGTTGCGGCGCGGAATTGGTTTTCCGCCCGCAGAAAAGCAAAATATTCGCTGGACCTGAAAAAAAGAAAAAGTTAAATTTCCGCTTGCTTGAAAAGTTCTTTGAAAAGCGGGAATACCTGTTGCGAAAGGTTGAGAAGCGCGGGATAGAAGCGGGACTCCGCCAGTTTCTCTTTCGGGATGAATTCCACGATGTTATTGGCGGAATCCACCAGGTAGACGAGGCCCGAAAGCGCCAGGGCGAAGAGACAGAGGGTCACCACGACACCCAGTAGCCGGTTGAGCCATCCGAGCAGGGAAATCTGAATAATTTTTTCGATGAGCTTGCCAAATAAACTTAAAACGATGGCAACTGCGAAAAAGATCAGGATAAATGAAATGGCTTTCGCCCAGAATTCAGACAGCTGGACGTGCTCCATCACCCAGCCGCTGACGCGGACGGAGAAGCGGAGCGAGAGCGTGATGCCGAAATAGATGACGCCCAGTGCAACCAATTGTTTGACGAGGCCGTTCTTGATGCCGAAATAGAAGGCAGGGAGGAAACAACAGACGATGACGATATCAACGACACCCATGGGATTGATTTTTGCTTTCGGTGCCCAAAATTAGTGAATTATCGTATCTTTGCAAATTCAAAATGTAACAACCGTTCATCGATATGCGATTCGCCGAGTACAAGAAGCTGGACCTCGTGGCTACGGGCAATGAGATCCGTGAAAAGTGGGAAAAAGAGAATACGTTCCGGAAGGTTCTGAAAATGAGTGAGGGTGCGCCCAATTTCATTTTCTTCGAGGGACCGCCCTCCGCCAACGGCATGCCGGGCATCCACCATGTGATGGCCCGCTCCATCAAGGACGCCGTCTGCCGCTACAAGACGCAGACCGGCTACCATGTGGAGCGCAAGGCCGGTTGGGATACCCACGGACTTCCGGTGGAGCTGGGCGTTGAGAAGAAACTCGGCATCACCAAGGCCGACATCGGTACGAAGATCTCGGTGGCGGAATACAATGCGACCTGCCGGCGCGAAGTGATGAAATATACGAAGGAATGGGCCAACCTGACCGACCGCATCGGCTACTGGGTGGACATGGACAACCCGTATATCACCTACGACAATCGCTATATCGAGACGCTGTGGTTCCTGTTGAAGGATATCTACAACAAAGGCCTGTTGTACAAGGGCTTTACCATCCAGCCCTATTCGCCGACCGACGGTACGGGTCTCAGCTCGCACGAGCTCAACCAGCCCGGTTGCTACAAGGACGTGAGCGACACCACCGCCACGGTGCAGTTCGACGTGATCCGCGACGCGAAGTCTGAAAAGTTCTTCGTGGAGGGGCTTCCGCTCTGCATCCTGGCCTGGACCACCACGCCCTGGACCCTGCCTTCAAACACCGCCCTGTGCGTGGGCCCGAACATCGACTATGTCCGTGTCAAGAGCACGAATCCCTATACCGGCACCGAGGCCGTCTATATCGTGGCCAAAGACCTGGTGGACGCCTGGTTCAACCCCAAGACGAAAATTCCCTTCGAAGTGCTGGACGGCAGCTTCAAGGGCAGTGAACTGGTGGGCATCCGCTACCGCCAGCTGATTCCCTGGTTCAAGCCCGACGGAGACGCGTTCCGCGTGATCCCCGGCGACTACGTGACCACCGAAGACGGTACGGGTATCGTCCACATCGCCCCGACCTTCGGCGCCGACGACAAGCGCGTCGCTGCCGCAGCTGGCATTGTGGGTCTGCTCGTCATCGACAAGGACGGCAATCCGCAGGCCCAGGTGGACCGCCAGGGCCGTTTCTGCCGCCTCGAGGATTTGGATCCGGACTATGTGAAGACGCATGTGCATCCTTCCTACCAGGAATATGCGGGCCGCTATGTCAAAGCGGGTTACAAGCAATATTTCGAGCACGTGGAGGAGGAGGGAACCCTCGATATTGACCTCTGCGTGATGATGAAGGCCGATGGCCGCGCGTTCAAGGTGCAGAAGCACGTGCACAGCTATCCGCACAGCTGGCGTACCGATCTGCCGGTGCTTTACTATCCGCTCGACTCCTGGTTCATCAAGACCACGGCCGTGAAAGACGAGATGGTCGAACTGAACAAACAGATCACCTGGAAGCCCGCTTCCACGGGCACCGGACGTTTCGGCCAGTGGCTGGAAAATATCCAGGACTGGAACCTGAGCCGCAGCCGTTTCTGGGGCACGCCGCTGCCCATCTGGCGCACCGAGGACGGGAAAGAAGAAAAATGCATCGGCTCCGTGCTGGAACTCAGCGACGAGATCGACAAGGCCGTTGCCGCCGGCTTCATGCCGGAAAACCCGATCAAAGGCAAGGGCTACGACGCGATTGACCTGCACCGCCCCTTCGTCGACAGCATCTTCCTGGTGTCCGACAGCGGCCGCAGGATGGTGCGCGAGAGCGACCTGATCGACGTCTGGTTCGATTCGGGCGCCATGCCCTATGCGCAGGAAGGTCTCCAGAAGCTTGGCACCGCGCGTTTCGGCGCCACGGCCGACTTCATCGCCGAGGGCGTCGACCAGACGCGCGGCTGGTTCTATACCCTGCATGCCATCCACACCATGATCAGCGGCACACCTGCCTTCAAGCGTGTGATTTCCAACGGTCTGGTGCTCGACAAGAATGGCAACAAGATGAGCAAGCGCCTGGGCAATGCGGTCGATCCCTTCAAGACCCTCGACACCTATGGCGCCGATGCCCTTCGCTGGTACATGCTCACCAACGCCGAACCCTGGGACAACCTGAAGTTCGACGAAAGCGGTGTCGATGAAGTCCGCCGCAAATTCTTCGGTACGCTCTACAACACCTACGCCTTCTTCGCCCTCTACGCGAACATTGACGGCTGGAATCCGGGAGCCACCGTCCCGTTGGCACAGGAAATTGATCAATGGATCATATCCCGCCTCAACTCGCTCATCCGCGACGTCCGCGCCGCGTACGACGACTACGACATCAAGAGTGCCGGCCGCCTCATCGAGAGCTTCGTCTGCGACGACCTCTCCAACTGGTATGTCCACCTGAACCGCAAACGCTACTGGGCAGGCGAGATGACCGCCGACAAGCAGTCCGCCTACCAGACCCTCTATACCTGTCTCCGCGACGTGGCCGTGCTGATGGCTCCCATCGCGCCCTTCTTCGCCGATCGCCTCTATCTCGACCTGATCGCGCCGGTCCATCCGACCGAAGGCTGCTCGGTCCACTTCGTGCAGATGCCCGCGTCCGATCCGGCCTGCATCGATGTTGACCTGGAAGAGCGCATTCGCCTCTCGCAGGACGCCACCTCGATGGTCCTGGCCCTCCGCAAGAAAGTGGCCATTCCGGTTCGTCAGCCCCTGCCCAAGATGCTGGTGCCGGTGATTTCCGACAAGATCCGCGCCCAGCTTTCCGCCGTGAAAGACCTCATCCTGGCGGAAGTCAATGTGAAGGAGATGTCGTTCGTGGAGAATACCGACGGCATCATCACCAAGAAGATCAAACCCAATTTCAAGACCCTGGGCAAGGTCTATGGTCCCCGCATGAAAGAAATCGCCGCTGCCTTCGCCACGCTCGACCAGCCGACCATCTCGGCCATCCAGCGCGCCGAAACGGACGGCGTGCCTTATACCCTGAATCTCCCCGGCGGCGAGGTGGTGCTCAACCCCGGTGACTACCAGATTTCCTCGGAAGACGTGCAGGGCTGGCTCGTCGCTTCGCAGGGCCCCCTGACCATCGCCCTTGACGCCGAGATCACCCCGCAGCTCCGGCAGGAAGGCCTGGCCCGCGAGCTCGTCAACCGCATCCAGAATCTCCGCAAGAGTTCCGGCTTCGAAGTGACCGACCGCATCGATGTGTTCATTGAGCCCAACGGGGCCCTGGAGACGGCCCTGGTGCATTTTGGCGACTATGTGCGCACCCAGACCCTGGCCCGCAACATCCATTTCACGTCGCATCCGCAGCAGGCGGTCGAGGTGGAATGGGAAGACGGTTCCCTCTTAATTAGTCTTGTGCGTTTGAAATAATTTGGTTATATTTGAAAAATAATTCAAACCAAGATTGCGATGGAAGAGAAGAAGAAAGAAGAGACCGTTGAAAAGGTCCGCTACAGCGACGAGGAGTTGCAGGAGTTCAAGGAACTGATTCTGCAGAAGTTGGCGAAAGCACGCAAGGACTATGATATGCTGCAGTCGCAGATTGACCACAGCAGCAGCAACGACACGGAAGATACTTCTCCGTCGTTCAAGGTCCTCGAGGAAGGGTCCGCTTCCCAGGCGAAAGAGGAAGCCAGCCAGCTGGCCGCCCGCCAGTACAAGTTCATCCAGAATCTGGAGGCTGCGCTCATCCGCATCGAGAACAAGACCTACGGCATCTGCCGTGTGACGGGCAAGTTGATTCCCAAGGAGCGTCTGCGTCTGGTTCCGCACGCCACCCTCAGCGTAGAAGCGAAAAACAGCCGTTAAGTCCCGATGAAAGTCTCGAAAGGCACCCGGGTAACGTTGTTCGTGCTGCTGCTGCTGATCGTCGATCAGGTCGTCAAAGTCCTGGTCAAGACGAATATGTCCATCGGGCAGAGCATTCACGTGCTGGGTGACTGGTTCCAGATTCTCTTCATTGAAAACAACGGCATGGCCTTCGGCCTGCAGTTCGGCGAAGGTTTCGGTAAGCTGGCGCTCAGCATCTGCCGTTTGGCGCTGATCGCGGTGATCATCGTCTACCTGCGCAAGCTGCTCAAAAAGCCGGATACACCCAACGGTGTCCTTTTCGGCCTGGCGGCCATCCTTTGCGGCGCCATTGGCAACGAGATCGACTCCATTTTCTATGGCGTGATCTTTAATTATGCGCCGCTCTTTTTCGGCAAAGTGGTCGACATGCTCTATTTCCCGATCATCGACACGACCCTGCCGCCGGAATTCCCCATCTGGGGCGGCCGTCACATCATCTTCTTCCGCCCGATCTTCAACATCGCCGACAGCTGCATCACCTGCGGCGCCATTTACCTGTTGCTCTTCCAGTGGAAATTCTTTGCGAAAAGCGATAAAGAGAAAACGTCGGACCAATCAGAATAATTCGTATTTTTGCCCCGCATAAGGAGAGTTGGCCGAGTGGTCGATGGCGGCAGTCTTGAAAACTGTTGGGCGGCAACGTCCCGGGGGTTCGAATCCCTCACTCTCCGCTTCAAAGCGTCTGCTTCGCAGGCGCTTTTCGCGTATCGTGAGGGATTCGAACCCATATCGTCCTTCACGTTACCCTCTCCCCAAACCCCTCTCCTCGGGAGAGGGGCTTTGCTTCGCGAAACGAAGCGAAGAAATCCCTCGGAGAGTGAGGGACCATCGTCTATGACAATAGTTCCTTCATGTTATCTCCCCAAACCCTACCGCTCGTTGATCTGATTGATGAATTCGATGAGGACGCGGGTTGCCTGGTCGGCGCCGGGAATGCTCATGTGCTGGTTGCCTTGATAGGTGTCTTCAAAACACTCCGGTCCGAAGTTATCGCTGAAAAGTTGGAGGTCCAGCCAATAATGATTCCCGACGGCAGGCGTTAGATTTTCATGCCATCGCTCGGCGTTGGTCACATGTTCTTTATACATGGGAATGGTGTAGAACAGGACCGGAATGTTTCGGTCCCGGCACATCTTCACCATTCTTTTTGTGGCCTTCATGGCGTCGGGGCCGGGTTTGATGGTGCTCCCGTCAACCGGCGCTCCTTCGGTCTTGTATCTTTGCAAGGTCGCTTCCGTCAGGCCGGTTTGAAAACGGGCAAATCTTCCCAGGTACTCCTGTCGGGGATCGTATTGGGGCGCGGAAGGATGCGCCCGGTTGTATTTCAACAGCAGACGATTGTCAAAAATGATATCGTGGTTGCGCAGGGTGGCGGACCAGGCGAAAGGGATGTCGTCCAACCTGAACAGCTTGAACATGGATGCCAGTTTCAGCCTGACATTCCGACGGTTCGCAAAGCTGGCGAACTGGTCGCTCAAGTCCTGGTTGTTCAGTTCTTTCTGCACATAGCCATTGATGGGGTAGGTTTCCAGGATGACCAGCTGGGGCCTGATGATGGAAAGGGCTTCCTCCAGCATATAACTGCAGTCATCCATTTGGACGCCCGGCGCTGCAAGCACGAAGCAGCGGGCATTCAGTTGCTCTTTGAACCGTTCCGGCAGGACGCCGGTATAGGCGTGGGAATTGCCGATGATCAGGATGTCAATGGGCTTGTGCTGCTTGGCGTACAGATACAGGTAGTACCATTTCTTGCCGACATGATTGTTCGACTCATCCGCTGCAAAAACCCTTCGGGCGTCGCAGGCAACGATGATGGCGATCGTCGCGACGATGACGGCCAGGAATTCCAGGAAAAATTTCAAAAAGCCTTTCTCTTTCATGTCAGGTCAGAACTGGAAATAAATGAATTTGGATTCGTTGCCGATGCCGTAGCGTCCGAGAAATACGATCAACAGGATCCCGCACAGCGCACAGACCATGCGCACCCAGGCCGGCGACTGAAGGTAGCGCAGCATGAACTTTTCGGCCCGGCGTTCAAAGTAGCATTCCTGGATCATCAGCAGCAGGAGAAGGATCCAGGTGAAGGTCAGTTCCTCTTTGCCCAGCCCGAACGCAAGCAGGCCGTCTGCATGGCCGAAACCGATGGCGGAGAACAGCTGCAAAGCGTCGCTGAAGGTTTGCGCGCGGAACAGGATCAGGGACAGGGCCCACATCAAAAAGACCACCAACTGGTTGAAGGCGGGGATCCGCGCGGTATGGGAGAGGGGCTTGTCGAGGAAAACCATGCACAGGGCGCAGCAGAAGCCCCAGGCAACAAACGTCCAGGAAGCACCGTGCCACAAGCCGCTGAGCAGGAATACGATGAACACATTCACCGCCCAGCGCGCCTGCCCTTTGCGATTTCCGCCCAGCGGAATATAGACATAATCCATGAACCAGGAAGACAGGGAAATGTGCCAGCGCTTCCAGAACTCCTTGAAAGACTGGGACAGGTAAGGCCTTCGGAAGTTCAGCATAATTTCGATGCCCAGCAGTTTCGACGAGCCGCGCGCGATCTCGGAATAGGAATAGAAATCCGTATACAGCTGGAATGCGAAGAAAATAATGGCGAAGATGACGCTCAGCCCGGATGCGGCGGCAGGATTGTGATAGACGCCGTCCACGAAAACGGCCAGGCGGTCAGCTACGACAATCTTCAGAATCAGGCCCTTGATAATCAATGAAAATCCTTCACTGGCCTGGCGGTAGTCGAATTTCCGAGGCTTATCAAATTGGGGAAGAAGCCGGGAGGCCCTTTCAATCGGGCCGGCTACCAGTTGCGGGAAGAAGGCCAGGAAGGTGAAAAAACGCAAGACGTTGTGGCTCGCCGCAATCTTTCCCCGATAAACGTCGATGGTATAGCCCAAAGCCTGGAAGGTATAGAAACTGATACCGACCGGAAGGATGATCTGGAGGGCCGGACCGCTCACGTTCAGGCCGAACAGGCCGAGCAGCGCCTTGAAACTGTCTACAAAGAAACCGAAATACTTGAAAAAGCCCAGAATGCAGAGATTGATCACCACATTGAAGGTAAGCCAGCCCTTTTTGCCATGTCCGTTTTCAATGTGTAGAGCCGATATATAGCTGGATGCGGAGGTGAAGGCAATGAGAAAAGCGAAGCGCCAGTCCCAGCAGCAATAGAAGAAGTAGCTGGCAATAAGGAGTATGATGTTCTGCCAATCCAGTCTTTTCTTCTTGAAGGGCAGCCAGTACAAAAGAAAAACGACGGGAAGAAACAGATAGTAGGAGAAAGAATTAAAAATCATGTACGGTACGTGGCTTTATCCTACAAAGGTAAATATTTTTTGGCATTTGGGAAAAGGGAGTTATATTTGTGGGAAATTTCCAACAATTCCCACAAAATGCAAGAGCAAAACGGCAAATACCTCTTCGGCGTGGTGAAGGTAGGGGACAAAGGACAGGTGGTCATCCCCAAAGACGCCCGCAAAGTCTATAACATCCAGCCCGGCGACACCCTGATGCTTCTCGGCGACCAGAACGGCATGGCGCTGCTGAAAACCGAAATCTTCCAGAGTATCATTGACCAGGCGATGGGAGGACTGACGAAATGAGAAAGCATTGGATCGACAACCTGCGCTGGGTGACGGTGCTCCTGGTGCTGTTCTACCACGTGATCTATTTCTACAACAACAAAGGGGTCTTCGGCGGCATCGGGGGCTTCGGTCCCTATCCGGAATATCCGCAGTACCAGGACGTGGTGATGTACATCCTCTATCCCTGGTTTATGCCGCTGCTCTTCCTCCTGGCGGGCATCAGCGCCCGCTATGCGCTGGAAAAACGCTCCGGCAAAGAGTGGTTCAAGGCCCGCACGCGCAAGCTGCTGGTTCCTTCCACCATCGGCCTCTTCGTGTTCCAATGTATGACGGGCTACTTCAACACGGCCGTGGCGGCCAGGACCGGCGCCTTTGACGCGATGCCGGGCGTCGCCCGTTTCTGCCTCTGGGCTGTCAGCGGCACGGGTCCGCTCTGGTTCATCCAAGACCTGTGGCTCTTCTCGCTGATCCTGCTGTGGGTGCGCAAACTCGACGGAAAGGGCCGTTTCCACGCGTGGTGTGGTCGCGTCTTCGGTGGAAAATCCGGCCTGGTCTGGATCCTCCTGCTGGGTGTCCTGTACTGGCTTGCTGAACAGACGCTGATCCGGAATCCCCGGCCGGAAAGTGCAGATGGTTTACTCAATCTCTATAAACCGATCTTCTACCTGGTTTCCTTCCTGATGGGCTACTTTGTGTTTGCCCACGATGCGATCCAGGAGAAGCTGGGCAAGGCATGGATTCCGCTCCTCGTCTGCGCCGTGGCGGCCTGCGTTGTCCTGGTCGCTACGACTTTCGGTCAGAACAATACCACGCCTGAATATCTCTGCAGCCCGCTCAACTGCCTGTACGGCTGGCTGGCCTGCCTGGCCATGATGGCCTGGTTCCGGGCTTGCTTCAACAAGACCTCGCCTTTCGCCGGCTACATGACCCGCACCAGCTTCGGTATCTATATCGTTCACTACCTGGTGATCGCCAGTCTGGGCTATATGATGAAGCTGTACACCCAGCTGCCGCCGTGGTCCATGTATGTCATCCTGACGCTGGCCGTCTTCACGCTATCCCCGGCCATCTGCGAACTGCTCCGCCGCATCCCCTTCGTCCGTTGGGCCGTTCTCGGCGAGAAGAAATAATCGTTACCTTTGTCCATATGAAAAGAAAGTCGCTCATCTTGTGCGCGCTGCTGGCTTGCCTGTCCACGGTGCTTCCCGCACAAAACCTTACGCAATTTGTCAACCCCTTTGTCGGGACGGCCGGGTTCGGCAACGTTTACCCTGGTGCGCAGATCCCTTTCGGGGGCATCCAGATCAGCCCGGATACAGATGTCGATGACTACGACACTGCCGCTGGCTACAAATACACGCATCCGGAGATTCTGGGCTTCAGCCTGACCCATCTGAGCGGCACGGGCATACCCGACCTGGGCGACTTCCTCTTCACACCTGGCGACGGACCCTCCCGCTTCAGCCACGACGCGGAGTGGGCGAGCCCCGGCTACTACGGCGTGGTTTTGCAGGATTCGGGCGTGAAAGCCGAAATGACAGCCGCCGCCCGCAGCGGCATCCTTCGCTTCACGTATCCGGCCTGTGATACTTCGCGCCTGACCATCGACCTGCAGCACACCCTGCTCTGGAAATGCGTCTGGTCGAGTGTCCGCTGGGTCGACGAATACACGCTCGTCGGCAGCAAGATCGTCAGCGGCTGGAACCCCGACCGGCACGTCTATTTCGCGGTGCGCTTTGCGGAACCTGTCCGCGATTTCCTGATCTACAAGGAAGGCAAGCCCGTGATCTACAACACCAGCCGCTTCCGCAGCAGCCGCGAGGCCTGGGGCACCGGGCTGAAAGTGTGCCTGCGCTTTCCTACGACCGAAGGGCAGCAGCTGAATGTGCAGGTGGCCATTTCCGCCACGGGGATTGACGGCGCGCTTCGGAACCTCAGCGAACTGGACGGCAAGGATTTCGACCGGGTCCGCGCCGAAGCCGAGGCCCTGTGGGAGGCGGAACTCGGCCGTTACAAACTGGACCCCGCCTGCAGCCAGGCACAGAAGGAGACCTTCTACACGAGCGTCTACCGCACGGCCCTGCATCCCTTCCTCTTCCAGGACGTCGACGGGCGTTTCCGGGCGCACGACGGAACCATTGACCGGGCCGAGGGCTTCACCAACTATACGACTTTCTCCCTCTGGGATACCTATCGCGCCTTCCATCCGCTGCTGAACCTGGTCAACCAGCCCCTGCAGGCCGACCTGGCCAACTCCATGCTGGAACATTACGACAAGAGCACGGAGCATATGCTGCCTATCTGGTCGTTCTACGGCGGCGAGACCTGGTGCATGATCGGCTACCATGCCGTATCCGTCCTGGCCGACATGATGGTCAAGGGCGTGCAGGGCTTCGACTATGAGCGCGCCTACCAGGCCATGAAGGCCACGGCGACCAACCCGCATTACGACTGCCTGCCGGAATATACCGTACTGGGCTATGTGCCCTTCGACAAAGAGGATGAATCTGTGTCCAAGACCCTCGAGTACGCGTACGACGACTGGTGCGTTGCCCAGGCTGCGAAGCTGCTGGGCCACATGGCGGATTACGAGTTCTTCCTCCGGCGAAGCCAGAACTACCGCAACCTGATCGATCCCGAAACGAAATACATGCGCGGGCGGGACGCCGAGGGGAATTGGCGCACGCCCTTTGCGCCCATTGCTTACCAGGGCCCCGGCTCCGTCAACGGCTGGGGCGATATTACCGAAGGCTTCACCCTGCAGTATACCTGGACCGTGCCGCATGCCTTCGAAGATTACATGGCCATTGCCGGCAAGAAATTCCTGTGCAAGCGCCTCGACGAGATGTTCACGATGGAGATGAGCGACGACATTCCCGGCGCCCACGACATCTGGGGCCGCATTGGCGGCTACTGGCACGGTAACGAGCCCTGCCACCACGTGCTCTATCTCTACAACAAGCTGGGCAAGCCCCAGGAATGTCAGAAATGGGTCCGCTACGTGGCCGACCATTTCTACGGCAACAAGCCCGACGCCCTGAGCGGCAACGACGACTGCGGCCAGATGAGTGCTTGGTATATCTTCAACTGCTTGGGCTTCTATCCTTTATGCCCCGGCTCCAACGAATACGAGCTGGGCTCGCCCTGCTTGCCCGGCGTGCAGGTCAAACTCTCCGGCGGCGGCACGCTGACCGTCCGGACGCAGAACTGGAGCTCGGAGCACGTCTATGTCAAGGCCGTCTATCTGAACGGACAACGGCTCAAAGGCACCACCCTTCGCTACGAAGACATCCAGGATGGCGCCGACTTGCTGTTTGTCATGAAATAAGCCGCCAGGCTATTCGATCTCCAGGCTGACGTCACCGTCCCAGTCGGTGCCGAAGCGGTAGCCGTTCGACAACTCGAAGTCTGCTTTGATCTTGAAATGATTGGAGTGGACCTGTTCCACGTGCAGGATGCCGCGGGTCAGCGTGACGTCGGTGGATGTCCAGTCCGCCAGCACGATGCTGGGAATTCCTTCTTCGCCCATGAAAACGGTATAGCCGTCTTCGTTGTTGTTCATGAAGACGCTGACCAGCGCGTCGCCAGGATCCTTGGTAAAATCGACGTCCTTGCCGAACTGGCTGGTCCGCATCCAGAACTGGAAATTCTGGGTGGATCCGTCGGAATCGTTGTGGGTCATGTAGATATCCACCGCCTGCATGGTATCTTCGCCCATCTTGGATCCATATCCCTTGACGAAGTCGATGCCGTAGTTTTTGCCGCCTTTGTACAGGCTGTACTTGTACACCTTGACCCGGCACTGGCCGAGGACGTTGCCGCAACTGGCCGTGATGGCGGCCGAGCCGCCGTCCTTTGCCGTTACCTTGCCGTTGGCATAGGTGATGATGCTTTCGTTGGTGCTGTAGACCTGAATGTCATCCGCGTGGGTCGCGTCTTCCGGCAGATACTGAATGGTCAGGTCGAAACTTTCACCGATAAAGAGGGTCTTCGCCGCGGGATCGAGGAAGATGTCGGTAATGGGAATGTCCTTGTGGCAGGCTGTCGCCGACAGCAGCACGGTCGCCAGCAGCAGATAATAGCAGATATGTTTCATTACTTTGATGGACTTTGTTTCCATAGCAAGCCAGCCCGGTAATAGAGATACATCGCCGTGGCGATGATCACGTGGCTGATATCGTAATAATTGAAATTTTCCGAAAAACTGAGGCCGGCGATCAGCACGACCGGAATCAGGGACATCACCGCGGTCGCGACGATGGCCAGGGTATTCTCCTTACGGTACCCCGCCTTCCAGAGCCGGATTTGCAGGGGCAGCGAGAACACATAGAGGATGATGCCGATGTGGATCTCGGCGTAGAGGAAGGTCATTTTCCAGAGGGTCAGCACCACAATGGCCACCGTTTCCACCAGCACGGCCACGCCTAGTGCTTTCCGGAAGCGCAGGGGCCGCACGCTATGGGCGCGCTCGATCAGGGCCATGGCGTAGCAGCTCACCGACAGCACGTTGGTGATCCAGTTGGGCAGCATGTTCCGGTCTCCCGGTGGGAAGACATAGGCGAAAGCGTGGTTCAGGAAAGCCCCGAACACCGTGCTGATGAACATCAGCAGAAAGAACATCAGATACCAGCATTGGCTCAGGTCGGGTTTGGGCCAGCGGCGCTTGAGCCGAAGGAAGGCGTAGAGGCTGACCGCCGCGATCAACAGGTCGGTCGCCGCGGTCATCGGTTCCTGGATATAGGGGAAACTCATTGCTTTTTGCTCTGCAGGTAGGGTTTGAAGAAGCGGCCCTCCGTGGTGGGGGTGAAATTCCAGTCGCTGATGAGCATGGGTGCCCAGTCCACGTCGAAGCACCAGATGGTGAACGAGATGCCTTTCTGCTCGAAGTATTTCGTGATGTGCTCGCCGTATACGTCGGTCGACATGACCGGGATGTGGGCGCCCGGTTCATCTTCCAGGCAGTAGCCGATTTCCGTGCAGATCACGGGATAAGTGTCGGCCACATAGCCGAAGTCGCGCTCCCACTGCTCCTCCCAGGGCTGGTCGCGCTTCATGGGGTAGGGATGCGACACGTAGGCCACGTTGGGGCGGGCGATGGGTGCGTTGGCCACCGGCGTCAGGTCGTACGCCCAGTTGAAGCCGGCGCAGAGGCTGACCGCGTGCGGGTTGTAGGTACGCACGGTGTCGATGATCTGCTCCTGCAGGGCCTTCCATTCGTCCCATGTGCAAGTGCCTGTGTTGGGTGCGGTCACTGTAGGCTCGTTGAAGAGCTCATAGAGGGCGACTGTGGGTTCGTCCTTGTAGCGCTGGGCGACGGTGCGCCAGAACTTGAAGGTTTCTTCTTTCGTGGTGTTGTACATGGGAGAGGTATACAGCTCATCCTTGAGGTTGCCGATGGAATGCCAGTCCATGATGACGTACAGGCCGTATTTTTTTGCCCATTCGATGCCTTGGTCCATGGCGGCGAAGGTCTCTTCCCAGCCCATGGCGTTGAGGTGGGCCGGATGCACGGCGAAACGCACGATGTTGGCGCCCCAGTCGGCGGCCTCGGCGAAATAGCGCTCGTTCCACTGCCCGTCCTGCACGAGCTTGACCGGGTCGGAGAAGCAGAGTCCGCGGAAGATGATCTCCTTCCCCTGCGGGTCGATGAATCGGTTCCCTTCCACTTTGACCCAGGCGTCAGGGGTCGAGCAAGATGCTGTCAGCACGAAGACCAGCGTCGTTATGACGAATGTTGCCAAGTTGTTCTTTTTCATGATAGTATTATTTAATTTGCAAATATTCAACAATCCGCTCAAGCCAGTTGTAGCTGCCCGTTCCGGGGGAGGCGCTGTACTGGAAGCAGTGTTCGCGCGTGGCGAGCGTGTGCAACTCAGCTGGGATGCCCATGGCACGCAGCCGCTCCCACACTTTGACGGAACCCATCGCCGCATAGCCGTCGGCATCGCCGTGGATCAGCAGCATGGGCGCTGTGTCCAGGTCGAAAGAGAACTCCGGTGCGAGCACGGCCGTGTCGTCGTTGCCGCCTGTCGTGTTGTAGCCGTCGAGGCCGTCGCTCAGGACGTAGGCCGGGTAGATGCCGATGCCCCACTGGACCTTGCAGGAGAGGGTATCGATCTCATCGATCGGGAGATAAGCCAGGTGCCGTGCGGAGGTCACACCCATCAGGGTGAGGTGGCCGCCCGCCGAGGATCCCATGATGCCGATGCGGTCTGGATCCAGGCCGCGCGCTGCTGCCTGGCTGCGCACCAGGCGCACGGCCCGCTGCAGGTCTTGCCAGGCGGTCGTATGTTTGGCCAGCCCCTGCGGGCGCGGGCTGCGGTATTTCATCGTGACGACGGTCATGCCCAGCGCGTTGAAGTAGCGGCGTGCCGGGGCGACTTCAAAACTTTCGGGGCCGTTGCCCACATAGGCGCCGCCCGAGTAGATGATCTGAATGGCGTCGGTCGTGCGGTGCTCGGGGATGTACCATTCGATATAGGGTTCGCACTGCTCTGCCTGAGCGTCGGGCATCCGGCCTTCCGGCCAGATCGCCTCTTTGGCATAGCTTACGCCCGCCGGGTCGTCGGGAAAGCGGCTTTCCAGCGTGACTTCCGGAGCGACCGGTCCCAGATAACCCATCTGTGTCATGAATTCCAGCCCGCGCGCAAAGCCGAAGGCTCCGTGTCCCTTGCCGGGGTAAAGGTGCAGTTCGGCCGGGATGCCCATGCGGCGCAGTTGCCGGTAGACCAGCGTGGATCCGTTGGGGGAGTAAGGGTCTGCGCCGCCATGGTGCAGGCTCATCGGGCAGGTCTTCGCATCAAAGGGAAAGACGCTACTCAGTGCGACGTCCGTGCCGTAGCCCTCCCGTGTGGCGGGGGTGCCCGTTTCACCGTCGGTCGTCACATAAGCCGGAGCATGGACGATGGCCCAGTTGATGTGGCAGGGGAGGTCGTCGAGCGCGTCGACGCGTTCGGTCGGGGTGAGCGAGCCGGTGGCCAGGAGCAGGGCCAGATGCGATCCGGCAGACATGGAGACGACGCCGATCTTTTCGGGGTCGAAGCCGCGCCGGGCCGCTTCGCTGCGGACCAGGCGCACGGCGCGCTGTCCGTCTTCCCAGGCGGTCTGCCAGATGGGCAGGCCTTCCG
The DNA here is from genome assembly GCA_905233345.1 of uncultured Bacteroidales bacterium. Lineage (GTDB taxonomy): Bacteria > Bacteroidota > Bacteroidia > Bacteroidales > UBA932 > Cacconaster. Next base: position 25,090 of record CAJODQ010000027.1, read on the forward strand.
GTCGCGGCGTGCGGTACACGAAGTTCACGCACTGGACGCCGCGTTTCGTGAGTTCTTCTTTCCAATACTGGATCAATCCGACGTCGCAGCAGCATTCGTAGGATCCGCCCGAGATGAGGATCATGCAGGCGTCTGTCTTTACGGCAGCATCCGGCGCCGCGAACCACTCAAGGTAGGGGATGCGGTGCTGCGCGGAATCGAAGCCGGGCCGGCTCGTCTCGTCGGTCATCGCTGCAACCTGGAGTGCCTGCGCGTCGGGCATACGCTCTGCCGGCCACAGCGGCTCGCGCTGCTGCGCCATCGCGGAAACGGCGCACACCGCTACCAGGAGGATCAAAAGTTTTCTCATACAAACAAAGGTAGCAAATAGATTTTAATCCTTTTTCGTAAATTTGTGAAAACTCCGGATTCTGATGAAAAGAAGCTTTCTCTTGTGGGCCATGTTGCTGATGCTGGCCTCCGCCGCATGGGCACAACCCAACACCTTTGAAACCTTCATGAACCCGCCACGGGAAGCGCGGCCCTATGTGTGGTGGCACTGGATCAACGGCAATACCTCGAAAGAGGGGATCCGGAAAGACCTGGCCTGGATGGACCGCATCGGCATCGCGGGCTTCCACCAGTTCGACGCCGGCGGCGCCATGATGCAGAGCCTGCCGCCCGTGGTGGAGCCTACGCCCTATTTGAGCGACGCCTGGAAAGAGAACTTCGCCTTTGCCATCCGCCTGGCCGATTCCCTGGGCATGGAAGTGGGGATTGCATCGGCACCCGGCTGGAGCTCGACAGGCGGCCCG